>CAYMOE010000001.1:0-260551 GCA_964391985.1 uncultured Pirellulales bacterium
CTCTGCGGGGCATTATATTCTCCCGCCGAGTGTCCGTCATTCGTTTAGCACCTCATCTGTAAATACTAACAAATAAGACACAAAAGTAGTTTGCTATTTTTTCCTTAATTTTGACCAAACCAACACTATGTTAAGCTTGGTATGTATTGCAGGTATGGGCCTTATAAAGAGGGCGCCGGCCCGCACTCCGCAAAGGCCCTGCAAGGCCTACCAGAAGATACGAACTCAGCGCCCCATTCGGAGCGCTGAAGCTTTTTCATTCCTCTGGTTAAAAACTTTGCCGGTTTTTGCGGAAACACCAAAGCTCAGCGAACTAACCAATTTATTTAATTGTCATAATCAGAATAATCAATAGAGACTATTTTGTCAAACTATTTCAATAAAATCTCAAGTTCTTGCAGCGTCAAGAGTTTGGATTTGTGATTTCCAATGCTGTTTAAAACTGATTTTTGGCTTCAATCGCGATGGTTTTAATGCGTGAAAGGTCGAGCTTTCCGGAACCTAAAGCCGGAAGGGTTTTAATTCTGATATAATTTTCCTTTTTCGGTTTCCAGAGGTTCGGCAGAGAGCTTTGAGAAACAATTTTATGGAGCATATCGGCATCGGGAGCGTTTTGCGAACAGACGACGACAAGCTCTTCGCCCCTTGCCGCGCTGGGGACGGTGGTAACGGCAATCATAGGCTCGGCTGCCGATTCGAGAGCTTTGTACAAAACTTCTTCGATAGCAAAATGCGGAACCATTTCACCGGCGATTTTGCTGAAGCGTGACAGGCGGTCGCTGATTATGAGAAAACCGTCATCGTCCATTCGGGCGATGTCACCGGTATCATACCAGCCGTCTCTTAGAACCTTTTTGGTTTGTTCGGGGTCATCGAGATAGCCGCGCATAACATTAGGGCCTTTAACCATTAAAAGACCGTCTTGTCCGTCAGGTAAAACTTCCTGAGTTTGCGGGTCGATGATTTTAATCGCACAGCCGGGTATCGGATGGCCGACGGTATCTTTTTTGCTGCCCGGCTGAAATGAATCGAGGCAATCTTCGTCGGGCAGATTAAGCGATAAAACAGGAGATAACTCGGTCGCGCCGTAACCTTCTTTGGGACGGATTTTAAACTTATCTTCGAAAGTATCGACTACAACCTGCCTGAGTTTTTCGGCACCGGTGATGATAAGCCTGAGATTCGAAAAATCTTTCGGGTCGGTTCGTTTAATATAATTCAGCAAAAAGGTCGGCGCGGCAAAAAGTATCGTCGAATTATTTTCTCGTGCAACTTTTCCGGCAATTTTCCCGTCCAGCGGATTCGGAACAAAGCTCGCCGAAGCTCCGCCGATTATCGGAAGCCACAGCGAACAAGTAAAACCGAACGAATGGAAGAAAGGTAAAACCGCACAAAGATTGTCACTGGGTTTGAGTTTGAATACCGAGAGCATCGACTCGATGTCGGAGATGATATTATGATGGCTGAGCATAACGCCTTTGGGGTTCGAGCATGTTCCCGACGAGAATATGACCGTAGCCAAATCATCTTTGCCGCGATTGAGCGATTTCGTCAAAAACACCGCCGGCATAAATTTCGCTTTTAAGTATCCTTTAATCTTATCCGCGCGGCTGATTTTGGCTGATATATCTTCGATAAACACCAAGTTAGAAACAGCCAGCAGATTAGGGAATTTTTCCAGCAAGGCTGCGGAACTTATAACGCATTTTATGCCGCATTTTTCCGCTGCCGAATTAACCAAATGTTCGCTCGCGGAATAATTGAGATTGACGGGGACTTTACCCAGCAGCGTAACTGCGATATTTGTCAAAACCCCGCCGACCGAAGGCGGCAGCATAATACCGACTGTCTTTTGATTTTTCGTCAGCTCCTGTATTTTATCGCAAAGCACCGTCGCCGCAGTTAGAGTCTGTGCGTAGCTGAGCTTTTTACCCGAAGCATCCGAGACACATCGGCGATGCCGGTTTTTGCGGGCTGATTTGACAAATTGATACGCAAGGTTTCTTTTTTTAGATTTTAAGCTTTGCCAGTAACCGAAGGAAAGCTCTGAAACTTTTTGCCGCAAAAGCTGCAAATTCGAGTCGGATGATAACGGTTTGCCGAAGTGAACTGAAATTTTCGGTCTGAATTTTTTCGGAAAAGCGGACAGCGGTTTGCCGTAATAATAACTAAAACAGCTTTTCCAAATCCCGCCGATATAGGCAGGGATAATTTGGCAGTCGATACCTTTTACGATAAGCTCGTATCCGGTTTTAAAAGCGGCGAGATTTCCGTTTCTTGTCATTCCGCCTTCAGGAAAAATACAGACAACTTTTCCTTCTTCGAGAAGTTTTCTTGCCTGACGAATCGAATCTCGCATTTGGCTGAGGCTGTCCTGCGGTGAAATCGGAACGGTTTTACAAAGTTTGCAGAACGGTTTTAAAAACGCGAGGTTATAAAAATCGCGATACATAATGAAATAAACGGCTCTGTCCTGAGCTGCTTCGAGAATTGCAGGGTCGGCATAAGAGACATGATTGCATATTATAAGAGTTCCGCCCTGTGCGGGGATATTTTCTGCGCCGTGAACCGTAATTTTATAAAATAAACTGATAAAACTCGAACAGACAAACCGCACAACATTTTCGAATAAAATTGTTCCAAAGACGAGCGTTGGAATCATAGCCATAATAAATAAGGCTACGGACATCTGTGAAGGAGAAACGCCGAAGATACTGCTGAGCGTATAAATTAACGCCGAAGCGGCCAACACCGCACACCAGCCGATAAAGCTGCCGGCTGCGATTATTTCAGCCCGCTGGTGTTTAGGGCTTCGCCATTGAATATACGCGCTTAGAGGAATTATATGCAAACCGGCACCTATTCCGAGAATAAGAATTATAGGAAGAGCAAAGTATAAACTCGGAGTAACCACCCCCAAAGCCAAAGAGCAGACCGCAAGGATACCCGAACCTATCGGAATCACGCCAATTGCAATGCCTCGACCGGAAATATGACCAGCAAGAAGACCGCCTATCATTATGCCGATTCCGGCGACCACAAACAGCAAAGCGCTCATTTCTTTTGTCAGAGAAAGATATTCGATACCGTACGGAATTATATTGAAGTATATAAACGCACCGAACAGAGAAAAATTGCCCAGCCCAAGCACGGCGAGAAATAGAAGTTTATTATGACGGATACTGCAAATGGTCTGCCAAATATCTCTTACAAAAAAGATAGAAGCCTTGCCGTTTCCCATTGCCGGCTTAGTACGCTCGATAAATAAAGATGTAAACAAACCCGCTGCGGCAACAGCTATGCAGGAAAAAGAGGCTATTACAAAATGCCCCTTGAGGACTGTTGAAAGAACCGGCCCTAATACGGTGCCTGCTATTATCGCGATATATGTGCTTGCCTGAATGATACCATTGGCTCGTGCCAGTCTGGTATCGTCAACCAGCTCCCTCACAATCCCGTATTTGCAAGGCCCGAAAAATGCGCTTTGAAGCGACATTAAGAACAAAACAAAATAAAGCACCGCGTCGTTAGACAGCCAGAAGGCAAAACAGCCGAAAATCATAATTGCCATCTCGGCAAATTTAGTGAGGACTATTATATCTCGTTTGCTGTGCCGGTCGGCAAGACGCCCGGCATAGGCTATGAACAGCAAAAACGGAATAACGGCGACAGTCCCCGCAAGAGCGGTTACCCGTGTCGCGCTGTCATCGCCCTGCCTTGCTATTATAAACATAATCAAAAGCAGCTTGAATATATTATCGTTGAGCGCACCGAGAAACTGCGTAGCGTTATACCACGAAAAGGAGCTGCCAAGCTGTTTTATCTGTTTTTTCATAAAAATTAATAAGACTTAAGATTGTATCACAAAAGCCTGTTTTTCTCAAATGTTTTGCGGTTTTTGGCTGTTTTTAATCTGCTTTTTTGAGCTTTACGGCATCATTCGAGTGTTTTAATAAACGGTTCTCGTTCCAGATTTTTTCTCCGCCGAATTCACGGCTCCGCGAAAAACCGTATTGTATTCCATCGGCCTGTGTTACGAGTTTTTTATCGTCAAGAAAACTGCCTTTAGGAAACGAACCTGTAATTGTCGCGTAATACCACTTCCACGGGAATTTATGGTCCTTAAGAAACTGGTCAATTTCAGTAACATCGACATTGTGAGCATTTTCTAAATTATGCTCTGTCCAGCCGAGCGTAAGGTCGCGTGTAAAATAATGGTCGGCCCAGAAAATAGAATCCGCGGGCATATTGACATCGCCGAGTGACTGGGGCTGCCAGCCGGAAGGGACAAACGCATCGAGAAAAGTTAAATGAATATCGGCTGATGTCTGTGCAGCAAGTATTTTGGCGGCCTGACTAATCACCCAGCATCCGCTGGAATGACCGATTAAATGAATATGCTCGAATTGTTTATCCAACAAGAGAATCTGTCCGGCAAGTGCAACACCGGCAAAATCTTTGGCATATTTGGCGGCATCGGCGGGATTAATGGCGGCGGCGCCTTTTGACCAGTCGAAATATCCGCAAAGCCAGTCGTTGGAATCTGTTTTTTGACTTATCGCCTTGGCCATATCTTCAGGCCAATCATTACTGCCCTTTTCTATCCAGCCGTGCGTAACAACAACAATTCCCTTGGCGGATACCGGCTGATTGACAAACTGCAAACCGATTATCTTCGCCGGAGTAAATCTCTTTGCCGAATAGCCCGCGGCACAAGCAAGCAAGATAATCAATATACCAGCCAGCACCGCGGCGAGGCGTTTAGAAGTTTTCTGTTTTGCTTTCATTTGTAAATTCCCGCTAACAAAATATAATACGCCGGCCAAACCGATTAGTCCGAAAAATCCGTTTATCCAAAATTTTCCTTCGACCGTATGAAAGACAACCAGACCGGATAAAATCATCACCGAGGCGATTCGCGGCCAAAACCAGCCAAGTATCAATCCCAAAACAATTAATAATATTCCGCCAAATTCAGCCTGAACACCCGGCGGATAATTCAAAGGATTCGGTAACCCTTCTGTGACAGCTTCGCCTATAAATAAAGCTAAAACCATCCCAAACAAAACAACACCTATTATTCTCGCACACCATTTCACAAAAATCATCTTTTGTTTTTTCATTTTGCTCTTTCCGTATCCTACTGTTTATTCGCAAACTATAGTTTGCTTGTATATTGTTAATATCTTAACATTGTCGGCAAAAAAATATATTTGCTCAAGCTATATCATTGCAGCCCTGCACGGACTTTTTCGAGCATTGAAATAAGTTTCTTTTGTTCGAGTTCCTGCAAAACAGACATTATTTTTTTTACCTCACGAGCATAAAGCTCTTCAACTTCTTTCAGCAGCTTCTGGCCTTTTGCGGTCAGCTTGACAATATTGTATCGCCTGTCATTTGCCGAGGCTGTCCGTTCGACAAACTGAGCTTTTTCCATTCTGTCAACAAGCGAAGTGATGTTAGCCCGATTAACCAGCATCATTTGGCTAAGCCTTGCCTGACTAAGCCCGCCGTTATCTTCAGCCTGATGCTTAAGAAGGACCATAAGATTGAACTGCACATCGGTCAGCCCGAAAGGCTTGAAAAACTCATCGGCTTTTTTCTTCAGACACGAAGCTGTATAGTAAATATTCAGCAAAGCCTCGTGCGAATCGAGCTTAATAGGAACCGACAAATTTAACTCTTTTTCCAGACTCATTACAGCAAACCCTATAACTAAAACGCCAACTGTTTATATATATACCATACGCCATTTAACTATTCCCGTCAAGCGTTTCTCTTGAAAAATTTTAATATTTTTACCTGCCCCCCAAAATACGCTTGGAATACCGCATATTTACAGGACCTATATTCATTATTAAGAAGGTTCTAAGATTTGACTGCGTTTTGATTAAGAGCTAAACGACCACAAAAACGTTGGCCACCTTAGGCCAAGTTTGGCCAACAATGCTATCTTAACACCCGTATAAAATAAATATTAATATAGGAAAGACGGCCAAAGATGGCCATAGTTGGCCAAGCTTTTTGAGGAGCAGATAATAAGCGTATCGCATTATCAGTATTAAAAACGTGGATTCGATACTCGATACTTGATACTGGATACTGGATACTGGATGCTTGATACTTACTCGAGGCTAAGCTTTTGTACCAGACTTGTCGCTCTGAGCGATAGCGAAGAGTCTGTAATGGATAGAACCTTACTGAATTCTACCAATCAGCATATTCTAAGACACAAAGATTCTTCGTTTTCCCCCTTCGCCAAGGCTTCGGCGGGACAGGCCACTCAGAATGACAGTGTCGTTTCTTGATGCTTGATACTCGATACTGGATTCTTGATGCTCGATGCTGTCATACTGAGTCCGGATTTATCGGGGCGAAGTATCTCTAACGCATAGTACATTACAAAATCTTGACAATCAGCTTGTTCTAAACCACATAGATGCTTCATTTCACTCAGCATGACAGGGTCGCTGCTTGACGCTTCATTCAGTATTACAGAGTTGTTGCTATATATTTGCACCGGACTTGTCGTATTAGAGATGGTTAAATCCGAAGTTTAATTAATGCGGCTTGATTGATATCCAACCACAGATTATCATATCATCTTATGAGAATTGCATTAACCAAATACGGTTTGCCGCAAGTTGTTATAATTCCGGCGATTATAATCGCTGTTATGTTCATAGTGCTGACAGCAGGTTTAAACTGGTTAACAATCTCCGTACAGGCGGTTCTTTTTATTCTTCTGGTCTTTGTCATATCGTTTTTCCGAAACCCCAAGCGTCAAATCCCTCAAGATAATCGTTTGCTGCTTGCCCCTGCCGACGGAACTATCCGCGATATCGAGCTGATTGAAGACCATAATTTCACCGGCGGCAAAGCTCTAAGAATAGGGATTTTCCTAAGTATTTTTAACGCTCATATAAACCGCTCTCCCTGCTCGGCCAAGGTCGAAAAAATCACCTATAAAAAAGGTAAATTCAAAGACGCACGAGACCCTCTGGCGGGAAAGGTCAACGAATCGAACGATATAATACTTATTAGAAACAATTTTCCGGAAGATAAAATTATCGTAAGGCAAATAAGCGGAGCCATTGCCCGCAGGATTGTCTGCAGCTTAAAACACAGCCAGATATTGGCATCCGGTGAAAAATTCGGTATGATAAAGTTCGGTTCGAGAACCGAATTATACGTTCCGGCAAGAGACGATGTTAAGTGCCTTGTAAATGTCGGGGATAAAGTCAAAGCAGGAATTTCAGCTTTAATAAGGTACGAATAATGCCCAAAGTCAAAACACAGGCTGCCAAGAGGTCGCTGCTTCGTAATGTACGCAGGCAGAGATTGAATCTTATTACGCCCCTGCCGAGCCTGATAACGTTAATCAACGGGCTTTGCGGTTTTACGGCGATTGTATTCGCAGCTCGAGGCAGCGATATACTGCTCGGCGGTTTTTCAGCTTTCGCTATAGCCTGCTATATGATTTTGATTGCGATGATAGCTGACAGCTTAGACGGCAGAATCGCAAGAATAAGTCACAATACTACGAGCTTCGGCGGACAGCTTGACAGCTTGTGCGATATAGTAAGCTTCGGAGTCGCTCCGGCGTTTGTGATGCTTATGCTGATTAAACATCAATTAGAGCATCTGTCGTTAAATCAATCGCTGGAAAACTATATGAGTAAATTTTTCTGGCTGGCGGCTGCCGCATATGTCTGCTGTACGGCGATACGATTGGCCAGATTTAACGTGGAAAACGAAGAAGACGAATCCGCGCATATGAGTTTTACAGGATTGCCGACTCCTGCGGCAGCGGGGACGATTGTCAGCCTTGTCATACTTCATCAGGAAACTTTGCCCGAACTGGCTGATAAGCATACTATGGTTTATTCGGTTATGGACAACGGGTTGATTTTTACACTTCCTTTTGTAGTGATAGGAATTGCCGTACTTATGGTCAGCCGAATACGATATCCTCATGTTATAAACCAATATATGAAGGGCAAAAAACCGTTCGCATATCTTTTAATTTCTCTTGCGGTGGTTTTTCTTGTGATTTGGTTTAGACAGCCGGCTTTAGTAATCGGTTTTTGCGGTTTTTCGTTTAGCGGTTTTTCGACGTGGCTTTATAAACTCATAGCTCGCAGTAAACAGACTTCCGCGATTTGCCAAGAAAATCAGTTAAACCCCGCATCAGCGACAGATTCTTAAAACGCTGTTTAATTTGCTGTTTTAAGGTCCTGTTTTTTAGCTCCGGATTGATTTATCTGGTAGTACTGCTCGACAATGCCGCAAATACGAGATAGAACTTCTCGGCCTTCAGGGCTTGCTTCAAGCCCTACTATCTGCATACCGAGGCATGTTCCGGATTCATCTGCCGTCAGCAGGGTGTTTCTAAGCTGAACATTGAACATAATCGGCTGTTCGTAAGGCAGCGGCGTAAAACGAACGGTTAAAAATTGGCCTTTGTGGAAATCGGGATCGGTCGAATTGTCAAGGACTGCCTGAAGTCCGCCCGCAGAAATATCGATTAATTTTCCCTGCCAGCATTTTTCAGGTTCCTTGTCGACAAATTCTTCTCTGGCTTTTCGGTGCCATACTGCAATGCTTACTTTTAGTGATTCAGGGACATTTACCCTGAAGTAACTTCTTCTTTGGATAATTTCGACTCTGTCCGGTATTGAAATCGCAATTTGTCCGCCGCAGCCGTGGGGCCCTGCTTCCAATGCCATAACCGACGAATCAAACACCACTTTGCCGTATCGGTATTTCAAAGACACTCCGACCGGCTGGTCAATCTGAACATTCAGCGGCTGAGGAGAAGGGCCGTTGATGACATGGACATCGATTTTGTGAGCTCCCAAAGATATTATTTTTATTTTAGCCACATGCCATTTGCCTTTTGACAAGTAGCTCATTATTGCCGGAATTTCCTCTTCGACAACAGTCTGCAGGAGTTTTCTCGGTTCGATTTCGCGCGGTACGGTCATCTCGCTCATAATGGTTTCCTTATCTATTTCACTCAGGCCGATGCTTCTTTCCTGACAATTTTCTGTGGTTAATCCATTGAACTCAGGGCCTGCATCTACATAAAAAATACGAATTATTAAGGTAAAAGCAAAATAACCAAAAATACATTTTAATTTACATAGTTCTGTTTGTTGCAAAATCACCGCTTAGAACTTATTATTAGCCGTTAATTATGATGGATACCGAAACAAAGCGAAAAATTGGGGCCGATAAAATATTCCTTTTGGGGCTTTTTGCCTTATCGCTGCTGATTGCCCATATTATTGTTAAGAGCCGAACAGGCATAATCCTGTCGAGTCCTATAGAATTGCCCAACAGCGGGCTTTCGATACCTCTGCCTGAAAAAAACGGCTGGCAAACCCAGAAAAATTGGAGATACGAGCAAAATAATTTCACGCTCAATGCTTTTTTTAAGCCGGGAATTGCCGGCGTTTCGGCAAACGTACAATGCACCTATGTGCTGGCCGATGAGCGGGAATCAATTCAGGTATGGCTGGAGCAAAGAGCGCGTGAGTACTTAGGCAATATAAAGCAGCAAGACCAAAAACAAGTCGGAGACCTGAAATTTGACTGGATACTTTTGTCTGATGAACAAGATTACGCAAATATTCTGATTGCAACCGCTCAGCTGCCCCACGGAAGGTGGTTAGATATCGAGATACTGGATACGACCCTTGAGTCTAACGAGGCGGTGAGAATTTTTAAAGCTGTCGTTTCAGGAATAAATTTCGAAAATAACGAGCTTCTCGCAGCGGGAATCGAAGCGGTCGAATATATAAAAAATACAGGCCTTAATTCGCTGGTTGAAACTCAGGAAGAAGTAAGATATTTCCTAATCAAAAAAGATGCCGGCGGCGAAGATATGGGGTTTTCTATGGAATATACATTGCTGACCGAAGCGAACCGAAGCATAGAAATGGTCGGTTATCTTTATGTAAAAAGTCAGCGGGCAAGAGAAGAAGCCTCACTTTTTCAGAGTGACAGCCATATCGACCGGTTCTTCTGGAACAGCAAGGCTTCGAACGGACGAATTTCAAGTTCTGTCGAACTTAATCTTACTGAAAGATATATACTTACAGAAATCGGAACGACCGCGCAAGGTTTCGAGAGAAGACATTTTCTCAGCAAGGCCGCTATCCCCCGTGCGGTAATGGAAACATTGTTTAAAATACTCTTCAAGCAGGAAAAAACCAGTGTTATCGTTGATATAATATATTCACAGGGAATGGTCAGGCCGGTCTTGGTAACGCTCGAAACAAAAATCGAAAATTCCAAAACAGTTCATCTGGCCAAGGTTCAGCATTTGGAGAACCTTAGAAACGGCGAAGAATACTACTTCGATGACCAAATGATTCTGGATAAAATTATTATCAGGCAGGATACTGATATTCTGCTCGAAAGAAGCACTATGGATGAACTTCTGCAGAAATTTCCGGAACGAGAGGATGTTATCATCGAACGCAGCCAAAGTTTCGAGAGCAGAAGGAATATTGAAAAACCCACGGAGGACAATCGAAATGAAACAATCAGAACTATATGATTGTATTATTGTCGGCGGCGGCCCGGCAGGATTGGCGGCAGCGCTGTATACGGCAAGGGACAGATTAAAAACATTAGTTCTTGAAAAATTCATGCCCGGCGGCCAAATAAATAATACCGACCGAATCGAGAATTATCCCGGATTCGAAAAAATAAGCGGACCGGATTTAATAGCGAACATGCAAAAACAAATCGCAAGCTTCGGCGCCGAGCTTAAAGGCGGCTCCGAAGTATCATCGCTTAAAAAACTTCCCGACGGAAACATCGAAGTTAGCTGTGACGAAGATAAATACACCGCCCGCGTTGTAATTCTCTCGCCCGGCAGCGATTATCGAAAGCTCGGTGTTGCCGGTGAAGAAGAATTCCGAAATGCCGGAGCCGGAGTAAGTTATTGCGGAACCTGCGACGCTCCGTTTTTCAAGGGCAAACAAGTCGTCTCGGTCGGCGGAGGTAATTCGGCTTTGGAAGAAACACTGCATCTAACCAAATTCGCGGACAAAGTAACGTTAATACACCGCAGAGATGAATTCCGCGCGACAAAAGTTTTGGTCGAAGAGCTGCTGAAAAAAGCGAACGAACCGAATTCGAATCTGATTATAAAATATGACACCGTAGCCCAAGCTATCGAAGGCAAAGGCAAAGTTCAGTCCGTAAAACTTAAAAACGTTAAAACAAACAAACTCGAAGACTATCCCTGCGACGGAGTTTTTATATTTATCGGGATGGTTCCAAATACCGGATTTCTTAAAGGCTTTGTGGATTTGACAGAGACCGGTTTTATCAAATGCGACTGCGGTTATCTTCGAACGAAGGTGCCGGGTGTTTTCGCAGCAGGAGATTGCAGGGTCGGCGCGGCGATGCAGCTCGCTACTGCCTGCGGTGACGGAGTCGTCGCGGCGATGATGCTAAAACAATATCTGCGGAATCCAGATTGGTGGAACGAACCTGTCAGTGACTCTTTACAGCCGGGCGGATGGTAAAATATATTAGCATTTTGGTAATATTTAATTTACTTACGGAGAAACTGTGCGGACAAGGAGGCTTGGACAAACTGACCTCGAATTGACCACGATTGGTTTGGGAGCGTGGGCAATCGGAGGGCCGTGGCTTCTGGGCTGGGGACCGCAGGATGACGAAGAATCTATAAGAACAATTCTGGCCGCAATCGACAGAGGAATTAACTGGATAGATACTGCACCGATATACGGGCACGGACATTCCGAGCAAATCGTCGGAAAAGCTTTGAAGCAAACATCAGAGAAACCGTTTATCGCGACAAAGTGCGGGCTTATCTGGGATAAAAATTCAGAGAGAATATGCTGTCTGAAAAAAGAAAGTATCCGCAAAGAATGCGAGCAAAGTCTAAAGCGGCTCGGCGCGGATGTGATAGACTTGTATCAGATTCATTGGAATCAGCCGCCCGAAGATATCGAGCAGGCATGGGAGGAATTGACCCGCCTCAAAGAACAGGGCAAAGTCCGCAATATCGGCGTATCTAATTTTAATGTCTCTCAGCTAAAATTAATCGGAAAAATTCATCCTGTCGCTTCGGTTCAGCCGCCCTATAGTATGCTTCGCCGCGATATCGAAGAGGATATATTGCCTTACTGCGCCAAAAATAATATCGGAGTAATAGTTTACAGCCCTATGCAGAAAGGACTGCTAACAGGAAAATTCGACAAAAAAAGAATCGCCGATTTGCCCGAATCAGACCATCGCAGAAATGACCGTCAATTTCACGAGCCTAATTTAAGCGCAACTCTTGATTTAGTTGAAAAACTGCGTACTATTGCCGGACGAAACAGTATTACTGTGGCTCAGCTGGCTTTGGCATGGGTTCTTCGCAGGCCCGAAGTTACCGCTGCGATTGCAGGAGCGAGAAAACCGCAGCAGATAGAAGAAACGGCTGCTGCTTCGGAAATAACACTCAGTGAAGATGATTTGCAGGAAATCGAAGAACTTTTAGCACGGCGAAACGAACGGATAAAGACTTGATATAAAAGGATTTAGAAATGGCAAAAGATAACAGCATATACGTCAGCCCGCTGGTCGAGCGAAACGCATCGGCCCAGATGGCTGAACTTTTTTCCGCCCAAACCAAAATCAGCATCTGGCGAGGATTATGGCTGGAGCTTGCCAAAGCTCAGAAAAAACTCGGTTTGAATATCACCCAAAGTCAAATAAAACAAATGGCAAGAAATCTTGAAAATATAGATTTTGCCAAAGCCGCCCGATATGAAAAACAATTGCGTCACGATGTAATGGCACACATTAAAACCTTTGGCGACGCCGCGCCCAAAGCCGCACCGATTATTCATCTCGGAGCTACGAGCTGTTTTGTCGGCGACAACGCGGATTTGATAATTATGCGTCAGGCTTTGCGGATAATCGCGGATAAATTAGCGGCGGTGATTCATCGGCTGGGCGATTTCGCAGTACAGTACCGCTCGATGCCTACACTCGGATTTACTCATTATCAGCCCGCACAGCTTACAACCGTAGGAAAAAGAGCAACCTTATGGTGCTATGAATTTGTTATGGATTTGGAGGAAACAGAATACCGCATTGAGAACATGCCGTTTCGCGGAGCAAAAGGAACGACCGGAACGCAGGCATCATTTCTCGAACTTTTCGACGGCAATAACACAAAGGTCAAGCAGCTGGATAAAATGTTGGCCGATGTTTTCGGATTTAAAAAACTCTGCGCCGTAACAGGCCAGACATATCAGCGGAAAATCGATACCCTTGTAATTAATACTCTCGGATTAATCGCACAATCAGCTCATAAATTCTGCAATGATATAAGGCTGCTGGCGAACCTCAAAGAAATCGAAGAGCCGTTCGGGCAGTCGCAGGTCGGCTCATCGGCAATGCCTTATAAAAGAAATCCGATGCGATGCGAGCGAATCACGGCTCTTAGCCGGTTTCTTATCAATTTGGCTGTGAATCCCGCGATGACAGCCGCCGAGCAGTGGTTCGAGAGAACCCTGGACGATTCTGCTAACAGAAGAATCGTAATACCGGAGGCATTTCTGGCGGCCGACGGAATTTTAGAAATCCTGATTAACGTCGTAAGCGGCCTTGTGGTTTATCCTAAAGTCATCACTTCTCACGTCCAAGCGGAACTGCCGTTTATGGCAACTGAAAATATTTTGATGGCCGCCGTAAAAGCTGGCGGAAACCGTCAAGAGCTGCATGAAAAAATCCGGCTTCATTCTCATGCATCCGCAGCGCAGGTCAAGCAGTTCGGCAAGCCGAATGACCTGATTAGCAGACTAATGGCTGATATGGATTTTCAAAAGGTGGATTTCGAAAAAATACTTAAGCCTGAAAATTATATCGGGCGAGCACCAAAGCAGGTCGATGAATTTATTACATCTGTCGTTATGCCGATTCGCAAACAGTATCATTCGGCGATTAAAATAAAAACGGAACTTAAAGTTTAGGCGGCACAGCAATGACAAGAAACGAGCTTATAAAACGGATAAAAGAAACAGCGTATCTGGAAGGTGATTTTACTCTTCGCAGCGGTAAAAAAAGCAAATATTACCTCGATAAATATCTCTTCGAGACCTGCCCTGATATTTTAAAGGCTCTCGGAGCTGAATTTGCCAAACATATTACCGATGATGTTACTTTAATCGCCGGAGCAGAGCTGGGCGGAGTTGCTCTTGCTGCGGCGGCCGCGATGGAATCCGGTAAAAACTGGCTCATCGTTCGCAACAGCAAAAAAGGCTACGGCACAGGAAAAATGGTCGAAGGCGTATTGAAATCAGGCGATGTTGTGCTGCTTGTCGAAGATATTGCCACAACCGGCGGACAGGTCTTAGAAGCTGCCAAAGTCATTACCGAAGCCGGAGCTAAAGTAAAAAAAATAGTCTGCGTTATCGACCGCAAACAAGGAGCCGGTGAAAACATCACATCGGCAGGATATAAATTCGAATCTATTCTGACAAAAGATGACCTCGGAATAAAAGATTAAATCCAAAGGTGATAATGTACGCAAGAAAAGGCCAGCTTCGAATCCTGATAGCCGAATTTTTCACGTCTTTGATAGTTCCGGAATCAGGGGTAGGCGGCTATATCAATACATCTTTGGATTTAGTGGCCGATTTAATCGGAGCGATTCTTGCTATGTTTGTAATTAGAATCTTCGAGCGGGATTTTTTCGCAAACTCCTAACTTTAAAGGCTCTGCAATGAAACCCATTGAACTTTATGAGGACATCCGCAAATATTGTCAGGCTAACGCTAATGAAGCCCTTGTAAAAAAATACTCGAGATATTTCAATGAAGGATACGACGCATATGGTTTGGCAGCCAAAAAATTTGATGAAAAGATATGTTCCATATTAAAAGACAAACGCGTCGATATAAAATTAATTATCAAGGCCGGTAATTTGCTGGTCAAAAGCGGGAAATATGAGGAAACCAGCTTTGCTATTTGTCTTCTAAAGGAATTTTCAGGGAATTTTGACATAGAGACATTTGAGGCCGTTGAAAAATGGTTTCAAATCGGAATCGTTAACTGGGCTCACGCAGATATTTTTTGCAGTCACCTGCTATCAAAGTTTATCGAAAAGAAAATAATATCACTGAAAGACCTTTCAAAATGGCGTACGGCAAAGAATAAACATCAAAGACGTGCCGTTCCGGTCGCAATGCTCGAGCTGCTGGAAACGAGCAAAAATTTCAAACCGATGTTTGCCTTCATAGAGCCGCTTATGATGGACGAAGAAAAAAAAGTGCAGCAGGGTTTAGGATGGTTTCTGCGTGAGGCTTGGAAAATCAATAAAGAGGAAACTGAAAAATTTCTCCTGAAATGGAAAGACAGGGCACCAAGAACAATATACCAATATGCCACAGAAAAAATGACTGCACCGCAGAAGAAAAAATTTAAAAGAAGTAATAAATAAATCGGCTCACTTTAACAATAAGCTTTCGGTCAAATTAATTATCTCTGCAGCAATCAGATTTTTATCCTTTTCTTGTATTTTAACCCACTTTTGCAGCCGCTGCTTTATCTCTACCGCCGCTTCATTTGCCCCGATAGTTTCGGGAGCATTTGCGATTATCATATCGAGATTTTTTTCTTCGAGTTTCTTTTCGGCGTTTTGGCGGAGATTCTTATCTTCCAGAGCAAAACCGGCAACAATCTGATTTTTCTTTTTATGTTTTCCTGCCCAAGCAAGAATATCTGCTGTAGGTTTCAATGTTATTTTCAATTTTGATTTCGACTTTTTAATTTTCACTTTCGAAGTTTTCACCGGAGTATAATCCGAGACTGCCGCGGCCATTATCAGACAATCGCATTTGCAAAAATATTTCTTTACGGCTGTGAACATTTCTTCCGCCGAGTCAACCCCGACAAATTCCGTTCCTATCGGCGGCTGTAAATCCGATGCACTTATTAATGTCACCTTATGCCCTGCCTCGATTGCAGCCTGAGCAAGGGCATAACCCATTTTGCCGCTGCTGGCATTAGAAATGAAACGGACAGGGTCGATATACTCTCTGGTTCCGCCGGCAGTGATTAAGAAATGCTTTTGTTTTTTAGACCCAGAGGACATGCTATTCTCAACGAAAAAATAAATTTATTTTTTTATTTTCGAAGCGGTTTTTTCAATCACAGCTATTATATCCACAGGTTCAGCCATTCGTCCTATCGCCTCGGTGCCGCATGCCAGCCGCCCCTCAACCGGCCCTACTGTTACAAACCCGATGTCCTGTAATTTTTTCAGATTTCGCTGAACAGCGGGATTTTCCCACATCCTGTTATTCATAGCCGGTGCGATAACGACAGGTTTATTCCAGCACGCGCATAAAGTCGTGCTAAGCAAATCGTCACAGATACCGTTCGCCGCTTTGCCGATGATATTCGCGGTCGCCGGGACAACAGCTGTTATGTCCGCCCAGCTTGCCAAGTCAATATGGCCGATTTCGTATTCATCGGGACTGCTCCAAAGATTCGACAAAACCGGATTTCCGGTTATCGCCTCGAAGCTTTTCGGCCTGATAAGCTCGCAGGCTCCGGCAGTCATTACAGTTTTGACCGAACAACCGGCCGCGGTCAGCTTGCTTGCCAAATCAACAGCTTTATAAGCGGCTATACCGCCGCTTACGCCCAGCAAAACTCTCAATCCCTTAAGTTTCGATTTGTCATCAGCCATCGCAATCTCACTGTATCTTCATTTTGGCTATTTCGCCGGTTTGGTCATCAATGGTAATTTTATCCTGCATAATTTCCTTGACGACAATTTCCATCTGAGTGAGACCTTCGGTATTATCAATTAAAGGTCTTGAACCGGATATAAGTTCTTCCAGCCTTCTTTGAACCAAAGCTGTCAGTTTAAACTTTCCGCCGACTTTGTTAATAATATCCGTACTTTTTAATTCTTCAATCATACTGCTCTCCGGTCGCCTGTTTAATAATTTCTATGACCTCTTTAATCGCCTGTTCGAGGTCCTCATTAATCACCATATTATTATAATGCCGCCACGCCGCGGCAATTTCATCTTCAGCTCTTCCAAGCCGCTGCTTGGCGGTTTTTTCATCTTCTCTTCCCCTGCCGTTTATACGCTGGGCAAGATGTTTCTGGGTAGGCGGCAATATAAAAATCATCACAGCCTCGGGATAGTGTTTTTTTACCGACTGGCCGCCCTGAACATCTATTTCAAGAATCACTGTTTTGCCTTCGGCAATGGACTGGTCAACCTTGTCCTTGGGCGTTCCGTAATAATTACCGAAAACCTCGGCATATTCCAGAAGCGCGCCCTCGCTGATTTTCTTTTCGAATTCCTCTCGCGAAACAAACCAATAATCTTTTCCGTCCGTCTCGGAATCAGATTTAGGCCTTGTGGTGACGGAAACACTAAGGTAAACATCGTCAAGCCGTTTTATAACCTCCCTGCAAATCGTACTTTTACCGACGCCGCTGGGGCCGCTGATTACTACCAACACTGCTTTTTTTATTTTCTTATCCATAGGATAAATCACTCAACGTTCTGAACCTGTTCTTTAAGTCTGTCGATACAGCATTTGATATCTACAACGCAATGAGCTATTTCGACGTCGGAAGCCTTGCTGGCTATGGTATTAGACTCCCGAAGCATTTCCTGTGCGAGAAAATCGAGTTTTCTGCCGGCCTGACCGTCCGATTTACAGCTTTGCTCGAGCTGTTTCAGATGCGATTCGAGCCTCGCTATTTCTTCGGAAATATCAGACCTGTCCGCAAAAATAGCCACTTCCCTCGCGATTACATTCTCATCCAGCTTCAATCTCGCCCCTGCCGTTAATTCCTCGACGCGGTGCTTGAGTTTTTCATGATACTCCTGAACAACAACATCTTTTCTCGATTTAATTTTTTCGAGACTGCTTTTAATCGCCTCGCAATTTTTCAATAAATCCGCCTGCAGCTCGGCTCCTTCTGCCTGACGCATTTGTTTGACTTTTTCAATAGCCGTCATACTGATATTCAGAACCAGTTCTTTTACTTTTTGGGCTTTATCTTCGTCCGGCGAAACAGGCTCGAGAACACCCGGCAGATTCAAAAGCCCGCCCACATCTATCGGACAGTTAATCTGCTTGGACGAAGCAACATCGCTGAGCTTTGTCAAATAAGATTTCAGGGCGCTTTCGTTTATCGAAAAAAGCATATCCGCCGAAATATTTTTCAGCCTGAGAATAAAATCAATCGTACCTCGCGCCAGATGATTCTTCAGAAGCTCGTACAAATCCTCCTCAAGAAACGCTACAGGCTCGGGCAGTTTTATTCTCGGCTTGAAATAGCGGTTGTTGACGCCTTTAATCTCGACAATATATGTCACGCCGTCAAGCTGGCCTTCCGCATCCCCGTATCCGGTCATGCTGTTAATCATAATTCACTCTATAAAAATAATTAATCCGAATCGCTCGTATCCATCGGAACCACAGGAGCAGGTGTTTGCTGCTGCTGAGTCTGAGCAGGAGGCTGAGCTTGAAGACCACGCGTTGTCGGCCTGTAAAATTTGGCAAGCAGAACTCCTAAAAACAGAAACACGCCCGCCAAAATAATCGTAAGCCAAGTAAGAAAATCACCTGTCTTGCTTCCGAGAATTCCACCGGCGGCTCCGCCTCCGAAAGCTCCGCCCAAACCGCCGCCTTTTCCTTTTTGAATCAGAACAACAAGGACAAGAATAATCGCACAGAAAACCCACAATGCAGCGACAATATTCCAAAACAGACTAACCTTTAATAGCGTTAACGGCATAACATTTATTCCTTAAAATCGGTTAATTGGTTAATTTGTAATTCGCTAATTAACTGCTAACGCATTAACCAGTTAACAAGTTATTATTTAATCGAACCTTTGATAATCCCTAAGAACTCGGCGGGTTTTAAACTCGCGCCGCCAACTAATAAACCGTCAATATCTTCCTTTGCCATAATCTGCTCGGCGTTATCGGCTTTGACAGAACCGCCGTATTGAATACGCATCTGATTTGCCAATGTTTCATCATATATTTCCGCCAAAATTTTACGAATAAAAGAATGAACTTCCTGAGCCTGTTCCGGAGTAGCTGTTTTTCCTGTTCCGATAGCCCATACCGGTTCATAAGCAACCGTTACCGCAGCGGCTTTGGCAGCGTTGAGTCCCGCAAATCCGGCTCTTATCTGTCTTTCTACAACCGCAGTCATCTTGCCCGATTCGCGCTCTTCGAGAAGCTCACCTACACAGAATATCGGCAAAAGCCCGCCGCTTATAGCAGCGCTTATTTTCTTATTAATCAGCTCATCGCTTTCACCAATTACATGTCTTCTTTCCGAATGACCGCAAAGAACATAGGTGCATCCGATATCTTTTAGCATATACGAGCTTATTTCACCTGTAAAAGCTCCTTTGGGCTCGAAATACATATCCTGAGCTCCGACCGCGACAGACGAACTTCTGGCAGCCTTGACAGCAGCGGCAAGATACACAAAAGGCGGTATTACCGCAACATCGACCTTCTCTCTGTCAATCTTATCGAGACCTTCGGCCAAAGCCTCAATCAGCTCGACGCTGCTCTGGCTGTCCATATTCATCTTCCAGTTACCGGCAATAAACGGTTTTCGCATTGACAATCTCCTAATCATAATATCTGTCACCCAAAGTACGCTTTAGATTTTATAAAAGCTCTGTTGCCCTCGGAAAACTTCCGAGAATAGAAAGCTGCAGACAATGCTGCCGAGCCTCTTCGAGCCCTGTTACTACATTATCATCTGTTCTATGACCGATGCAATCGGCAAAGAAATAATATTCCCATTCGCGTTTTTTGCTCGGTCTCGATGCGATATTAGTCAAATTTATTCCGTGTCTTTTGAAAACATCGAGAACATCGGCAAGAGCTCCGGCCTTGTGAGCAGTACTGAACAATACAGCCGTTTTATCTTCGCCTGTCCGTTTAGCGTCTTCTTTAGCGATAGCCAAAAATCTTGTAATATTATTCGTAATATCTTCGATATTTTCACAAACTATTTTTAATCCGTAAAGTTCCGCCGCTATAACAGAACCTATCGCCGCGGCACGAGGCTCTTCAAACGCCATCTGGGCCGCTTTCGCGGTCGAAGCAACTGCTATAGTCTTAGCCTCTTTAAACGTCGCGCTAAGCCAGTTTCGGCACTGCGCGAAAACTTCCGGCTTAGAGTATATTTTTTCTATCTCTTCAAGCTTGCAGTTGGCCATCAGATTATGATGTATCGCCATCAGAACTTCCGCACAAATCTTCACATCCGAATCTGTAAAGGCATCGAGCGTCTCAATGACACCTCCGCCGGTCGTATTTTCTATAGGGACAACCCCCAAATCACAATGCCCTTTGCTCACTTCCGTAAAAATACTTCGAATATCCGTTAATGGTTCGTATTCTACGCTTTGGCCGAATTTGAGCATCGCGGCGTTATGACTGAAGCTTCCGCCGGGCCCAAGATAACCGATTCGCAAAGGCCTTTCCAAAGCAAATGAACCGCTCATCAATTCACGCCAGATAGCCAAAAGGGTCTTATCCGGCAGCGGGCCTTTATTAACAGATTTTATTTTTTCAAGAACCTTCTTCTCGCGGTCAGGAGCGTATATCTGTCCGCCTGTTTTATTTTTCTCTTTTCCGATTTCAACCACAACCTGCGCACGCTCATTTAAAAGCTTGACAAGCTCGTCATCAATTTCATCTATTCTCTTTCTCAGGTCTTCAATCGCCATATTTTCGTACTGAGTTCTGAGTACTGCGTATTGCGCTATAGAAAAATCGAGTTAATTGTCATTCTGAACGAAGCGCAGCAAAGTGAAGAATCTTTGTTGCTTAGAACCAGAGATTCTTCGGCTACGCCTCAGAATGACAAAATCTTTCCTCTAAGGCGATATCAATACAAATCGTTCTTAATTAACAGCTAACTAATTAACCATTTATCAAAATAAGAAAACTAATACTTTTACCAAGAATTTCCTTTTAAGTCAATAAAACAGTATTGATTCGCAGCGATTAGTAGTTAAATTAATCTATATGCAAATTAAGTACACCATTTTTTCAACCGAATGGGGCTACTTCGGTCTTGCAGGAACCAAGCATTGCCTGTTCCGCTCGCATCTGCCCTGCCCTAAGCCCGAAATCGCTGAAAAACGCCTGCTAAAAGGGCTAAATGGTGCAAAATTCGACCAATCTTATTTCCACACCCTTCAAGAACACATAATTGCTTATTTTAAAGGAACTTACGTCAATTTTTATAAGCGGATACCCCTGTCGCTGCAAGAGCTTAGCCCGTTTAATCAATCTGTTCTAAATGCTTGTCGTGAAATACCTTACGGCTCTACCACAACTTACGGCAGCCTTGCTAAAAGCATACGAAAACCGCTGGCTTCAAGGGCTGTCGGCTCAGCCTTGTCCCAAAACCCCCTTCCGCTTATTATCCCCTGCCATCGGGTCATTCGCAACGATAGGAAAATGGGCGGTTTTACAGCTTACGGCGGAACTCAATTAAAATATCGAATGCTAAAGCTCGAAAAAGAATCAGCCTGATTCAAAATGAAACATTATTTTTCAATTCTCCTGTTCGACAATAACATCCATCATCTGCTGTATATCTTTCCTTTGGTTTTCTTTACTTTCCTTTACTTTACTTTCCTTTACTTGGTTGAAGTCCGGTTGCAACGCCGTTCCAACGGCGGTTGAACCGTGGTTGAACCGCGGCTGCCTTTTTCTTGCACTTGCAAGTCCTGCTGCACGCTGGTTTTGCAGAAATTTCTTAGCTGCTCTTAATTCTTTTGTAACTCTTTTGTGAAAAATCTGTCCGTTTTTCTGATGAAATTTCGATTCGATTTTTTTCCAGACTTTTTCGAAGTTTTGCAAGCAATTCAAGCGGAATAATATAAAAGGCTGCGAGGTTTAACTTACCCGCAGCCTTTTATTTTTTATCTTTCACCGAAAAAACTTTTTCGATTTAAGCAGCTCGCAAAAGTTTTTCTAATCAGCCCGTTTGTTGCAAACAATAAAATGATCCGGAACCGGAAACTGCGAGCAAAGCAGCAATACTTCTTTGCCCACCTCTTCAATCGCTGATTCATTATCTATATTTTCCACGACCTTATTAATAAAACCTGCGATTTGTTTTGCCTGTTCTTCTTTCATTCCGCGAGTCGTTATAGCCGGCGTGCCTATTCGAAGGCCGCTCGGATTAAACGGCGGAGCAGGGTCGTCCGGTATCGTATTATAGTTGCTCTCAATCCGAGCTCTATCTAATGCCTTAGCCAATTTTTTGCCCGGTATCCCCTTTTTGCGCAAATCAATAAGCATAAGATGATTATCCGTCCCGCCGGATACCAAATCGAATCCGTATTCCAGAAGTTTTTCAGAAAGCGCTTTGGCGTTTTTAACTATCTGCTTGGCGTATACCACGAATTCCGGAGTATCTGCTTCGGCCAACGCGACCGCAACCGCTGTTACAGTATGCATATGAGGCCCGCCCTGCGAACCCGGAAATACTGACCGGTCAACTTTTGTCGCGTGTTCTTCTTTACACAGCAGCATTCCGCCTCTTGGCCCGCGCAGTGTCTTATGAGTAGTTGTCGATACCACATCGGCATGCGGAACCGGACTGGGGTGAATTCCCGCCACGACAAGACCGGCAATGTGAGCAATGTCACTGACGTGATAGGCTCCGACGGATTTTGCGATTTGACCGAAAGCCTCAAAGTCAATTGTACGAGGATAAGCCGTAGCGCCAGAGATAATAATTTTAGGTTTATGTTTTTTCGCCAAATCGGCAATCTGGTCCATATCGAATCGGCCCGTCTTAGAATTGACAGTGTATTGAAACGATTTGAAAATCTTGTTCGAATTTGTGTTTTTCCAGCCGTGAGTCAAATGTCCGCCGTGAGTCAGCATCAGCCCCATAATCGTATCGCCGGGTTCTGCTAAAGCAAGATATGCCGCAAGATTAGCCACTGAACCCGAATAAGGCTGAACGTTCGCATGGTCGGCCTTGAATAATTTCTTGGCTCGTTCGCGGGCCATCGTCTCGATGAGGTCCGTAACCTGCTGACCTTCGTAGTAACGTTTGTTAGGATAGCCTTCGGAGTATTTATTTGTCAAAGCGCTGCCGCTGGCTTCCATTACTGCTCTGCTGACATAATTTTCCGAAGGGATAAGCCTGATAGAACCTGACTGACGTGCTTTTTCCTGCCTGATTAACTCAAAAATTTGCGGGTCATACCGCTCTAATGCCGTTAACATAGCTATCTCCAAAAAATAATTCGTAATGCATGATGCGCAGTACGTATCACAAAAAAACCTCACACAATCCGCAATACTTCCAAACATGGTAAGATAACAAAACCACAAAGTTTGGACAAGGATTTATTGATGAGTTCTTAGAGATGGGAACTATGGTTTGAGTGTTTAGTTTACCGATTTGGCAGAAACCGGCTTTTATTAATTTGATACAATCCCATAGTGCAAATTCACGGATTATCAGTAAAATTAGCAATTAAAAACACTTAACGCACTGTTTTGAGTAAAAAATAGGGCTTTTTTGTTAAAAAAGTTATTGCCTATTGAACAATTGACGATTAATATTATGGGGCTGTCTGCGCGGGCGGACAGCCGCCGAAGCTTGGAAACTGCATGTAAAGGTATGTAACGATGGTATTTGCAGGGTTGATGAGCCGTGAAGGATAAGCGCAACATAATGGTTGCGCGTCTGAACCTTTGCGCAAAAGCAGGCTTAGGTAAGAAAGTTTCCGCTTTATTAGCGGTCTGCGAAAGAGATTCGCTGTTTCGGAGACAGCTGATGTAAAAGACAAATAAAAAATTTCGTTTGTCTTGGCTGGATTAAAGTGGAAACCTGATGTTAGGTTTCTTTTTTTTTGTAAGCTGTACCTGTCGCGGCAAATTCTGCCGTAACCGGGTAGGAAGGTAAAAAAGTGAATCAGGAATTGATAAGAATCGTTGAAAACATCGCACGAGATAGAAATATCGACAAAGAATCGATATTTACCGACCTTGAAGAAGCTATGGTTTCAGCGGCTAAAAAACATTTCGGCGAGCCGGAAGGAAATATCGCCGTCAGTATCGATAGAGGAACCGGATTAGTAACAGCTTTCAAGGACGGTGAGCAAATCGATATCAGACAGCTCGGAAGAATCCCCGCCCAGACCGCAAAACAGGTAATGATTCAAAAAATCAGGGCAGACGAAAGAGACAGCATTTATACCGAGTTCAGCCAGAGAAAAAATACTATCGTCAGCGGCACAGTGGTACGCTACGAAGGCGGCACTCTTATAATTAATCTTAATCAGAGAACCGAAGCGTTTTTACCCAAATCAGAACAAATTATGGGGCAAACCCACAGACCCGGAGAAAGAATAAGATGCCTGATTCTCGACGTGAAAGAAGTTTCAAGTCAGGTCAAAATAATACTTTCGAGAACTCATCCGGAATTTATCAGAAGATTATTCGAGCTCGAAGTACCGGAAATAGCTGAAAATATTATCGATATTAGAGCTCTCGCCAGAGAAGCCGGATACAGAACAAAAGTCGCCGTAGCCTCGACAGACGACAAAGTCGACCCCGTCGGAGCCTGTGTCGGAGTCCGAGGAAGCAGAATAAAGAACATCGTCGATGAGCTTGGCGGCGAAAAAATAGATATCGTAAGATGGAATGATTCTTCGCAGGTACTTATTACTAATGCTTTGATGCCCGCAAAAGTCAGCGAAATTGCTTTGTGCTTCGAGCTGGGAAGAGCAACCGTCGTAGCCGATGAAGACCAATTGAGTCTTGCAATAGGAAAACACGGTCAAAATGTCCGGCTGGCCGCGAGACTGACCGGATGGGATATCGACATACTTACTCCGCACGAATATAATGAAGGAATTGAACGGCTGACAAACTGTGTTAAGAAAGCCGGTGTCAGCGACGAAACCATAGTAGATAAGCTTATAGCCCTTGGGATTATATCCGTTCTGGATTTAGATGATGTCGGAACGGAACCGCTGATTACAGAACTTGGTTTCGATAGGGATACCGCCGAAAAAATTATCGAATCCGCTGGCGAAAACGCCAAACAGCTCGCCGCAGATTCGAGAAAACATCAGGCTGAACAGCTTTTAGAAAAGGAAAACCAATCAGTCGAGAATCAGATTGCGATGGAAAATCAGGACTGATTCCCTGAAAATACGTCTTTAGACGGAGATATTTTTGGCTACTACAAGAGTTTATATTCTAGCAAAAGAGCTTGGGGTTGACAGTAAAGCGATAGTTCAAAAATGCCAAGATGAAGGTTTGGATGTCAAAAACCACATGGCCACAATTTCGGTCGGCTTGGCTGCTACTATACGAGAGTGGTTCAGCGAAGGTGAAAATGTAACTACAATTGAAACCTCTGAAAAAGTCGATTTGAAAAAAGTCAGGGTTAAGAGAAAACCCCGCAAAAAAGCCGCTCCCCTCGAAGAGCAGAAACAAACTGAAACCGAAGCCGAGCAAGCACCTGCCGAACCGGCTGAAGGCACTGCTGTTACCGTCGAGATATCTGAACCAACCGAACCGGCGGCCGAAAAACCCGCCGCCGAGCCTGAGCAGCCAAAACCTCAACCGGCACCTCCGCCGGAACCGGAACCGATAATTCCAGCAGGGCCGCGACTTGAAAAACCGGCTCCCGCAAAACTGAGCGGACCGAAGGTTATAAGAGTCGAAAAACCCGAACCTGAAAGTCGTTCCAGACCGAAAATTAAACCAAAATCAAGATATGACCAGCCCGCAACCGAACCTTTGATGCGCGGCGCTAAAACCGAAGATAACCTAAGCAAAAAATTAGAAACAGGTGAAAAAACATCTCCCGGACGGCATAAAGCCAGAACGCACGGACGCAGAAAAGATGAAGATACCGAAGCAACTAAACGTGCGAAATTCCTGAATCTTAGACGGGAAAGGGACCTCGAAGAAAGGCAAGCCCGCTTAAGTGCTGCAGGCGGCGAAGGGCTGCGGTTAAGACCTACCCGAAAAATCGCCACAAAAACATCCGGCGCCGCTGCCGCTCAGGCCGCAAAACCGCAAAAAGCAACCGTATCGGAACCGATTACCGTAAAAAGCCTTGCCGCTGCTATGTCTGTGAAAATTACGGATATAATCGGAAGCCTTCTAAAACAAGGAATAATGGCAACCGCAAATCAGGTTATAGGTTCTGATGTAGCCGAGGTTGTCGCAATAGATTTAGGTGTCGAGCTAGATATCGAACGCAAAAAGCTCATCGAAGACCAAATAAAAGAGCAGTTCGAGAATAGACCGCGAGACAATTCCAAAAGACGTTCGGTTATTGTTACGGTTCTCGGACATGTGGACCACGGTAAAACCAGCTTATTAGACCGAATCAGGTCAACTCAGGTTCAGGCCGGCGAAGCAGGAGGTATCACCCAGCATATAGGAGCTTCACAGGTAACATGGAACGGCCATACCGTAACATTCCTCGATACTCCCGGCCATGAAGCTTTTACTTCGATGCGGGCTCGCGGTGCAAATATGACCGATGTCGTTGTTCTGGTAGTCGCCGCAGATGACGGCGTGATGCCACAGACAATAGAAGCTATAAATCATTCGAAAGCCGCAGGAGTTCCTGTTATCGTCGCTTTAAATAAAACAGACCTTCCGGGATATGATATTAACCGAATCTATTCGGAACTTTCAGAACACGGCCTTGCCCCGACAGAATGGGGAGGAGATACCGAAGTCGTAAAAACCAGCGCAGTTACAGGAAAAGGAATAGAAGATTTACTCGAGCATTTGGATTACGTCTCGGAGCTTCTCGAACTAAAAGCAGACGATACAATTCCCGCAACAGGTTGGATTGTAGAAGCCCAAATGTCCTCGCAAAGAGGCCCCGTCGCGACGCTGCTGATAAAAGAAGGAAAGCTCAGTAAAGGTGACATTGTACTGGCCGGAAGTGCTTACGGCAGAATCAAAATGATTCGTGACAGCAACGGCAGAAGCATTAAAACCGCGACAAGTTCTGCACCGGTCGAAGTAACAGGTCTCAATGATGTCCCCGGAGCCGGCGATAGATTCTATTGTCTTGACGATATCAATCTCGCCAAAAACGCCGCGGAAGAAAATAAAACCAAAACAAGAGAAACCGCTCTTGCAAAACGAACACAGATAACGCTCGACAATTTGTTCAGTCAAATAGAAGCCGGAAACGTAAAAGAGCTTAATGTAATTATAAAAGCAGACGTTCAGGGCTCAGTCGATACTCTTACCAAGTATTTGTCGGAATTGAGCACTGCCGAAGTTAAAATAAAAATCCTCCACGCAGCCGTCGGAGGCATAAACGAAGGTGATGTGGTTCTGGCAGAAGCCTCGAACGCCGTAATTATAGGTTTCAATGTCATAGCGGAAGGTCATGTTACGAAAATCGCCGAAGAAAAAGGCGTAGATGTAAGACTTTATAATGTTATTTACCGTATAACCGAAGACCTGCAGAAATCAATGGTCGGAATGCTCGAACCGGAAGAAAAAGAGAAAAGCATCGGACGGGCTACTGTCAGAGATGTATTTAAAGTTTCGAAGGTCGGCTCTATAGCCGGATGCTACGTCAGCGACGGAATTGTTAATAAAAACGCTAAAGTCAGACTGATACGCGATAACGTTGTGATTCGAAACGATTTGGCGATAGCGTCTTTGAAACATTTCAAAGATGATGCGCGTGAGGTCAGAGCGGGTCTGGAATGCGGTATTAAACTGGCAAAATTCGACGACATCAAAGTAGATGATGTCTTTGATTTCTACGAAATCGTCAAAGTTGCCCGGACACTTTGATTTTGTGGTGCTTCAAATGGCAAGTCGCCGTCAGGAAAAAGTCGCTCATATTATCAGAAACGCCGTCAGTGATGCAATTAGAGACGGTCTGAACGACCCCCGTATCGAAGGTTTAATCAGCGTTACAAGGGTCAGCGTATCCGCCGATTTACGTAACGCAGATGTTTATATAAGTATTTTCGGAACAGATGAAAAAGCTCAAAAACGGACTTTTATAGCATTGACCGGAGCAAGAAGCCGAATTCAGAGTTTTCTCGCGGAAGAAGTTGACTGCAAGTTTTGCCCGGTAATAAGATTCAGACAGGACGAAGCTTTCAAAAAAACCCTTGAAACAATGAATATTATAGACCAGGCAATTAAAGAACTTGATGACAAGCAGCATGACGATGAAACTGAAAAACCGATATAAAAACGCGACAGGAAAATATGTCCGGCGATTATAGCTAAATAAGATTGCAGGAATTTTTATGAAAAACAGCAAACAGTATGCTCAAAGTATTCAAAAACTTTACCGCTCATTAAAGCGTAAAGGGTCGAAGGTTAAAAAGGTTCAGTATGAAGATATTATCGAATCTTTGATACACGCAATTGTTTTGGAGTATATGACCGAATCGGCTTCGAACACAGCCTTTAAAAAATTCAGTGATTATTTCGTTGATTACAACGATATGCGTGTCTCACGCCCTGAAGAGATTGTCGAGATGCTCGGTGAAGACAGCGAGGCGACAAGAAAAATAGCTGTTAATATAATCAGCGTTATGGGAGTGATATTCAGAAAGTATAATTCTCTCAACCTCGACTCACTCAAAAAAACAGGCAAAAGGCAGGCAAAAGCTATCCTCGAAAAATTCGATGGTGTAAGCAAATTCTGTGTTGATTACTGCATGCTCACCGCATTGGACGGGCACGCCGTACCGCTTACGGAAAATATGACCGCTTTTTTTAAAGAAAACGAGCTGGTCGATGCCGAATCGGACGCCGCTGACATAGAAGGATTTTTAACCCGGCAGATTTCGGCTAAAAACGCATACGAATTTTACAGCCTGCTCAGACGTCAGAGCGAATCGCCCAAAGCAAGAAAAGCAGCAAGAAAAAAAACCGCCAAGTCCGCTGCCAAACAAAAACAGCCTGAACAACAGACACAACCGGCGGATAATAAAAATTCGGAGACTCAAAATGTCGGATAAAATTCTAAAACTCGGAATACCTTCGGGCAGTCTTCAAAAAGCAACTATAGAACTTTTTGAAAAAGCCGGATTCGCAGTAGCCGGAGCCGAAAGAAGTTATCTGCCTCGAATGGATGACGAACAGATTCAGCCCGTTCTGCTTCGAGCTCAGGAAATGAGCAGATATGTCGCTGACGGAGTGCTCGATGCCGGAATTACGGGATATGACTGGATAATGGAAAATGATTCCGATGTCATTGAAATATGCGAGCTTGCTTACAGCAAAGCCACAACCAATCCTGCTCGATGGGTTCTTGCGGTTCCAAACGAATCTGCGATAAATAAGCCGGAAGACTTAAAAGATAAAATAATCGCTACTGAATTAGTAAACGTAACAAAAAAATATTTCGAACAGAAAAAAATCAATGTCAAAGTCGAGTTCAGCTGGGGCTCCACAGAAGTAAAAGCCCGGCTGGTCGATGCCATTGTCGAGCTTACCGAAACAGGTTCTTCTCTAAAAGCAAATAATCTAAGAATCATCGATACAATCGCCGTTTCGACAACCAGATTTATAACCAATAAAACAGCATGGCAGGATAAATTCAAAAAAGAAAAAATTGAAAATATCACGATACTTTTAAATGCCGCTATAAACGCTCGCGATAAAGTAGGGCTTAAACTAAACGTCCTAAAGAAAGACCTCGATGCGATAATAAAAATCCTTCCCGCTGAAAAAAGTCCGACCATCTCGAGTCTCGCAGATTCCGATTACATCGCAGTCGAAGTGATAATCGAGCAGAAAACAGAACGTTCCCTCGTTCCCGCTTTAAAACGCGCCGGAGCTTCCGGGATAATTACATATCCGCTTAACAAAGTTATTCATTAAAAATTAATTCGCTCGATTCCGTTAGTCACTCGGCAAATTAACTGTTTTGAATTCCATAAAAAATCCGTCTTCTCTGCTTATCAAATGAGAAACGACCAGACCGAAATATTTTTTCACCTGTTCGAATTCGGGAAGCAGTGAAAAATTCAGACCCTCTTCGCTCAGCTTCGAAGCTGTTCCCAAATCTAACTCTTTAACATTTTGTTTTTGACTGGTATCACCGAGCTGTTTGAGAACCCACCACAGATATTCTCCCGACATACGATGATTTTCCACCGCTGCTATCAAAACCGACGACGGCAAAGAACCTCTGCCAGTATTGAACCATTCTGAATTTCTCACCGAATCACCGCCGCTCAGCGTCCTTACAGCCTGCTCCACACTGCTTTCCAAACCGAAAATTAGATGAGTATTGGTAATCGTAAATGCCATATTCGGCATAACACTCTCCGGCTGCCCGGGCCTTTGACTTTGCATCGGCGAGGCCGCGCTGCCGAAAATCGGCATTGAACCGGTTTTAATTACATAAATTGTATAACCGAGCAAATCTCTTTTTGCCTGAGGGTCTTCCCCCTGAATCGTCCTGCTGTGCATAGCCGCAAGAGATTTTTCCAGCGCATTGCGGTTATTAGTCGCGATAGCTCCAAGATACTCCGCTGAAGAAGTATCTGCCGTAAACGGCTTCTTGACCCCCTGTGAAAATATTATCTGAGACCCAAGATGCTCGATTATATCTTCCTTAAGCATCAAAGCAGGTTCTCCCTCAGGGCCTGCCGGTATAATAGGCCTGTACAAAAACGCAGCGAACATCGGACTAAAAGATGTAAGTGTATTACTGATTTCAGCAAAAACATTTTTAGCGTCGAGATTTATAATATTAATACTGTATGCCGATGTCGGAATAAACTCAGGTATCGCTACGGTACGAGCAGGCGAATCGAAAATTTTGCATACTCCTTGTTTGGCTCCGTTTACCCTCAGCAGAGCTTTTCCCGAACACCAGTTCTGGGGATTTTTACCCACAGCCGCCGAAAAACCCAAACCGCTGACATTTTCAAAACCCAAAGCTTTAATCGAAGTCTCGGACATGCCTGTTTTGTCTTTGGCCCGCAAATTGCTGATAAACTGTTTTATATTCACAAAAACAAAAGCATCACGGTCAGGTCCTGTCCCTTGAAACACATCTTGAAAATGAACTTCCTCTGCAAGAGTCGGGATACTCGCACCTTTAACATGAGCCACCGCAAATTTCAGAACCTCCAAATCAAGCGAAACAATCAGGCAATCATCTATAAAACAATAACTGAATTCGTTTTCTCCTTCGTCCAGCGCAACCTCGATAGTAACACCATGAAAATCTTCAGTTGTTTTGTTACGGCCGCCCATCTCGAGATTTTTTTTCATCATCTCGTCGAGAACTTCTTTAATCTTGCCTATATTATCTTGTCCCCATTCCGTGATAAGAATCGCAGGAAGCTCTTGTTTTGGTTTTTGAGTCTCTTTACTCACAATCGCCAAAGCAGCCCTTTTTTGCGGCAGTAAACCTGTTTCCGCAAGAGTCTTGATAATATTATTCTGGTCCATGCCGCTGATTTTCTTATTCCACTGCTGCTTTGCCTGTTCAAAAAAAGCTGACATCACAGGGTCTTTATAAAATTTATAAACATCTGTTCTCTCAAACTGCGCCATAAAGCCGCTGAAATCGGCAATATCGACCAAAAACATTGTTTCAGGCGGTAAAAGCCTCGCTGTCTGCGGCAAACCAGATGCATTCAAAACCCCCGCGAAAACACAAAAAATAAATACATAGATTTTAACCGCTGATTTTAACCGTGAATAATTAAACATCGATATCCCTTTCGAAATGATTCAGTGAAACTTTTTGTTATAGCTCATTGAGTATTTCTGCTACCTTCCGGCTGAATATACCTAAAGCCGGTATTGGGGCTGTCTTTATCGTAAGAGAAAGCTTCGCGGTTCTCTATAAAATGCTTAACATAATCCACCGGTATCGCAAAACCCAACCCCCCGAAGAAAATATACCCCATATTTGTTACCCCGATAACCTCTCCTGCAAGATTAAACAAAGGCCCACCGCTGTTTCCAGGATTAATATCTGCGTTGGTCTGAATGTAAACCAAACCCTCGAATGCTCTGTTTCGCGTGCTGATTACACCATCGGTTACCGTTCGCTCGAGCCCAAGCGGACTTCCTATAGCAAAAACCCTCTCCCCGATGACGGTTCTATCCATATCGCCCAGATAAGCATATGTAATTCGGTTATCCCCCAAATCCTCGACCTTCAGCAAAGCCAAATCGATAAACGGATTAATCGCTTCGATTTTAACCTTCTTGAATTTAATTTTTTCAAAACCGGATTTTTGTTTTTGGAAAACCGTAATTTCAATCCGCGTCTCTCTTTCTATGACATGATAATTCGTTATAAGATAACCGTCTTCATTGATAAAAAATCCGCTTCCCGTTCCCGAAGGCGTTGATACCATAACCACAGCTTCACCTACAGCCTCGACGCATTTTTCTATAGTTGTTTTCCTGAGATTCGCCGTGCGATAAAGCTTCGTTTCGTCAACATCCAAAAATTCCGGCGTATTCGAATCGGAACTCTCTATGCCGTAACCGGGTGTGTATTCGAACTCTAAAATCTTTTCGCGAGGGATAGTTAATACCGTAAACCCCACATCAACGATAAGCTGCGAATCTCTCTCAGCCAGAATATCTCCCGTTATTATTTGGCCTTGCTTGAGAACAATCTTATCTGCCCGAACAACCCCGCAAATAATTACTGCCGTTAGTATGACCAAACCCGTATAAGTTCGTAATTTCATATACCAAACCCCGAAAAAACTATCGTATCATTCTACCCAAAACCCGCCTTGCTGACAAGACAAATACCCTATATTCGATTCGCTAATAACACCACGGCTCGAATATCTGTGAATTGGTCGTTGCAATTGTGTTTATTTACTGCTAAATTTCCCGTAAAGGAAAATTAAAAATGGCAGAAAAAATAGACCGGCACATCTTGAAAAACGGTATGGCGATAATCGGCGAACCGATGGAATCGGTTCAGTCGGTCGCGTTTGGTTTTATGCTTCCCGCAGGAGCCGCCAGATTACCTGCCGGATGCTGCGGAGCGGCAAATATCATCGAAGACTGGGTCTTTCGCGGAGCCGCTGATATGGACAGCCGAACACTCGGAGACAAGTTTGATTCACTGGGCCTTCACAGAATAAGCTCGGTCGGGACAAGTCATCTGACATTCGGTTCGGCGCTGCAAGCAGAGAATCTCGATGATGCTCTGGATTTATACACCGCTGTGATATTACAGCCTCAATTAAAAGACGAATTGTTCGAGCCCGCAAGGCAGTTAGCAGTGGACGGACTTTTGTCTCTGGATGATGACCCCCGCCATAAAGTTATGCTAAAGCTCAAAGAGCAGTTTTACGGCGAACCGTTAGGAAGAAGCACCGAAGGGGAAAAAGAGCAGCTCCAATCGCTAACCGCCGAAAAAACAAAACAGATAATCAGAGATAATTTTAATATCCCTCGAACTATATTCGCAATCGCAGGAAAATACGATTTTGACGCCGTCTGTAAAAAACTCGAACAATTTTTCGGCAATATGCCGAACCTCGAGCAGGCGAACATCGAGTATCGAGAATCGAATATCGATTATACCCATATAGAAAACAAGGGCGAACAGGTTCATATCGGTATTATGACCGCGACAGCAAAACCTCAGGACGATGATTATTACGATGCGAGAATGGCTGTATCGGTTTTGTCCGGAGGTATGAGCGCGAGACTTTTCACTGAGGTCAGAGAAAAACGCGGCCTATGCTACGCAATCGGAGCCAATTATCACGGCCTAAAACAAGCAGCAGGAATCATATGTTATGCCGGAACTATCCCCCAGACCGCACAGACGACTCTCGATGTCATAATCGAACAGTTCGAAAATCTCAGCAAGGAAATCACAGAAGAAGAAATCGAACGTGCCAAAACAGGACTGAAAAGCGCTCTTATTCTGAGCAGCGAATCATCGTCAAGCCGTGCTGGTCAAATCGCCGGAGATTATTATTTACTGGGAAGAGTCAGAAGCCTTGACGAAATAAAACAGAAAATCGACCAAACCTCCGTCGAATCCGTGACGCAATATCTGAAAAATAATCCTTTTAAACATTATACGGTTGTTACCATCGGCCCGAAAAGGGTTAATTGGTTAAATAGTTAATTAGTGAGCAGTTAATTGAAATATTGATAAATACTTTCGGAATAATCAGTATCAATCAGTGATATGGAATTTAAGAAAAAAATACTTGATAACGGCTTGACAATTATCGGCGAAGTCAATAAATCAGCTAAAAGCGCTGCGGTCGGATTTTTTGTAAGGACAGGCTCGCGAGATGAAACCGCACAAATCAGCGGCGTATCACATTTCTTAGAACATATGCTTTTCAAAGGCACCGAAAAACTCGACCCGCTGCAGGTAAACCAAGCCTTCGACAAAACAGGTGCGCAATTCAACGCTTTTACCAGTGAGGAGAACACCGTTTACTACGCAGCCGTTCTGCCCGAATATCTGGCTGAAGTTACGAATCTTTGGATTGAGTTAATGAGACCCGCTCTTCGCGATGAAGATTTCAACATGGAAAAGAACGTCATCAAGGAAGAAATTGCGATGTATAAGGATATGCCGCATTTCGATGTTCTGGACAAAGGCCGTTCGCTCTATTTTGACAATCACCCCTGCGGCCAAAGTGTTCTCGGCTCGGTCGAAAGCATCGATGCTTTGACCGCTCAGCAAATGCGGGAGTATTTTAATAATCGTTACGCTCCTAATAATATGGTTTTGGCGTTTGTCGGAAACTTCGACTGGGAAAATGTCTGCGCTCTTGCCGAAAAATCATGCCGCAGCTGGCAAGCTCAGCCCGTAGAAAGAAAAACCCAACCATTCGGCGGCAGCAAAAAAACCGAACGCATCACAAAACAAAATCTCGCCTGCGAACATATCTGCTTGGTCAGCCCCGGCGTCTCCATGCAGGACGAAAGAAGATTCGCCGCCTCGATGCTCGCTGCGATTATCGGCGATGATAACGGCTCGAGATTTTTCTGGGAACTGGTGGATAACGCTCTGGCTGAAACCGCTTCGATGCAGTGCGAAGCTATGGACGGTACAGGAGCTTTTTACAGCTATATCAGATGCACCGCTGATAACTCAGAGAAAGTCTTAGGCATTGTAAGAAGTATATTCGAAAATCTGTATCAAAAAGGTGTAACAGAACAAGAGCTTCAAAAAGCAAGAAACAAAATTCTAAGCGCCCTGGTAATCAAAAACGAGCTTCCGATGGGCAGGCTGGTCAGCCTCGGTTTTAACTGGATTTATCTCCAAGAATATCAGGCCGTAAACGACGACGTCCAAAACATCAAATCTGTTACTCTCGACGATGTAAACAATCTCATAAAACAGATGAATCCCGGTAATTTCACAAAATTATCATTAACTCCGGCATTATAAAGTCAATTCGTTTCAGACTTGAAACCGCCTCGTTTTTCAGCTATAGTATAAATCTGTATTGGAGGCGGCTGAAATGCCCGAAGAAAAACAAAAAATTGATTCCGATATCCTAAAATGCAAACAGGATATCCTGCGGGCAAAGAAACTTTCTCACCCAAAACCCCCTGCCGACAAATCTGTCCCAGCCGAACCTTCACCGCTTATGGCTGCTGTTGTTCAGGCAAACAAGGCCGGCTCCGAAAGAAAAGATGAATCGGTTCCCAGTTTTAACGTCGCAAACCGGATATTAAGCGACCAGCGAAAAGCTTCTTCCGAAAAACGAAAATCTCCCGTTATTAAATCAGCAGTTTTCGAAACAGCTTCAGTTGTAAAACCCTCCGAACCATCCGCTGAGAGTACTTTCGCGCGAAGGGAAATTATCGAATCTTTTGATAATTCTCCTTCAAGTGCCAAGAATAAACAAAGTATACCCAAGTCGTTTATTTCAATACCGCCTAACCAATCAACCCGAACTGCCATTATCGCCCAAATCGTAGCCAGAGATATTGATAAGCTCTGCAAAAACAGAGCCATTACGATTTAAACATCCGTCCAAACCATTATTTAACTGTTTTTAAGCAATAATCTTGCAATTATTGAAAATACCGGTTAAAGTATCACCTGCTCTTGGAGAGGTGACCGAGAGGCTGAAGGTAACGGTTTGCTAAGGTTTCTTAAAAACCCTGTTTTTCTCGCAAGTATCGCACATTTCAGCAGTTAGCATTTACCAAATATCTCCAATAGCAGCAGATAACTCATCTTTTAGTTGTAGCTTGGTTGTAGGATTTTTGTATAGCTATCAAAATCATTTCATTCTTTTTTAAAATTATTGTCAACAATATTTCCTAAATCTGAACCAAACTTATTTATTGTAATCAACGCTCGCTTACAAAATGACGATTCAATTGATATATATCCTTCCCTAATCGAAACTCCATCAGTTTCATCAGCAAAGTTCTTGAGTTCTTCAATTTGTTTTTCCTTCAACCCCCAACAAAAACCCTGGGCATGAGTAATGAGATTGCGGACTTCCCAGAGTCGGAAGATTGTTCCCCAATCAAGCGCATCAAAGTCTCCATTCTTTATGAGTTTTTCAAGATACTTTTTATTTTTCTCAAAGAAACTTCCATGTCCTTTTTCAGTTTTCTGTTTTTTTATTTCGTCACAAACCGTTTTGATATTTCCCGAAAAACCATTATGCCATGCAACAATAGCGCAAATATTAAGCAAATAAAACTCCAGGCAGACAAATAAGGACATTAAGAAAGATTCTTTTAAGGTTTCCCTGAAAATAAATTCCCAGTGGTATGGGTAATTATATTCCATATAATCCCCTCTTTTATTTTCAGGAATATTGTCTGCGGCTTGTCTAAGCTTGTTATATTCTTTTTTTCTTGTTCTTCGAAAAAATCCTCAAGAGTTACAAAATAAAAATGCAATCCTTCTATTGCATTTAAGAACAGAATGCGATGATTTAACAGGTCTGTTTCACATCCCTCAAAAGCTTTTTCGATATTAAACTCTTCGGCCATTTTATGTCAATCCGCAGTTTTAAACGTGATATTCAGTTTCTTCATTTAGCAAATCGAAGTATTTGATATACTTGTACAGTCGGTTTCTTTTCGAGCCGGTGATTTCTTTGACGATTCCTATTTTTTCAAGATGTTTTACGGCGGTAGTAACCGAGGTTGTCCATAAACCTGTCATTTCGCAAATTTTAGGAATAGATATAATCGGTCTTTGCAATAATGCGTGATGGACTCTTAAAGCAGAGCCTGAAGCTCGTTTTATCAACTGGATTTTTTTTCTGTCTTCATCTGCAAGTTTATTCAGGTTTTTTGCCGTTATTGTAGCCTGTTCAGCAGTTTCCTTGACTGCGGTTACAAAAAATTCAATCCAACTTTCCCAGTCGCCTTCTATTCTTACTTTTTGCAGCATGTCATAATACTTTTGTCGGTGCGTTTTGAAATAGAGACTTAAATAAAGCATAGGCTCTTTTAATACTCCTTCTGCACATAAAAGAAGGGTCACTACAAGCCTTCCCAATCTTCCGTTACCATCAAGAAAAGGATGAATGGTTTCAAATTGAACATGTGCCAAAGCTGCCTTTATCAGAGTTGGCAACTTTACAGGTTTTCCGTGCAGAAACTTTTCTAAATCTGACAAGCAGTCCATTACTTTATCAGGTGGAGGCGGGACAAAAACCGCGTTTCTGGGTCTGCTGCCTCCTATCCAGTTCTGGCTTTTTCTAAACTGTCCAGGCATTTTATCACTGCCCCTGCCTTTGGAAAGCAAAACGTTGTGTAGTTCTTTTATCAGGCGCAGAGATAAAGGAAAACCTTCCTTGATCCTTTTCAATCCGTGATTTACCGCTGCTACATAATTGGATACTTCCTGAACATCATCGATAGAAGTACCTGGAGAACCACCGCTTTCAAAAACAAGTAATTCTGAAAGTGAAGACTGAGTTCCCTCAATCTGGGATGAAAGAACAGCCTCTTTTCTGATGTACATATAAAGAAAAATATCTGTCTCAGGCAATAGTAAACTTATGCTGTCCAGTCTACCAAGCGATAAAAGAGACTGGTCTATAAGCTCTCTGAGCTTGTCATTTACTTGTAATTGTGGTTTGGGTGGCAACGGCTCCGGTATAAAAGCTCTGCACTTTTCTCCCGCCGTCGAAACTATAAGATATTTCCCGGTTTTAGCTCGTTTCATAGCAGGTAAGTTTATTACATTGTTTGTAATAACGCAAGAGCTAATTACAAGAAATGGCTTTATTTTGTAATGAGCAGCCGCTGCTTGTAAATTATAACAGGAACAAAAATAAGGCAACGGTCTACCATACCGTTACCCTTAATCTAATCACCAATAATATGCCAATTTCACGGTTTTTGCTGTTGTAAAATCCAAAAATTTGTGTAGAATCTGTACTAATGGTTGTAGTGTTCTTGTTCAGACTAACCGAAAGAACGAGCGTAAAGCTTTGATATACAAGAACTTGGAGAGGTGACCGAGAGGCTGAAGGTAACGGTTTGCTAAACCGTCGTAGGGGTATAAACCTCTACCGCGGGTTCGAATCCCGCCCTCTCCGTTCTTCGCTATGCTACGAACGGCTGGCTGTTAGAGTAGTTTTATGTGGTACACCTATATTTTGAAAATGGCCGATGGTGAATATTACGTCGGCTCAACAAATGACCTTAAAAGACGCTTGCAGGAACACAGTAGAGGACGGGTAATTTCATCAAAATGGAGATTACCGGTAATACTCGAAGCTTATATCGCCTCAAAATCTGAAACAACCGCCAGAAATCTTGAGAAATATCTAAAAACATCGTCCGGTAAAGCTGTTCTCAGGAAAAGAATTTTACCCGGCGAAGCGTAAGCGTAGTCGGGCCCGCCCTCTCCGTTTTTTGTTCGATTAAATTTTACCATCTTAACTGTGCAAAATCATTTCCTATTTCCATAATGAATTATTATCCGGATAAACCGACTTGAAGCCCGATAATATCGCTCATAAAGACTGCCCAAAAGCAAATATAACAGGTGATTAAGCCCATAGCTAAATATGTCGATTCAAAAACGGGATTCGGCGGACTCCGACAAGCCGCCTTTGTTTCTATAAAAGGCTCATCAAATGAATAATAAGATTACAAAATCAAAAGGCTTCAGTTTAATCGAAGTTCTTATCGCAACTACGATTATCTGCATAGTCGCAGTCGGCCCGGTTGGTTATCATTATATGAACATAAAGCAAAGCCGTTCTGCAGATGTCCAGTTTATGGCTATGCGCATCGCTCAGCTTCTCATCGAGGACTGGAAAAGCACAGGCGGCGGAACAAACTATGACCCGACTGCTTTGCTGCTGGGATTCGACAAACCTTTGTCAGAAGAATTCGGACACTATTTCATCGTCCTCGAAAATGTCCCGTTTTATATAGCAATGAACAGCAGAGATATCGAGAACAATCCCGATGCGGGAGTAACTCTCAGGCAAATCACCGTTAATATAAGATGGAGAACAGATTACACCAGAGGCGCAATAAGAAGCACAGACCCGTCGATTACATTCGACACTTACGTCAGAAGCAATCAGGGATAAAAATAATGAAAACAAATAAAAACACAAAGAACGGCTTAACTCTGACAGAAATGATATTGGCTATGGCCACTTCATTCATTGTTCTGCTGACTTCGGCCATAGTCATATTAAGCGGCCAGAGATGCTGGTCTGCAACATACAGAAGAAACAATTCCGTCCTGAATGTCGAAACCATAGCCGCAACAGCATTGTTCGGAACATTAGGACGAAAAGCTAATAAAACAAATTACGAAGTATACAGAGTGCAGGACGGCAAATTCACACGCGCTTTGCCTATCTCTGAACCGGAAGAAGTCGTTTTCGGAAATGCCGTTGAGTTTCGATACTGGGATAAAGAACTCAGCGCCGACGTCATGAAAACAGAAATAACCGCAACAGCCTATGTGTTACTTTACCTCGAAGACGAACAGCTCAAAGCCGATTACGGCACATATCCCCCCGGAGCTATCGACGAAAACGGAAAAAAAAGAACCGGCAATGATATAAAAACCTCCGTGCTCGTCCAAAACGTCACCAGTTTACGCTTCAGCCATACCACGCAGAATCTTCAAGGCCAAGGAAAAGGTTCTGTAAGGATGAGATTAACCGCAACAGACCCTGTAACAGGAGAAGAAAAAGTTATTCTCGCAGCAACCCTTTTACGAAACGTCTGGCCATAATATTTAGCGAGCTGAAAATATGAATCAAAATACGAAAAAAATATATCTAAAAAGCCCAACGCAAAAAAAGGATATGTCCTGATTATTGCAATCGTTGCAATGGTAATAATAATTATTCTTGCCTATGGCGAGATGATGTCCTCCTATCTCACGCAAATTAACGCCATTAATGCCAAATCACAAACCGCGTCTCTGCTTGCCGCCGAAGCAGGATACGAAAAGGCTCTTTACTGGATGAGTGAACAGCCAGATATTTTAGGCTCTCTAAAAGCCGGAGAAGGTTCAGGCGTAATCGATTTCGGTACGAGCAACTGCGAATATAAAGTCTCCTTTCACAGCTTTATGGGGGCAAGACCCCTGTTCAGAATACGCTCTATCGGAACAAGCGGACGACCTGTATTTTCCAGAGTCATTGACGTAGCCGTTGTACAGGAGGTTACAGGATGGGCTATGGACCTCTGCCAGATTCCAACAGGCACAAATGCAACAGCGAACGTCTATTTCGGAAATAACGAAATTGTTGAAATGCCGATTCATATTAACAACCGAAATGACATACCTGACAATATTGATATTAACATTCTCGGCAGCCCGCTATTCAAAAGAAAAGTTTATATGGGCGAATCGAGAACAACACCCGGCGGAGCCGACAAATACGCTTCGGTTATGCCTTTATTTCAGGACGGAATACTTTTTGACCAGCCTTATGTCAGAATCACCGACTCAGCCGCTGTTAACAGCAAACTTAACCGGTTCCGCGACAGTACAAAACCCGCATACAGATTTACTCCGGACCCGCCAAACACCTCGGTCCCGTCACCGCGAGATTCCGCTGTTCAGCTCGAATTCTACGTTCAGGGAGGAACCGGAAGAGTGCGTATCACAAATAACTGCACCGTAAAATTAATCAGCTCCGGCTTCGGCTCTGTCGATTATATGATGACCCCTGCAGCAAGCCCTAATCCCTATATGCTGTATAATATCTACGGTTATCACTATAAACCGACCACAGAATCATCAACCGTAATTTCAGTAACAGATACATATGTCTCACAAACTTTCGGTTCGTACTCCAGCGAACCCGGCGGACAAATCTATGTGAACGGAAACGTTATAATCGGAGGAGATGACATCCCTAATCCCGACCAGATAGTAAAGGGCAAAATCACCATCGTCGCCACAGGAAATATCTGGATAGCCGATTCTATAAACGTTGACGGCCCGCGAGACGCCGACGAAAAACCCTCCGCTGATAATCCTAACGTCCTTGGCCTTATCGCGCAAGGAATAATCAAAGTTGTTGACCCCGGCCAATCCCCGACATCTCCACCGTCTTATTCAGGCCTTTCTTATCAGGCAATAGGAAATCGGCGAGTACCACCTGTCACTTACCCCGGAAGATGGCTGCCTGAGCCGACCGTTGTAGAAGCGGCGATGACTATCGGAAGAGGCGGATTTGGAGCTGAAAATTCAACCACCAGAAAAGTGTACAGTTCCCCCGCGGATAATCTTATCGTAACAGGAAGCATCGCAGAACCAATTAGAGGAAGAGTCGGTGGTCTCGATGCCGTCACCGGCCTGCCCAGTCAGGGATATGCCAAGCAATATCGTATGGATGACAGACTAAACGAAGGAATACTCCCCGGAGACATCTGGTTCAGCGGAAGATATATCCCCGCACCTGCAGGTTGGAAAGATTATAGACTCGCAAACTAAAATCAGCCCGCCCGCTGTATTTTGATACGACCGCAGTCTTATTGTCACCCATTCCCTGATTCCATATCAGCTTTCATTGACAAAATAATTGCATACTGCTAAATTACTGCCTAATTTTATTACCAAAACACGAATATCGAATTTGCAGGAACAAACTAATGGTCAAACATAGATTAAATAAATACCTCAAATGGTGGCCGCTGCTCATCGGTCCGACTTCTATGATTTTAGTGTACATAGCTTTTTATTTCGACAAATTACGTTTTGTGGATAAAGCAGCGAACGAAAATATTGCCCTGATTTTACTCGGTATCGCCGCCGCAAATTTCGCCTTACAAACAGCTATTTACAAAAAAAGCTTCATCCTGTTTATGCTTTGCCTGACCGCAGCCTTTTTCTGCAGAGAATGGCACTTCCCCGGAACAGGAAAAGGTATTTATATCGCACTCGCTTGTTTGGTATTCTGGGCCTTTAAACAAAAAAATGAATTCGAAAAATACATCGGCCCAAGCCGGTTCAGAATTTGGCTTATCGCCACATTCGCAGCCTATTTATTTTCCCAGCTCATCGCACGAAGAGTATTTCGCTATATTTATCTGCCTTATGAAGACCCGCTGCACATCTATCTTGAGGAAACCGCAGAAACCGCCGCTCATCTTATGATGCTCGCAGCAAGCTTCGCACTATGGCCAATCGCAGCAAAAAACTCCAAGTCCAATTCCCAATCCTAAACTTCCCGCAAGAACCTCGGAATAATTTGTCATCCTGAGTTGTATATCAGGGCGGTTCATCACGGCAAACTTGAATTTTCCCAATTTAAAAAAATATTTTTTTCTTCAACTATTGTTATGAATATGTTAAATTATCCTCTGTTATGGTAAAGGATAGCATAGACATCCGGCCTCCTTTTGCAACGAGCAGGAGGGAATTTGTTTCTCGAAATAATAGTATTTACACTCAGAGAAGAGTATTCAACGCAAGAGGACTTTTAGAAAAAGAAATTTGGGAGCTGGATAACGGCAAAGCTGTCGTTGTTTTAGATGACGGAGTGTACATTTCCAAACTGCAAGCTGAGGCTCTTAGAATGAATTCCGTCGAACCTTCCGCTTTAATGAACTTAGCCAAAAGAGCGGATTATTTTCAGAACAATGGTATCATATGTTTTCTCTATCGCGGCGAATTTTATTATAGCTCTGAGATTGTCGAAATAAATCCTCCTTTCGAAGAAGACTATAGAGATGCATATGATATTACTAAAGATTTGGAAGGACTCTAAATTTTCTTCGCATCCCAGATAGAATCTGGACACCCAACCCAAAGCCTGCCCTATTGTTGCATTGTAACTTTCTGAAGACAAATAACGTAGGCGGGTGCTTGTCCGCCATAGCCTTGGCGAAGGCGGATTCATTCGTGATTAATGCTCCGCGTAACCAGCGAACCTGTCCTGAGCTTGTCGAAGGAATCAGCGTCTAAAAATAATTCTCCGCATTCTTGCGGTGAAAATCAGCTATTCTTCCTTCGCGAATTGTCCGTCAAGCTCGCCCTTGACCGCCGCTATCTGCGCCGGCATAACCTGTTTTGCAGGCCTTAACGCCAGCGAGACAATAACAGCCGCCGCTATGCACGCGATTCCCGACGCTAAAAACGCAGGCCTGTAATTTCCGATTGGAAACATCCGCTCGACCAAATTGCCGCCTGCATCTGTTATCTGATAGGGTATTTGTCGTACAACTTTCATCAGATACGCCGCAAGGAACGGCCCAGCCAGCCCGCCGGCACCGTATGCCGAGAACATCCAGCCGTAATTAACGCCCAAATGTTTAGTTCCATAAAGGTCCGCCGTAACAGCCGGATACAGCGCAAGATAACCGCCGAAGCATAGCCCGACAAAGCATATTCCCATCAGATATAACGGATATGTCTGCAGCGAATTAAGCAAAAGCATAATAACACCGCAAATAACGAACATTGTAACAAGTGTATTCTTACGGCCTATATTGTCCGAAACCTTGCCCCAAAAGATTCGACCCATAGAATTGAATATCGCCAGAACAGAAACAGCCATCGCCCCTGCGGTCGTAACATTATGAAAATCGGCTTCGGTAATAGAATCTGCGAAACTGCCAAAAGCATAAGACTGCCATATCGGAGATGCTTTCATAATAACCTGCAATCCCGCCGTGCAGCCCGCAAAATAAGTCAGCCACAGCAGCCAGAAGGTCGGCTTGCTCAGCATTTCCGTCGGAGTATAATCGACTTTCGCCGCCGCGCCGCCTGCAGGTTTTACAGGCGTCCAGCCCGCGGGGACATAACCAGCCGGCGGATTAATTAATAATTGAGCCCCTGCCAAAACCGCTATTAAGAAAATAATTCCAAGTGCCATAAACGTATTGAAAACTTCTAATTCAGGCAGCCCGAACAATTTTATTCCGAATATCTCATAAGGTACCCCCGAAATCAGCCCCTTCGCCAAAGGCGCAAAGAAAAACGCGCCCGCTCCGAAACCCGCTACAGCAAGACCTGTTATCAATCCTTTTTTATCCGGAAACCATTTCATGCAAGCCGCAATTGGGCAAACATATGCAGCTCCGATTCCGACTCCGCCCATCACGGAAAAAGTTAAAATCAGCCACCATAACGCTGCGCTTTCTCCGAAATTTCCTGTAAAACGCGCTAAAATCAAACCGAGTCCTAATATTAATCCGCCGCCTGTCGCAACTTTACGAGGGCCGAGCTTGTCCTGCAAACGCCCTCCGCAAATTACCGCTATGGCAAAAGCAGCCAAAACAATTTGAGCAGGAAGCGTTACCATTGTCTCGGACCAGCCCGGAAATGCCCGCTTAAGAGGAGTTTGAAAAACGCTCCAGATATATACCGCTCCTAAACTTATCTGAATTACTAACGCTCCGACAACCACCCACCAGCGATTCATAAGCTTTTCCTGCTCTGCCATCATCAATCCTTTCAATTAAAAGACCGGACGCACAAATTTCCTGCACGTCCGGTTCTGTGTCTCGGATAAACTTATTTGCTTCGGCCTTGAACAAGCGATTCCACTACATGCGGGTCTGCCAGTGTCGTTATATCGCCAAGATTCGAAACATCTCCTTCGGCTATCTTACGCAGAATTCTCCGCATAATCTTGCCCGAACGCGTCTTCGGCAAAGCCGGTGCGAACTGAATTTTATCAGGCGCCGCAATCGGCCCTATCTCCTTGCGGACATGCATTACCAATTCTTTCTTAAGCTCTTCGCTTTCAGCGATACCTTCGTTCAAAGTAACGAAAGCATACAGTGCCTGCCCTTTAATTTCATGAGGCATAGGCGTTACTGCCGCCTCGGCAACTTTCGAATGACTTACCAGAGCACTTTCAACCTCTGCCGTTCCGATTCTATGACCTGAAACGTTGACAACGTCGTCGATACGCCCCATAAGCCAGTAATCACCGTCTTTATCGATTCGGCACCCGTCGCCGGCAAAGTATATATCGTTATACATCGTAAAATAAGTATCTATAAATCTGTCGTGGTCGCCCCACATCGTCCGCATCATTCCCGGCCACGGTTTACGTATGCAAAGCTTACCGCCTTCGTTTCTATCACATTGGGTCCCGTCATCTCTGAGAACAATCGGGTCAACTCCGAAAAACGGCCTGTTCGCGCTTCCCGGTTTCAGCGTATGAGCGCCCGGCAGCGGCGTTATCATAAATCCGCCCGTCTCAGTTTGCCACCATGTATCCGTTATGGGACATCGGTTATGCCCGATTTTCTCATAATACCACATCCAAGCTTCGGGGTTGATAGGTTCGCCGACCGAGCCGAGGATTCTGAGTTTGTCGAGCTTGTATTTTGCGGGCCACTCGTCGCCTAATCTCATTAAAGCGCGAATGGCGGTGGGAGCGGTGTAAAAAACGGTAACTCCGAATTTATCGCAGATTTGCCAGAATCTTCCGGCATCGGGATAGGTTGGGACTCCTTCGAACATGATTGAAGTTGCTCCGTTTGCCAGCGGGCCGTAAACGATGTAGCTGTGGCCTGTAACCCAGCCGATATCGGCAGTGCACCAATACATATCATCGTCATGGATATTAAAGACTAATTTGTGGGTTAGAGTAACATGCAGCAAATAGCCGCCGGTGGTATGGACGACGCCTTTTGGTTTTCCTGTAGAACCGGAAGTATATAGAATGAACAGCGGGTCCTCGGCATTCATTTTTTCAGGTTCGCATTTATCCGAGGCTTGGGCCATTTCTTCGTGATACCAAAAATCGCATCCTTCTTTCATATCGCAAGGTTCATCGTTGACTTTGACTACGATGACGTGTTCGATTGTGGGACATTTTTTCAGGGCTTCGTCAGCGATGTTTTTCAGATGAATATGCTTTCCGGCACGCAGCGAAACGTTGGAGGTAACCAGCATTTTGCAATCGGAATCGTTTACCCGTCCTACGATTGCGTCGGCACTGAATCCGCCGAAAATGATGGAGTGAATGGCACCGATTCGAGTGCAGGCTAACATTGCGATGGCAAGCTCAGGAACCATAGGCATATAAATCGCGACGCGGTCGCCTTTTTTGATTCCTTTTGATTTCATAACGTTGGCGAATTTGCAGACTTCTTTATGAAGCTGTTCGTAGGTGAATTTTTTTACGGCATTGTCGTCTTCGCCCTGCCAAAGGATAGCGATTTTCTTTGCGATGGGCGTGCCGAGATGACGGTCGAGGCAGTTGTACGAAACATTCAGCTCGCCGTCGGCAAACCATTTATGCTCAATTTTACGGGCCTTAGTATCCCATTTATATTCCAGACTTTTTGTGGGCTGCTTGAACCAGCTAAGCATTTTGGCTTGTTCGAGCCAGAAGGCATCAGGGTCATTAACGGATTGATTCCACATTTTCTGGTATTGTTCCACGCTGTCTATATAAGCATTGGACTGAATATTTTTTGGCGGTGGAAAAGTGCGGTTTTCGGTCATAAGTGAACTGATGGCTTTTTGCTCTGACATATAATCTCCTTGTAAGTCACAAACATGATAAAAAACTATAAATCCTTTTGTTGCAGAGAGTTAACTATATACGAAAGTTTTCTCTTACAGCAAAAACAACCCATTGTTTAAAAATTCTAAAGTGTAAAGGCGGAGATTATATCAAAATAACAGCTCTTGCGTCAAGTAAACTGCGCGATATTTTGCATTTTAGTCACAATATCGGCAAAGAAATGTTTCCGCGAAGTGCAAAATAAGCTATACCGTGCCAAGGGCAAATACACAACAAAAATCAAATAGAAAGAAGAATTTAGAAGTCAGGAAGAAATTAAATACTAATTGGCAAAAATTCGTTGCTGGTTGCTTGTTTCTTGTCGTCCGAAAAAAACCGTGTGATCAGTGCAATCTGTGGCTTGTTTTTATTTGCCTGTCTCGCCAAAGTCTTGACGTAGGCTGGTGTTCATTCGTGGTTTAATTTTCTGCGCTCTCCGCGGTGAAAAAGTTCTGCCTTCAGTACAATCAACAAACCCCTTGCCAAAAGGCCGTTTTTTGCTTCTAATTTCCTCAGTTTTTTGTTGCATACTAACGACTATTAACTATTCGCTAAGCTATGAAAATCAAGGCTGTAATATTCGATTTGGACGGCACGATAACCCGGCCATTCTTCGATTTCGACGCGATTCGCATCGAAATGGGTCTTTCGCGCGAAGATGGGCCGATACTCGAAGCGATGGCGAAAATGACGCCTCAAAAACGGGCAGAGGTTCAGCAAATATTGGATTATCATGAACAAAAGGCTGTTGATGAGTCTCAATTGAACGACGGCGCCAAACAAACGCTCGAACAGCTTCGTAATAACGGTATGAAAATCGGGATTTTGACTCGCAACAAAACTGCCAACGCCGTGCTGATTGCCGAAAAACACGGCTTGAAGTTCGATTCGATAATTGACAGAGAAGACGGGCCGGTCAAGCCGGACGGATTCGGTGTTTTGGAATTGTGCCGCAGATTCGCGGTTAAACCGCAAGAAACCCTTATGGTCGGGGACTATCTTTTCGATATTCAGTGCGCCAAAGCCGCCCGAGCGATTGCGGTTCTCTTGGCCAATCATCCGCGGGCCGATGAATTTGCGCCGCTGGCTGATTATACCGTATATAATATCGATGAAATTCTTGGGATAATTAAAGAGAAGAACAATGAATAGAAAAAATCTCGACCGCATGATTGTAATAATTCTTTTAATCCAGCTTTGTTTGGCCGGAGGATGCGAAGATGTTTCGGCGGCAAAGAATCCGCCCAAACCCAGCCCGCAATCAGCCGAGCAGAAAACACAGCAGGAAAATCGTCTTGACGAGATTTTAGGCAGGCTAAACGAATCAGCCGCGAATCTTAAAACATATCAGTGCCGAATCGAATATCTTTTTCAGCAGCCTTTGTTCGATTCGCAAACGCTGCGTACAGGTAAAATGTATTATCTAAGAAACGCCGATGATTCGCTGCTGCGGATAAATTTTCAAACGATACAGCAGGATGAGCAGCCGCAGGAAGAATATATCGAGCAGTACGTATTCGACGGCGTATGGCTGACGCGAATCGATTATCAGTTAAAGCAAATCAAAATGTATCAGCTTATTGACCCGAACGACCTCGCCGATAATCAGTCAATTGATGCTTTCGATTTAATTACCGAGCATCTGCCGATAGTAGGGTTTACTCGAACGGATAAGCTCAAAAAGGATTTTGACATCGAATTAATCGAAACAAAAACTTCTGACGCCGATACGACCGACAAGCTGCAAATGAAAGTCAAACCCGATTCTATTTATGCCGAGAATTACACTTCGATAGATTTTGTGATTGATAAAAAGTTCAGCCTTCCCAAGAGCATTACAGCTTTTTCGGTCGAAGACGATTTTTATCGTTTTAATTTCATCGAACCAAAAGTGAATGAAAAATTAGACCGCGAAATTTTCAAGCTGCAAATACCCGACGGTTTCCCCCCGCCGGAAATAAATCCGCTGCAAAAGAAAAGTGATTAGAAAAATAGAAAGGACCAAAAAATGGCAAAGGGTATAGTGATTTATTATTCCAGAAGCGGCAATACTGAAAAAATGGCAAGAATAATTGCCGACTCGATGACCGCCGAAGGCGTAGAGACAGATTGCAAAAGCGTCGATAAAGTCAAACCCGAAAATCTTCGAGATTATGACGCGATTGTCATCGGCTCGCCCACATATTACGGCCATATGGCCGCTGCGATAAAGCAGCTTATCGACGAAACAGTAACTTTTCACGGCAAACTCGACGGAAAAGTCGGCGGCGCCTTCAGCAGTGCCGCCAATATCGGCGGCGGAAACGAAACAACAATCATGGGAATCATCGAAGCCCTTTTAATTGCAGGACTTATAGTACAAGGCGACCCTATGGGCGACCATTTTGGGCCGGTTTCGATAGGGCTTCCGGATGACCGAGTTGAGAAACAATGCCAAAGAAGAGGCAAAAGAATTGCCCAGATTACCAAAAAATTGTTCCCGTAAAATCGAAGATTTTGTAAAAAAAGCTGTTTTTTTGAATAAAATCAACTATTTTCTTTGACAAAACCTGTCATTAGGGTTAGTTTTCTTATGTTTTATTAACGGCCTGAGTGGAGGAATACTCAGATGAAGGAATATGAAGATTTGAAAGCGTTGGTAGTTGAGTGCGAAGCTGATATCAGCAAGGCTATCGGAGGCAACAAGGCCGCAGGAACCCGCGTTAGAAAACAGATGCAGCGGATAAAACAAGCGGCACAAACTGTCCGTAACCGAGTCCTCGAGATTCGCTCGACCGACTAACTAAACTGCCTGAAGTTAAAATTTGGTTGTCTATCCCCATTTATTATATGGGTGTTGCGGGGATTGCTGCCGAGGTTTGCTATTTGTCTCGGCCTTTGTTTGCGCTGCGTATTTTTAACGGAGTTTTTATGCCGCCGACATTAATGTTCGATTTGTCTAAGATTGATTTAAACGCCAAACCTGTTTTCACACGAAAAGAAATAGATACGGTCAATCCCCAGCGTTATGAGATGCAGCATTTGGACGGAATTCTCTGGTACGATAAAGAACCGCGTCTGATTCTCGGGTATAAAGATATAACCGAAAAAGAGTTTTGGGTTCGCGGGCATATTCCCGAAAGACCTCTGATGCCGGGGGTGATTATGATAGAAGCTGCGGCACAGTTATTGAGCTTTTATGTCAAATACGTTTTCAAAGTGCAGGGATTTATCGGTTTTGCGGGAATAGAATCAGCCAAGTTTCGCGCAACGGTTAAACCGGGCGACAGGCTTTTACTGCTTGGACATATTACAGCGATTAAAAGCCGAATCTACACTGCAAATATTCAGGGGGTTGTCGGAGACACGATGGTATTTGAAACCTCGGTCTCGGGACTAAGGGTTTAAATACTATTATCCTTTGACTTAAATTTTCATCCTCATTACAGATAGAATCTGCTTGTGAAACCACACATAATCTTTTCTAAATAGCAAAATCGGCTTACAAAACAGTGCTTAGCGGTATATTTCGGCAATTTTTTGTCATAAAGTGTCATAGGGTTGTCACTCTTAGTAAATAATATATTGACATACTGCAATATAGACATGTAAGGTTTCGTTGAAATTGTTTCGGATGCGCTTGGGCTGATTTAACCGCCGAATATCTGCTCAAAAACGTACCTGATTTATTATTAGAAACCGTTTTTCAGGAGGATGGAAGATGTCTTTGCAGCGTAATCTATTTCGTATTATTGGGGTATCATTCACTGTTTTTTGTATTAACTTTTTTGTTCGGGCGGGCGACTGGAATATCGAAGTAATCGAAACTCAGGTCGGAATCAGCAATGAAATAAGCTGTCCGATTGTTCTTGATTCGAACGGGCTGGAAAGAATGTCGTATTTCAATAATTTTCAGCCAAGCACTGCGCTGAACCTCATTTATGCCCGCCGAAGCGGCACGAGCTGGACTAAACAAACCGTTCTGTCCAACGAATTAACAATGGACGACAGAGCATTAACCGCGATAGCTTTGGACAGTAACGATTATCCTTATATTTGTTATCGTAACAGCTCGAAGCAGCTTAGTTATGTTTACCAGACAAGCAGCGGCTGGAGCAGTAAAATACTTATAGACAGTTCAATCGAATGCGATATTCATGATATGGTTATGGACAGCAACGATAAGCTGCACATTGTTTATTCATATTCTGACCCTTACGGAGGCGGAATAGAGCACGGCGAGCTTAAATTGGCTGTCGGCAGAGGGACAAGCTTTCCGAAGAAGACAATTGCATCTAACGGCCAGTATGTCTCCGCGGCGATTGCTTTGGACAGCAGCGGAATCGAACATGTCAGCTATTACGATAAGAACAACAACCAGCTAATCTATTCTGTACGCGACGGGAATATATGGCAAATGCAAATAATAGATTCGGTGGGCATTGTTCTTTCATCTATTCGAGGCTCGGTGAGCATAGCGATTGATTCCAACGATTATGCACATATCAGCTATTATGATTTCGTCAACTTCGACCTTAAATATGCCCGCTGGAACGGTTCGGTCTGGTCGATACAAACTATCGACAGCATCGGAGCCGTCGGCAGATATTCTTCGCTGGCTTTGGATTCAGCGGACAGACCTCATATAGCTTATCAAGATACTACTAACGGAGCGTTAAAATATGCTATGTTCGACGGAACATCTTGGCAGATTGAAACAATTGACGATACAGGGACAAGCGGACGCTATGCGTGCATAGCATTGACCTCTTATGACAGAATCAGAATCAGTTATTTCGACATGGCAAATCGTACGGTACGTTTTGCCGGTTCGGCTGGGGGATGCGGAGATATGTTTTATATGCCGCCCAAAGGCGATTTAAGCCGAAACTGCTATGTCGATATGGCTGATTATAGTATGTTTGCGTGGTGGTTCGAAACAGGATGCTCCAAGCCTGATTGGTGTTACGGCGCGGATTTGAATAAATCCGGAATGGTCGATGTCAATGACCTTATGGAGCTTTGTCAGAACTGGTTAATCTACACAGGCCCGTAAAAAATTCGCCATTCTTATTGATTATCCATAAATAGAATGATTTTCTTGTGTATATCTTCAGGCAGGTTTTTTTTGAGCATTTTTCGAGCCTGATGAATCGCTGTTCTCTGGGTGATATGAGTAATTAATATATGTTCGTTGTTCATCTTCGAAAGCAGCTTGGTTAATTCATCGATATGCATATGTTTGCCGACAACTGAGCGGTCTTTGTGCTCATCCTCATAAAAGGTGCATTCGGTAATAAGAATTTTGCTATTGGCGATATAATCCAATTGCGAAAAATCAGCGTATTGGGTATCGCCGAGATATGTTATTATCGGAATCTCCATAGGATTGTCGATTTGAACGCCCTGCTTTTTAAGTTTGACAATTTGCGGGCCGGTGAGCTTGGCATACTCGGTTTTTATTTTTTTGCGTTTTTCGAGAACAGTATAGCCGACCGAACCTTTGCTGTGTTTTGTGGGAAAGACTCTTGCGAAAAGGTTCGGTTTAATCTGCAACTCGTCACCGGCTTTGACGCCGACAAGCTTGGCGGGAATTTTGCTTCCGTCGAGCTTGGCCCATGCGTCGAGAATCTGCTTAATCGGGCCGATGAGATTTTCAGGAACTAAGACGGTTCCTGCCGACATATCGCAGAAATTCCGGTGCGAAAGATAATAAGCAAGCCCGGCTGCGTGGTCGATATGGCCGTGAGTCAGCAGAACATGATTTACGGATATTACTTGGTCCGGAGCCTTGCCGATGTCAAAACATACATCGAGCTGGGGAATCGCGATAACAGTTTCCTCGGCGGCTACGGAATAGCCGATTATGTCAAGGTCGTCTATTTTAACTTGGGCCAGATTGTGACTGGGCATAAAAACCTCATTATCAGCGATTTTTCATACTCTTATCAAACCTGTCTAATCAGCTGTCCAGCGACTTATAGAATATTCTGGGTTCCCGCTTTTGCGGGAATGACAGTTTTGCAAACGAATCATAATGGTAGAAATACAAACAGGTTATGTCAATTTGTTTTTGACAAAGGCCATAAATGAGTTATGGTGGTTAGCAGGAAAAAATAGGAATACTATCTGTCATTCTGAGTTCCGATTTCTTCTATCGGGACGAAGAATCTATGGGTCTAAGCAACAGAGATTCTTCATCCCGACAGGTCGGGATTCAGAATGACATTTCGTAAGACTTTTTTCAAACTGAGTCAAAATATGCCTGATAAGAGAAACCATCGCGGGCCGCACCCAGATGACCAGAAGCTGTTTAGCAGCAGTCAGCTTGAAAGCTTATCTACGGCTGTAAGTGATTATTCATTACTGCTGACTAAAGGCTATGCCGATGTTAGCTCGCTAAAATTGGTCTGTGACCATTTTTCATTGACGCAGCGGCAAAGGCTGGCTGTGATGCGAAGCGCCTGTTCGGACAGCCAGCTTAAACTCCGCAAGAAAAGTCAAATCGGCATTGCGGATATCGCAGGTCAATCAATAGCTATCGACGGCTATAATGTTCTTATTACAATCGAGGCGGCCAAAAGCGGAGCGTTTTTATTTCGGGGCAGGGACGGCTGTCTTAGAGATTTGGCAAGTATTCACGGAACATACCGCAAAGTTCAGGAGACGATACCGGCGATAGAATTGATTGGTGAATTTCTAAAAGAGTATCAGGTTTCTTCGGCTGTCTGGTTTTTAGATAAGCCGGTATCGAACAGCGGCAGGCTAAAGAAAATCTTAGAAGAAATTGCTGAACAGAATAGTTGGTCTTGGCAGGTGAAACTATCGCAAAGCCCGGACGCGGAACTGAAAAAATGCGATTGCCCGATTGCCAGCAGCGACAGCGCGATTTTAGATAACTGTAACTGCTGGTTTAACTTAGCAGCGGAAATTATCGAAAAGAGGCTGCTGTCTGGAAAAACATTGAATCTATACGCAAATTAGACTTGCCAGATTCATCGAGGTAAATTGCAGCTTTCATTAGATAGTAATAAAGGGTATTATAATCCCGCAAATAGATTGAAACAGGAACTATTCAATGGATGAGAAAAAGGCTATCGAAATTATAAAAAGGTATCAGAATTATTTGACCCAAACACAGGCAACGTATTTTCCTACAGACAAAACCACAATATTAAAAAGTTAACTAATAATAATGAATATTTCTGAACGAACAATAAATGCTCTTGCCAAGATTGTAACTGGCGATGGAGGTTTGTCGCCTTATCGCAGTGGCTCTGTATTGGTAAGATTATTCAATGAATATGGTCGAAACGATGTTTATGGGAAGGGATTTCCATCCAGATGGCAGTATGTAGAAGACTGTATCAGGTTTTTTAATAAGAAGAATACTAAAGCATTGTACGGACTTATGAGGCATGTTTTTGATCCTCGTGAATTTCTTGATACTAGATTCGATGTAAATAAGGTAATCGAGTCTTTCAATTGTTATTTGAAATACGATGGTTATGAAGTCGAAATTATTAATGACAAGGCAGTAATTCGCGACCTTGAAGGTGATAGCGTAGAATTTGACAGTCCTTTCAACGATTCACAAAAAGATGCTCACACCTTCATTAAGGAACAGACAGAAAAATGTGATGCAAAAATAGCATCAGAAGATTATTGCGGCGCAATAACAAATGCTCGCTCTTTGCTAGAGGCAGTATTAGTTGAAATTGAAAAAGAACTTGATTCGAAAGCAGCTGAATATGATGGTGATTTAATCAAACTCTATCGCAGAATACAAAAAATGCTAAATCTCGAGCCGAGTCGCAAAGATATTTCCGATACCTTGAAACAGATATTATCCGGTCTTGTCAGCGTGGTAACAGGCTTGGCAAGTCTTCGAAATAAAATGAGTGATGCACATGTTGCCACTTATCGCCCAGATAAACATCACGCAGTACTTGCAGTGAATGCAGCAAAAACATTAGCTAATTTCATAGTATCAACAAAGGAATATCAAAAAAAATGAGGCTGTACTCATAAGTGTACAGGAATCTAACTATAAAATAAAAAGTTTATAACAATTTATGATTTTAAAGGAATTTTAATGGGTAAAAATGACTTAGCAGCGCGAGGCGGGAATATACTGATATATCAAACCGAACAAGGCCGGACCAAGATAGAAGTCCGCCTTGAAGGTGAGACGCTTTGGCTGAATCAGGCGGATTTAGCAAGGCTTTATCAGACAACCATACCAAATATAAATATCCATATTAAAAACATTTACGATGAAGAGGAGCTTTCCCAAGAGTCAACTATTAAGGATTACTTAATAGTTCAAACAGAAGGAAATAGGCAAATAAGCAGGCAGGTGAAGCATTACAACCTCGATATAATCATATCCGTAGGATATCGCATAAAATCATCAGCTTTATACTTCAAAATTGCATAAAAACAGCATTTTGGGGCTATCGGATAGGTCTTGACAAGGTGTATAGATTAAAATAAACTACCGCATTCACTTGTCCTTACCGGTATCGGTATGCGGACAGAACATGTTTTGATATTTTTAGAAAACAAAAGGAGAATCAAGAATGGCAACAAAAGTTGCAATTAACGGTTTCGGCAGAATCGGCAGAGCTGTAACAAGAATTTTAATGACCCGCAAAGGCGAGCTTGAGCTGGTCGCAATCAACGATTTGTCGGACGCAAAGAGCTTAGCACATCTGTTCAAATATGACACGGTCGAAGGCAGGTGGCAGGGAACAGTCGAAGCTAAGGGCACAGATTTAGTGATAAACGGCAAGACCATAAAGGTTCTGGCTATGAAGAACCCCGCAGAACTGCCTTGGAAGGATATGGGTGTTGATATCGTAGTCGAATCCACCGGTATCTTCCGCGCCAAAGAATCACCTAAGGGCGGATACGGCGACCACATCAAAGCCGGAGCGAAGAAAGTTGTTCTGACAGTGCCGTCAAAGGATGAAATTGACGCGACAATCGTAATGGGTGTAAATGACAACATGTTAACCAAAGATGTAAAGTGCGTCTCGAACGCAAGCTGCACAACAAACTGCCTTGCTCCGATAGCAAAAGTTCTCAACGATACTTTCGGCATTGAGAACGGCGTTATGACAACAATTCACGCATACACCAATGACCAAAAAGTTGCCGACCAGATTCACAGTGACCTTCGCCGTGCAAGAGCCGCAGCGGCAAATATGATTCCGACAAGCACCGGAGCAGCCAAGGCAATCGGCAAAGTGGTACCTGAGCTTGACGGCAAATTAGACGGCTTTGCAGTTCGAGTTCCGATTCCGGTCGGAAGCATTGTTGACCTTGTCGTCAATGTCAAAAAAGATGTAACTAAAGAATCAGTAAACGCCGCGATGAAAAAAGCAGCCGAAGGCCCTATGAAAGGCATTTTGGTTTATTGCGACGAGCCGATAGTAAGCTCGGATATAGTTAATGACCCGGCTTCGAGCATTTTCGATTCACTTCTGACAATGGTAAAAGGCAAGACAGTTAAGGTCATAAGCTGGTACGACAACGAGTGGGGATACTCGAACCGCACAGTCGATATCATGGAAAAAATGGCAAAGCTTTAAGATTAATAACGAGGACCCGCCCGGAAACGGACGGGTCCTTTTAATATCATTTGAAACTACGTTCGCATCGGTGTTTTTATTGAGGAAATTTATAAACAGGCATTAAAAGATGGATAAAAAACAGCGTGAACAAATACTCGTACTCATAAAGCCAGATGCACTGAAAAATTCGATTACAGGATTTATTTTTTCGCAATTATCAGAGTTTCATACAGGTGCACGTTTTGCCGCGGCAAAAATTGTCAATGTAAATAAGATGCTCGCCGAAGAACATTACGCAGAACACAAAGGTAAAGTTTTTTATGATTCTCTGCTCGATTATATTATGGGCAAAATCCATTATTACGGCAAAGAACGGTGGAAGCGGCGGGTTATCGCGATTATTTGTCAGGGGCCTGATGTCCTTGATAAATTAAGGGCTATAGCAGGGCCGACGAATCCTCACCGTGCCAGAGAAGAACGCCCCGGCTGTCTGCGGTCGCTTGGGACGCTGGTACCGATAAAAGACGAAAATGGAAATATAATCGATGACAGGATAGATAATTTAATCCATACATCCGCTTCTTATGAGGAAGCCGAAAGAGAAATTAAGCTTTGGTTTTTGCCGCACGATATTCCTCCCCTTATGCGTGCGTATCCGACGGAGATATGCGATACCCATTATTATTATAAAAACGGGCGGCTTTGCGACAGCTATGAGCCGGACAGCTTGTTTCTGCTGGCTCCGGGCGATGAGGTTTGGCAAACCGACCTCGCAGTGCTTAAACGCTATGCAAAAAATGAGCCTTCCCCGGTAAGATTAAATACGGTAGTGGCAAAATATCTAATCAATCGAAATGTGCAGTTTTAACGAAGTTTGTTTCAAATAAAGACTGGAGATTAATCGTATGGCTAAGAAAACAGTAGCAGATATAAGCGTTAAAGGTAAACGTGTTTTAATGCGGGTCGATTTCAACGTGCCGCTCGATAAAGACCTTAAAATCACCAGCGATGACAGAATCTTAAAAGCCCTGCCGACAATCAAAGCGGTATTGAACGGCGGCGGTTCTCTGATTTTAATGAGTCATCTGGGCAGACCCAAAGGCGAACCTGACCCGAAGTTCAGTCTTGCTCCGGTTGCTAAAAGATTGGGAGAACTGTTATCTAAGCCTGTTATTTTTGTGCCGGACTGCATCGGCGATGAGGTAAAGAAAAAAGCACAGGCATTAAAAGCCGGCGATGTTATGCTGCTTGAAAACCTGCGTTTTCATAAAGAAGAAACAATCAAAGATAAAGCCGCCAAAGAAGACGCTCAGCTTCGTCAAGCAAAAGATGATTTCGCGAAACAACTGGCTGATTTGGCAGATGTATATGTCGATGATGCATTCGGCACGGCACATCGTGATAACGCTTCGATGTACACGGTTCCTTCGATAATGCAGGGCAAGCCGCGGGTTATCGGTTTTCTGGTAGAAAAAGAACTTAAATTCCTCGGTGAAACAATAAGCAATCCGGAACATCCTTTTGCGGCGATACTCGGCGGAGCAAAGGTCTCGGATAAAATCGGTGTAATCGAGAATCTAATCGGCAAAGTGGACCAGATTCTCATCGGCGGAGCGATGGCATACACTTTCTTGAAAGCTCAGGGATACAAAATCGGGAACAGTCTTTGTGAAGAAGATTTCTTAGACAAAGCCAACTCGCTTTTGGCCCAAGCCGAAGAAGCTAATTGTAAAATGGTTCTGCCGGAAGACTCGGTTGTCGCTCAGGAGATAAAAGCCGGCGTTGAAAATAAAACCGTTTTGAAGGATATCGAAGACGGCTGGATAGGGTTGGATATCGGCCCCAAAACCTGCGCATTATTCGCGGAAATTTTAGCCCAAGCCAAAACAATCGTCTGGAACGGGCCGATGGGTGTTTTCGAAACGGCACCTTTTGACAAAGGCACCAAAGAAGTCGCCAAAGCAGTCGCCGCGGCAACAGACGGCGGAGCAAAAAGTATTGTCGGCGGCGGCGACAGCGCCAGCGCGATTAACAAGCTCGGCCTTGCCGATAAAATAACGCATATTTCAACAGGCGGCGGAGCATCACTGGAATTTTTAGAAGGCAAAAAATTTCCGTGCATCGAAATACTCGATGAGAAATAATGATTAATTAACAATTCTCAAGTGAAAGGGCTGCCTAAGGGCGGCCCTTTTTGTTTGACTGAAAATGAACTACAAGTTACTATCTTATTTTAATGAAAACGATAAAGGGAAATAAAAATCTGCTGGATAAGAAAAGATTCGATTCGTGGGAAAAACAGAGAAAACAGCGTCTGCGTAATCTTTCGCCGAAAAAGGCCATACGTCTGGCAGAAGATATGCTGGCAACCCCTCTGATTGAACAATGGCGGGATAATTTTTCGCAAGACCATCCCATTTGTCTTAGGATGTCATTAAAGAAAAAACGAAAGTCATGATTATGTCGCTGCTTGATACCTATAAAAAAATTGCAAAGTTTTTAAATGCCGGTAAGTATAGTTATATTGTTATCGGAGGACTCGCAGCAAGTACTATCGGTGAAGCAAGGGTCACGGCTGATATAGATATAGATCTGGTGATAGAAAAAGACGACCTTTTAGTTTTTTTAGACAAAGCTAAAAAAGCCGGCTTCGGCCTTTCGGTTAAAAAATGCATAAAGTCAGCGGAACAAACGGGCGTATTTGAAATATCCTATGGGGATTATCACATTGATTTTATAATTGCATCTACTGATTTAGAGATTCAGGCTTGCAACCGTCGCAAAGCAATTAATCTTCACGGAGTAAAAGCATTTTTTCCAACTCCCGAGGATTTGATTCTTTTGAAACTTGTTCCTGACAGAGCAAAGGATATCAGTGATATAGAAGGCTTGATAGCCCGTCACGAAAATAAGTTAGATAGAAAATACCTTAAGATATGGGCTATGAAGTTGTGCGAAGAAGCGGAAGATATGAGGATATGGAAAAAACTGAACAAACTTCTTGGGGAAAAATGAGATTACCAAAGGCAGGAACGATTGAAGTTGTTCCATCGATACTGAGCGCGGACTTTGCGAAGCTGGCGGACGAAATCGCCCAGATTGAGGCGGCAGGCGTCAATATGGTTCATCTTGACGTGATGGACGGTAATTTTGTGCCGAATATCACGATAGGCCCGCCGGTAATCGCCAAGCTCCGCAAATACAGCAAGCTTGTTTTCGACAGCCATCTTATGATTTTAAAACCTTCCGAGTTTGCCGAGCGGTTTATCGAAGCAGGCGTAAATAATATTACATTTCATATCGAGGTCGAACCGGAGCCGGAGAAATTAATAGATAAGCTTCATAGTCTCGGATGTACGGCGGGGATAACATTAAATCCCGATACACCGGTAGAATTGATTAAAGATGTTGCTCCGCTTTGCGATATGGTCCTTGTAATGACGGTTCATCCGGGATTCGGCGGGCAGAGTTTTATGCACGATGCCGCGAAAAAAATCATCGAAGTTCGAAAAATTGTAGGCCCTGATATTAGAATCGAGGTTGACGGCGGAATCGACCCGCAAACTACTCCGATTGTCGTTTCTTACGGAGCTGATACGCTGGTAGCCGGGAATGCTATATTTTCCCAGCCCGACAGAGCCAAAGCTATTAATGATATTCGCAAGGCGGCTCTGGCCTAAACGCGGGACAGTTTTAATGATTTTTGTGGTTAAATTCCGTGTCTTTTGGTAGAATCCTCGAATGAGTACAAAAAGCAATATTACAACTATGGCTAAAAAAGCAAAATCGAGATGGAATGGATTCAGCCTTCGGCCTCGCAAAGAGATGCCCGAAGGGCTTTGGATGCGCTGCACTGGCTGCGAAAAAATGATTTACCGCAGCACGGTCGAGACGAATTTTAACGTCTGTCCTCAGTGTAATTACCATTTCCGTATCGATGCCAAGAAAAGAATTGCATATCTGACTGACGAAGGTTCTTTCGAGGAAGAATTGGCTGATATGACCAGCGGTGACCCGTTGGAATTCAAATTCAGGGGGACTACATACAAAGAACGCATCGAAGCCGATACTAAGAAAACCGGCTCTACCGAAGCAATGCGAATCGGAAAAGCGTTTATTAAAGGCCGACCGATTGTTTTAGGGGTTATGGACCCGAATTTTTTGATGGGTTCTATGGGCTTGGTGGTAGGCGAAAAATTCTGTGCGGCTGTCGATAAAGCGATTAAAGAAAAATTGCCGCTGGTAGTCGTCTGCTGCAGCGGCGGCGCGAGGATGCACGAGGGGGTAGTTTCGCTGGGGCAAATGGCCAAGACAAGCGCAGCTATCGCCAAACTCAACGAAGCCAAGGGTTTATATATAGCGGTTTTGACAGACCCGACAACCGGCGGCGTTACGGCGAGTTTCGCGATGTTAGGTGATGTAATCATAGCCGAGCCGGGCGCGCTTATAGCTTTCGCAGGCCCGCGAACAATCGCTGAGACCATAAAAGTCGAGCTGCCCGAAGGTTTTCAAACTGCTGAATTTATGGTCGAGCACGGATTTGTTGATATGATTGTCGACCGCAAGAACCTGCGAAGCGAAATAGCCAGATTGGTCGATTTCTGCCAAAAATAATTCTTTCCAAACTTAAAAAATAACCTGCCCAATATCATTTTGATGTTCTGATTAAATACTTCGCGAAAGACTGTTTCGAGCAGCATATTGAAAGATATAATGGATTCCTTTATTATCTGGTGAACACCGAATCAAAATCGAACGTTAATTAAAAGAGACACTTTATTGAAAGGGATAAACCATGAAAGCTTCAATCGATGTAAAAACCTTAATAATCGGTATTTTGACAGGGTTGGTGCTTGCGCTGGTGATGGGCCAGACTGCAAGTACAGCCAACAAAGCGGATTTCGGCATATCGCTGGACAGAACATCTTTCGCGATAGTCCGTGCCGATGACGGAACACTTTATGCTATTGACCCGCAAAATACCAGAGCAGAGGTAATCCAGTACAGAAGCGGCCCGTATAAAGGCCGAGCTTTCAATTTGACTCTTCCAGCCGAACCGGTGCGAAGATAAAAACCAGCTTTTCAAAAATCTAACATTTGCCGGATAAAGACAGTTATATTATCGGTCCTTGTGAAGTAAAAGAATATTTTTACTTAATCATAATACCGTATTTGTCGATAAGCTCTCGGTGGTATGATAGAAAACTTTTAATTACCGAGTCGAGGAACTAAAAGATGGGTATTCAAAACTGGTCAGAGGAAGTTATTTTAGTAGATTTGCCGCAAGAACCTCAGATGGGCGATGAGCTTGTTACCGTTACGCAAATGGTTCGTGACCGCGGCGACTGCGACGTGGTAATCGATTTTTCTGAGGTCGACATTATTACATCATCGAGTATTTCCAAGCTGCTCAAGCTTCGAAAGCTGCTTGGTGATTGTGAACATAAGCTGGTTTTCAGCAATGTAGCGCCGGCCACTAAGGGGATATTCACGGTTACCGGGCTTGAGGAAGTCTTTGAGTTTGCGGATGATAAGTTCGTTGCGCTGGCAAGTTTACAGATGACCAAGTCATAATCAACTGCCGGAACCTAAATGCATTATCACATCGAACAATGCCTGTGTTCCGTCACGGCCGCGACCTTTGGCTTGAAGAACAGCCAGCAGTTCTTTGGCTAAAGCCGTGCCGGGTAAAGGCTGATTAATCATATCAGCGTATTGCATAACCAATCGCAAATCCTTCATTTGCAAATCGACCATAAATGCCGGAGCAAAATCTCCTTCGATAATTTTTTTACCGAGAACTTTCAATGAATGGCTGTATGCAGCTCCGCCGGTGGTTACCTGCCAAGTGGTTTGCAAGTCCAGTCCTGCTTTTTTGGCAAAGGCCAGACCCTCAGCAATACTCATTATTGTATGGATAACCATAACCTGATTTGCGAGTTTTGTAATTTGGCCGTAACCGATTGGCCCGCATAATGTTATGGTCTTTCTAAGTGTCTGCATAACAGGCAAAACCTTTTGATAGATTTCTTCAGGCCCGCCTGCCATTATAGAAAGCTTCGCTTCGATTGCCCCGATTTGCCCGCCGCTTACCGGAGCATCCATTAAAATAATTTTTTTGGTTTGCAGCTTGGCGGCGATTTGCTGTGTGGATTTAGGCGAAATAGTACTCATATCTATGCAAATCAGCCCTGAGCGTGAAGATTCGATTATTCCGTTTTTGCCCAAAAGAACTTTTTCCACGTCCGGAGTATCCGGCAGGCAGGTGATAACAATATCGCTTTCTGAGGCGGTTAGAGCAGGAGTATCGGCCCACTGGGCTCCGGCATCAAGAAGCGCGGACGCTTTAGATTTCGTGCGGTTATGAACAACCAGAGAGTATCCGGCTTTGAGCAGGTTCATCGCCATCGGCTTGCCCATAATACCCGTACCGATAAAGCCGATGCGCTCTTCGGGCATTTTAGATTACCTCAAGTCTTTTCAGGGTAGCTCTTGCCCAGCGGCTTGTCCTTGCCTGAGCGAACAGAAGCAGCAGTAATATAAGAACCCAGAACCCGACAAATCTCAAATAGAACCATGCCTGTTCAATCAGTAACATATCGGGGTAATTTTTCAGGGCGGCTTTAAGTTCGCTCGGCGCAAAGACTGCTCCTGCGAGGAACCAGCCGAAACACTCCTGCCAAGGCATAAGGAAAACAAGGAGTATAAGCGAGATAAAGAAAGCTCTGCTGATATGATTAATTCCTCCAAGCCTTCCGACAAGAGAAATCTTCAGGCAGAATAAAATTGTAAGACAATAAAGCATTGCCGAAAATATTATGACAACACCGGCCGAGCGTATCGTCCATGCTATATGAACAGGCTTGATAATTTTGGTTACATCAACAGGTTTTCTCGTATGTTTTTCGACAACCGGCGTGTTCACATCAGCGACAACTTCCGAAGCGGCTTGCTGTATTTCAGCGGGTACTTCGACCGTTTGAGAAAGAGTAATAACGCCGTCGCCCGCCTGTTCGACAGAAATATTGATATCGAGTTCTTCCTGCGGCGAAGAGTCTTTAACGAGGTGCAAATGAGCCGCCCAGAAACATACCTGAATCAGCAGCAAAGACAGAAGGGTTATTAAGAAAAAGAAATTTTTCCATGCCTTGAAAACGCCAATAGCTTCAAGGCAATCGGTAGCATCAACGAGATTTTTCTGTTTATCGTGCTCAGTATTCATAATCTTCTACTCCCTTAGTAAGGTTGCCGATTAAGTTAAACGTTAATTACGGCTTAATACATGGGATTATTATTACCTAAGGGCGGCTGCATTTCAAGAAAATTATCTATCGAAGGGTTAATGGATTAGACACTATTTTGCTTGCCAAACAACCCCAATAGCCTATATACTTTGGGGTTTCGTAAAAAATGGTTCTGGTCCTGTATATTGAGGTATAATAATGAATCTAATAAAGTGGATTCGCAAGAACGAACGGAAGATTTTGGCGATAGTCGTTGTCCTTTTGATGGTCGGCTTTATAGGAGGCTCGTATATATCGCAGCTCGGCCAGGGCGGCTGGGGCAGAAATACGGCTTTGGCGACCTATGGGACGAAAGGAAAAATCACATACAACGACCGGGTAATTGCCCAGAATGAACTCGAAGCACTGCGAAGCATGGGGGCCGAACGGCTATTGCATAGTCAGGATTTACGAGGGTTCTTTTTATCTGAGCTGCTGTTTTCTGAAAACAAAATGGACCCCCAAATGTTTACTGTTCTAAAAAGACTTATAACAACCAAGGGACTTAGAATAACTGATGAACAGATTGGAAAATTATACCAGCGCACAGCTCCTGCGGATATTTACTGGATTCTTCTCAAGAAAGAAACTCAAAACGCCGGTATCGCAGTCGATAGCCAGAGTACTCGTGAGATACTAACCAGTGCCGTTCCGCAGATATTTCCTAACGCAACTTACCCCCAAATGATGGAACTTCTGGTAATGCGAGGAATGTCGCAGGATTTAGTAGAATCGGCTTTTTCACATTTATTAGCAATACTCGAATATTCTCAGCTTGTCTGTTCAGAACAGCCGTTGACCGAAAACCAGCTAAGGAAAACAGTAAGTGTAGACACCGAACTTATGGATACCGAATTTGTGCGATTTACTGGGGCGATATTCGCAGACAAACAACCTAATCCGAACGAAGAGCAAATATCTTTGCAGTTTGAAAATTACAGGGATAATTTACCCGGCGAATTCAGCGAGGACAACCCGTACGGCTTCGGATATAAGCTCGATGATATGGCGGCTCTCGAATATATGGCTGTGAAGCTCGATGACATTGCGGAAATCACCGAGCCGCCTACTCAGCAGGAAAAAGAAGATTATTACCAGAGAAACCGTGAACAATTCACTCGGCGGGTTCCGTTGGACCCGAATAATCCGAATTCCATGCAAGTCGAACGTACTGCAAGTTTCGGTCAGGTTGCCAAACTTATCACAGATAGGCTTACCCAGCAGAGGATAATGACAAAATCTGACATGATTATGGGTGAAGCAAGAAGACTGATACAGCAGGTTTACGAAGAAAAAAATATCAGCCAGCTTGAGCCGAATGAGCTTAAAGCTGCTGATTATAAGCAGATTGCAAATCAGCTTACCGAAAAATACCAAATAACGGTTTATTACGGAACAACTGGATTTTTGAGCACTCCCGATATGAGAGCAGATGCTTATTTAGCAGGTTTATTCCTGCAAAATCCTTCGGCGGGCCAGATGCCGATACCTTTATACGAAGCTGTTTTTGCTATGGAGCAATTCGGCGGCTCACAGGGGCTTATGGAAATAAGTCCGCCGAGACTTTATGAAACTATCGGCCCGGCAAGAGATATCAGGGGCAAGGTTGCTGCTGTTTTGAGAGTAGTCAATACAAGAAAGTCGTATGTTCCTGATTCGCTGAACGAAAGTTTCAGTAAAACCACAATCAATTTTAACGAATCTGAAAAAGCAAAAGATAAGGTTCATTCTGTCAGGGAACAAGTCATCGAAGATTTGAAAAAACTTGCAGCGATGGATACTGCGAGGCAAAAAGCCGAAGAATTTTCTAAAATAGCCGTATCGAATAGCTGGGATGAAGCCTTGAATCAATTTAACAAGCGGTATCCGCCGAAGGATTCTGATGAGCCTAATTCTTTCGGGCTAATCAGTCTTACTAACTTTAACAGAATAAGCCCTGATTACATCGAGGCTCTTGATTTTCGCAGCCAATCTGAAACAACGGCCCGTTTTGCAAGAAATCAGAGTATTAAACAAAATCAGGTCGCTCAGATTTTATATTCCTTGATACCGCAAGACAGCAATCAGCCGGCTGAACTTCCTTTAATAGTCCAAGTTAAGCCGGACATAGGTTATTATGTGGTTAAATATCTTTCAATAAGCAGGCTTTATGAAGAAGATTTTCAAGCCGCCAAAAGCCGCTGGGCTTTCGAGTTAGACACCACGAATATGCAGAATTTCGCAGCGGTTTTCTTCCAGCCGGATAATATAATTAAAAGAATGAACTTGAAATTTATTGAAGATGACAACAATAACTCTCAAGAAGCCCAAACATCTCCCGAAGGAGCCGAGTTCTGATGTCCGAAGGTTCTAACGAAAATAATTATTTACGTCTTGGGATAATAGCTGCAATCGGCTGGCTGGTGCCCGGCGGCGGATACTGGCTGCTCGGTGAATACAAACGGTCAATAATTGTTTTCTGCACGATAATATTGACTTTCTGCATTGGAATATATGTCGGTTCTATAGGCGTTATCGACCCAGTACAGGCCAAACCTTGGTTTGCCGCTCAGATGCTTAATTCGCCGTTAGTGGCAATTCTCGGAGAAACGACAAAAAGCGGCGAATATCTATCTTACGGCAGACCTAATGAAATAGGTCAGCTCTATACGAGCATTTCAGGTTTGCTGAATTTATTATGCATTATTAACTCTGTATATCTGGGTCATACCCGGAAAATCAGAAACAGCGGAGACTAAATATGCCGGCTGGTATTTTTGCAATTTTGGCAAGTTTTACTTCTCCAGAGACAATCCGGATGAATCCCCAGTCGATGCTCTGGATGCTTCCTTTGGCGGCTGCGATTGCCGTTATATATAAAGCTATAAAAGTTTCCAAGATTGTCCCGCTGCGATTTATCAGGGAAACTGCACTGCTTTTCGGCTCGATTATACTTTTTATAATCGCCGCAGCAGTAATGCTTTGCTTAGTAGCTTATCTGGCGACGGAATAATCCTCTTAAAATCCTACTCAATACACCTATCTTAAGGGTTGAGTTTTTCTGTACTGCATATTATATTTAACTTATAATTTGGAACGTTAGGGGCGAAGTTCGCTCGTATCCGGGCTGATATTAAGTTACTTCGATAAATTTATAATCCTGATATACGGAGACTCAAAGTGGGCGAAACTCTATCGAGCAAAATCACAGATAAAAAATGGCATACCTTAGACAGTACAGAAACCCTGCGTCTGCTGGATACGAATCCATCTGGTCTGGATAACAATCAGGCACAAGAAAGATTGTCCGAATTCGGGTCGAACATCTTAACCGCCAGAGAAAAAATAGCCCCTCTTTATATATTCCTGCATCAGTTTGTTAATCCGCTGGTTTATCTTCTTATCGCAGCGGCGATTATAAAATTCGCCTTCAACATCTACATTGACGGTCTGGTAATCGTAGGCGTTCTTCTGTTTATGGCTTTGACGGGATTTATTCAGGAAATGCGGGCGCAGAAAGCAATGGAAGCTCTGCTGCGAATGGTTTCCCCGAAATCCAAAGTCAAACGCAGCAACAAGCTTTTGGAAATCCCGGCAAAAGAGATTGTACCGGGTGATATAATCATTCTCGAATCCGGAGATAAAGTTCCCGCTGATGCCCGGTTAATTGACGCAATAAATTTTAAAACCAACGAATCAGCCTTCACCGGTGAATCGATGCCGGCTGAGAAAAATACCGGAACAGTAGACGAATCAGCATCCATAGCCGACAGAAAAAACATGATATATATGGGCACAAGCGTTACCTATGGCCGGGCGATGGCGGTGATTGTCTCTACCGGAATGGACACTGAAATCGGGCATATCGCAGGGGCTATACAAGACATCAAAACCGAAAAAACACCTCTTCAAAAAGGCATCGATGTTCTCGGTCATTATATTATAGGAATCGTTCTGAGTGCTTGTGCTTTGCTAATACTCATCGGAATCTTTAGGGGTATTTCTGCGGTAGATATTTTTATGCTTGCGGTCTCGGCAGCGGTTGCGGCTATTCCAGAAGGTCTTGCCGCTGTTGTGGTAGTAGTTCTGGCTATCGGAATGCAGATGATGGCCAAACGTAACGCTATCGTAAGAAAGCTCGTTGCGGTGGAAACCCTCGGTTCAGCTACGGTTATCTGCTCTGATAAAACCGGAACGCTTACACACAATCAAATGACTGTCGGAAAAATATATTGCGATGACAGATTTATCGAAGTTACCGGAAGCGGCTATGAAACATCGGGCGAGTTTAAAGAAAACGGCAAGCCGATTAAACAGCCGCTCGAAGGGCCGACAGGAACATTATTAACCGCAGCCGTACTATGCAACGACGCGTCGATAACAAAAGATTCGGGTTCCTCGGAAATTATAGGAGACCCGACCGAAGGAGCGTTGGTAGTACTCACCGCCAAAGCCGGACTCAACCAAGAACAGGCGGAAAAAGATTATCCGAGAATCTCTGAAATTCCTTTTCAAAGCGAAAATCAATATATGGCTACTTTGCATCGGCAGAAAAATAAAAGCGTCGCTTATGTGAAGGGTTCGCCTGAAAAAATTCTTTCGCTTTGCAGTGAGGTTTTAAAAAATAAAAGACCTGTAAAACTAACAGAAGACGAGAAACAAAAAATCCTTCAAGCCAACGAGTCTATGGCCAAAGACGCGATGCGCGTCATCGCGCTGGCATATGCGGAATATACCGACAGCGTTAAAAAAATCGAGGAGGAAAAACTTACAGGTAAGCTGATTTTTGCCGGACTTACCGGTATGATTGACCCGCCAAGAAGCGAAGCTATTAAAGCCGTCGCTGACTGCAAAGACGCGGGAATAAAAGTCGTAATGGTTACCGGTGATAATAAGATTACCGCCGAAGCAATAGCAAAACAGCTCGGACTGGGAGAAGGTAAAGCTATAAGCGGCTCTGAACTTGCTAAAATCAGCGACGAAGATTTGCACGCTCAAATAGAAGATTTTTCGGTTTTTGCCAGAATCGAACCTCTGCATAAACTCCGGATTATCGAGGCTTTTAAAAGCCGCGGGCACACAGTCGCCATGACCGGCGACGGAGTCAACGACGCTCCGGCACTTGAGTCGGCAAACATCGGTATCGCTATGGGAATAACCGGAACCGATGTTGCAAAAGAAGCTTCGGATATGGTTTTGGCTGATGATAACTTCGCTACGATAATAACGGCAGTCGAAGAAGGCCGTGCGATTTTTAATCGGCTTCGCAATGTGATTTTGTTTCTGCTAAGCACCTGTTTCTGCGAACTGCTCATATTGTTAACGTGCGTATTGCTTATAGGCAAATCGCCGCTGACACCTTTGCAAATTCTCTGGATTAATCTGGTTACAGGGGCTTTGATGGCGATACCGTTAGGACTCGAACCGAAAACCGGACTGGAGCTAAAACAGCCGCCCAGACATCCGAAAGTCGGTTTGCTTTTTCCGGGAATGATGCTTCGTATTTCATATTTCGCAGTTATCGGCGCAGGCCTCTCCGCCGCCATTTTTAAGTGGCTCGATTCGAGAGTGTCTTTCCAAGAAGCGTCAACGATGGTTTTCTGCAGTGTGGTAATTTTCGAATGGTTCATCGCATTTAACGCCCGCTCGGACGAAATGACAATTTTCAAACTCGGTCTGCTTCGCAACAAATGGCTGATTGGCGCGGTAGGAATTGCACTTTTATTACAGCTATTGGTGATATACGTTCCGTTTTTAAGGATACCTTTCAATACCGACGCGCTGCATCCTTATGAATGGGGGCTTGCCATGCTGCCCGGATTGATTCTATTTGTGACTGAGATAGTCAGAAAAATTTTCCTTCCCCATATTTTCAATTTCGGAAAATATAAACCGGTAGGTCTGAAATAGGATTAAAATTTACTCGCGATAAACTAAAAATCTTATACGCGAATAATTTATTCGTCCGGAGACTTGGGAAGCACCCCCAATTCGATAAGGGCGATGCGGGCGGCTTTTTGTTCAGCCTCTTTTTTATTATTTCCCCATGCGCTCGGAAAATGCCTGTCCGCCATAACAGCTTCGACCTCGAAACATTTATTATGGTCGGGCCCCTTTTCGTCGAGAACAGAATATGTAGGGGTAATATTGAATTGCTGCTGAGCATACTGCTGAAGGAGCGATTTATAGTTTCCGTGAGCTTGAGCGGCATCGGCCTGACTAATCATCGGCTCGAACCCGTCAAGAATGAATTTTTTGGCAGCTTCGAACCCGCCGTCGATATAAATCGCCGCGACCAAAGCTTCGAATAATCCCGCAGCCAGCGAGCCGGACAGCGCCATACTTCCGTTCATTCCTTTTCCGACTTTGAGATATTCCTGCAAGCCGAGTTTTTTGATAACTTTGGCACATATCCTTCTCGAAACAAGAGAGCTTTTAATTTTAGTAAGGTCGCCTTCGAGATATTGGGGGAATTTTTCAAAAAGACGCTGACAAATCACGGCACCCAGAACCGCATCGCCGAGAAACTCCAGCCGTTCATTGCTCATAGCCCTATCTTCGACTGAAGAAGAATGATAGAATGCCTGCGAAAGCAGTTTGCGGTTTGAAAATTTGTAGTTTAATATCTGCTCAATTGCGTCAAGAGCCTGCTGGTTCATCTGATAAACCTCGTCAAAACAGCTTGCGAGCAGATTACGAACTCCGCTCCGAAAAGAGTGATTTTCGTAACCGGCTCCGCTATTAATACGACATACATAATTTTACATAAAATACGAATCTTTGTCAAGACAAAGATTGCTGTTTTGGTGATTTATGCCTTGGGGTTCTGAAAATTATAAGCAGCTAAAACCTAAAATTTAATCTCTAAAGTCTCTACCAAGCATTTCAATTTTTCAATTTTCTGAAAAAAATAAAAAAAGTACTTGCAATAGTTATACTATATATATTATTCTATTATTTGACGGAGAGAAAACCGTCATTAAAACTTAACACTGAGATTTCAGACGTTTCAAGGTAAACCGTCAGTTTGCAATTTGGGAACGGATGAAAGGCTCGGTGCTCTCGTTTACAGGGAGCACCGCTTGCTTGTTCTATACAAGCAGCGGTTTCTGGTGTAAACTATAAAAAGAGCATCGTCCTTCATGTCCCAAAAGGCTCTGACGGGCCTTCCTTGAGCGTGATTGCGGCGGTGCTCTTTTTTTTGGCAAAAAAGCCCAAAAAAAGAGTCGTTAGTTAATAATCTCTGCGAGTTTTGCGGTGAAAAAATTAACCAGTACAGCTAACCTCCTGCTGTTGGGGCTTTGACGTACGTTCTATATGGAACGTCATGAATGGGGGCAGCGGTTTGTTTTATCAGGCCGCTGATGATGGGTTCATGGCCCTTAGGTAAAGCCCGTATAGGGCGCGTCAAAGCTTTTTTGAAAAAGTAGAAAGTAGAAAGTAATGGCTATGCCATGCCAAAGGCAAAAGGTAAAAGGCAATGGCTATGCCATGCCAAGGGCAAAAGTGAAAACAGAATTAACCAATTTTTATCCGCCTTTTACCCGCCCGTGGCGGGGCGGCGGAAACCATTTAACCAATGAACCAATTAACCAAACGAAAGGAGTTTAAATGAAAGAACAAAAAGATGTTAAAAAGAACGAACAGCAGCAGGATGCCGAGCTTGACGAATCGCAGTATTTGAAGGAGGAATTTGCAATATATATTCCAAAAAAGACAAGCAAAGTTCCGAAGGATTCATCCGGCAGTTCTGCTGCTACTAAATAAATCGCCGAATCCCTGAAAGACCGAGTTTGTTTTCGGACTTTTGTACTTGACATTAGCAAGTCAATAAACTATAATATTGTTACTATTTGAAAGGGAAGGTTATGTTCACAAGAACAAAAGGGAAAGAGGGGCAGAGCACAAGAGGGATGACACGGGTAGTGCTGTTTGTGTTTATTCTATCGTCAATTGTTATCTGCCCATGGAATGCTCTTGGAGACGAATACATCTGGATTGAAACAGTTAACATAATTCCATCTCAACCTACAGAGGCTGATATAATTACGTTCGATATTTCTGGTTGGGGAGGCGGAACTCCCAGTTGGGTAGAGGAAGAAGTTTATTCTTTAAATGGAAATTTTCTTCAACTCGACCTTTATATAGATGTTGGTGCATATCGAGCTTTGAGCAAATGGACACATTTGAAGCAAATTTCTCCTTTACCAGAGGGTACTTATACTTTAGAGGTAAGGCAATTTGACTATGTTTACAAATTACTTTTAGATACATATAATATAGAATTTACCGTAGTTCCTGAACCCACCTCGCTTTTCCTTTTCGGCGGAGGTATTCTGGCTATCAGAACCTTGTCCAAGAAAAAAGTGCCATATCAAGGATATATTCAAGATAACCGCTAAATCTTAATATAAAATGACAAGCAATACTGATAAAAAATATATAAAATTCTTGACTATTTTAGCCGGGTATGGTATAATATTCGACAATAAGGGGAGAAGGTGAGTACAGACACGGTTTTACGCATATTTATACGGTTTTTATGCTTTTTATGCAATGTAATTTGATATAATATAAGAAGTTGCAGATAAACACAGTTAATAGCTGAATTTTGCTGCTCTTTGAAATTTTGAAAGTCCACTGGACTAGAAACGTTCTCCGAAAAATACGCCACCTTTAAGTAATTAAAGGATAATTGAACGAGCGCAAAGCCAGTGTCCCCGAAACGGGACGCTGCTTGTGGTTTCGTTCATCACCCTTGGCGGGGTGTTCGGAGAAGTCATGAGATTTGCGTCCCTATATTTTCCGCAGTGTGCGGAATTGGGATTAATAAAGACTTTCTTTAAAATAACGGAGGCAAATATGGAAAAAGAGAATAAAATTGTAAGAATAAAAATAACTCTGCTGAGTTTAATCCTCGTATTTTTATTTCAAAGCTTATGTTTTGCCGGTTTTATAAAGATATACGATATCTGGATTACACCTGGATATCCCGCCGATATAGATAGCATAACCATCACAGTATTTGGTGGAGCCAATAGTCCCGGTCTTGTTACTTCTGCATTATTTAATCCGACTGACTTTACTTTGGATGTGTATATTGATGCGGGAGGAAATTATACCGGAATCAATTTCTGGACACATAATGAGCCTATCGGGACTTTGCCGCCTGATGATTATTCTATTACTGTTCGTGCTTATGATTTTGATGATAATACCCTTCAAGACGAATGTACTATAGATTTTGCCGTTACGCCTGAGCCTACCACCCTGTTATTTTTTGGCGGAGGTATTCTGGCTATCAGAACCTTCTCCAAGAAAAAATAACATCATAAAAGACGAAAACCGAAATAGGCACTAATCTTTTGTCAAATTAGGAAGGAAACCCCCTATGTTCAATAAAATTATATGCGCTTCTATAATATGTGTACTTTCAGCAGCTTCTTTAGCCAAAAATGATTTGCCTTATAAAGAAGGCAGAATTCTTGTCCGATTTGCGCCTAAATCAGATAAATCAAAAAGAACTAATATTGAGAATAATCAGATCCTTGCGTCGGTTAATGTCGGGACTGTAAAAGAATCTCTTGATTTTGTCCCCGGCTTGGCTGTCGTTAAGCTTCCGCCGAATCTTTCGGTAGAACAGGCTTTAGCCCGCCTAAAAAACAATCCTGAAATCTTGTATGCCGAACCGGATTATAAGCTGGAATTTCGCTCGACTTATCCGAACGATTATTATTTTGATGCTCTTTGGGCGTTTGAGAACAATCACGGCACCGAAGATGCCGATATAGATGCACCTGAGGCATGGGATATTGTTACTGACAGCCATATTATCGTCGCCGTGATTGATTCGGGTATCGATTATACACACCCGGATTTGGCCGAAAATATCTGGCTCAACCAAGCAGAATTAAACGGCTTGCCGGGGGTCGATGACGATAATAACGGCTATATAGATGATATTCGCGGCTGGAATTTCGACCCCGATGTTAATGATAATGACCCGATGGATTTATATGGTCACGGCACTATGATAGCCGGTATCATCGGTGCCGTCGGCAATAACGGACTGGGGGTTACAGGGGTCTGCTGGCGTGTAAAATTAATGGCTGTTAACATATCAGAATATGACGATATGGACTGGCACCTGCTTGCCAGCAGTGCGGTAAAAGGGATAAATTATGCGGTAAACAATGGTGCAAAAGTTATAAATGCCTCGTGGGGAGGAAGCACTCCAATTCAGGCATTAGAAGATGCTATCGAAGCCGCTGATAACAATAGTGTTCTAATTATTGCAGCAGTTCCGAATAAGTACTGGCTTGATATGGATGTATCTCCTGATTATCCATCTTGGTATAATTTCGATAATATTATTTCTGTATTAGCTACAAATACCAATGATAATAAAAGTAATTATTCGGCATACGGTCAGACTAAGGTTGACCTTGGTGCACCCGGAGGCGAATACAATGGCAATCCGTGGGGCGACAGCATGATTTGGAGTACAGTTCCGGGAGGAGGATATGATTTTAGCCAAGGAACAAGTTACGCAACCCCATATGTTTCAGGTGCCTGCGCTCTCGTCTGGGCGGCTAATCCGAAATTAACACACTATCAGGTCAGAGAGGCGATTTTAAGTTCGGTCGATGTAAAGCTTTCGTTGAGCGATAAATGCGCAAGCGGCGGGAGACTTAACCTGTATAAAGCTGTAACCTATTTTCCGATTCCCGTTCGTCTGACAATAACCGCCGATGTAAACGATTGCATCGCACCTCTAACAACTATAAATTACAATATTCACTATGACCCTAACGGTTTTGACGATACCAATGTTTATATCATAGATGAGCTGCCCGTCGGCGTCGAATATCTTTCTTCGAATCCGGCCGGTAATTATGACCCGTTCAATGGAACGGTTACATGGGAAATCCCTTCGTTCGGGCCGAACAATCCGGGGGATATTACTTTGACTGTTGCCGTCACCGAAGCCGCGAATCCCGGAAGCACTCTTATCAATATCTGTAAAATCATCGGGGATTCTTTCCGCAAGTCGGCTTCGGTTAATACCTGTGTTGACTGCTGGAGCGGCTCGATTATTTACGTTGACCCTAATGCCCCTGTCGGCGGCAACGGACGCTCGTGGTCTTCGGCGTATAAAAACATTCAGACCGCCATCGATGCCGCTGAACGGGATGTTAATTGCCCTTCAAGAGAAATCTGGATTAAGACGGGAGAATACAAACCGGTAAATGATACCGGCGTACCCTACTGGTATAATTACAGCTTCGAATTGTTCGACGACTTAAGTTTAATCGGCCATTTCGAGGGCTGTGAAAACAGACCTGCCGAACGGAAACTTAACAACCCTGCCTTCGAAACGATTCTGCAAGGCCAAATATCAGCCGGAAATAAAGTATATAATATTGTCAAAGCTGATAACGTTAATAACGCTGTACTGGACGGCTTTATTATAAATAATGCCGCTCAAGAAGGCCTTAAAATTGCTGCTAATTCAAATATCGCTGTTGCCAACTGCACTTTAAAACAGAATATTTACGGTATGAAACTTGAACAAAATACCTGTGCCGATATTTATAACTGTAAATTTATCAACAATTACTGCTACGGCATTGAAGCACATGCATCTGCCGCCAATCTCTCCGGCTGTCTCTTCAAAAATAATACAGATTCGGGCATTTATGCTGAAAGCTGTGATAGTCTGGCCGTCTCAAAAACTTCTTTTGACGGTAATGGTGGAAACTGTGATTGCGGATTACAAGCACTTTATATTGACAGTCTGGATATAACCGATTGCACTTTTGAAGGATTCCTCTATCAATCTGTGTACACATATGGTGTTAATCTTACAATGACCGACAGCCGGTTTAAATCCAACTATAGAGGTCTTTGGTGCGAAAATTCCGATGTATTTATTGCACGGAATATTATTTCCAATAATCAAGGTACCGGTATTGATTTAAGGAACCCGAATTCTGCTTCTATAACAAACAATCTGATTTACAAGAACAATTCTTACGGTATTTACATTGACTATCCCCCTGAGACAACTCATATTAGAAACAATACTATAGTCAATAACAGTTCATGGGGGATTTATTGCTCCGGCGGCGTCGCACCAACGATTACAAACTGTATTGTTTGGGGAAATTATTGGGGAAATAATATTTTCGGCTGTACAGCCGCTTATAGCTGCATACAAGGAGCGAACGGGACAAATATCTCCGCCGACCCGTGTTTTGTTAATCCTTGTACTGGCAATTTCCACCTTCTTCCTAATTCGCCCTGCAGAAATGCCGGTACAGGCAATTTCCCTGACGAAAAGGATATTGATGGCGAAGACAGGACAAGGGACGGAGTTACTGATATGGGTGCTGATGAGTACTGCTGGCCTGATATAGACCTAAACGGTGATGAAATCGTAAATTTAATCGATTTTTCACTCATGGCTTCCGGCTGGCAAGATACGTTTAATAATATTCATCTTAATATGTTATCGCATGATTGGCTTTGGGGTTCGAAATGGGGGCATAAGTATGACCTCAATAATGATTATATTATAAACTTTAAAGATTTTGCGACATTCGCAAATGTTTGGCTGTTTACCTCGAATTTTGGCTGCTGCGATTTCTATCCGGATAACCATATAAATAATGCCGACCTTGAAATATTAGCCCAAAACTGGCTGTGGTCAACCCCGCTAAAACTTGCCCAAACAGTTTATATTCCGCCAGCCCAGCCGATTCCCAACAGTATCGAAGAACCGCTGACTTGCGAGCAAATCGACGAGCTTGCTATGTGGATTGATGATATGTGGGACAGCAACGAGTTTGGAGGTACTTATGAGGAATATATCGAGTTTCGCGATTCTCTTTGGATAGGGGTTGACTGCAATGAAATTGAATGGGACCCCAATTTATGGTTTGGTGAAGGTTTGTATCAGACAACGACCTCTGAAAGCTCTTTTAATTCGATGGATTCGATGATGCCAGAGCAATTAATAGAAGATTTGGTTAGGTGGCTGGACGAAATATGGGAATCAGGCTATTTGAAAGATGCTATGACCTACGAGCAGTACCTTGATTTCCGTAAAGATATATTTTTGCCGTTCAAAGAATAATAATTTTAAAACAAATGCTTAACCAAGGCTGGAATAGCTGGTTTCCAGCCTTTTTTATTAAAATATAAGTTGTCTATGTCATGTTCCATAACTATTTGCCAAATCACAGTTAATTATTTGACAGATTAACTGAAAAACTGTTTAATATCCCGCCAACCGATTTCGCGGTATAGACAAATATTAATTCGGAGGTTTTCACCGAAAGATAAAGGAGCAAATCAGATGCCGAGACGCGAAGACATTAAAAAAGTGATGATTATAGGTTCAGGGCCGATAATAATCGGACAAGCTTGCGAATTCGATTATTCCGGAACCCAAGCATGCAAAGCACTTCGAAAACTCGGATATGAGATTGTTCTGGTAAATTCCAACCCGGCTACGATTATGACCGACCCCGGAATGGCAGACGCTACATACATAGAGCCCCTCAATTGCCGCAGAATGACAGAAATCATAAAGACCGAGCGGCCAGACGCCCTTTTGCCGAATCTCGGCGGGCAAACCGGTCTGAATCTCGCTTCGGAACTTCACAAAGCCGGAGTTCTGAAAAAATACGGAGTAAAAGTAATAGGCGTGCAAATCGACGCTATTGAACGAGGTGAAGACCGTCTCGAATTCAAAAAAACCATGAAAAAAATCGGCATAGAGTTGCCGCAAAGCGAAATTGCATATACCGTCGAAGAAGCTGAAAAAATAGCTGATAAACTCAGCTATCCTGTGGTAGTTCGGCCTGCATATACTATGGGTGGAACCGGAGGCGGGCTTGTTTACAATATCGAAGAGCTTAGACTTATAACCGCAAGAGGACTTGCCGCCAGTATGGTTAATCAGGTCCTTATAGAAGAATCCGTTCTCGGATGGGAAGAGCTCGAGCTCGAAGTGGTGCGCGACTCCAAAGGCCAAAAAATTACCGTCTGCTTCATTGAAAACGTCGACGCTATGGGGGTTCATACCGGCGATTCGTTCTGCACGGCTCCGATGCTGACAATTAATAAAAAGGTTCAGGAGAAGCTTCAGAAATACTCATATGATATTGTTGACGCTATCGGAGTTATAGGCGGAACGAACGTTCAATTTGCTCATGACCCGAAAACCGGACGTATTGTAATTATCGAAATTAATCCGAGAACATCCCGCTCTTCTGCTCTTGCTTCAAAAGCTACAGGTTTTCCGATAGCGCTTGTATCGGCGCTTTTGGCAAGCGGACTTACTCTCGATGAGATTCCATACTGGAGAGAGGGAACTTTGGATAAATACACCCCAAGCGGTGATTATGTTGTTGTGAAATTCGCCCGGTGGGCGTTTGAAAAATTCAAAGGTGTCGAAGACAAGCTCGGTACTCAGATGCGCGCGGTAGGCGAAGCAATGAGCATCGGTAAAAATTATAAAGAAGCATTTCAAAAAGCCATTCGCTCGCTCGAAACCGGCAGATATGGTCTGGGTTTCGCGAAAAATTTCAATAAGCTTTCTCTCGACGAGCTGATGAACCTTTTAACGCATCCATCGAGCGAAAGACAGTTCATTATGTACGAAGCCCTGCGAAAAGGCGCAGATATTCAGGCTTTGCATGAAAAAACTTATATCAAAAAGTGGTTTATACAGCAGATGGCTGAATTAGTAGCTTTGGAAGAACAAATTATTAAATACAAAGGCAAGCGAATACCAGACAAGCTGCTAAAACAGGCTAAACAGGACGGTTTCTCGGACAGATACCTTGCCAAAATCACGGCTGTGCCGGAGAAGGATATACGCAAACAGCGTATCGGCCTTGGAATCGTCGAAGCATGGGACGCGATTCCTGTAAGCGGAGTAGAAAACGCAGCATATTATTATTCGAGTTACAACGCTTCGGATAAGGTGTCGACTACAAACAGAAATAAGATAATGGTTCTTGGCGGCGGGCCTAACCGAATTGGTCAGGGCATCGAGTTCGATTACTGCTGTGTACATGCTGCCTTTGCGATACGGGACGAAGGTTTCGAATCAATAATGGTAAACTGCAACCCCGAAACCGTTTCGACCGATTATGACACCTCGGAAAAGCTTTACTTCGAGCCTTTGACAGTCGAAGATGTTTTGAGCATATACGAAAAAGAAAAACCGCAAGGTGTAATAGTTCAGTTCGGCGGACAGACACCTCTGAATATCGCGGGCGAACTGGCCGCTGCCGGAGTTAAAATAATCGGTACAAGTCCCGAAGCCATAGATTTGGCTGAAGACAGGGACAGCTTTAGAAAAATGATGGATAAGCTCGGTATTCCGATGCCCGCCTCGGATATGGCTAGTGATTTGGAACAGGCTTTGAAAATAGCCAAAAAAATCGGCTATCCGCTAATGGTTCGCCCCTCTTATGTTCTGGGTGGAAGAGGAATGGAAATCGTTTATGACGAAGAAATGCTTAGAAAATACGTAGCTGCTGCGGTCGAAATAACACCGGAAAGGCCGATACTTATCGATAAATTTCTCGAAAATGCTCTCGAAGCCGAAGCTGACGCTATTTGCGACGGTACGGACGCTTTTGTACCGGCGGTAATGGAGCATATCGAGCTGGCAGGGATTCACTCAGGCGATTCAGCGTGCGTTATTCCGTCCGTTTCGATACCGCAGAAACATCTTGATACTATTTCAGAATATACCAAAAAAATCGCAATTAAATTAAATGTTATCGGTTTGATGAATATACAATACGCTATCTGCAACGAGACTGTTTATGTTCTCGAAGCCAACCCGCGCGCATCGCGAACCGTTCCGCTTGTATCGAAAGTCTGCGGTCTGTCAATGGCTCGGCTTGCAACACAAATAATGCTCGGCAAAAAGCTTTCCGAACTCAGTTTAAACCATAAACAAATCAAGCACTTCGGTGTAAAAGAATCTGTATTTCCGTTTAATATGTTCCCGGAAGTTGACCCTGTCCTCGGGCCTGAAATGCGTTCTACGGGCGAAGTGCTGGGTATAGCAGGTTCATACGGAATGGCTTATTTCAAAGCTCAAGAAGCAACTCAACTTTCTCTTCCTTCGGAGGGGACAGTACTTCTAACTATAACAAATGAAGAAAAACCCCAGATTGTCCAAGCCGCCAAAGCCTTTGCAGAAATGGGTTTCAAAATCAAGGCTACTGAAGGAACGCATAAATTTCTTCAGGAAAAAGGGATACCGTCCGAGCATATACTCAAAATGCACGAGGGAAGACCTAATGTTGCCGACGCGATTAAAAACGGCGAAATTCATCTGGTGATTAATACCCCCGCGGGCAAACTCAGCCAGTATGATGATTCTTACATCCGCAAAGCCGCGATAAAATACAAGCTGCCTTATATTACGACTACCGCGGCGGCTGCGGCGGCTGCGAAAGGAATCGCAGCGCAAAGAAAAGATATCGCAGTCGTGCAGTCGCTTCAAAAGTATCACAGCCAAGTTACGTAAACTTGCGATGATTTTACACAAAATCTGTTATCAAGCTAAATCGTAAGTCCATTAGCATCAATGACTTGGGAATTGTTATTGATTTTCAACTAATCAATCGACAACAATACCTTTTTTGTTAACTGTATAATCTTAACGGTCTGCTTATAATGAGGAGCCGGTCCTGCCTGTCGCCGGCTTATCTAATATTTTTAAAATTTTTTATATAGGTTGTTCGTTTTTTTGTAGCATATATGGAGGAGTGTGTGTTATTATTCTGCGGCATATCGCTTCTGAAACTTCAATAAACTTTTTTCGAAGAATTCAGGAGCTTTACATACGTTGCCTTTACAAGATAATTTATTAAAAAAGGTTTTCGTAAAAGTCTTAATGTTTGCCGTAATAAAATACTTTATTGTTTTTTTAGGAATCTTATATGGAAGAAACGCAAATTGTCGTTAGAGAGGCCGCCGATGAGCAAGGTGAAGAGCCTCCGGGTACGGATTGCCCGCCACACCTATGTCGCACCGTAAATAATTTCAAACCGTTAAATTCGATAAGGGCTGAAAATTGGAACAACTGGAGATGGCAGGTTAGAAACAGAATCAGAACTCCGCAGCAGCTTTGGGGGTTTCTGCCTCAAGCAAAAAACGTTACGCAGATAATCAATGTCACCCAGAAATATCCTATGGCGATTACGCCGTATTATGCTTCTTTAATTAAAAGCGCGGATAACTCAGACCCTATCTTCCAAATGTGCGTACCGCAGATGCAAGAATTATTAGACCCGACCTGTCTTAGCGAAGACCCTCTTGCGGAAAACCAAGATATGCCTGTTCCCGGTATGGTGCATCGCTATCGCGACCGTGTTCTTTTAATCGCGACGACAGCCTGCGCTATGTATTGCAGGCATTGCACCCGCAAGAGAATCGCCGGAGTCAGAGAAACTTCTATTTCACCAAAAAGACTCGAGCAGGTCATTCAGTATCTAAAAGCAAATCCGCAGGTCAGCGACGTGATAATCTCCGGCGGCGACCCGCTTACAATGTCAACCGAATCGCTTGAAACCGTTCTGAAAGCCGTACGCTCGGTCGAAAGCGTTCAGATTATCCGAATCGGCACGCGAACACCGGTAGTTCTGCCGATGAGAATAACTGATGAGCTTATCCAAATGCTTAAAAAGTATCATCCGCTCTGGATAAATACGCATTTCAATCATCCCAACGAATTAACGGAACATGCCTGCCGCGCATGCGCCAAGCTGGCTGATGCTGGAATTCCGCTGGGAAACCAAACTGTTCTGCTCAAAGGGATTAATAACGACCCCAAAATCATCGAGCAGCTTAATCGTATGCTGGTTCGAAATCGCGTCAGACCTTACTATTTATACCAGTGCGATTTAGTCAAAGGCGTCGAGCATTTCCGTACGTCAATCCGAAAAGGCATAGAGATTATGGAATATCTGCGAGGAAGAATCAGCGGATTAGCAATACCTTCGTTCGTAGTCGATGCACCGCACGGAGGCGGCAAAATTCCTGTTATGCCGAATTACGTTGTTTCAATGAGTCAATCGCATACTGTTCTAAGAAACTTCGAAGGTATGCTTATCAATTATCCCGAGCCGGGAATTGAAACACAAACCGCAAAAACAGACGGCCCTAATCAGGCTGGAGTCTGGGAATTGGCAACAGGCAAAGTCTCGGCAATTATTCCCTGCGGAAATCGGCGAGCCGGACGTACTAAAAACAGCCAAAAAACTCCGGAGACAATTTGCAGCCGGGAACTTTTTGCACATTAGATAATCACTAAATTTTTCAAAGGACAGTTCCTTAACAAAAGGGGCTGTCCTTTATTTGAGGAGCAGGTATAAATGAAAAAAGTTGTCGGATTAACATACGATTTAAGAAAAGATTATCTGGCGGAAGGTTTCACCGAGGAACAGGCCGGAGAATTCGATTCCGAAGAAACAATAAACTGTTTGCAGCAAACTATCGAGAAGCTCGGATATAAGACGGAAAGAATAGGAAACGCAAAGGCTCTTTGCGGGCAACTTGCCGCCGGACGACGCTGGGATATGGTTTTTAATATCGCAGAAGGTTTCGGCGGACGAAACAGAGAATCGCAGGTTCCTTGTATGCTGGAGCTTTATGAAATACCTTATACTTTTTCAGACCCGCTATCCTGCGCAATCACGCTCGACAAAGCTCTGGCAAAAAAAATCGTCCAATCAGCCGGAATACCGACAAGCAATTTTTTTGTTATAGAAAAAATTCAGGATATAAAAAAAACAGACTTACAATTTCCGCTGTTTATAAAACCAATCGCCGAAGGAACAGGTAAAGGGGTAGATGCTGATTCACTCGTTGAAAAACCCGAAAATCTGAAAAAAACCTGTAAATATCTGCTGGAAAAATTCAAGCAGCCGCTGCTGGCAGAGGAGTTTTTGTCCGGCAGAGAATTTACTGTCGCCGTCTTAGGAAACGCAAGTAACGCGAAAACGCTCGGGATAATGGAAATAGAAATACCCGGAGACCCGAAGGGAATTTATTCTTTCACAGCCAAAGAAAAATGCGAGCAATTAGTAAATTATAAACCTTATCGTGATAAAGCTTTGTACGACCGGCTTAGCAAACTTGCGGTCGAATCGTATCACGCCTTGCAGTGCAGAGATGCCGCAAGAGTCGATTTCAGATGCGACAAAAACGGCGAGCCGAATTTCCTCGAAATAAACCCCCTGCCCGGCTTGCATCCGACCCATTCGGATTTACCTATGATTGCTGCACAAGAAGGTATGAGCTATCAGGATTTAATCAAATCGATAATTGATAATGCTCTTGCGAGAACCAAAAGGCCGGTGGACTAATGACAAAAAGCGTTTTGATTCTTCATTATCGAATTGATGCAGACCAAAAAAATCTCGAAAGCAATAGCGGAGTATTGCAGCAAGTCGAGGCTGTTAGAAAAGCTTTAGATGAGCTTGGAATAGCGAACAATATTCAAGATGTCTCTTGCCTTAGTGAATTACCGCAAATCTTAAAAAATACCGGCTGTGATATAATTTTTAACCTTGTGGAGGAATTACAGGGTTCGCCGTCAGATTATTGCTATGTGCCGGCTATATGCAAAGCTTATGGAAAAAGCTGTTCTGGCAATAATACGAATGCCTTATTAATCGCTCAAAATAAATGGCAATGCAAATTACTTCTCAAGGGGGCAAATCTTCCGTGTCCTGATGGAACCATTGTTGAGCAAGGTGAGGAATTTAATCAAAGCAATCTTAAAAATGGCAGGTATATTGTTAAGCCGTTGTTTTCTGACGCAAGCGAGGGAATTACAACTGATTCGGTTGTGGATATTCCAAGCAAGACTGCGGTTAATGCTGTACATATAATCCACGAAGAAATGAATCAGCCGGCTTTGATTGAACAATTTATAACGCAGCGGGAATTGAATGTGTCCGTATTCGAATCTGATAATGAATTTTCTGTTCTTCCGCTTGCTGAGATTGATTTCAGCGCTTTTGATAAAGAACAGGTAAAAATTGTTGATTACGCCGCCAAATGGATTAGTGATTCGTTTGCTTATAATAACACGCCGCGAATAATTCCCGCCCCGCTTTCCGAATCGACCGCAGAATTAGTCCGGCGTTATGCAAAAAACACGTGTAAGGTTATCGGCTGCAATGATTATGCCCGTGTCGATTTCCGCTTAGATGAAAACGAAAAACCATATATTATCGAAATTAATCCTAATCCGGATATTTCACCTGATGCCGGTTTTCCGGCTGCGCTAAATGCTTCAGGAATTAGTTATAAAACTTTTATAGAGACAGTGCTAAAAAATGCTCAAAGACAAAATAAATATCCGACTTGCCAATCAGAATGACAGAGAAAAGGTTTTTTTAATTCTCGAAGCTACCAATTTCTTTAGGCCTGAAGAATTACTGATTGCCTATGAAGTTTTTGACAGTTCCGTCAAGCCAGATTCAAGGGACGGCTACATTTCCTACATCTCGGAGAAAAACAATATCGTTACAGGCTGGGTATGTTTCGGAGCAACGCCCTGTACAAGAGGAACATTCGATATTTATTGGATTGCGGTTGACCCTGCCGTCCAGAGCCAAGGAATCGGCGGAAAATTGCTGTCCGCAGCTGAAAAAGAGATAAAAAAACTTCAAGGCCGATTAATCACAGTCGATACTTCCGGAACACAGCGGTATAACCCCACCCGCCGGTTTTATGAGAAAAACGGCTACCTGCAAGCCGCCTGCCTGAACGACTTTTACAATACCGACGACAGTAAAATAATATACCTAAAGCAAGTCTCTTGAAAAATTAGGCAATCCCCTGCTTTGCACAGTTTCAAGCTTTTATAGGCAGACAGTGTTTAAAGATATTGCAAAAAGCCTTGCAAAAACGATGATTTTAGGTTATTCTGCTCGGCTCGTTTGGCGTTAGCGGGTGATTAGTAAAATCCTTTTTGGGGTAAAACCGATGAATACAAATGTAAGTATTGACGAACTTTGCATACAAACAATCCGATTTCTTGCTGCAGACGGCGTTCAAAAGGCCAAAAGCGGTCATCCGGGCATGCCGATGGGCATGGCTCCGACGGCATATATGCTTTGGAATAAGCTTATGAAGCATAATCCTGCCAATCCCAAATGGCTCAACCGCGACAGATTTGTCCTCAGCGCCGGCCACGGCAGTATGCTGATTTATTCGATGCTGCATCTGTGCGGATATGATATGACGATGGACGATTTGAAGAATTTCCGCCAGCTCAACAGCAAGACCCCCGGTCATCCGGAATATCATCCCGAATTAGGAATCGAAGTAACCACAGGCCCTCTGGGTCAGGGAATTTCCAATGCGGTCGGAATGGCAATCGCACAGAAACACGCGGCAAACCATTTCAATCGTGAAGGTTTTCCGATTATCGATTACAAAATTTATACCATAGCCGGTGACGGCTGTCTGCAGGAAGGCGTATCCGCAGAAGCAAGCTCCTTGGCAGGACATCTCGGCTTGGATAATTTAATCGTAATTTACGACGACAATCATATAAGCATCGACGGTAATACAAACCTTTCTTTCACCGAAGACGCGGCTATGAGATACAAAGCTTACGGATGGAACGTTATCGTAGTTGACGGTGACGGCACGGATTTGACGGCGATTGAAAAAGCCATTAAAAAAGCACAGCGTTACAAAGGCAAACCGACTATTATCAAGCTCCGCAGCCATATCGCCTTCGGCTGTCCTAAAATGCAGGATACCTCCGAAGCTCACGGCTCTCCGCTGGGAGATGATGAAATAAAAGCGACCAAACAGAAGTTCGGCTGGGACCCAGAAAAGACATTCTTCGTTCCCGATGAAGTCGCCGAACATATGGGAAAAATCCGCGATGCCGGAATTAAAGCTGAAAAAAGCTGGCAGAGAAAATTCAACGCCTACGCCAAAAAGTATCCCGAATTGGCTCAGCAATTGGTAAACGCCGCCGAAGGGAAACTCGGTATCGATATCGATGCTCTGCTGCCGAAATTCCCATTGGAAAAACCTCTTGCTACGCGTCAGGCTTCAGGTGCCGTATTAAACGCGTTAATGCCGAATTTACCGTTGGTTATGGGCGGCTCGGCGGACTTGACGCCTTCGAACAATACGAGATTTAAAGAAGCTGTCGATTTCCAGAAAGACCAGTGGCACGGTCAGTATATCCGCTACGGCGTTCGCGAGCATGCGATGGGTGCGATTATGAACGGCATATCGGTCAGCGGATTATGCCGAGCATACGGCGGAACATTCTTCGTATTCAGTGATTATATGCGAGGAGCCGTTCGGGTCGCGGCTATCAGCGGTTATCCGACGATATTTGTGTTCACACACGATAGTATCGGTCTTGGCGAAGACGGCCCGACACATCAGCCGGTCGAACATATACCGAGTCTGCGGGCGATGCCGAATATGATTGTTCTTCGTCCTGCCGATGCCAACGAAACCGCTCAAGCTTGGAAATTTATCCTCGAATATCGCAAAGGGCCGGTATCATTACTTCTTACAAGGCAAGGCCAGCCTGTGCTTGACCAGACAAAATATCCGTCAGCGGCAAATTTAACAAAAGGCGCCTATGCAATCAAACCCGTTGAAAATCCCGATGTCCTGCTGTTATCGAGCGGTTCGGAAGTTCATATTGCTTTATCCGCCGCGGAAACTCTCGCAGCCGAAGGAATCAAAGCTCAGGTTGTTTCGATGCCTTCTTGGGAATTGTTCGAACAGCAGCCGCAGGAATATAAAGATTCGGTAATTCCTCCGAATGTCAAAGCCCGCATCGGCGTCGAAGCCGCGGTTGGTTTGGGCTGGAGCAAATATATAGGCGATAAAGGCCGCTTTATAGGTATCGATACCTTCGGAGTATCGGCTCCTTATAAAGAAGCTTATAATCATTTCGGAATAACAGCTTCGAACGTCGCAGCAGCAGCAAAACAAACGCTTGGAAGGTAAACAAAAAAAGCTGCAGCTGATAATTTCTTAAATCAGTTGCAGCTTTTTAAAAATCTCAGAATATCACCATTTGGTATATTCGCCGCCGCGGACTGTCATCGCAAGGCTGTAAACTTTATTGTTGCAGGTCATATATAAAGTTTTTCCTTTCGGCCCGCCGAAGGTAACGTTATAAACCGCCTGCGGAAGCGAAATAAAACCAAGCTGCTGCCCTTGAGGTGAAACAATCCAAATCCCGCCGAGACCGCTGAAATACAAATTCCCGAGCTCGTCAATCGTCATACCGTCAAGAACATTGCTTGGATTCGGCGGATTAGACGGGACAAAGAATAACGTTTCGCTGCTGAGTGTTCCATCCGGATAAATATCAAAAACCCAGCATTGTTTATATGCAGCAACTGTGCTTCCTGACGAAACATAAAGTTTAGTTCCGTCCAGAGAAGCCATTATTCCGTTCGGCTGACGTAAAGCATTATTTACCCTTGTTACAACCCCGTTAGGCTCGAGCAGCCATACACCTTGTGCGCTTGCCGGACTGCCGTCCCATGTCGGAGTCGTAAAATAAATATTGCCGTTGGCTAACTGGCAAAGGTCGTTCGGCATTTTTGTAAAACCACCTGAAGAATCCGCCAGTACTATAGAATCCGCCGGCCCTGTCGGGTCGATGCGGTGACTTGTTATCTGCATCGTACTTTCATCACAAGCCATCAACCTGCCGTCAAGCGAAAGAAACATCCCGTTGGTTTGAGGTGCCGGGTCTCGCCAAGCAGTAACAACACCGGGTGAATCGAGTCTATATGTTTTATAAGGGCTTGTTCTTCTCGAAAAATAAAGCTTTTGACTTTGCGGGTCCCACATCGGCCCTTCGAAAGAAGTTCCTGCCTCGGAGTAAACTTCCTGAATCACGGCTCCGGGGACAACTAAATCCGCAGTTAATTTAATAAGCCAATTTTGAACGAGAACTAATAAGTCACTTTCATCAATAATTCCATAAGGTTCAGAGATATCACAATTCGGGTCCCAGTGAGGATCAGACGGTGTGCTGCCCCATGCGTTTGCGAATTTCCCGAAATCTTCGAAATCGACACACCAATCGCCATTCAAATCAGGCCAGCCCGGTACGGAAGTAGTTAATTCTATTCCTGTTCCGTTTACAGGGTCAAGATTGCGGCTGTATTGTTTATCAATCGCGTTATTCCAGTGTTCGTGAACTCCTAAGCTTTCCGTAAGCCCGCCGTCATTATTCGGGTCATAATTTGCTCCTGAAGGCGGGTTGGGAATCAGTGCTGCCTCATGCAGATAATCGTCTGTACCCGGATATTGCGGATATCCGTTCATATTTGAGTTGTTAGGAGGACTTGCATTCCATTCATAATCCATAAAATCGAACGCCACTGAATCGGCTGCGACCTGGTCTTGTGATAAAAGAATACTGCTCGGCCAATTCCCATTAAACGGCGCCATATTCCAGCGAATCGGATGTGAATCCCAACTTCGTCCGGCATATAAAAAGTCCACCAAAACAAGCATCGTTTTGCCGCCGAGCTTCGGATGACCCATCAAATCAACATTCGCTCTATAATTTCCCATACCCGGTGTCGAATACGGAGAGCCGTCAGAATTAGCCGGTCTGGTGTGATGCATATTGTAATATCCGGAAGCAGTTGGCGATCGCATTAGAGAACCATAGTGATTCTTACCGCCAACAGTTATCCCGCCGCTATTGTGACTTTTAAGAATTGGGAAGTTTATGAAGTAATCCGCCTGTGCAAAGTAGTCCGGTATATAGTCCTGCTGCGTAACTCCGCTCCAGTGCGCGGGGTTCGGGTCACTCCAGTAAAATGGGGCACTTGTATCGTAGGAAACAGGTGTTCTGCCGCTCTGGGCTGTACCGCTTCTTCGCAGATAGACAACACCGGGACATTCAGCATAAACCATATTGTACCAGTGGTCGGACATATAATTTTGCGGGTCGCCGATGCTGATATCACCGGGACTGACGCCTGCATTATCAATAAGCTGTCTTAAAAGAGCTATCGTAAGCTGAGGTGCATTGTCAATCTGGTCGTAACAACTAAGAGCCTTATTGGTAGCGCCGGAGCCCGAGGCAAGCATCAAAACCCAGTTTATTTTTATAGCGATTTTTTCACCGGGGGTATAACCGACATCACCTCTTCCCATTTGCTGATTAAAAGACCTGAATATCGCATCCCAAGCGGCGTAATCGGAAGCTTTTCCGGTTAATGCCCGAAGTGCTTTGGAAAACATTTCAGCCACAACAACAGGGTTTGTGCAAGTGTTAGAATGCCAATATGGCGTGGAAGTGATACCGTCGCCATGCGGCCAAGTAGCGGCATTAGCATCGTGAATCCAAGCAACTCTGCCCGGATTGACGCCTCTACCTTAACCTATCGGGCTGTTAGCAACGATTGGCTCGTGAGCGAAAACCTGTTTATCCGCAGAACTATTCAGAGCCGTCCAGATAAAACCTATACTCGCTATGGCAAAAATTGCCGCGGCTAAATACCGCGAACGAGCAAGTGCGGCTTTGGCTCTTTTATAGGCAATCGTCGAACCGAATATTCCGCTTGACCAGATAATAAAACCCGAAGCCAAAGGAAAGGCTATACGCTGACAGGGATACGCTGCCCGCGAAGGTTTGGGTATGACCCGAACCAAAAACCATATAAATGCCGCAAAACCTATAAAAGGCAGCAGCCACCAAGGCCAATTGTGCCTTGAGGATTGAAAATTACCCTCAGAAATGATTTTTCCAGTCTTGGGGCAGCGTTTGACTTGAGATTCATCACTTTGAAACGACATAACCATCCTCCGATTTAATTAAGGATTATCCGGTACGCTTAAAGATAGACCAAAAATGACATGCTTTTACGAATTATACGCCGAAAATACATAATACTATATTATACCGGATTTATAGCCACCAGTCAAACGTTTTCACAGGAATTGCTTAGTTTTTCAGGTCCCATATAATTATTTCAAAAAACCGCTTAAAGCAGCAAAACCTCTTAAAACCAATCAAATCTCGGCATTATTGCCGTTTTATTTAATTTTTACGCCGGATAATACAATTACAAAGCTCAAAGTTTGCCTATTTTGATTTGCGGTTTTTGCTTTTTAATTATCCGTACGTCTTTCCGTCCTCATCGACATACAGTGAGCCTTTGGCCTGCTTGGCAATCTTTACAGCCTTTGGAAGGTCTTCAAGCTTGGGCAGCTTGAACATCTTATGACAGGCCGGACAACGAACGCGGCAATCGGCAGCCTTTTCATCAAGCAGCCAGCCTTTATTGCAAAATGGACACTGAGCGGCTATCTGCACAGAAAAAATCTCCAAAACAATTTTTAGATAAGACCTATAATATCGCCGATAATAGTACCGTGCAAGCAGAACCCATCGAAAAACAGTCCCGCAAACACGCATTTAATTGATTAATCGGCAAAAATCTGATATTATAATAGTGTTGGAGGGTAATGAAATTGACTAAGAAAATTCCATGTCGGGTAATTGATTCGACGCCGCTTTGCGAGGGCGAAAATCTTCTGCACATCGGCTGGTCGCTCGACAGCACGATTTACAGGCTGGCGAATTCAGCATCCGCTGTCAAAAAACCTTCGGATGCTTTCAAAACACAGCCCGAAACTAAATCTTTAGAAACCTCCCTAAACTGCTATATCTAAACATCTTATAAATCTTACTTGGCTACGAACGGCGATAGTTCTCTAAGCCGGTTTATAATTGCAGGCATTTTTTCAATCGTTAAATCTACTTGTTCTTCGGTATTATACCTGCTCAGGCTAAAACGTATCGAACCGTGGGCGGCTGTAAAAGGAACTCCCATCGCTCGAAGAACATGCGAAGGCTCTAAGGCTCCGCTGGTACAGGCAGAGCCGCTGCTTGCACAGATGCCGAACTTGTCCAGCATAAGCAAAATCGCTTCGCCCTCGATATACTCAAAGCTTATATTGGTAGTATTCGGCAGCCGGTTCTTAGTATCACCGTTTATTCTGCAATCGGGGCAACTTTTCAATATTCCGTTTTCGAGTTTATCACGAAGACGCTTGACCTTATTATTTTCCTCTTCGAAATTGTTCATCGCAAGCTCGGCTGCTTTGCCAAGCCCTATTATTCCGGGTACATTTTCTGTTCCGGCACGTCTGCCGCCTTCCTGATGACCGCCCTGCATAAAAGGCGTAAGCCTTGTCCCTTTGCGGACATATAAAACACCGATACCTTTAGGAGCATGCAGTTTATGACCTGATATGCTCAAAAGGTCTATATCGCTTTTGGACAAATTAATAGGAATTTTCCCGACCGCTTGAACAGCATCGGTATGAAACGTTACATCTTTGCTCCTGCACAAACGGGCGATTCGTTCGATTGGGAATATCACGCCGGTTTCGTTATTTGCCCACATAATTGTTACGATAGCGGTCTCGTCGTTGATTTCTTTTTCGAGCTGCTCAAAATCAATTCTGCCCTGCGAATCGACACCTATTTCGATGAGTGTATATCCGCGTCCTTCAAGCTGTCTGCATGTTGCTAATACGGCTGGGTGCTCGACTCGGCTGGTAATGATTTTGCGGCGTTCTGGTCTTGCGTAGAGAGTTCCCATAATCGCGGTATTATCGCTTTCGGTTCCGCAGCCGGTAAAAATCACTTCGGCCGGCTCGCAGCCTAAAAGCTTCGCGACTTTTTCGCGGGCATCGCGTATTTTTATACCGACCTGCCCGCCGAAATTGTGCATACTCGAAGGATTGCCGTACAGCTCGGTAAAATACGGTTTTATTTCTTCGAACACCTCATCTGCGACTTTGGTTGTAGCGTTATTATCGAAATATATCGTCGGCATTATTTATCCTTTATGTTCGTGCGGCTGGGCGGCGGAATCCACATCCTCTTCGACGTAAAGCTCATTAGAAACAAATTCACGCAGCTTAGCCTCGACTACATCTTTCATTGTAAATTCGGTCAGCTTGCATTGGGCACACATACCCCTAAAAGCAACGATAACCTTATTGCCTTCAATATCTATCAGCTCGATGTTTCCGCCGTGCGCTCGAAGCGCAGGACGAATCTGCTCGTTTATCGTTTCCTGTATAAGCTGTATTTTCTGAATATTAGTCAGTTTTTTCTGTTTCACCGGCGGGGTCTTGAATTTCTCTTTTACTTTGTCACCCTGTATTCTTTCGATGATTTTCTCAATCTCGCCTTTGCAACCGCCGCAGCCGCCTCCGGCTTTGCAGTAATTAGTAACCTCATCGACGCTTGTTAAATCGTTCTCCTGAATCACTCTTTCAATTTCACTTTCGGTAACACCGAAACAGTTGCAGACAACCTTGCCTTGGAGCTGATGTTTTTTGCTGCCGCCTGTTTTATAATTTGCGATAGCCGCTTCCAAAGCCTCTCTGCCCATAACAGAACAATGCATTTTCTGTTCCGGCAAACCGCCGAGATAATCGGCTATGTCTTTGTTCGTTACTTTGGCGGCTTGCTCGAGGGTCATTCCTTTTATTATCTCGGTTAGAACAGACGAAGTGGCAATTGCGCTTGCACAGCCGAAGGTTTTGAATTTCGCATCTGTAATTTTTCCGTTCTTATCAAGCTTAAACGTCAGCTTCAGAGCATCTCCGCATGCAAGCGAACCGACCTCGCCCACCCCGTCGGGATTTTCCACTTCGCCTACATTTCTCGGATTGAAAAAATGCTCTCTAACTTTATCCGTATATTCCCACATATAATTTAGTCCTGAGTTGTTAGTGTTGAGTTTTAAGTTTTTCCTGTCCTGTCTTAACTATACTTGTTAATATTTTCATCAGTTCTTCAGATTTCTCTATCAATTTATAATACATCTTTTTTTCAAGAATTCCAGAATCCACAGCTAATCTTAACCAGTAAAGTAATTAGTTTCTCTTGCTTCTTTTGAAGCAATGGCCATTTTGGCAACGAAATCTTTTCGGCTTTGTCCCGCTAAAGCCTCCTCCACATTCGCTCCTATACCTGCGCCAGACCTAAGAAGCTGGCTTGATATTTCATAATGCCTGTCGTTTTTAAGATTATTACAAAGCTTTACGATTTGTAATGCAAAGTCATAACTTTTGTGTTTTATTATACTTTCAGTCATTAACTCACAACTCAACACTTAAAACTCAAAACTATTACTCCGTCTTGTTTTCTCAGCTTGCCGGAACTATTCCAACCATTTTTTCCAAAGCTTTTTCGGCCATGATTCGTATATTCTCTTCAACCTTTATAACATACTGCGTTTGTTCCAAGGACGATATAACTTTATCTACCGTAATCTTTTTCATATTAGGACAAATCGCCCTTTCCGTTGGACAGATATATTCGGCGTCGGGCCGCTGTTTCCGCAAAGAATGAATTATCCCTTTTTCCGTCCCGATTATATACCGTTTTGCCGTATTTTTCCTGACAAATTTCAGCATCTGTCCGGTGCTTAAAAGCTCATCGGCAATCGCCCTGACATCAGCGGTGCATTCGGGGTGACATATTACAAGAGCATCGCGATATTGCCGCTTGGCTTTTAGAATATCATCTGCGGAAATATGTATGTGCGTCGTACAGTAACCCGGCCAAAGTATCAGTTTTCTGCCTGTCTTTTCAGAAACAAAAGCTCCGAGATTCCTGTCCGGTACAAATATAACTTCCTTATCTTTCGGTAAACGGCGGACAACTTCAACCGCATTGGAGCTTGTGCAGCAGTAATCGCTTTGTGCTTTGACCTCGGCTGTGCTGTTGACGTAGCAAACCACAATCGCATCGGGATATTCGGATTTCAATTCGCAAAGCTGCTCGGCGGTTATCATATCGGCCATAGGACAGCCTGCCGTTTTTTCAGGAAGCAGAACTGTTTTCTGCGGTGATAAAATCGCGGCAGTCTCAGCCATAAACAGCACACCGCAAAAAACAATAACATCAGCGTTTGTTTTAGATGCTTCGATACTCAAACCCAGAGAATCTCCGCAAAAATCAGCCAAATCCTGAATCTCGCCAGGCTGATAGTTATGGGCAAGAATTACGGCGTTTTGTTTCTTTTTCAATTCTTTAACTTTGTCTAAAATCCGTTTTTCCAAAATGCTCACCTTTTCAGTTTATTCCTGATGCTTGGAAAACCGCAGTCCTCCGCTTTCAGCAGCAACTATAACATTCGGCGGGACCGATTCCTTTATCCAAACATTTCCGCCGATTACCGAATTTTTTCCGATAGTTACATTTCCTAATATCGTCGCTTCGGCGTAAATGGTAACATTGTCCTCTATGGTCGGGTGTCTTTTGCCGCCTTTGAGTATGCGGCCTCGTTCGTCTTTGGGAAAACTCAAAGCTCCCAGCGTCGCACCCTGATATATTTTTACATTATCGCCGATAATCGTTGTCTCACCTATTACCACGCCTGTACCATGGTCGATAAAGAAACTCTTTCCTATTGTCGCTCCGGGATGAACATCTATTCCCGTAGCCGAATGAGCGCATTCAGCCATTATGCGAGGTATCAAAGGAACATCTTTCAAATACAACTCATGAGCGATTCGATGATTGGCAATTGCCATTATACACGGATAGCTTAGTATAATTTCCTCATAAGATTTCGCCGCCGGGTCGCCGTCGAAAGCAGCTATAACATCGCTTTTTAGAAGCTCTCTGATTTTCGGTATTTGGTTAAGCAGATACTCGGTCGCGTCTTCTGCCATACGTCCGCAATCACCCGTTTCGCAGTTTTCCATACGGCAGCGGTAGCGATAAGCCCTTTCGATTTGCTCGCTAAGCTCGGTATAGATATGGCAAAGTATATCAACCACGACAAATTTAATGTTAGTTTTGGTAACTTTGCGTTTTCCGGTATAACCAGGGAAAAGCAGTTCGGTCAAAAGCTCGAGTATTTCGAGTATTTTATCCCGAACCGGAAGATTGGCTGCGTCTATAAAATTAATTCCCGAATCACCTTGGTAAGTACCGACTATCTGACTCACCAAATCTTCGAGTTCGGCGTTTGTAAATTTATTGTCGCGCATACTTTTTTACCTTCTCATATTACAGGCCCCTGCCCGGAGCCGTTAATCCCTCGTATAAATCTGTAGATATATATCTTTCACCGGTATCGCAGATAAATGTAACTATAACTTTTCCCTGACTTTCGGGTCTTTGCGAAAGCATAACTGCCGCCCAAACATTGGCCCCGCCGCTTATGCCGGATACTATTCCTTCTTTCGATGCAAGCTGTTTGGCGGTTTCGAGGGCATCTTTATTAGTTACCTTAATGATTTCGTCAATTATATCAACATTTAGAACTTTAGGAATAAATCCTGCGCCTATACCCTGTATCTTATGAGGACCCGGTTTTCCGCCGGATAATACCGGAGAACCGGCAGGTTCGACCGCAACGATTTTGATATTCTTATTTTTCTTTTTAAGAAATTCACCGCATCCGGTAATAGTCCCGCCTGTGCCTACTCCCGAAACAAGATAATCTATTCGTCCGTCGCTGTCAGCCCAAATTTCCGGGCCGGTCGTATCATGATGAACCTTCGGATTAGCAGGGTTATTAAACTGCTGAGGCATAAAACTTTTTGGAAACTCGTTGAGAAGCTCTTCGGCTTTTTTAACAGCTCCTGTCATGCCTTCGGATGCCGGAGTAAGAACAATTTCGGCTCCCAGAAGCTGCAAAAGCTTGCGGCGCTCGATGCTCATCGATTCGGGCATAGCCAGCATTAGCTTGTACCCGCGAGAGGCGCAAATAAACGCAAGGCCTATCCCTGTATTGCCGCTGGTAGGCTCGATGATAACCGTATCTTTATCTATCAAACCGTTTTCTTCGGCGGCTTCTATCATTGCAAGAGCTATTCTATCCTTAACGCTTCCGCAGGGATTTTTGCTTTCGAGCTTAACAAGTATTGATGCTTTATCAGAACCAAACTGATTAAGTTTCACAAGCGGAGTAAAGCCCACTGCCGCGGACATACTCTCGAATATAGCGCTCATTAATTAATCTCCCGATATACTTTTATATCGCATAATCAAGTTTATCATGCCTGTTTTTTACCTTCTCTGCGAGGTCTTTCAAAGTATAAGACTGAAGCACGGCTATCATAGCCTTCTGAACCTCCAGCCAGAGAACACGTGTTACGCAATCAGCGGCACGGGCACAGTTTCCGCCTTCTTCGATACATTCGGCCGGCGAAATAGAACCTTCAAGCGCGATAAAAATTTCATCGAGCCGGATTTGTTCGGGAGGCCTTGCTAAAATATATCCGCCGCGGGCACCGCGAATACTTCGAATAAACCCGCCGCTTTTCAATATCGTCATCAATTGCTCGAGATACTTTACACTTATTTCCTGGCTGCTGCCGATTGCCTTTATCTGCAAAGGCCCTTGTCCGAAATTACCGGCAAGCTCAACCATTGCTCTAATGCCATACCTTGTTCTTGTTGATAGTTTCATGATTCAACTCCTACTAATCATACTAAGTTAATGGTATATTATACGAAATATTTATGCTTTTGGTCAACCATACCTTAATTTTATTAAAAAACCGCGTTTTTGAGCGAACATTGGGGTTTTTAGGCTGGTATAAGAATACAAGTTTATATGAAATTTAAAAATAACTCACTTAAACAGGTAGTTTCCTTGACAGTTGTTCAAACTTAAATTAGAATGACAAATTATACGTTATTTGTAGGGATTTATAGGGATGGCAAGAAGCCTGTCAAAAAAAGTCGCAATAGTTTCAAGCTTTAAGCCTCGAAAATGCGGAATCGCAACGTTCTCTTCTGATTTCATTGAAAATATCAGCCTTGCTTCGAAAAATCAATTCGAGCCGCTGGTTGTCGCAATGCAGAACGACCCGACTTGCCGTTATAACGAGCCGGTGAAATTCGAAATCCGCCAAGATGTGAAAAACGATTATATCTGCGCGGCTGACTACATAAACTTCAGCCATGTTGACATCGTTAGTATCCAGCATGAATTCGGTTTGTTCGGCGGTGACGCGGGGTCATATCTAAATCTGCTTTTGACAAGACTTAACGCGCCGGTAATTACAACTCTTCATACAGTTCTCGACGACCCGACACCGAATTATTATCAATCGATGATTGACGTATGCAGGGCATCTCATCTTGTTGTAACGATGAACGAACGCGGTATCAAAATGCTCAAAAAAATCTACGGTGTTCCGGAAAATAAAATTCAGTTAATTCCTCACGGAGTCCCCGATTTACCATTCGTCGACAGCAATTATTACAAACATAAATTTAGAATGGACGGCAGAAAAACACTGCTAACGTTCGGGCTGCTCAGCAAAAATAAAGGCATCGAAGTAATGCTGAAAGCAATGCCTGAAATCGTAAAAGCAGACCCTTCGGTTCTATATGTAGTTCTGGGTATGACGCATCCTTCGATACTCAAACACGAAGGCGAATCATACAGGTTTTCTCTTCAGCAGCTTGTTAAAGACCTCGGGCTGACCGAACACGTCATCTTCCACAATAGATTCGTAAACGACCACGAACTGAACAATTTCTTATGTGCAGCCGATATTTACATAACTCCGTATCTAAATCGCGAGCAATTGACCAGCGGCACCTTGTCTTTCGCTGTGGGAACGGGAAAAGCCGTTGCCTCGACGCCGTACTGGGCTGCGGAGGAACTGCTTGCAGATGGAAGAGGGCTGCTTGTTCCTTTCGGCGATTCGAAAAAAATGTCAGAGGCTATAATATGCATTCTAAAAGACGAAAAACTTTTTTACTCGCTTAGAAGACAAGCCTATGATTACGGCAGAAGCAGGACCTGGCCGAAAATCGGACAGGCTTACTGGAAATTGTTCAATTCGAAATCGATGCCGGTGGTAATTACGCACAAACCGCTCGAGCTTTCATCGGACAACACGCTCGAGATGCAGTTTCCGGAACCTTCTCTGGCTCATATCAAAAGGCTCACTGATGATACAGGGCTGTTCCAGCATGCTCAGTACACTTTGCCGAACAGGCAATGCGGATATTGCACCGACGATAACGCAAGAGCCCTTATCGCAATGGCAAAATTCTATCATCAATACCCTGACCCCGAAGCGATGAGGCTTTTCGATTTATATCTGTCATTCATTCTCTACGCAGTGAACCATGACGGAACAGTCAATAATCTAATGAACTTCGACAGGACATGGGAAAAAAATGAACCGGCACACGATGCGCTGGGAAGAGTGCTTTGGGCTTTCGGAACTATCATAGCCAAGCCGCCCTGTCTGTCATACCTTTCGATAATTAAAGATGCTTTTGACCGGATGGTAGCTTACGCAGTAAAAGAGCCGCCTAAATCGATGGCATACGCGATTCTCGGAATGAACGATTATCTCAAACAGTTCCCCGGTGCCAGCGAAATAAAAAGACAAATGGCTGCCGCCGCTGACAAGCTGGTGCATTTCTATGAACAACACAGAAGACCAGGATGGGAATGGTTTTTGGAAGAATTGACTTATGATAATTCGGTCCTGCCGCAAGCACTTTTCGCAGCCGGCGACACCCTCGGCAAAAAATACAAAGAAGTCGCAATAAAGACTTCGGCTTTTCTGCTGAATAATACTTATAACGGCAATCACTTCAGCTTCATCGGATGCCTCGGCTGGTATAAAAGAAATAACCCCAAAGCACAGTTCGACCAGCAGCCTATCGAGGCAGCAGGGACGGTTTCGATGCTTCAGACCGCCTACGAATCAACCGAAGACAAGGAATTGCTCAAGCTTCAGAAAAAAGCCTTCGACTGGTTCCTCGGTGCGAACGATTTACATGTTCCGATTTATAATTTCAGCACCAAAGGCTGCCATGACGGATTGATGCGAACCGGAGTTAACGCAAATCAAGGCGCGGAAAGCACAGTAAGTTTTCTCTTGGCTTTGCTGACAATTATCGAAAACTACACTATCGGCGAAAAATTAGATTCCGATTTATCAGCTAAAATAAACACTAAAAAACATCAAACAGAACCGCTTATTACTGAAAAAACCCACGCTTCGACGAAATCTGAACAGATACCCACTGCTCTTGTAATTGAAAAACAAGACTCGAAGAATTCTTCGGAAGATACAACCGGCAATCCTATAAAAGAACCTGCTTAAAATCGAGATTTTCTTAATTGCCTTCCAGCCACGAGGCTGTCGAATCACCGGCCCACTTTATATCGCCCCCGATACCCGAAATAGTCTGGCAGCTTATTAATGATATGCTCAGTATTGCAAGCAGGAATATAAGTACTAATTTCTTAACCATAAGTTACGACTCCCTTCTGTCTAATAATCCTTATCGCGTATCAAGTTCCGCGAATCGAGTGTTAATAAATTTTCTTGTCGCTATCATCGACGCTATCTATTATTATCGGATAAGCTGCTGGTTTTTTTTTAGCGGATTTGTAAACTTGGGAAGATTTTTTAACTGTGGCGCAAATTATGAAAATAGCCAGCTTTAACGTTAATTCAATCCGAGCCAGGCTGCCGATTGTGCTGAATTGGCTGAAAAAACACCAGCCCGATGTGCTTTGCCTTCAGGAAACAAAAGTCCAAGATGCAGATTTTCCAAAAGATGATTTTGTCCAAAGCGGCTACGAGTTCGTATTCAAAGGACAGAAAAGCTATAACGGAGTAGCTATCTTCAGCAAGGACAAAATCCGCAACGTCCGATATGGATTGGATTCTCAGCCCAGTGACGAGCCTCGGCTTATTTGTGCCAAGATAGGAAAAATAAATGTCGTAAACACCTATATACCGCAGGGCTTCGAGCCACAGTCCGATAAATTTCAATATAAGCTCGACTGGTTCGAGAGGCTCTTAAACTTTTTCAAAAATAATTTTAAACCTACTGATTTACTTGTCTGGGTCGGGGATTTTAATATCGCGCCGGAGCCTCGCGACTTGTATGACCCGCAAAATCTGCTCGGCAGCGTCTGCTATCATCCTGATGTACAAAAAGCCTTAAAAAAAGTAATGGATTTCGGATTTGTCGATGTTTTCAGAAAACACTGCGATGAGTCAGGCCAATACACTTTCTGGGATTACCGGCTGCCGAACGCATTCAAAAGAAATCTCGGCTGGCGGCTCGACCATATAATGGCGACTTTTCCGCTGGCAGAAAAATCCGCTGCCTGCTATATCGACAAAGAACCTCGTTCCGTTGAAAAACCCAGCGACCACACACCAATTGTCGCTGAATTTAAATTGTAAAATTAACGCTGCTTATCTTTGATGCATTTTTTCGATTGCATTATCCGCGGCTTTGCGAACCTGCTCTTTAGGGTCTTCGAGGCGAGCTTTCTGCAGTGCCGGTAACGCGTTTATATTCCTAACATTACCAAACACCTCCGCAGTAAGCGCCCTAACTTCGGCATCTGGGTGCTGCAGCAAAACATCTTCCAATGCCGCTCTTACGGTATCATCGAAGGAAAAACCGCCCAGCTCATTTATAGTTTCTCGGATTTGTCTGGCATTGCCCCTTTGGAGCTTGGCAAGAAGCTCGGTCTTTTTATTTCTAAGAGTTCTGAATAATTCCTGTGAATCTTTTTCCATTCCTTGCGGATTAAGCACCAACGTTTGCTTTTCTATTATTACGGGCCGAGGGACACAATACTGCGGTCTTCGGTCATAACAATAGCCGCTATCTAAAATTATCGCAGAACGATACGGATAATATCGCCTCCAAGGCCGATGGTAACCATAATATCCGCGATGATGCCAGCCGCGATAATAATTCGGGTAATATCCGACGCCGACTTCGATACTGACGCTGCTGCGAGCCGAAGCGGTATTTATAACCCCAGCCGCTAAACAAAAGATTGATATTGCAATTATTCTCGCCCGTTTCATTTCATCTACCCTTAATAATACAGGTTAATCCGCTAAAATTAAGACGTTTTCAAATGTCTTTCTATTGCAAATTACCCGCATCCTATTATACCAAAAAATCCCCGTAAAAGTTCGTTTTTTGCATCCTGTAATGTATTCTGCCGCATACTGACGGATTTTATTGAACTTTGGCAGATTTATGCGTAAAATCTATAGTAGCATAGAATGGATTGAAAATTGGGAGGTTTTCAGAATCCCTCCCTGCAAACTTAAATAATAAAGGACCTCGAAAATGAAAACCGAAAAACAGTCCCCCAAAAAACGCTCGTTAACAAGACGCATTCTGACCATTATAGGCATAGCTGTTTTGGTTCCGATAGTGTTCTTTTTTGTTGCTCTGCCTTTTATAGTCTCGTCTAAAAGCGGCCAAAACGCGATTCTCAATAAAATAAACAGCGCAACCGGAGGCTCGGCGAACTTCTCGTCACTGTCTATGAGCTGGTTCTCCGGTATAAAACTCACCGACCTGAGCTTTGACGACAAGACCGGACAAACATCAATCAGAATAAAACAGCTTCAGACCAAACCTCATTACACTTCTATTCTCTCCGGCAATATTTCACTCGGCCAGACAATTATTGACGAACCCCGAATCAGTATAGATATAAGCAAGACTGACCAAACAATAAGCCAAGATTACGCTCCGGCTGCCGAACCGCGAACGGCAGCTATCGGATTACCTGTTTCAAGAATTGACCTTCGAGTCAACGATGGAAATCTGAGAATTTCAGATACTTCGGCAACTCCGCCGCGAAAGGTCGAGCTTCAGAATATCAATTCGCATCTGAATCTCCGGCCCGCGCCGAAAGCGACGGAGTTCGGGCTTAGTACAATGCTCGCTGATAATAACAGTTCTTCTAAAATCACCGCCGGCGGAACCATTCAGCCGAATATTACCGAATCGGGGCTTAAATTAGCAGGAACAAACGCTGATTTTGAAATTGAAGTAACCGACCTGAATTTAGAATCAATCGAATCATTCTTCGCTCTTGCCGGTGTAGATATACAGACTAAAGGACAAGTTGTCGGAAAAATCACGAGTCAAATCAAAGACGGAAAGATACTTAATTTAAACGCTGATATTAAAGGCAGCAACATAGAAATAACAGGCGAACCCTTACAAGGCGACACATTCAAAACAAGCGATTTGGTTTTCGCCGGCAAGCTTCATCAGGAAGGCGATTTTATAAAAATTGATAATTTCGATATAAAAGCCGACTGGCTGACCGCCTCTGCTTCGGGCGATATACCGATGGCATTCAAAACCCTTCCGGATTTTCTAAATGCCCGCTCATCGCAAAATTTAAAAGCTCAAATTAACTGCGATGTTGCTAAACTTGCTTCGCAGATGCCGCGAACGCTTGGTCTTCAGCAGGGGACCACGATGAATTCGGGAACTCTCACTGCGAATATCGAGAAAACCTCTGACGCTCAGCCGAAATTAATAGCGCAGGCAAAACTCGAAAATCTCAGCGGTGTTGTAGCCAATCAGCCCGTCCGGCTTTCTCAGCCTGTCGTTGCAGATGTTCAGATAACTTCGGATGCGCAGATGATGAGATTCGAAAAACTGAATCTTTCAAGCTCATTCGCAACTATAAGCTGTTCGGGAACTACCGAGGCGGCTCAATATAACGCGAACATTAATCTCCAAAACTTCCAGTCTGAGATGGGGCAGTTTCTGAATATGGCCGGCTATCAAATGGCAGGACAACTTCAGGCTCAAGGCCGATTGGCGGCTATGCAAAATAAGACCCAAGTTACAGGAACAGCTTCGGTTACAAATCTGGCCTTGGTCAGCCCGCAAAATATTCGAATCTCAGAACCCGCCGCCGCGATTGATTACAATATCGGCCTCGATTCGGATATGACACTATTGTCGGTAGATTCCTTCAAAACCAGCGCGACTTTCGGCCAGATAAGCGCAAGCAACAGTATTATTCCGCTAAAAAAGGAACTCGCCAATAAATTATCCCTAATGCTTACAGCGGCTAATTTGAACCTGTCGAAAGTCTGGCCTTTTGCGGAACTCGTTTCGCCGGACCTTCGGGATATTAAATTGGCCGGTTTAGCCGATTCGACCGTGTCAATAAAGCCGGACAGAGACGCTTATACGATAAGTACTGATTCGACTAATATCAGCAACTTCGAATTTGCCTATCAGGATAAAAGGCCCTTCCAGCTTGCTCAGGCTTCAGTCAATTTAATCAGCCGCGTCGAACCGACAAGACTGACCGCAACCGGAAGCCTGAACAGTCCTGAAATTAAAATTAAATTTAATTATGACAAAGCAGTTCGTGGAGAAAACACAACACTAAAAGGCGATGCCGAGCTCGACTACAAATGGTCCGCTCTTAGTCAACTTATCTCGCAGTTCCTGCCAAGTGAGCTTAAACTCGAAGGACATAGAAAAGATTCCGTTAATTTCGCCAGCAGCTATCCTACGCAAAATCCTCAAATGCTCTGGGCAAATCTCACTGCCAAAGCCCCAAAAATCGGTTTTGAAAAAGCCGAATACATGGGTTTGGTTTTCGAGCCGACTGAAATTAATATAGAAGTTCAAAGAGGCGTTCTGCAAATCGAACCGTTCACTTCTAAAGTCAATCAAGGCACTATTAACTTCGCAGCTTCGGCAAATTTCAACGACCCTGTGCCTGTTTTGAGAATACCAAGACCGATGAACATTCTTCAGAACATAAAGATTGACGAAAGAATGTCGATACAGCTTCTGCAATATCTTAATCCCATTTTTAAAGATGTCGACCGAGTCAGCGGGACGGCAAATTTCTCGGCGCAAACTCTTGCGATTCCGCTAATGGGCGGAACAGTAAGAGATATCGAACTCGATGGAAATTTTTCTGTTGTTGATTTACAGCTTGTCTCGCCGTTTTTCAGACTTATTCAGCAATTCAGACCCGGCGGAACTGATTATTCGAGAATGCAGATTAGGCCCACTCAGATAACCGTCCAAAACGGGCTGGTCAGATACGACAATATGCAGCTTGAAGTCGGAGAAAATCCGTTCAATTTTGTCGGCAGGATAAATCTTATTAACAAATCTATCGAAGGCTCCAGAGTTATCACTCCTTATACTGTCAGTGACACGATAAAAGTCGGGCAGGAAAATACCCCCGGAAGAATAACTTTGCATATGAAAAGAACGTATGACCGTCCGGAGCTCGATATAGGCAGAAGCACTACCGAATCTCTACTTAATTTAGGTCTCGAACAAATACTAAGAAGAAGATAAATAGTCTTTCAAATCGGTTCGGGATTTATAGCGGCATCGGCTGCAGCCGGCTGTTTTGCCAAAGTAAATATTTCATTAATGTACAGGGTCCAAATAATATACGTAACCAGCAAAGGATAATATGCCCACATGATTGCATAGATTATTCTAAGACCCGGCAGGGTAAGATGCGCAGCTGCAAGAACCGAGATGAAAAACAACAACGGAAAAACTTTCGAGAAACTCGCCCTTGTGATTATGTAATAGCTCGGCACAATCAAAAGAACATAGGCATAATCTTTCATTCTCAAATGCAGCAATGCGTAAACAAGGCAAGCAAGAAAAACTATCATTTTTTCCCTGTCTTCTGTTTTTAGCGATTTGAGTTTGAGGTACGCTTTGGCGCTTATAAAAAGAATCACTGCGGCTATGACGCAGAAAACCCCGAATTGAACCGACTTAGAAATCGTTATGCCGGTGTTTTTATTTAAAACGTCCGAAAGGTCTTTTAGAACGCCTACCGTCGAAGGCGCGATTATCCCCCACTCGGTAAGGGTGGTTTGAGCTCCTTTCAGAAATTCAGTGAGCATTTCCGGCTGGAGTATGTATTGAGCGAGCAAATATACCGCAAATACAGCACAGGAACCGAAGAAATATAAGTATTTCTTTTTATCCTCTGTGGTGAAAAGCAGGACTAAAAATACCGCAGGGGTCATTTTGAAAGTCGAAGCGAGCAAAATAAAAAGGCAGAATAACAGCCGCCGGCGCTCTAAGAAGAAATAAAAACCAAGCCAAAGCATAAGCTGTTCCAACATATTTATATTTCCGGCACGCATATCGAGAAAGACCGCGCTGTTAAATACAAGGAGAATGAAAAGATAAAATAACGCAGAGGCACTTTTGGTGATGAACCTTTTTTGCCAGAGCAGAACAAGGCCGATTATGACGGCGACCTTTAAAGACAGGAATAATGTATAAGCAGTGTCATATTCGAACAAAGTAAATATGCGGTAAAACCAAAGTGTCGCCGGAGGATAAGCATACCATAACGCGTTGCCGGTATATTCATTTATAACCCCGATGTTATAAGGGTTTTCTCCTTCAGCGAAAACCTTGGCAGAGGAGTACTGCATCTGAAAATCCCACTGATGCCGTTCGCGTACGGTGAAAAGGAAATAGACACAATAAGAAAAGTAGAGGATAACAAGTCCGGTAAAAACGCCGTTTAGTATTTTTTTTCGCATTTTTATTCTCCGATTCACATTGAGCCGCCAAAAAACAGTAATTTTTTAACAAAAAGCGGAAATTTTTGCACTTTAAATCTTGACAAAATTACAATTCTGTGGTACAATATTACACAGAATTGAAATAGGCCCTGTTTTTAAATCACGCCTTTTTTTCCAAAAAATTTCGATATTTTTTTTCTTCTGCCTTTTTATTACTTTTTGTTCGCCTCCAGAGCAAAAAGGCTAAAAACCGGACATCAGAAGGAACATCAAAAAATCCCCATAAGATGTTATTTGTGCTATGCTTGTGAGATTAAGATAGTAAAATGGAACAGCAAAAGGAACAACAACGTGACAGCTGCGTAACAACTGCGCGACACAAACAAGAATGATAAGAATGTAAAGAATGAAAAGAACTATCAGGGCAGTTCAGAAAAAGATGATAGATGAACGGATAAATTTCTGTGATTTAGCGGTACTGGCCGATAATTGGTTAAAGGAGTAACCAATTATGAGGCTGTTGTTTGTTTTTACGGGTATATTTTGTGTTTTGTCGAGCATGGCTTTTGCCGGAAAAGGCGACGGCACAACTAAACCTGATGGCTTGTATGTAATCCACACACCGAACGATTCGGATATAGTCGGCAAATCAGATATTACCATCGAACAGCTGGCTGAAATAATCGAGCAAATGGAGGATTCTATCAGGGATGTATCCATAGAATACGAATGGCGAGTTGAACCGCCTTATACCTTTGAGGAAAGCGAAAAAGTATTCAGCGTAGTGCGTAAGCATTACAGCTCTAATGCAAAAAAGAAAAGGTCGGGCCGCGGTCCCAAAACCCGCGATTTGCCAATGAGCAAAGATGGAGTTATCCGGCATCGTTTGATTGCCTCAGATTTTTCAAAGATAGAAGATGTAGACGGAATCCGTTTCAATTGGCCGAAGATGTCTCGCCTTGAAGATTATGCAACCTTTGTTGCCCGGGAGGGTAACTCATGGGACTGTAATATTGTCCATGTTATGAACGGAGAAGTTTATAAATTTCTGACGGTGCAGGACCAGCCTCAGGAAATCCGCAGCGGATATATTTCTGACTCTGATGGGGGGCGTTCTTTAGTAATCACACCGCTGGGTTTCTCGGTGTTTCGCAGCGGGATGACCGAATTAACTGCTAAAAAACCGCTTTCTGAAGTTTTGAGAATGCCTAACATCGCCCGATTAGATGACAATATACGAAAGGTCAACGGTTTCAATGCGGTCCGTGTAGATTTAATGATACAGTCTTCAATATATATTATTGGGCGGATTTATTTTTCGATAGACCACAACTATACACCCATTCGGCACGCATTCACCGACCCTGCGATGGGCAATGAAACCCTCGTTTTTGATGTGGAGTCGTTTCAGCAAGTCAGTGAGGGTATATGGCTGCCAAGCGCAGGGGTAATGAAAGTCAGCAATACCAAACACATTAACCGGTTCATAGCAACCGGTCCGATTCAGATAAATCAGGGTTTTGAGACAAAAGACTTTGCCCTTGATTTTCCGCCCGGAACAGAGGTGTTAGACCGCATCACGGGAAAGTCATATACGGTAAGCATCCTCGAATAATTGACAACGCTCAAACCTCACACACGAAGTAATAAGAATTAAAATTCTTGCTCAAATGGGGTATTTGGCTATAATCTGTTTCTTTGACGAACTCAATTTATTAGGAGAAAAGCTAAAATGGCAAAGATTTATTACGAAAAACAAGCACCGATTAAACCGTTAAAAGGCAAAAAAGTTGCGGTAATCGGATACGGCAGTCAAGGTCATGCCCACAGCCTTAACCTTCGCGACAGCGGCGTTAAAGTGGCTGTGGCCGAGTTAAAAGGAACCGCCAACTATAAACTGGCGGCCAAGCACGGTTTTAAACCTTCGGATATTAAGACGGCGATGAACGGAGCGGCTTTGATAATCGTTACGCTTCCTGACGAAGTTCAGGCTTCGGTTTATAAATCGCAAATTGCTCCGAATCTCAAGGCCGGCCAGACACTTGGTTTCTGTCATGGTTTTAATATCCATTTCAAATACATCGTCCCGCCGAAAGATGTCAACGTTGTTATGATTGCTCCGAAAGGCCCGGGCCATCTTGTCCGCAGCGAATACGAAAAAGGCGGCGGAGTACCCTGCCTTGTTGCTGTCAAACAAGATGCCACAAAAACCGCTAAGAAAATCGCGCTGGCATGGGCGAACGGAATCGGCGGAGCGCGTGCAGGCATCATTGAAACGACCTATAAGGAAGAAACCGAGACCGATTTGTTCGGTGAACAGGTGGTGTTGTGCGGCGGTTTGACGAGTCTTATAAAAGCCGGCTTTGAGACGTTAGTAAAAGCCGGATATCAGCCGGAAATCGCTTACTTCGAATGTATGCATGAGGTCAAACTCATTGTCGATTTGATGTATCAGGGCGGGATGAGCTACATGCGTTACAGCATTAGCAACACTGCCGAGTACGGTGATTTATCAAGAGGGCCCAGAATTATCACCGATAAGACTAAGGCAGAGATGAAAAAGATTCTGAAGGAAATCACCAGCGGCAAATTCGCCAAAGAATGGGTCGGTGAATACAAAGGCGGAATGAAGAATTTTAATAAGCTTTATAAGAAAGATTATAATCATAAAATCGAGCAGGTCGGCAGAAAACTGCGGAATATGATGAAGTGGATAAATGCCAAGAATGTATAAAGTCAGTGTACAGTGTTAATAATCGGGTTACGGATACTATTTGAGAGGGCAGTGCCGTGAGAATGGTTAAATCTTCAGCGTTAGTGGTGTGCTTTGTTTTGATTGGATTGGTTTTGGCGGGCTGTATTGTTAAAGATGCGTATTATCTGGCCAAACCGGCAGGCGGGCCGTCCGACAAAGAAATCTCCAAAGCTTATAATTTGACCGTTCTGCAGCAAAGCACGGCGGCTGACGTTTTGCCCTTGATGTACACGCCGGATGCGACAAGCGAACTGCTAAGCCAAAGCACAAAAGTTTTGGCTGTGCAGGGACAGAAAAATGACGGCTATAAGATGTGGTATACCCTGATAGCCTTCGACGAAGATGACCTTCTGGCCAAGCGAAAATATCTGATGATTGAAGACGAAAAACCGAAAATTCTCTTCACCGAGCCTTGGGAAGGAATGAGATTCGATTGCCAGATGGTTTTAGAAGGCGATGTTGTCAATAAGCCCTATGTCGATGAGAACACCCGCAGAGTAGCGATTTTGAAATTTGCCCGCCAGATGAGCAGCGACGATATTGTCGAAGTCAAAGCAGACAATAAGGTTTTCGAGGTTTGCGGAGCTATGGTAAATCAGGCATTTCAGTCTGTTTTAGTTTATCTGGAAAGCTCACCTGCTTTGGCGGCGAGACTTAGCGATGAAAAGGGTCTGGATTTTACGCATATCAGCTTCGGTAGGGGAAAAATCCAAATGCTTGCCGATGATAATATGGTTACGGTTCGAATGATGTTAGGCTCATTTACGCGAAAATGGCAGGCAATAAAAACCGATAATTCCCCGCAGAATTAATCTGCCGCGGATACTATCCGGCCAAACACAAAAAAGGAGCAGGTCCGTAAGCCGAGTTCTGTTCTAACGGTCATTTATCTTGGCCTCGATTTACACCGAGGCTCGAGCGACCTACCCGCTGACATATGCCCGGGCCGAGCGTCAGCATGCTTGGTCTTGCAGGCGGTGGGGTTTGCCATGCCGTTATTGTCACCAATAACGCGGTGCGCTCTTACCGCACCATTTCACCATTGCCCTTGGGCTGTGTATTTTCTGCTGCACTTTCCCGTCCCGACGAATCGGGAGGTGGCTGTTAGCCATCACCGTTGCCCTGTCCTGCTCGGACTTTCCTCCCCGCACCTGCTTTGCTCAGCAAAGCAAATACAGAGCGACCGTCCGACCTGCTCCTTTTTCATAATTCCAAAGAACACAGGGTATTATAGCAGATTTATGATTAATTTGTGCGGGTTATTTCGATGTGTCTTTTGAAATTGGCATCGTCGGTTTCGGGATAATCGATACGATAATGAACCCCGCGGCTTTCTTTTCGCTGCTGAGCGGCTTGGGCCATCAGCATAGCCGCTGTCAGCATATTCTGGCACTGCCATCCCTGCGGCGAATCGAAGACCTTATCCATTACGTATCTTTGCCAGAATCTTATAATTTCCATAGCCTCATTAAGCTGCCGCTCGGTTCGGGTAATTCCGACATTCCGCCACATCAGCGACCGCAGCGAATTAAGAACATCGACCGTATCAAGCCGCGTTCTATCAGAATGGGGAACGTGATATCTAATCGGCGGATGTTTAATTTGGCCGATACCGTGCTTTTGTATTTTACAGATTTCCTTTCCGGCAATGGCTCCGAATACAAGCCCTTCCAGAAGCCCGTTGCTTCCGAGACGGTTTGCTCCGTGCAGCCCTGTAGCCGCCGCCTCGCCGCAGACATAGAGGTTGGGTATATTTGTTTTTGCTAACGTGTCGGTTTTTACCCCGCCTATCATATAATGTGCGCTCGGCCTGACGGGTATTAAATCTTTGCTGACATCGATATCGAAACTTTCGCACAATTCGCTGATAAACGGAAACCTTTCGGAAAAATGTTTTTTGTCGAGGTGGCGTATATCAAGATAAACATGCGTTGATTTTGTTTTGAGCATTTGAGCAAGAATGGCTCGGCTGACTACATCTCGCGGAGCAAGCTCGGCATCAGGATTATATTCGGACATAAAAGCTTTGCCTTTTATATCTCTAAGAATAGCTCCTTCGCCGCGAAGTGCTTCGGTAATTAAAGCTCGCGAAGCTCCGGCGATGTAAAGCGTAGTCGGATGAAACTGCATAAATTCTAAATCGCAAAGCACCGCTCCTGCCCGATAAGCCATTGCGATTCCGTCGGCTGTCGCGATAGGAGGATTTGTTGTTTCTCTAAAGAGCTGCCCTGCTCCGCCGGTCGCCAGCAGCGTATTTATCGCCCATATTACATGCTCGCCTCGATTATCGTGGCCTATCGCTCCGACACAGGTATTATCTCCGTTTGTCAGCAGGTCGATTACGAAGAAATTTTCGATTATTTTGATATTTTTGTTTTCTCTGACTTTTTTTATAAGCACTTGAGCAATCATTCTTCCTGTTTCATCACCGTGAGCATGGGCAACTCTCGAATGGCTGTGACCGCCCTCAAGAGTAGTCGCGATATCATTATTCTTACGGTCAAACTCGACACCCCATTTTAAAAGCTGCTCGAGCAGTTCAGGGCCGTATTTTACGACTAAATCGACGCTTTGCTGATTATTCAAGCCGCATCCCGCACTGAGCGTGTCTGATGAGTGAGCTTGCGGAGAATCATCTTTGTTTCTAACCCAGACGATACCGCCCTGAGCTTTCCATGTATTGCTGTCTTCGAGATAGCATTTGCAGGCTATTACAACTTTTTGATGTTCGGCAATTTCCAAAGCCGCCCGCAGACCGGCAATGCCTGAACCTATTACCAAGCAATCAGTAAATAACTGGCTTGTTGACGGGGTATCAACATTTACAAGGTAACGTCTCGATTCAATTTGTGCGCTGGCGGGCATCTTAATTACTCATTTCTCAGCCGAAACGAGATTCGGTTCGGCAAGGTTAGGCTCATTCGAATCATCGAAAACCTTAGTCATATTGCTGGGCTGGGCGAAAACATTCGGGTCATTTTGATATTTTAAGACAAATTTCTGAAGTTCCGGCGTCGAAGCCGTAAGGATAATTCTTTTTTCAACAACTTCGTGTTTGATTATTTCGGGCTCGGATTCGACAAGTTTTTCGAAATTTTCAGGGTCCATCATTCGCAAAGCAAGATTCGGTTCGATTTGCTCGACCTTTAGGAAGGAATGTGCCCCGAGCAGATGTGCTTTATAAAAATCACTCGCGTTAATTTCAGCATGGCCGGGGTATAAATCAAAAAACAACGTATCGTTAAGCCGGACAAGATGGGCGATAAATCGGCCTTCTTTGCCGTCGGTAATGACGGTCAGGTCATAAGAATTGGCATCGGCGGCTTTTTCGAATTTCCAGACAGAATCGGCATCCTGCCAGCTTCCTATGATTTTTTCATCAAAAACCGTATCTGTATCCGTATAAAGGGGATGCAGCGATGGGACACAGCCGCCGAGCAAGCCTGCTAAAATATAAAATACCGCTTTTCGCAAATTCATTTTTAATTCTCCTTGTTCTGTAATAGAGGATAAGGTTGTCCCAGAGGAGGGTATTGTACCATTTGCGGATTTAATATCAACCGCAAGAATGCCTGTTAAAATTGATTTGCAAAACAGCCGTTTAGAGGCGATTATTAAAAATTATGGGTTATTTTCGACAACAGGATGATTTTGCCGATGCCATAAAGGGTATGATTCAATACGATTTGAAGGGCAGAGGCATAAAAGATGAGCAAATTCTGCGTATTATGTCGCAGATTCCGAGGGAAAACTTTATCCCGGAGAAGTATAAATCGCAGGCTTATTTCGACGGGCCTTTGCCGATTGATTGTAATCAGACGATTTCTCAGCCTTATATCGTCGCTTTGATGACGGAGCAGCTGAGGGTTAATCCTGATTCGGAGGTTCTGGAAATCGGGACCGGAAGCGGTTATCAGACAGCCGTTCTCTGCGGGCTTGCAAAAAAGGTTTATACTATAGAGAGATTCGAGGAGCTTTCGCTGTCAGCACAGAAAATTCTCGAAAAACTAAACATAAGCAATGTCGAATTTTTTATAGGTGACGGAAGTAAAGGCTGGCCGCTGAAAAGAGATTTTGACAGGATAATTATAACCGCCGCAGTACCGCAAATTCCTGAGCCTCTAACAGAACAGCTTAAGCAAGACGGTTTGATTGTCGCTCCTGTCGGCGGCAGCGCAGCGCAAAGATTGATAGTGTTCAGAAAGAAACACACGCAATTAATTGAAAGTTTTGTTTGTGATGTGAGGTTCGTCAGACTCGTAGGCGAATATGCCTTCGGACAATAATAATGAGTGAACAAAGCGAAATAAAATCAATTGAACGATACAGCCGCTCAATGGAAGTTCAGTATTTAAAAGGCGTCGGCCCCGCAAGAGCTAAAGCTTTTGAACAGCTTGGCGTAAAAACTCTGGCGGATTTGCTCGAATATTATCCGCGAGACTATAATTTCGTATCAAAACCGATAAAAATCGCACAGCTCGAACCCCAGCAGACGGCTACGATTATCGGCTTGGTAGAATCGATAGATTTTCACAGTTTTAGAAGACCCCCCATTTTCGAAGCGCGTGCGGCTGATGATACAGGCATCTGCCGCATCATCTGGTTTCACGGAGGGTTTTTGCGAAATCAGCTTCAGGTCGGCCAGATGATTATGGCTTGGGGCAAGGTTTCGATTTATAAAAATCGTCTTCAGTTAACCAATCCTAAATTTGTAATTCTCGAAGAAGAACACCCAGAACCGTTCGAGTATTTCGGGGGCGGTATATACCCTGCCTGTGCGGGTTTGTCAGCGATGCAGATTAAAAGAATTATTCGGCCTGTTCTGGGTAATCTGCCGGAACTGGTAGATGAACTTTATGACGAGCGGTTTCTTAAAGAAGCTCAGTTAATCAGCAGAGTACAGGCGGTAGAGTGGATACACAATCCTCCCGACGAAGAAAAACTCAAAAAGGCACAGCGAAGATTAAAATATGACGAACTTTTTTTGATGCAGCTTGGTTTGGCGCTTCGGCGGTATCGAATGCAGCATTTTTCGCAGGCTTGTGCGATGAAATGCACAGAGACAATCGACAAAAGAATCCGCAGGCGTTTTCCTTTTCTATTGACCGAGGACCAAGATAAAGTAATTACCGAAATCGTTAGCGATATGTCAAAGGCTAAACCGATGAATCGGCTGCTGCAGGGCGATGTCGGCTCGGGCAAAACTGTAGTTGCTTTATACGCCGCTCTTTTAGCGATAGCCAATAAAAAACAGGTCGCTATTATGGCACCGACCGAAATTTTGGCTTCGCAGCATTTTATAAGTATCGAAAGATACCTTAAAAACAGCAGTGTTAAAAGGGTTCTAATCATAGGAGGGCTAACAGGCGAAAAAAGGGCATCGGTTTTGAAAGAAATAAAAGCAGGCCGAACGAATATTGTGGTCGGGACGGTCGCGCTTTTGGAGAAAGATATAGATTTTCATTCGCTCGGGCTGGTGATAATCGATGAGCAGCATAAATTCGGTGTTGACCAGAGAGCGCAGTTAAGAAAAAATTTGACGCCCCATTGTCTTGTGATGACGGCTACTCCTATTCCGAGAACTTTGGCGATGACGGCTTTCGGAGACCTCGATGTTTCGATTATTCGGCATTGTCCGCCGGGCAGAGGTTCCATTATAACCCGTCTTGTCGATAAAAAAGACCGAACCAAAGCCTACGAATTTATAAAACAGCGGCTTGAGGCGAAAAAACAGGCTTATTTTATTTATCCCCGAATCAACAGTTCCAGCGAATCTGACCAAGTCAAAGCGGCTACAGACGAATGGAAAATATTGAGCAAAAATATTTTTCCTGATTTTAAAGTCGAGCTTCTGCACGGACAGATGGCATCTGCGGAAAAACATAGAATAATGTCGGATTTCAGACGGGGCAAAATCGATGTGTTAGTCTCGACGGTCGTGGTTGAGGTCGGAGTCGATGTTCCTAACGCCACAATTATGGTTATAGAGGAAGCTGACAGGTTTGGGCTTGCACAGCTTCATCAGCTAAGGGGTCGTATTGGCAGAGGACAATCAAAATCGTATTGTTTTTTATTTTCGGATAAAGGCGGCGAAACAGCCCAAAACAGGCTTGAAATTATGACCAGAAGCAGCGACGGGTTCGAAATTTCCGAGCATGATTTAAAGATTCGCGGGCCGGGTGAATTGTTCAGCACCCGTCAGCACGGGCTGCCGGATTTGAAAATAGCCAATATAGTCGATGATTATGAACTGCTGGTTATGGCTCGGCGATACGCTTTCGAGCTTGTCGAAAAAGACCCGATGCTGACAGATTCCAATCATAAAAATATAAGGCAAAGCCTCATCGATAAGTTCGGCAACAGCATAGGCTTAGCCGATGTTGCATAGGGACGTTTATAAGCAGGATTGACAACAGGGCCGAATAATTATACCCTAATCACAGGTAAAGCAGGGATGCAGATAAGCTACAAAAACAACCGGCTTGAAAAGTTCTTAGTCGCCATCAACGCTGTAACGGCTGCGGTGGTTGCGGCTACGTTCGCAATGCTGTTCGGTTTCGATAAGCCGATTTTCCCAAGGCATATTTTATTCACGATGCAGGCATTTTTGCTCTGCGTGTTTATCATAGAAAAATTCATTCGGTTTTTGAACGCATCTTCTAAACTCGAATGTCTTCGGTTTTTCTGGTTCGAGATTCCTCTTTTGGTAGGTTTGGCAGCAGCGATTTTCGGAGCGGGCAGGTGGTTCGGGCTCGAACAGCCTGTTATTATCAGGCAGTCTTCTATCGCAATATACCTCGTTTTGCAGGTTATAACCAAAACCTGCCGTTCAGTAGTAAATCTTACGGCTTCTGGCGGAAATCCGACCGTTACATTAATTGCCAGCTTTGTTGTTCTTATTATCGGCGGAACATTGATGCTGATGCTTCCCAAGTCAACGACTTCGGGAGATATGAAAGTAGTTGACGCTTTATTTACCGCAACCAGCGCGACGTGTGTTACCGGTTTGATAGTAAAAGATACCGGAAGCGATTTTACTATTATGGGGCAGGTTGTAATCTTAACTTTGATACAGCTCGGCGGATTGGGAATTGTAGTGTTCGGAGCGGTTTTCGCCTTGATTTTGGGACAGGCTTTTAGTGTCCGCGAATCGGTCGCGATGCAGGATTTACTAAGCGCCAAAACTCTCGACCAGATAGGATTAATAATAGCGTTTATTATTGCCGTAACACTTGCATTCGAAGCTGTAGGCGCGATAGCACTTGTAGGGATGTGGGATAATTCATTCGAATGGACCGGTGCGACCGGGCAAAAATGGTTCTATAGTATCTTCCACTCGGTAAGTGCTTTCTGCAATGCGGGTTTTAGCCTGTTTGACAACAGCCTTATCGGCTATAGAAATAGCTGGCAAATATACGCAGTTATATGTCCTTTGATAATACTGGGCGGACTGGGATTCGGAGTTTTGTATGATTTATTTGCGGTCTTGGTAGACCAAATCAGAAGATTCTTCAAGAAAAGGTTGGATAAAAATGCCGCGATTTTCATGGAGGCGCCGATTCGATTAAGACTTCAGAGTAAAGTTGTATTGCTTGTCAGCGCTTCTCTTATAATTTTAGGTGCTGTCGGGATATTGATATTCGAACACACCACCGGCGGAGGTGCCGAGACCGACGATGGTTTTCGAGGAGCGCTGTTTCAGTCAATAACATCAAGAACCGCCGGTTTTAATACGGTCGATATAGGCGAATTGTCGGTTGTTACGAGATTCATTCTGATAATACTTATGTTCATAGGCGGCTCGCCCGGTTCTGCCGCAGGGGGAATTAAGACTGTAACGCTGGCGGTAATATTGATGACCGCTATTGCTACACTTCGAAAACGAAACGAAGTCGAAATGTTCAAGCGTTCAATTCGGCTGGTGATTATAGGAAGAGCCGTTACTGTAATTCTGCTGTTTTTAGCGATGTTAATCTCGGCAACTTTGATTTTAAGTATAACAGAACGAAACAGCAATTTTGACATGTCGCAGATTTTGTTCGAAGCAGCAAGCGCATTGGGAACTGTCGGGCTTACAACCGGAATAACCGGTGATTTGACAACTGCCGGCAAGATAATTATCATTATGACGATGCTTATCGGAAGATTAGGACCTTTGACGTTGTTAGCTGCGTTGACCTTTAATCTTAAGCCGGCCAAATATAACTATCCTGAAGAATCCCTGATAGTCGGCTAAAACTTATATAGCGAGGTAAAACATGAAGCGTTTCGCGGTAATAGGATTGGGAAGATTCGGAAAGAAAATGGCTATAGCTTTGGCGATGAGCGGCGCGGAGGTTATAGCGATTGATAAAAACCGCGAAGAGATAGATCTGATTCACGACCAGGTCAGCCTTGCCGTTCGTCTGGACAGTACCGACGAAGAAGCCCTCAAAGCTCAGGGAATAGACGATGTCGATGTGGCGATTATAGGAATAGGCCAGGGAACCGGACGAGGTTTCGAGTCGGCTGTGCTGACGGTTGTGAATTTGAAACAGATGGGCGTAAAGCAGATATACGCTCGTGCGGAAGATTTGATTGCAGGAGAGGTTTTTTCGAAAATCGGAGCTACGGAAGTTATTTATCCTGAAATCGAGTCGGCTCAGAGATGGGCATATAAACTTATCGCTCCGCAGATAGGTGAAAAGATGGACTTCGCACCGGGATACAGCCTTGCTCGTGTAACCGCGCCGAAAAGCTTCGACGGAAAAACGGTAATGGACTTGCAGCTCCGACAGAAATATAACATCAATTTGGTTGCTATAAAACGAGATGAAACCAAAGTCGACAAAAAAAGCGAAAAAAGCGGAATTATAAACGTCCCCATGCCGAATACGATTATCTACGAAGGTGATATTCTGATGGTAGCCGGCTCTGATTTCGACCTTGTGAAATTGCCGCAGGAATAGCTCGTCAGATTTTTGAATTCAGTCCTAATCGTCACAGTATGGCATCTGTAATAAATCTCGCGCTGAAGAATAAATCCACGGCTATAGCTGAACAGACCAATAGTACTCTAAGCCCTAAAAGCCTGAGCTTCATACACGCCAAGAAAAAGATAATCAACATCATAATCGCGCCGAGCAGATACATCTTGGCTGATTGGGTGAAAAACGTAGTATATTTCAGTCCAAATCCGGCAAATATATAAGCACATTTGGTTCCAAAAAGCAGACAGGCTATGGCCAAGCCAAGCAAAATCACCGCAGATGCGAGTATCCATTTTCTGTCGGAGAAACCGGAGTTTATCAAACCCTCTGCACCCTGCCCGATAACGACTGATAAGCAGACTATAGGTATCGCCAGCCATATAATGGGGCTTACCGCGAGAAACACACCGACAAAAGCTAATATAATACCGGCGGCAACAATCATTATAATTCCATGTCGGCGAGCGGCAAAAAGCATCGATAATCCTATAATAAGCGCCCCAATCGGGACATGATAAAACCCGAGCAGGATATTGCTCTTCTGGGCCATAGCCATCTGGCTAATTAATCCTATCAGTTCATCACGAGCGATGTTAATTTGAACAGGTATAGGGAAGAATCCTAACCTTGCCGCTACCTGAAAAAACAAAACTATAGCTAAAAATGGCATCGAGCTTAGCGGGGCCTGAAGCCATTTTAATTTTGCTTTGGTGCTAAATGCCGCAGGAAGGAACATCCACGGAATTACGGCGACCAAAAAACCGCCGGCCGGATGAAATTTGGCAAACGAAATAAGATACGGCCCGAAACCGTAAACACATCCGCTGAAAAATGAACCGGCGAATCCGGCTATCCATCGTTTGCTCAATAAATAGCAGCCGAAAGCCCCGATAAAACTATTAACCGGTATCAAATATCTCAACGAATTGAACTTCTCGAAATGAGGGAAAAATAAATACACCGACAATACGATATAAATTGCCGCAGCCGCTGCATCCTTTGCTGCTTTGGACATGTGATTTATCTTCCTTGAAAAAACTGCTATCTAACTAACCTTGGTTTTGCTGCTTTGCCTGAGCAACTTGAGCCTGCAGCATATCACGCTCGACCCGAAGATTATAATAATCAACGGCCTGACTGACAATAGATTTAAGCTCATCATCTTTGAAGGGCTTAGTGATAAACCTGTAGATAATACTTTCGTTAATTGCTTGAAGAAGATTGGTAATATTGGCGTGTCCTGAAGCGAGTATTCTTATTATGTAAGGATATCTCTCTTTAACCTGATGAAGAAGTTTCATGCCGTCCACCTCCGGCATCATCATATCCGAAATAATCACCGCCGCTTTGTGCAGAGCTAATAATTCCAAAGCCTGCTGAGCATTCGACGCCAAAAGAATCTCATAAGGCTCGTCTATAAACGCCCTTTTAAACGCAGACAAGGCCGCTTGGTCATCATCGACAAACAGTATAATCCTCTTATCTTCCATATAACCTCCCTAAAGTTCCCACGGCCTTTTTATAAAAATAATATTAATTAGCTGCTCGCTGCAGGAGCATTGTTTTGCTGATTCTGTACTTGCTGCAGCAAGCGGTCGCGTTCGTCGCGAAGGTCATAATATTCTACAGCCTGTTTAAGTACAGATTTAAATTCCTCTTCGAGTTTCCACGGTTTTGTAATGAATTTGAATATCTCGCCCTGATTGATAGCGGTCAGAAGCGTTGTTACCTGAGTATATCCCGAAAGAACCAGCCGGACTATTTTCGGATACTTTTCTTTTACGATGCGCAGTAAATCAAGACCGCTCATTTCCGGCATTCGCATATCGGTTACTATAACATGAACTTCGTTCTTCTCGAGAATCTCAAGGGCTTTCGGCCCGCTGTCGGCAAAAAGCAATTCATAAGGTTCGTCCATCAAGCCGCGCTGGAGCGATTTTAGCACCTTTTCCTCGTCATCGACAAATAATATTGCTCTGTTAGCCATTAGTTTTCGTCTCCTCAAACGCCTCTTCGGTTTTTTGCTGCCTTCCGTATAAAGGCAGTTTTATAATAAATTTTGTTCCTTTTCCCATTTCGCTTTCGACCTCAAGAACGCCTTTATGCTTATTGACAATAATATCATGCGAAACGCTCAGGCCCAGTCCGGTGCCCTTTCCGGCGGGTTTGGTTGTAAAGAACGGGTCGAAAATTTTGTTGATTATATCCTGCGGGATTCCCGGGCCGTTATCCGTTATTGTACAGACAGCCCATTCATCTTGGGCAAATGTTTTTATTTCGATTATTCCTTTTTCTTCTTTTTGCTGAGATTTTATTGCTTGTGATGCATTAACCAGAATATTGAGAAAAACCTGATTAATCTGACCTGAACTGCACTGAACCGGTAAATTGTCGCAAAATTCCGTTCTCAAATCCGCGTCATATTTAATTTCATTTCTGGCTACTATCAGGGTTGCTTTCATTCCGCTATTTAGGTCATATTCGACAAAATCCTCTGCTTGGTCGATTCGAGAGAAATCTCTTAGATTCTGTATGATGCTCGTAACGCGTTCGAGACCTTCTTTGGATTCTTCGAAAAGATTTTCAATATCCCCGCAAATAAAATCCATTTTCAGTGATTTCCATGTATTTTCTATTTCATCGAGCTTTTCAGCACAGCCTTGAATCTGCTGTGATTTAGTTTCTTTAGCAAAATTGTGATATAATTCAAGAATCGTCCCGAATTTTTTTACATAATTGCGCAGCGTAACAAAATTACTGGCAACAAATCCGACCGGCGTATTCATTTCATGGGCCACTCCGGCGGCTAATTGTCCGATAGAAGCAAGTTTTTCATTTTGAACAAGCTGGCCTTGCATTTGTCTCATTCCTTTGTTGGCGGCTGCGAGTTCTTTATTAGCTTCAATCAAAGCAAGCTCTGCTTTCTTTTCCTCAGTAACATCTCTGGAAATCTGGATTACTGCTTGGGGTTTTCCCTCGGCATCCCTTGTTGCTACACTGGCAGTGCTGTGAAAATAAAGCTTTTGTCCCTGTTTATCAGTAACAACCGAATCCCAGCGCTGAACTTTTCCGGTTTCAAAACAATCTTTTAAGCTGCATTTAGTCTTCGGACAGCCGTCTTTACTGTTATGATAAGCCTGATAACATTTTTTACCTACTATTTCTTCACCGAATTTCGACTGGGCGGTCATATTCGCCCAGATTATAGTGAAATCCCGGTCAACCATTGTCATATGGTCGCTGATAGCCCCGAGCATCGCGTTAAGCTTGCTGCGGCTATCGCGTATTTCCTGTTCTTTATGTTTTTCCTCAGTAATACCTTTTACGACTTCAAAGCACGAAGTAATATTCCCGCTGACATCTTTGATTGGATGAGCAGTATTCGACCAATAAAATACACCGCCGTCTGGAGCGGGAGTCGTCCGTTCTGCTTTATGAGGTTGACCATCCTTAAATGCTTTCGCAACCGGACATCCGTCGCAAACTGTATCTCTGGCTTCGTAAGTCTTATAGCATTTTGTGCCAAGTCCGCCGAACTGTTTCTGCATAAAAGGATTTTGATAAATTATATTGTAGTCTCTGTCCTGAACAGTAAGACCGACATCCATATTATCGATTAAATCAACTAAGGACCGAAGTTTATTACGCTCTTCCTGAAGTTCTTGCTCGGCTTTTTTGCGTTCAGTAACATCGCGGACAACCGCCTGAACGATTTTGCGCCCGTCAAGCTCCATAGAGTTAAGAAGAACTTCCGCAGGAAATTCTTCAGGAGGATTTAGTCTCTTATGCAGCCATTCGAAACGAGTACTGCCTGTTTCGATTGCAGCAGCTACCCGCTGTTTTGCCAAAGTCATAGAATCCGTACCGCACGGCTGCGCCGGCGGAGACAAATCGCCCGGATGTTTAGTGCAGAATTCTTCTTTGTCCTTGCAGCCGAAAATTTTAATAGCCGCATCGTTACAATCAAAAAATCCTTTTTCATCAAGAAGCATAACAGCGTCGCTGCTGGATTCATATAATGTCCGGAATTTAGCTTCGGAGCGCCGGGTATCTTCCTCCATTTTTTTGCGCTCTAAGGAATACTGAATGGATTTATTCAGTATATACGGGTCGAAACGGCCTTTGATTAAATAATCCTGAGCACCGCTTGAAACGGCTTTAAGACCCATTTCTTCATCTGTGCTTCCGGTAACGTTGATAATAGGCAAATCCGGTGCGGCCTTATGAACTTGTTTCAATGTTTCAAGCCCGTTGCTGTCCGGAAGATTCATATCTAAAAGAATAATATCGAATTGTTCCTGCTTAAGCATATTAAGCGACTCTTCCAGACGTTCTGCGTGAGCCACTCTTGTTACATTAATGGAGGTTTGAGTTAACTGCTGTTTTAACAGCTTAGCATCGAGAATATCATCTTCGACTATTAGAATTTTAAAATCACGCTTTCTTTCTTCTGCCATAATACCTTGTCCGATATAAGCAACTTTTATAACGTGCAAAACCTAAATTCAACTGCTGAAAAGGCAAGGAGGATTTAGTAATATTTCGGCATAAAAATCGGAGGTCTTTCTATTTGGGAATAAATTAGGCCTGATTTGCATAATAAATCGCTTAGGGCTTTTATTATCGGGCAAAATAAAAGAAAAATCAGGTGTTCAAAAAGTATGTTATCGGCTGTCTTTTTCAGCGGTTAAGTTAAGAAATAAAAGCAATATAGCCGCCTATTTGGATATCGCTGCAGGCTGGCAGACTGAAGATTTTTTAATTTCTTTAATTTCGGCCGCAGGTTTTTTACAGCTTTTAGGACATTTGCCCGTCCAGCAGTAAAGACATAGCTGTTCTTTCGGCAGACCGATTGCTTTAACCATATCCTCTGTCGTCTGATACCTCAGTGTGGTTACCCCTAAATCCTTAGCAATCCAATCAACCATTTTTTTATAACCGGTACTGTTCGAATCTATATATTCTGAAATATCTTCCAAACTCCTTCCTTGGAGTGCGCGGATAGCCCGTCTTGCCGCCAGTTCATCTATAGAACGAGTCGAAAGGTTAAATCTGCACGGAAACATTAGAGGAGGACATGCTGCTCTGATATGAACTTGTTTGGCACCGCAGTCCCAAAGTTTTTTTAAGGCGTAATTTTTAAGCTGTGTTCCCCGGACGATAGAATCTTCACAAAGAACTATGCTGTTTCCTTTGATAACCTCTTTAATCGGGACAAGCTTCATCTTTGCAATTAAATCACGCGTCTGCTGGCTGGGCGGAGTATAGCTCCTGCCGTAACCGGGCGTGTATTTTACAAGAGGTCTTCTAAACGGTTTGCCGGATTCCATAGCGTATCCAAGCCCATGAGCAAGACCTGAATCAGGAATACCCGAAACCAAGTCAATTTCGATATCCTTATCATACTTGGCAAGGTAACGGCCGCATCGTTCGCGCACTATCTCGGTATTAATCCCTTCATAATCCGATGACGGAAAACCCGTATATATCCACAAAAACGCGCAAATCTGGTTGGTTTTTAAACCGGCTTTTTTCTGCTGCATACCGCTCTCGTTGATAAGAATTATTTCACCCGGAGCTATATTTTTCACAGCCTCGAAACCATTATTCGCAAAAGCGCAGGTCTCGGCTGTAACAGCCCAAGCATCATCAGAACGACCGACAGTCAGCGGAGTATATCCGAGCCTGTCTCTGGCGGCATAAATACCGTCTCGATGCAAAAGCAGCAGCGAACACGAGCCTTCGATTACCGAAAACATCTTTTCAATGCCTTGCGTTATACTGTCACCCTGATTAATTAATTTGGCTATAAGCTCCGAAGTGTTTACAAACCGTTTTCCGACTTCGCTGAATGAGATTCCTTTGTCTAAAAGTCCTTTTGCAAGCTCGTCGGCATTTTCTACAAAACCGCTTGTAACGATGCAAAACGGCCCGAACTTGGAATTGAGATAAATCGGCTGTTCTTCGTAATCGCTTATAACGCCGATGCCTTTGTTTCCGTCTATCTGTTTATAATGCTCGAAAAATTTCGATTTGAACTGGCTTTGGCTGAGGTTATGGATTTGGCGGGTAAACTCTTTTCCTAAAATCGCGATTCCGCCGTATTCGGTTCCAAGATGCGTGTGATAGTCTGTTCCGTAAAAAAGAGTCTGAACACAATTTCCCTCCGAAGCTACCCCGAAAATCCCGCTCATCGTCTGCCTCCTTTGCTAAGCTTTTCCTTCGTATCCTTACTAAAATCCTTCCTCGACTATTAAGCCGCCGCTACTTAAGAACTACCTCGCCGGTTCCGCCTGTTATTCTTCCTATCTTGTATACATCTTCGCCCCAGCGAGAAAGTTTTTCGGCTATAGAATCCGCGAAATCCTCCGCCGCTATAATAACATAACCGATTCCCATATTGAAAACCCGGTACATCTCCTCTTCGTCGACAGGCCCTTTATCCTGAAGAAATTTGAAAATATCGTGCTTAGGCCAACTGTCTTTTTGAATCACCGCGTTTAGATTGTTTCTCAAAACACGGGGGACATTGCCGATGAGTCCGCCGCCGGTAATATGTGCCATAGCATGGATAACTTTTTTAACTTTATACTGCGAAAGAAGTTTTATTATTGGTTTGACATAAATCCGAGTCGGTTCCAGCAGCACATCGCCGACGGATTTAGAACCGAAATCGCTGACGGTGCTGTTAACTTTCAAACCGAGCTTTTTAAAACATATATTTCTTGCCAGTGCATATCCGTTGCTGTGAAGCCCGCTCGAAGCCAAGCCAAGTATAATATCGCCTTTGCGAACTTCCTCGCCGGTGATTATTTTTTTTCTTTCTACAACACCGACCGCAAAACCGGCCATATCGAAATCACCCTGAGCGTAAGTATCCGGCATCTCGGCTGTTTCGCCGCCTATCAGGGCGCAATCAGCCAGTTTACATCCGGCTGCGACGCCTTTAACCATTTCGGCGATTACTGCAGGCTCGAGTTTGTTAAGCGCGATATAATCCAGAAAAAATAAAGGTTCGGCTCCCTGTACCAGCATATCGTTTACGCTCATAGCCACCAAATCGATTCCGACCGTATCGTATTTTTTGGCCATCGCGGCAATTTGAATCTTACTTCCGACACCGTCCGTACAAGCTACCAGAACAGGATTTTTGTAATTCTTTTTGAAAAGCTTTTCATCATAATCAAGCCGAAATAATCCTGCAAAACCGCCCGGAAGAGCCATTACCCGAGGCCCGAACGTCGCGGCAACATGCGGATAAATCATATCTTCCATCTTATCGCTCGCGTCGATGCTTACCCCTGATTGTGCATATGTGATTGATTTGGCCATTTTAATTTTCAGGATTCCTCAATTTCATCGAGAAAATTCTTCTGATACCTTTCCATCGAATATTTGTTGGTTTTTATATCGACAGGTATTTTGTATTTTCCGCTCCAGCACGCGGTACAGTAATTTTCCGGCGGCCCGGACGCACAGGCAAGCATTCCGTCAAGTGACATATAGCCCACACTGTCAACCTCGAGAAATTCTTTTATCTGATTCATATTTCGATTATTAGCCAGCAGCTCTTCTTTAGTCGGGAAATCCACGCCGTAGAAACACGGGAACCGAACAGGCGGACAGCTAACCCGCATATGAATTTCTTTTGCGCCGGCTTCACGAAGAGTTCTAACCTTGCTTCGCGTGGTCGTACCGCGAACAATCGAATCATCGACAACTGCAATCCGTTTGCCGACGACAACTTCTTTGACCACCGCCAACTTAAGATTTACCTGAAGCTCTCTCAAAGCCTGACTGGGCGATATAAATGTTCGTCCGACATAATGACTTCGAACAAGCCCCATATCGAACGGTATTTTGCTTTGTTCGGCAAAACCTATTGCCGCGCTGGTTCCCGAATCCGGAACAGGTATTACCACATCGGCATCAGCGGGCTGTTCCTGCGCCAAAAGCCTACCGACTTTTTTTCGGAATTCATGAACGTTCTGGCCGAAAATAGTGCTGTTCTGTTTGGCAAAATAGACATGTTCGAAAATGCAATGCGCAGGTATTATCGTCCCGGGTTTGACAAAAAACCTGCTTGAGATTCCTTTTTTATTCAATGTTACTATCTCGCCCGGCTGAACCTCGCGAATAAATTTAGCTCCGATTGCGTCAAGAGCGCAGGTTTCACTCGCGGCACAGTACGCTCCTTCTGGGGTTTGTCCTATACACAGCGGCCTGATTCCATAAGGATCTCTGGCAGCTTCGATTCGGTCGGAAAATAAAAATAATAAACTGTACGCACCCTGAAGATGATTAAGAACATGGGCCAGAGAATCGGTTTTGCTTACATGAGTTGGTTTCGCAAGAAGATGAGCGATAATTTCAGTATCGGATGTGGTTTTAAAAATATGACCATAAGCTTCGTATTCATCCCGAAGCAGCGAAGCATTTATAATATTTCCATTGTGCGCGACAGCTACCTGACCGCGTGAATATTCGGTAAAAAACGGCTGGCTGTTGCATACCCTGCTCGAACCGCTTGTCGAATACCGAACATGCCCTATAGCTATGGGATTCTGCAGTTTGTCAAGCATTCCTTTGCTGGGTCGGAATACCCGTCCGACCGTACCCATATTCGCATAGCATTGGATATTCTGTCCGTCGCTCGAAGCAATACCCGCTGATTCCTGACCGCGATGCTGAAGTGAATATAATCCAACGTAAGTTTTCTGAACTGCTTCTTTATCACCAAATATACCGAAAAGACCGCACTCTTCTTTTTTTTCAAGGAACATCAACACCTCATTTCACAACCGGAAGATTTGCTGAAAATTTGACCCTTGCAATATTATAGTATATTCGTTTACTTTTTCAAATATTACTTGGCTAATCAGCCGGATACATATATTCGGGAATCCTCTGAACTTTACCATTTTTATCAATGCAAGCCAAAGTACTCGAACCCTCTGCTAAAATAATCCCGTCACAGGGCCGTTTGAGAATGTAATTATGCTCGATTTTACAGGTGCTGACTTTAGAACAAACAGTCTCAAGCTCAAGCAGTTCGTCGTATCTGGCAGGCTGGCGATATTTTATCTCAATTCGGGCTATTACAAAAAATACCCCGTTTTCTTCTAACTCTTTATATACCAAACCGTTAGCACGTAAAAGCTCTGTTCTTCCAATCTCGAACCAAACCGGATAAACGCTGTGATGTACCACTCCCCCTTGGTCTGTTTCAGAATACCGGGGTCTTATTTGAACAGTATATTTATCTATTTTAACGCCCTGAGTTAAGTTCATAGCCACCGGTTATTAGATTAGCAAAAAAAATCATAAATGCAACACAGACAAGCCGGAAACTTTCGATTAATTTAAAAAAACAACTATTACTATTGACTTGCAAGCCTATAAATGAAACAATATAACCCTTCTTGCCCAAAAAGGCAGACCAAATTATCTTGAAAGGATATAAAATGAAATTGAATTTTAACAAATTAAGCTGTCTTATTATCATTACGATGTTGCTGGTTTGCATCGGCTGCGAACCCAAAAAATCCAAAGAGGAAAAAAGTGAACCCGCTCAAGCCCAAACAACATCCCAAGCTCCCAAAGCATCCGAACCTGCTTCGGTGAAAACATCCGAGCCGGCTAAACAGGTCCTTCCCACAGATATAGCCGTAACTGTTAACGGTATTAATATTACAGAAGGCGAAATCGATGAAATGATAAGACCTCAGCTCGAAAGAATGATGGCCAATGCAAGAGGCAGAGGACTGCCAGAAAATGCCCTCGAAGACGCCAAAAAAAGACTGCATGACCAAGGAGTCGAGGCTTCGATTTTTAACCAGCTTATTGATGCTGATATGAAAAAACACAACGTTGTGGTTTCAGACGAAGAAATAGACGAATTTATCGAAAAAATGTCGGAACAGCAAAATATGACTGTCGATGACCTCAAAACAATGATTGAAGCCGCCGGTCAGGACTACAGCCAATGGAAGAAAAACATGCATTTCGACAAACGAATCGCAATAAATAAACTTGTCGAAATCCGAGGTATAGGCACCGTCGAAGTTGATGATTCCGCAGCGCTCGAATATTACAACAATAACCAACAGCAATTTCATGTACCAGAACAGGTCAGAGCAAGACATATCCTGATTAAACCTGATACATCTGACCCCAATACTGACCCGGATGCCGCTGATGCCAAAGCCCTTGAACAGGCCCAGCAGATTCTGCAGCAAATCAAAGACGGAGCGGATTTTGCTGAAATGGCGGAACAATATTCGGCTTGTCCGTCCGCTGCACAGGGTGGTGATTTGGGATACGGTGAAAAACGTTCGTGGGTCGGCCCGTTCGCCGATGCCGCTTTTGCATTAGAACCCGGCCAAGTCAGCGATGTAGTCCAGACAAGATTCGGCTATCATATTATTGAGTCTATAGACCATAAACCTGAGACCCAGAGAACTTTTGATGAGGTCAAAGAAAACCTTATCGACATGCTTAAGGCTCAGAAGGAACAAGAGTTGATGATAAAATACTTAGATGTTATCAAAGGTGAAGCGAATATTGTCTATCCTCCCGGCAAAGAACCCGCTGAGCAGATGACCCCTTCTACAAGATAAATTCGAACTTAAAAATATAACCCTGCTTATGATGATTTTCATAGGCAGGGTTTTTTTATTACTTATTACTCTAAGGTTTTGATAAATCTTTTTTAGAATCCGTACACAGGCCTTAACTGCTCCTGTGTGGGAAGCGTCGGATAGTATTCGCCGCGAGGGCCGATGTAACCGGGACCGCTTTTCTGCAGACGAACAGCTATAATCGAACCGTTGCTGTTTGTAACATGAACAGTTGTTGTGTTCATCTCATTTCTAAGAGTCGCCATTTCGTTCGCGGTTTTGGCTTTGTCACTTTCATTTCCAAGGATGTAACCGACCCCGCCGCCGACAGCAGCTCCTATCAAAGTAGCTTCGGTGCTTCGTCCTGCCAGTTGACCGATTCCGGCACCTGCGGCAGTACCTATCAAGGCAGTATTCTGAGCATCAGTTTCACAGCCGCTTGTCACTAAAACAGTCAAACATAAACCGGCGGTTATCAGAATTGTTATAAGCTTTCTAAGCATTTTAATCTCTCCTAACTATGCGGTTATATAATCAGTTCGCATCGGCATCTCTGATTTTTTCAATCAAGCTAAGCATTATTTGAGCAGCTTGAGCATTATTGGGATACAAAGCTGCTTGTGCTAAAGTCTCCTCGGCGAGGTCGTATTGTTCGGTACCAAGATACTGATAAGCTAACAAAAGCTTTAGATTTCCATCTTGGCTTAAAATGTTGATTCTATTCTCTAACCGCTCAATCTGTTTAAATAATATTTCGTCTTCAGTGTACAACCCTCTCGGGAAGAAAATACCCTGCTGGTCGGGCGGTAATTTCGCAAGTGCGCCGCGAATGACATCGGCGGCTTCATAAAACTGGTCATCTGCGAACAGTGCCTGAGCATAAGCAAATGGTAAAATCAAATCATCAGGTTCCAAAGCGGCCGCGTTTGCCAGAGCGTCGGCTGCTATTCTATAATTGCCCTGTTCGAAGGCCAAAACCCCTTCTTCGAAAAGTTTATCTACATCGGTTTTCTGAGGCGTCTGCTGGGCCTGCTGAGCCAATCTTTCCCTGACATCAGCGAAAGTCGTCTCATCAACACTCGCAAGAGGCCCTACTGTAACTGCTGTATTATCAGGTGCTGCGGTATAGGTATTATAGGTATAGTAATTATATGTGTTGCCGGCAACCTCATAAACCGCCGGATAACTTCCATACCAATAATACGGATGCCAGCCGTACCAATAGTACCTTACCGAGCTGTAATGGCTCGGCCACCAGCCGCCGATGCTTACGAATACATATTTGCGATGATAATAAGGCCGGACATAGTGATAAACTATTCGAGGCCCGTAGCTGTAGTAAACCGGATAGTAATAAGTCGGCCAAATAACCTGAGTGAACACCCTTCTGGGATGATGTCCCCAGATGCTGCCGCGATAATAAATGGTTGTCTTCGGGTTATAATAATCACGGTATACGGTCGTATTATTTACTACTACGGTTTGGTTGTTCACAACTTTCGGCCTTCTGGTTTCTGTATTCGAGCTTCTGTGAGTACCATGGTGTCTGCTTCGGTCGAAATCTCTGCGCTCAGAACGTGATGTCTGTTCAAGAATATTGGCTCGGTCGGTTCTACTGCCATCTCTGCTTGAATCCCTGCGTGAAGGACGCGATGTCTGTTCAAGAATACTGGTTCTGTCGGTTCTGCTTTCATCTCTGCTTGAATCTCTACGGCCCTGTGAATCACGACGGCTGTCAAAATCTCTCCGCTCAGGACGCGATGCCCGCTCGGCTGTAACTGTACTGTCTGTCCGTGCCGGTTTCGCAGACTCAACAGCTATTTGCGGGTTAGTGTTGCCCTGAACATTATCTGTGCGAGGCCGAGTGATTCTATCGGTACGAGTTATCTGATTTTCTCGAATCGGCCGCAAAAAAGTTCTTTCAGAGCTTTGCTGAATATTTTCCCGCGGAGAAGTTCTCCTTGGTTCAGTTGTGATGTTTCTATCCCGGCTCTGCGAAGTTCTGTCTTCGCGAGTTCTTATTACAGTTTCCCGTGGCGCTTCTGTAGAAGATGGATTCTGCGTAATTCGATTTACAGGTTCTTGTCCGGTCGTCCGCGGTGCGGGATTAACAGTCTCGAAACTTCTTCGATTTTGAGTACTTCCGACAGTCGTCGGATTATTAACCTGCCTGCTTGGCGTACCAGTAATGTTACCGGCTCTGGCAGGCTCGGTATTTCTTGCTGTCGGACGTGTGATACTGAACTGGCTTGCTTGTCTTTCCATTGGCCGTCTTATAGTAACAGCACTTCTGGCAGGTGCATTATTTCGAGTCAGCCTATTCGAAGAATCAATATTTCTTTGAAAGGTCCTTGTCTGCTGTGGTGCTTGCTGCACCGCCCGCGGCGTACTTTGATTGCGCTCAGGCCGACTCGATGCGGACTGCCTTGCGCCGCTGTCACGGGAACGACTTTCACTTCTATTACCGCGTTCGCTTCTGCCAAATGCATTGCTCACGCAAAACAAAAGCACAGCACCCGCCAGAATCCCGATTACTGTTTTGTTTCGGAGCGTTAACATTTTGCACCACCTTTCTTTAACTTTTCTCAAACTCAATTGTGCGTCTCTAAACTCTTATACGCACTGGGTTAAAACAGGTATATGAATTTATCAAAAAACTTTTTACTAACTGCCGGCTTTTCGGCACTGACTCTGTTGAAGGTAATTGTCAAAGTATCCAATCGCTCGAGTTAGTATCTTAAGCAGCGTTTGTTCTTCTTCGCTATTTGTGCCAAGAGCCTCATAAAGCCTGTCAAATCGTTCCTGCCGCTGTTTTTCAGCAATTTCCACAGCCATTTTTCCCTTGGGCGTCAATTCCACAAAGGTGCTTCTTTGATTTTCAGGGTCTATGGTTTTTGTAACCATTTTATTTTCACGCCAAAGTTTCGTTATATCCGTAGAAATTGTGCTGAAACTCACGTTTTCGCTCAAGTCTGCAATCTCAGAGACCCTCATACGTCCTTTTTCTTTGAGCGTCATTAAAATCTGAAGTTCCCTCTGTGTAAGAGAATGTGATTCTGAGCCGTTTTCCTGCAAAGCTCTCATATCCATCATTCTCTTGCTCAATCCAAGTATCGCATTTGTCAATTTAGGCCCCATAATAATCTCCTGCTATATTATACTTATTACCATATCAATAGTTCGGCTGTCAAACTATTTTTCTAAAAAATTATTCTAAGTCTAATATATTATGCCATAATAATAGCCCTGCAAAACAGGGCTATTATTATGTAAGCTCTTTTAAATAAAAAGGTTATATACTATACTGGAACGCTTAGCTAAGACTAACGACCTCTGCTCATCATAAGCTCTAAATCTTCCTGCAATGCCTGAAGGTCCTCTTCGTGCTCGACTTCCTCTTCGATTATCTGCAAAAGGATGTTATAAGTAACAGGGTCTTTACTGGCTGTCATTTCCATCAGCTTTTGATAAGTGCTGATAGCACATTGCTCGCCTTTGATATTCTGTTTGAGGATAGTCATAACATAAGGGTCCTCTGGTGCATCATAACCGCAATTTGTCCATTTATACCAATCCTGCGGTGTAGATACAGGAACACCGCCAAGCTGAATAATACGATTTGTCAGCAGCAAAGCGTGGTTAAGCTCTTCGGTGGCATGCTGTTCAAGCTCTGCGATTACCGCGTCTTTCATCGGCCCTTTTACAACTTTGGCCCCGAGCCAATACTGATAATAGGCCAGCCATTCATCTGAAAACGCACGATTGAGCTGTTCGATTAGTTTTTTGACATCTACCCCGACGATTTCAATGCCCTTTGTTCCCATAGTTTATTCTCCTAAACTGAACGAATTGTATTGATTTTCAATTTCCCACAACCTCTTGTAGTATTGTAGCTATTTGACAAGCCCGGTCAAGCAATAAACTCCTGCTGTATTTTAGGGTTTACCGTAAGCAATTTTAACTTCATCCGCGATAATTTCGGCGGCTTTGCTCATTGTTATTTCGTCAGGGCAATAATTGACCCGAATGCACTGGTCTTTATGCTGCCATTGGTCTTCCATACCGGGGAAAAAATAATGGCCGCTGACAACAATAACCCCTCTTGCTTTAAGCCTTTGGTAAAGCTCAAAGCTGCTTATTGGTAAATTTCTAAACCATAACCAGAGGAAAAAAGCTCCTTCGCTTTTATGTATGAGAAAATCCAAGCCTTTGAGTTTATCAATAAAAAGCTTCATCGCAAATTCGGATTTTTTCTGATAATAGGGACGAATAACATCGTTCGCCAATCTTATTATCTCACCGCTTGCTGCCATTTCGGTTGCAATCGCAGGTCCCAGGCCGCCCGGAGCCAGACTCATCACAGCGTTGGCTTTGGCAACGAGAGAAATAATTTCACGAGAAGCAATAATTATTCCTGTTCGAGCAGTAGGCAATCCGAGCTTCGAAAGGCTCATGCAAAACACAATATTCGAATTCCAAATAGCTGCAGCATCGGTAAAAATTACGTTGGGAAACGGCGCGCCGTAGGCATTGTCGACAATCAGGGGTATTTCGTTCTTGGCGGCAAGCTCACTCAACCGAATAATTTCTGAATCGGTCAATACGTTTCCGGAAGGATTAGTCGGACGCGAGATGCACATCGCTCCGATTTCATCGGTTATTTTTAAATTCTCAAAATCGACATGATATTTAAATGTATACTCGTCAATAATTTCTATTAGAGATTTTTTTGCTGTGAACAAACCATTTTCCAGCGCTACATCGCAATAGCCTATATATTCAGGAGCTATAGGAAAAAGTATCTTTCTCGTTCGACCGTCTTCGTATCTGCCCGCGAACATATTGAACAATAAAAAGAACGCTGTTTGGCTGCCGTTTGTCAGTGCGACATTTTCAGTTTTGATGTTCCAGCCCAACTGTTCGTTAAGCAGCTTCGTAATTGCCTCTATAAAACCGATATTTCCCTGCGGAGGGTCATAATCACCGATAGCTTTTGCGAATTTAGAAGGATTTTCAAGCAGCTCGAGCATATTAAGGCGGCAGGATTCCTCGACTTGCGGTATATGGGCAGGATTGCCTCCGCCGAGCATAAGCATATCTCGCTTTTGGCTCAAGGCAGCTCCTAAATCTTCCATTAGCCGCCCGATTCCAGAATCGACCGCAATCTTTTTAGCAAAACCAGAAATCTTCATAAAATCAGCATCGCATCGCCGTAAGAATAAAATCTATATTGTTTTTCAACCGCGTGTTTATACGCAGCCAACATTTCTTCCAGTCCGGCAAACGCCGCCACCAACGCCAAAAGCGTCGAGCGCGGCAGATGAAAATTCGTTATCATCGCGTCAACCATCTTAAACTTATAAGGCGGTTTTATAAACAAATTAGTATGGCCGCTGCAGGAATAAACCTGTCCGTTATCAGCAGCCGTTTCAAGAACTCGGACGCTCGTTGTTCCGACCGCGATAATTCTGCCGCCGTTTGTTTTGGCTGTGTTAATTTTGGCGGCATTGGTGTCATCTAAAGTAAACCATTCGCTGTGAATTTGATGCTCGTCCAGATTGTCAGAACTTACCGGCTTAAAAGTACCTTCACCGACATGCAAAGTAACATTTGCGAAATTAACGCCTTTGGTTTTGAGCTCTTCGATTAACTGCTCCGTAAAATGCAGACCCGCTGTCGGAGCGGCGACAGCTCCGGTTTTTTGGGCATATACGGTCTGATACCGCCGCCGGTCAATATTATCAAGCTCTATATTAGAGGACCTTTTTATATAAGGCGGCAATGGAGTGAATCCGATTTCATTTAAAATCTCTTCAAAAGTTCCCGGAGAATTTATTTTCAGCAGACATCGGCCTTCACCGAGTTTTTCAATCAGCTCGGCGCTGCAATAGTCGCTGCCGCCGCGGTTGTTCAGGATAATATTCTCGGCTGTTTTAATTTTTCCGGAGCCTTTTAGCATTACAAGCCATAATCCCGGCTGTTTTTCTCCCAGAAAAAGTCCTTCGAGTCTTGCTCCGGTTTTTCTTCGGGAATAAAAACGGGCTTGGAGCACCTTCGTATCGTTTATAACAAGGCAATCACCCGCCGAAAGGAACTGGGTTATATCAGTAAAGAGTTTATCCTGAAGCCTCGGCTCGCTGCGATGCATTATAAGCAGCCGCGAACCGCTTCTGATATCGCTCGGTTGTTGAGCAATTAACTCTTCGGGAAGCTGGTAATCCAATAGTCTTGTCTGCATAAATCCAAAGTTATCAGACCGCTCGCAAAAGAACAAAAAAAATTTTCCTCAATATTCGCTGAATTTTGCGTCCCGCGAAAATTCTTTTGCCTTGTTCACAAAGCCGCATCGCTTTAAAACCGAATATCCCATTGTCAGTATCCAGCTTCGGAGGCCTGTTTTAGGGAAGTAAAAGATGGTTTCGCGAAAAGATTTTGAAAAAACAGCTACAGCAATCGCATCGTTAGATAGAAATGAGCTTACACAAAGAATCAAAAACTTCCGAGGCCGCTTTAAACTCGATTTTACCGACCAATATCTCAACAGCCTTTCGACCGACCGCCTAAAACACATTTTACTCGCCGCCGAGACCCACGCACGCACCAGAAATTAAGAATCAAAAAGAATTAATAAGCTGCTGAAGCTTATCCAAATCAGGATAGCGTTCATAAAGAGCTTTTTTATCAGACTCATAAGCAAGAAGGTTTTCCTCGAACGGCGTTTTCTGTTCATTAATATAGAACACCCCAAGCGGCAGCTTTTCAGTTTCGCAGGCTTTGGCAAAAGCAGCTTGCCGGTTATAAACATCGTGAGAATCTTCTAAATAATAGGTGTTGTCTTTGAACCACTGATAATTGTTGATTTTATTGAATGTTACACACGGCTGAAAAATATCCAAAAGAGCGTAGCCTTTATGGGTAATCGCTTTTTTCATTAATTCTTTTGTCTGCTGCTGGTCGCCGATAAATGCCCGCGCAACAAAAGATGCTTCCAGAGCAATCGCCACGGCGAGCGGGTTAAAAGGTTCCAAAATAACACCGGCTACCTGAACCGGTGTAACAAAACCCTTTTGACTTGTCGGAGATGCCTGTCCTTTTGTCAGACCGTAAACCATATTATTATGAACAAAATTCGTAATATTGGGATTGCGCCGGATTGTATGAATGAAATGATTGCCGCCTTCACCGTACATATCGCCGTCACCGGATTCGGCTATCACTGTCAGCAAACGGTTCGACGCTTTTATCGCGACCGCAGCCGGAAGTGCCCTGCCGTGCAGACCGTTAAATACATGACATTTCATATAATGCGGAATCTTCGCGGCTTGACCGATTCCCGAAACCATCATCAGATTCTCTGGAGCGATATCAAGCTCAGCTAAAGCCTGTTTAAGCACCTTCAGAATCATATAGTCACCGCATCCGGGACACCAAGCAATATCTATATCGCCCATATCGTATCTTTTAGCATCCATTATTTATTCCCCTATCCCCAGCAAATTCGCGAAACTATCAGCAAGCTCCTCAACGCAAAAACTCATGCCGGAATACTTCAGAATTTTCTTTTCTATGTCAAAACCCGTATGAAGTTTTATAAGTTTAGCCAGTTGTCCCGACGCATTACTTTCGACAACAGCGACCTGTCGTGCCTGCTTAAGATATTTCAACGTATCACGGTGAAGCGGATAGACCTGACTAAAATGCATCATCGAAGTATGTTTATCTCCGAGTGATTCGAGGGCTTCTTTGACAATATGATATGTCGAGCCCCAGCATACAACCAAATTTTTATACTCTTTAGAAGGCCAAACAGTCGGCTCGAAAGCTTCGGCAATAATTTCTTCTTGTCTGGCAAGACGCTTATTAACCATTTTCACACGCAATTCCAAATCTTCCGTTATATGCCCCTCGGTATCATGCTCATCGCTGTCAACTATCACTAATCCCTCGCCGTACCCCGGTATTCCGCGAGGCGAAATACCGTTTTTAGTAAAAGCATATCGCTGGTAATCCTTTTGAGTTTTGCTGATGTACTTGTCAACTTTAACTGCTTTGGCATTGAGCTTTGGTATATTGTAATTGGAATCGATAAAATACTGGTCTGTTAGAATAAAAACCGGAATCTGATATTTATCGGCAATATTAAAAGCTTTGGCTGTAAGCTCAAAAGCCTCTTCGAGTGTACCCGGAGCGAATATAACCCGCGGAAATTCTCCGTGCCCCGAATACAAAACCAATTCCAAATCGGCCTGTTCCGTACGCGTCGGCAGCCCTGTCGCAGGCCCGGGCCGCTGTGCAACGTGAATAACCACCGGAGTTTCGAGCATAGCCGCAAGGCTGACCCCTTCGGTCATAAGTGCAAAACCGCCGCCCGAAGTTGTCGCCATCGCCCTGCCGCCTGCATACCACGAACCTATAGCCATATTAACCGCGGCGATTTCATCCTCTGCCTGTTCGACAACGATTCCAAATTCTTTTGCCTTCTGTGCTAAGAAAACCAGCACCGGCGTCGACGGTGACATCGGATACGAACTGACAAAATTACACCCTCCGGCAATTGCTCCGAGTGAAACCGCGTCGCCGCCGTTTAATACTATTTGCTCGCTGCTCTTTCCTGAAGAGACGATAGACAAATCGATTTTTTGATTTTTTACTACGTCGCTGCCGAACTCATAACCTTTCTGCATAGCCTGAATATTTTTTTCTATCACTTCTTCGCCTTTTCGGCCGAAATATTTTTTCACCTGCTGCTTAACGGTTTCAACATCAATTCCGAACAGCCCCGCCGCCGTACCAACAGCGACAGTATTGGAATAAAGCTTATTGCCAACTTCAGAGGCTATTTTCGAAAAAGAAATATCTATATGGCTATGAGAAAAATTCGCAGGCAAAAAATCCTTTTCCGTAACAACAATAGTGTTTTCGTCAATCCTTTTGCTTAAATGCTCGACCGCTCCTTTATCCAGCGCGATTAGAACATCTATACGATTCATATACGCCCTTACCGGCTCTGTCCCTATGCGAAGCTCGGTCGAATTCATACCGCCCCGAACGCGGGACATATATTCTTTGGTCGAAAAAACATTCAGCCCGGATTCTTTAAAAATGCCGGTTAAAAGAAATTCGACAGTCTGAACTCCTTGACCGGCTTGACCGCAAAGAACAATCGAATAATTTTGTTTGGGCATTTTAAATCCCTCAATATTCTTCTAAATGATAAAACTCCGCGTTCTCAAGCCATTGCTGCGGCCGGCTCACAAATTCGATAATATTATCCAAAAGGATATAGTGCTTCTTTTCCTCGTTCGCCAGCATAAGAAATATATCTCTCTGCGTGACATCCTCAACCTCACGAGCTTTGGCAAGATAAAAATCTTGAGCCTGCTGTTCTATTTCCTGAGCTTTCTGGTAAAGGGCAACCTGACTCAAATCCAGATTAAATTTCTTTGCGCCTTCGCGCATCCTCTCGAAAATATCTTTAGCATCTCCCAGAACGGTCGTCTCGGATATATTATCTGGAATCTTAGTCTGCATTTTTTCGACCATTTCGAAATGCTTCTCCTCTTCGTCAGCAAGCATAATAAAAATTTCCTTCAGCCCCTCATTCGCCGAACGGGCGGCCAAATCACGATAAAATTCTTCTGCGTATTTTTCTTTTTCTTTAGCAAATTCGAAAATATCCATCATATTCCCTCTCATTATAGGTTAACGAAAAATAATAACGTTTTTTTATATACGCCGCTCAACCCTTCAAGGGTCGCCATTTTCTGCCTTCTGATTCTATAATACCGTCCGCTGCGGAAAAACTCTCGGCCCCTGCCGGATAAAGATGAGGGCCGGAACTGTCTTTATGCCAAAATTCCAAAATTGGGTCGCAAAGCCGCCAGCCCGTTTTCACGCTGTCATAACGATTAAAAAGCGTCTGATCGCCCAGCATTGCGTCAAGCAGCAGCCTCGAATACGACTCAGGCATCTGAACCTTAAAAATATCACCGTATTTAAAACTCATATCCAGCGTGCCCATACAAAGTTTCGAACCGGGCCGCTTGGCCTGAAATTCAAGACTGATTCCTTCCTGCGGCTGAATCTGCAAAGCCAGAACATTAGCTGTGAGCTCATCTAAACCCGCTGCGGCAAACATCGAATGAGGAACTTTTTTGAATGTGATTACTATCTCGGTATCCTTTGCCCTGAGCCTTTTGCCTGTCCGAACATAAAACGGTACGTCTTTCCATCGCCAGTTATCTATATTCAGCTTGGCCGCCACATAAGTTTCGGTTTTAGATTCCGGCGATACATCTTTTTCCTGAAGATAGCTACAAACCTTTTCGCCGTTTATCGTTCCTTCGGCATATTGGCCTTTGACAATTTGCGGCGACCATTGTTCAAGCCCTATCGGTCTGATTGCACGAAGCAGCTTGACTTTTTCATCCCGCACACTCTCGGCTTCGAAAGAATTAGGTGACTCCATCGCAGCCAGCGCAAGCATCTGAAGCATGTGATTCTGGAACATATCGCGAAGAGCACCGCTTTTATCGTAGTAACCCGCTCGATTTTCAACGCCCACCGATTCAGCTATGTTTATTTGAACGTGGTCAATAAAATTGCGGTTCCATATCGGCTCGAAAATCGCATTGGCAAAACGGAAAATCAATATATTCTGAACGGTTTCTTTACCCAGATAGTGGTCGATTCGATAAATCTGCGATTCGTCGAAATATTTACTTATAACCGCGTTTAATTCCTCCGCGCTCTTGCCGTTATGCCCGAACGGTTTTTCTATCACAATTCTAATCCGATTCCTGTCCCCGTCCGGCGGTGAGGATAAATCGGCCTTACCCAAATTCTCCGCTATAACAGGGTATAAAACCGGAGGAACCGAAAGATAAAAAATCAGATTCCCGTCAACTTTACAAGATTTATTCAGCTCTGATATCCGCTGCTTGAGGTCTTGATAAAATTTCTCATCATCGTAATCGCCGCTGATATAGTGTAATTTTTTCATAAATTCCGCTGATTCGGAAGATTTTTCCGCCGCTTGCTGAAACTGCTCGTCTGTAATTCGACTTCTGCCGCAACCGAGAACATAAAAATTCTCACTTACAAGCCCTCGTTTATAAATATCCAAAAGGCTCGGTATAAGCTTGCGTTTTGTCAAATCACCCGACGCCCCGAAGACTACTATCCCCGCAGGCCCTGCCGATGATTCGGCACAAACAATATCCATCTGTGAAATTTTCGGCGTTATTTTCTGTACCATAAAAAACCCGTCAAATTCTAAACATAAAACGGCAAATCTTCTGCAGCGTTTTCGATTTCATTTTATTTATCATCCATGTTTCGCTCGCGCGCTTAGTCAGAAATCCCATAGTCGGAAAAGAGTGCTGCTGCATCATTATTTTGAAAATACTGATTTTATTCTGAATCGCTGTCGTCCACTCGTTTATCATCTCGCCCGAACCTTCGCCGATAATATAAACACCGTAGATTCTTCCGGTTTTGCCGACAAACGCTTTGATAAAACCGTCTTCGACCCCTTCGGCAATCGCCGCTCCGTAGTCACCGTAATTAACACGCACAATTTCATATTTGATACCAGCATCACCGAGCTGTTTTTCGTTCATTCCGACCCGTGAAAACTGAGGCTCGGTAAACACCGTCCAAGGAACTGGATACTTTTTATAATTCATCTTAAACAGCCGCGGCATCATACTGTTCATCAAAGCAATCATCCCCTGATGCATCGCCGCATGGCTGAACAAATAACTTCCATTACAATCTCCCGCGGCAAATATGTGCTTGCAGTTCGTTCGTAAATATTTATCGACTTTTATACTGCCGTTCTCGGCAGTCTCGATTGCGGCTTTGTCTAAGGACAATTCTTTATAATCGTACTTTCGCCCCGCAGCCACAAGAATCTTTTCCGCAGCAACAGATTGGCCTTTGTCGGTCTGCATGACGACCATATTATTTTGTTTTTCAAACTTGACGGGTTTTTGTTCTCTTAAAATTGTAATCCCTTCGGCTTCGAAGGTCTTCTCGATTAAATTCGTAGCATCCGTATCTTCGCGCCACATTAATCGCGGCCCTCGAATAATAATCGTTACTTTTGTCCCCAGCCGTGCAAAACCCTGCGCCATTTCACACGCAATCGCCCCGCCCCCAAGGACAATCATGCTCTGCGGAACTTTCCCCAGCGAAAAAATATTTTCATTAGTCAAATAATCAATGTTTTCAATTCCGTCAATTTTCGGAATCGACGGGCTGGTGCCGGTACAGATAAAAATGCGCTTAGCCGAATATTTTTGTCCGCCCGCCTGCACAGTATGCGAATCGACAAAACTCGCAGGACCTTTTTGATAAACCATCTGGACCTTGTCGAACATACCCATCGTCTTTTTTTCGTTGATAAACTTAAGGTATTCCTGAATTCTGCCGAACGGTTCGGAGATTTGCGGTTTGGCCAAATCCGCCAAACCCATCTTATTCAATTTATCCGAACTCGAACGATATGCCGCTATGCGAAGAAGTGATTTACTCGGAATACACCCGACATTCATGCACTCTCCCCCAACCCTATGTTTCTCGACGGCACAGACCTTAAGCCCCATCGCCGAACCCATCAACGAAACAGCCATCCCGGCCGGGCCAAGACCAATTACGACAAGGTCATACTCATACGACATAGCAGACCTCCAAAATAACTGCTAATCTTACACAGTGGTTTATTAAACCGCGACAAACATATCTTTACCCGCTCCGCAGTCAGGACAAACCCAATCTTCGGGTATATCTTCGAATGCCGTCCCCGGCGAAACTCCGTTTGCAGGGTCACCTTTGGCGGGGTCATAAACATAAGAACAAGCCGTGCATCTGTATTTTTTCATAACTGCAGTTTCCTTTAAACTATACGTTTCTCATACTGGTTTATATACCCTTCTCCCTCGTATCACGATAAGAAGTATAATATATTTTCCCCCAATATCAACCGGCTTATCGTTTAAAAGTCTTGTGTTTTTTATCGTCTATTCGTCAAAAGCCAGAATGGGATAAAAAATTATAGGTAAAAAGCACAGCCCCATCCCGAAACCAGTCCCTTTTCCGAACGCTTTCGCCACGCCGGTTGTAATATAAATCCATATAGCAAGCCAGAGCAAATCGCCGACATACGGAAGCGGTATAAAGCTTGTAAGAAAGGTTGACAAACCAACCCAGCCCGGCCGGTTACCAACTACTGCCCAGACCCACATATTATAAAACGGGACAAATATAGCCCAACCCGGTTCACCGGCCTTGTCGAAAATTATATACACCGAAATTGATTGGATTATTCCCACAACAATAACTATTAAGATTGCTACAACAAATACCGGCCAGTTAATTGACCCCGTCATATCCGTCACTATTGAGGCAAACATTTCACCTGTATTGTCATAACTGCTTTTGCCTATATCTACCGTATCGCCTTGGGTATTTAGTGTACTGATTGAGCCCAGTTTGAATCCACTTTCATTTTCCAATACCAAAGCAAAAACCTCTGCTGTTTTGCTAAAGTCTTCAAAAGTTTTCATCTCATCCGGATTCATAAAATAAATTTCATACCACACAAACAGTTTTCGTCCATGCTCATCCTCTACGGCCCTTATATATGTACATTCCATCTGCACAATCTCGCTTCTTGCAATTACCGCTGCAAATCGTTCGATGTGGCTGTAATCAATATCTGCCTGAACTTCCTGCGTAAAATAACTTTTTGCCTCTTCGTTCTTTTTGTCGGCAGCCAGATAAATAAAACGCTCGACAAACTCTTGGGCTTGCGGTGACTTGACCTGACCTTTTGTAATCCCTCTAAAAAAACTAAAAACAGATAGCCCAAGCATAACAGCAGCTACTAAAACCGCAGCGGTACTTCCAAGCCCTATCAACAATCCCGTTCTCGATTTCCATCTGTCTGATTTGATTGTGTCCTGATAAAAATCTCCTCCGCGCATCGCTCTGTCATATTCAGCAAGCTCATCGACTCCGTCAACTGAGTTGGATTTTTGCGGAACACCAACCGCGTCACCGCTTTCCTCGGCGAACTTCAATGACTCCATATCATTCCATGGATCGCTTTGGGTATTATGTTCTTGTCCGGCCCGTAAAATTTCAGTCTGGTCTTTAGGTTTCGGCTGTGTAATCGTCGGCTTGGGATGTACCGGTATTGTCGGCGCAGATGCCAAAGGAACTTTCAGGGGTTGCTTGCATTTTGCGCAGCGGACAGTCTTTCCCGAGTATTTTAAGGCAAGACCGATTTTCTGGCTGCAGTGCGGACAATGAAATTTGATTAATTGAGGTTGTTTGACTTTTTCCGTCTGAGATACGGAAGGAACTAATACAGGATTTTTGCATTTTGGACAGGCTGCTTTTTTGCCTGCGTATTCCTCGGAGACCGTAAAACTTTGACCGCAGCGGCTGCAGCTAAACTTTATCATAAGCCTTCCCCTTCAAGCCTCCAGCATAATCGCCCCCCAGCAGATTGCATTATCATCTTTTTAAACCGGATAATCAAGATTTATCCGAAAAATGCGCATAAAAAAAGCCGTCCCTTTCAAGACGGCCTTTTTAATTTCGTGAGATAGCTTAATAATATTATATACTACAAACTTATCAGCTATCGCTATCCCACCTAACCATGATGGTAAAGAAGAAAAGATAACTTATTCAAGCGTCATTATACCACAGATTTTTGTTTTGGCAAGGGTTTTTTACAATTTTTTAATAATTTTTTTATTTTTTTCAATTATTCCCGCCTTTCACCCCCAAAACCGCCTTTTCAGCCTAAAATCAGGCAAAATCCGCAAATCAATAAATTTTACAAAAATCACATTTTTTCATTGACAAATACACGTTAATCGTGTAATTTTACAATATAAACACATACTATTAAGGAATAACTATTATGGAAAAGCAAGAAAATCTTGACGAAATCCAAAAGCCCAAACGCACCTCATTAATATTATGCACCATAGTACAAACCATCGGCTGGATATTACTAATCCAGACAACAGCCCTGTTTATTATGATTTTGACCGGATATCAAAAGGCTATCGAGGATAGGCAGCCTGCTGAAATTATTATGACTTTGGTAGCCTACTGGTTCGCACTGGATTTTATCATTCTTGGAGCATCCGTTATTATATTAGGCCAATTGGCGAGGTTTATAATAGGACAAAAAATTTGTCCCGGCCTAATACTTCGTCGGAGCAGCGAGATACTACTGCTCTTTGCATGCGCGGCAGTGATTTGGGGAATATATATTTATCAGTTTTTGAAACCGCTGCTTCCGCAAGATGCGATTGCGGCGGCGTTTGCAGTTACTATATTTGCCGCGGTTGCAATAAAAACATCTTTGCTGATACTGCTGTCACAGATACTCAAAAGAATCGTCCCTGTTATCGAAGAATATAAATCGCTTGTTTAAAGGAGAGCTCTAATGATTAATGTACGGCTTGATTATGTTCTTCTTGATAAACGGATGAAACTTACCGAGCTTGCCGAGGCGACCGGAATATCGCTGAATAACCTTTCGGTTTTGAAAACCAACAAAGCCCGCGCAATCCGATTTTCAACTCTTGATGCTGTATGCAAGGCTTTAAATTGCACGCCAGGCGAGCTTCTCGAATACATTTAAAAATAATGTTAATAAGAATTAACCGACTGATGCTTTAGTAGAAATTACAGCGGCCGTTTCTATTTTTTTCGATATTCCCTCAGCATATCTAGCAGGTTTTGCATGTCTTTGGGCAGAGGGGCTTCGAAGGAAACTATCTTTTCGCTTGAGGGATGTTTAAATTCGATTTTATAAGCATGCAGCGAACAGCGGTTAATTATCGGTTCTTCCACCGCCGGCTCGGTGTTTTTCAGCTGCCAAGGATAAACTATTTTTCCGCCGTACATATCATCGCCGACAATCGGATGTTTAATATACGACAGATGAACCCTGATTTGATGTGTTCTTCCGGTTTTCGGCATGCACTTAACAAGCGAATACCCTTTGAATTCTTCGAGAACCTGATAGAAAGTAACAGCTTCTTTGCCGGCTACAGGCCTGATAGCGTATTTTTCGCGAACTTTCGGATGAACGCCGAGCGGCGCGCTGATTCTATCGGCTGAAAGCTCGGGTGTGCCCTGAACTATGGCCAAATACTCTTTTTTAACTTGGCGATGCTCGAATTGTTTCGCGACTTTCCACTGGGCAACATCATTTTTTGTAATAATCATTACACCGGTAGTATTCTTGTCGAGCCGATGCACAACTCCGGGACGAAATTCACCAAGCCCGCTGGAAAGCTCATCCGAATAAAAAGCCAACGCATTGACCAAAGTGCCGTGAGTATTTCCGCGCGCCGGATGAACAATCATATCCGCCTGCTTATTCAATACTATCAGGTCATTGTCCTCGTGGATAACATCGAGAGGAATATCCTCGGGCATGATTTCTTTGCTTGGAAGCTCGGGCAAAATCACTTCTATAGTATCGCCCGCGGCTAATTTATGGCTGGCTTTGGCGATTTGACCGTTAACTTTAACATGACCTGCGTCTATCTGTTTTTGAATCATCGCGCGGGAATAATTGCTGAACCGACCGTGCAGATATTTATCCAGACGATGATACTGTATGGTTTTGCCGACCTTGAAAATCAAAACTTCCTGCTCTGGAGTGGGCTGTGACATTATTCGCCGCTCGGCGGAGTAAGTTCCAAAGAAGGCAAAACAGAATTTGCATCGAATTCAATTTGAGGTGCAAAAGGCTCTAAGTCAATAGCCGGTAATTCCGGCTGAGGACGTGCCGCAAAAACGAGCCGTTCTTTGTAATGATCCATTATCAAAAGCCGATGTTCGGCTGCCTGCAAACTCACAGTACCTTTGAACTGCGGGTCTTGTTTAATTTTTGTGTAGATTTGACGGGCATTTTCGAAATTTCCGAGTTCTTCTTCGCATAGCCCCAGACCGAACATAGCTCTTGCTTTAAGCGAAGGATTATCCTGAACTTTTTCCAGAGCCTGTTCGTAAAGGCCTTTGGCTTTGATAATTTGTTCGCTGAACGTTCGAGTGTCCACTGCGCCAATATGGTAATGCAATTCGGTGCGCAGGGCCTGAGCGCTTTTTATTAATGCCAAAGCGGATATGTTGTTATTTTTTGCGGTACCGGCGAATTCCTGAAGCTTATTCGAATTTTGTATGAGGGTATAAGAATAATCCATTCCCTCTTCTTGGGCGGCGACAGTGTATTGTTTATTTCTTACAAAGTCAATCAGAAGCGATGTAAAACCAAGGTTTTCGTTAGCTCTAACAACGTTTTGCTGATAATGTTTCCAGAAATACGCTCCGGAAACGAGCAATATAACTATTAAAATGTAAATAATCATACGAAAATTATCATGAAACCATTTAGGGAAGTTAGCCAGCCATGCTGCCAGTTCGTTGGTTTTAAGCTCGTGACGATGTTCTGCTTTCATTTTTTTAGTACCCTTATATTCGCAATAATAGAAAAACCGTTTATATACTTAAAGAACTATTGTATCAAAACCTCTTTTACCTTGCAATGGTTGTTGCAGATAGCTAAAATTCCCTAAGTTAAGACCGAAAAAGCCGTTTTTTAGGGCCTTTCAATAATTTTTATAGGAAAGGGTGTGGATGTTTATGAATCCTTTTAAGTATGTTTTTGTTTTGTCGGTCTTGGTTTTATCTGCGGCGGTACCTTTTGCCGCCGGTGAATCTGATTTTGTGCTGGATACAAGCAGATATATCCCGCTCGATGAAGTTCGTCCGGGAATGCAAGCATATTGTCTAACCGTGTACGAGGGGACAGAGGTCGAAAGATTCGAGCTTGAAGTGCTGAGTGTAATAAAAAATATACGGCCGGGAAGAAACGCTATTATGGTTATGGGAAAGGATGAACGGTTTATCCATTCCGGCCCAGTCGCAGGATGCAGCGGCTCGCCTGTATATATTGACGGACGTATCGCAGGTGCCTTAGCTTTCGGATGGACTTTAAGCAAAGACCCGCTCTATGGAGTTACGCCGATTGAGGAAATGATAAGACCTGCTTTGGACAAAGGGGCAAGGGCTTCACAGGAAAGATTTTTGGCAGTCGATTATTCCAAACCGATAGATTTAACACAGATTTATCAGCAGCTCGATGAATGGGGTCTTGGAAAATCGAATAATTACGATAACACGCTGCCTGCTGTTTTGCTAAGCAGCGGATTGTCCCCCTCAGCCGGCCAAAGCGTTAATAAGCTCGCTGACGCAATGGGGCTTTTTGCGGCGCCGTCGGGCGGAGCCGGTTCGGTTTATACCGGTGATATTCCGCCGCTGGGGCCGGGCTCGGCTTTGGCGTTGCCTTTGTTAACCGGCGATATTCGAATCTCTGCGGTCGGCACGGTAACTGATGTTGTCGGAGATGACGTTTATGCTTTCGGACACAGTTTTCTCGGCTACGGTGCAGTCGATTTACCGATGGGACGAGCTAAAGTACATACAGTTGTTTCAAGTATTATGCGTTCTTTTAAGCTTTCAAGCCCGCTGGATATTATCGGTGCGGTACGGTTCGACGAAGCTACTGTTGTCAGAGGCAAAATCGGCGAACAGGCCCGGCTGATACCGATTGAGATAACCGTTGACCGCTATAACGACCCAAAACAGCGAATCTATAAATGTTTATCTGCGGATAATCAATATCTTACCCCGCTTCTGCTTCGTATCGCCTTAAACGGCGCGGCTTATCAATACGGCGATTTGCCGCTCGAACATTCTATTAGATACAAAGTTGATATCCGATTTGACGGAACAAAATCAATATCCTTCGAGAATGTTTCCACTGATTCTGAAATAATGGAAGCTATGGTGGAAAGTACAGCGCCGGTATCGATGCTGATGAATAATCCTTTTAGGCCCGTTCGTATCGATTCTATCCACTGTGAAATACAGCAGACAGACAAAAGCCTTGCGTCGCAGATATGGGCTTTAAACTTGTCCAATTCACGGGTTAGGCCCGGGGAAAAACTTCGCGTTGAGGTTATTCTCGAATCGATGCGCAGCCAAAAGAAAAATTACCAGTTCGAAATTGAAATACCGCAAAATATAAACAAGGATAAATACGAGATTATTGTTTGCGGCAGAGACGGTTACCTCGAATTTTTACGAAACGCAGCTATACAGCGATTCATCGCTCAGGATATAGACAGCCTAACACAAGCATTGAATCAAATCTTAAATACCAGAAGAGACAGGCTGTATTGCATACTTATATTGCCCAAAGGCGGTATAGCTTTGGACAGAGAAGAGCTGCCTGATTTACCCGCGACAAAATCGCTGGTGCTTATGGATTCCAAAAGGCTGATGAATGTAACCGCATATCAGCACTGGATTGAACAAAGTATTCCTATCGATACGGTTGTTGCAGAGGCTCAGAAAGTCGAAATTACTGTTGTAGAATAATCAGCCTTTCGGTGTAACAAGGAGTTGTTATGGCAAAAAGATTCATAATTGCAAAGTCATTAGTCGCTATCATCACAATCACTGCTGTTCTTAGCTGTCCTGTTTGGGCGGTAACCAGCAAAATCACCCGGCATAGAAGCTCGGTAGATTTCGAGAAGGGCAAAACCGAGAATATAATCATAAGCTCAAGGGGAACTTTGCAGCTTGCCCAAGCCAGCCGAATACTCGCTGAAGATTTTGAAAATGTCTGGTCAATCAGCAGCATAGTATCGACCGGCGGCAAAATTTATATCGGAACCAGCCCCAACGGCGGAGTTTATGAGTACAAACAGGAAAAACTCAATGAAATTTATTCTGCTACCGGACATAACGAAGAAACCTCATCAGGAGATACGAATGAAGTACCTGATGTAAATCGGCGACTTGCCAATGAGCATATTTTCGCAATGGCAGCCGATAAATCCGGCAAACTTTTGGTCGGAATAAGCGGCAGAAGATGCGTTTTAGGCAGGCTCGAAGGTTCGAAACTGCAAACGATTTTCGAGCCGGATGATGCAAGATATATTTTCGCCATAGTTACAGATTCCGCCGGAAATATTTATCTCGGTACAGGCCCTATGGGAAAGATTTACAAACTCAATCCGCAAGGAACTTCATCGGAAGTTTTATATACCAGTACCGACAAAAATATATTATCGCTGGCATTGACCAACGACGGTTCGCTTTTAGCAGGAACTGATTCAAGCGGCCTGGTTTATAAAATTGACCCGAAAACCAAAAATGTACGAGTCCTCTATGATGCTCCTCAGCCGGAAATTACGTCTTTACTCGTAACCAATCAGGGCGATATTTATGCGACGGCTACCTCAGCGCAGATTGTCCAAGCACAGCAGAGAAGCGCAAGGCAAATTCCGATGGCAGGCAGACCCGAATCGCAGCAGGATGGCGAATCTTCGAGCGGACAGGCAGCTCCATTGCAGCTAAGAATCCCTACTACACAGCAGGAAGGTGAAACAAAAACTCCGCAGCCCGAAACACCTCAAAGACGTCCTGTAAGACCCGACCAAATGAGCTACGTTTATAAAATCACAAAAGAAGGTTTCGTAACAGACGTGTTCCGCCAGTCGGCAGTATTATTTGCAATGGCACAGCAGAACAGCAACCTTCTTTTGGCAACCGGAAATAGATGCGAGCTTTTCACGGTCGACCCGGTTACAGAGCAGGAAGCGGTTATTTTTAAAGACGAGCAATCTTCGCAAATCACAGCTATGGCCGTCGTAGGTGACGAAGTTTATCTCGGAACCGCGAACCCCGCCAAGCTTATTAAATTAGAAAAAAATCTCGTTTCAAAAGGTATTTATACTTCCGCGCCTGTCGATGCATCTCAGCCGGCAAACTGGGGTAAACTGCAGATTGACGCGGATATTCCCGAAGGTGCTAAGATAACCCTCGAAGCTCGAAGCGGTAACGTCGGAGACGCCAATCACGCGAGTTTTTCTGATTGGACGAAACCGGTCGAAATAAAAGAACCTGCTCAATTAGGATGTCCGCTCGGAAGATACTGCCAGTATAGACTTACCCTTCACAGTCCGGACGGCGTGCTGACTCCTGTCATTCGGGAAGTTGCCGCAGCCAGCACAGTTCCGAACCTCGCCCCAAGAGTCGAAGAAGTAACCGTTCAGAGAATTGACAAACCCGATAAGCAGGGAGTTTTTAAGATTGACTATAAAGCTCGCGACGAAAATCAGGATACTCTGATTTATAAAATCGATTTCCGCAAAGTCGGAAGGAGCGGCTGGATAGAACTTAAAGACATAGTCGAAACTGCTTCTTTCGAATGGGATACGAAAACCGTAGAAGACGGCCATTATGAAATTCGAGTCACCGCCAGCGATGAGCGTTCCAATTCGGCTGCGACAAAGCTAACCGGCAGCAGGATTAGCGAACCGTTTATAGTAGACAACATCGGTCCCGTTATCGAACTGCGTCTCGTGCAAAGCAACGGCAAAGCTACATATACCGCCCCCGCCCAAGTCTCACACGGCAAGGTTAATATCGAGCTTGTCGTTATGGATCAGTACAGCGTCATAACACAGCTTCAGTATACCGTAAACAGCAACGAACAATGGCGAGCGACTGTACCAGATGATTTTGTTTACGATACCACACAAGAATATTTTACAATCGTTCTCGAAGACCTCAAAGCAGGCGATAACATCCTCGCGCTCAAAGCTACTGACGCGATGGGAAATGTTACATATAAAACTATAGAGCTTAAGGTCAGCGGCAAATAAATATTTCGATGCGATACATAGAATACCAGACAATCGCCGATACCGTTAAAAAGCTCTGCATCGAAGCGGCACACGAGCTTCCGGAGGATGTCCTTGCAGCTTTAGAATCCGCCAAAAAACAGGAATCATCGGACACCGCCGTTCGAACTCTCGATATGCTTATCGAAAACGCCAAAATCGCCGCCTCAGAGAAAATCCCGCTCTGTCAGGACACAGGTATCACAGTCGTCTTCGCCGAGCAGGGCGCCGAACTCGCAATAAAATCAAACGCAACGATTCTCGATGCCATAAATGCCGGAGTCCAAGCCGGATACGACGAAGGTTTTCTAAGAAAAAGTGTTGTCGCCGAGCCCCTGAATCAGCGGACAAACACAAAAACCAATACTCCCGCCGTGATTCACTATTCGCTCGCCCCCGGTGACAAGCTGAAAATAACTGTTATGGAAAAAGGCGGCGGCTGTGAAAATAAAAGTCAATTCAAAATGTTCAATCCCACTGCTTCGAAAGCACAGGTAATTGATTGGATCGTCGATACAGCCAAAACTGCCGGCCCTGATGCCTGTCCGCCGTTTGTGGTCGGCATCGGAATCGGAGGCGATTTCGAACTCTGTTGTCTGCTCAGCAAAAAAGCCTTGCTAAGAAAAATAGGCAGGCGAAATCCTGATAATTTTTACGCGGATTTAGAAAAAACTTTATTGGAAAAAATAAACTCGCTCGGAATCGGCCCCGGCGGCTTCGGCGGAAAAACCACCACTCTGGATTGCTTCATCGAATATGCTCCCTGCCACATAGCCTCGCTGCCCGTCGCCGTAAACATCGAATGTCACAGCCACCGCCACAAAACCGCTGTGATTTAATAATTTTCTCCAAGCTTGCCGCATAATCCGCCCCAACAAAATACGAAGTTAATTCTGCCTTTGGCATGGCCAAGCCATTAATTCTAAATTGTTAATTCTTAATTCTCTTCTTAACAGCCTTCTTCTCAGCCTGATTCCTGCCCAGCACCTCATCCGCTTCCGCCGCCGTCTTTGGAGGCCACTGCCCCTTAGCCTGAAGCTCCTTCAGCTCATCGATTTTCTGCACGCTGACAATAGTGCGGCATCGCGGAAAACGATTACACCCCAAAAAAGGCCCTTTTCTGCTCTGACGAATCACAAGCTCACCCTGCTTGCACTTATAACACGAAATACCAGTCGGCTCAGCCGGCGGTTTGGGCGGCTTAATATTGCCGTCTTTATCAAGATTCAAAATCGTTTTGCATTCCGGATAACCGCTGCACCCCAAAAATTCACCGAATCGGCCCCGCTTAACAAGCATATCCTTCCCGCAATTCGGGCATTTATGCTCGCTGACCTGCTGAGCAAGCATTTTCCCCTCGCTATCGCACGGACTCGCTATCCGTGATTACTTCGTGGCACGGACTTGCTTTCCGTGATTACTTCGTGGCACGGGCTTCCAGCCCGTGTTTTGCTATTGTTTCTTACGGTTGGAATCACCGCAAATTTATGTCTCGGTTCGAATATTTATCTTATATTCGCTTTCAGCGAAATACTGTCAGTTTTCTCATCGCGGCCTTGACATAAATTTACTCTCCGTCTTGCGTCTTAAGTCTGATTTATTGCGCGCACAAAATCGCAGGGATTGTGGTTTGATTTTCAAATATTTTAGATTCTTAGATGGCTTGATTTTATTTCATTGGCTAGCCACCTGCGTTGCGAGGGCATCATGCCATTCTCTTTTTATCCGCATGAAATCCCATAGTTCAATATTATGCTCACGTCCCGCCCGCTTCGCATCATCAGAGAAATACGATGTTGTGGCCAAAATAGCCTTATCAACTTTATACCGATTTTTGACACCTGCCAATTCGTCAATTTTATCTCGACCCACGGAATGTTTCCATCGTTTACATTGAATAATGACTTTTTCGTTTTCGTTGCTTGCAAATACGTCCACTCCGTCATCATTTGTAAATCTAGTCGCAGATGATTTATAGCCTTTCCGACGGAAAAGATTAGCAATTTCAAACTCAAATTGTCTGGCTTCTATTAATTTTATTTTCTTATTTAGCTCCGCTAATTCATCTTCACTAAGTTTATTGCACTTTTCAAGAATTGCCACAACAGAAGAACTGGCACGACCACCAACATCTTGTAAATTTTGAATGACTTTTTTACAAAGCAAAGAAGCGTTCTCTAAGGTTCCGTCCCGTAGAACAGCTTCAATTTTAGAAACCTGCTCAGTAGCCCAACGTTCCACTTTTACTTGTTCGGTAGTTTTTTCGTGTTGCTCAACAGCAGCTTTTTTGCTTAATTCAATAAGTTGGCTAAGATCTATAGGATCTGGGATTGAAAAATCTTTTTCCTTTAGCTGAGTTGTAAATATTTTCTCAAGTAACTCTTTATCCTCATTTTGTAGCCGAACCAAAGCTGTGTCATCAGACTTCTTGCCCACAATCCACCAGAAAAATTTCTGAACTTCTGTTAATTCAGCCCAAGTAGTTCTGTTCTTACAATACTGTTCGTGGTTAAAAGCTATTGACTTGATTTCTTCATTTGCTGCGCTACCAGCAACCCTTGCAAAATCAATGGCAGCGTTATCAAAATGTCCTATCTGTTCCTTACATTTTCCAAGAAGGAAATATGCTTCACCACTTTCCTCAGCTTCCATACGATTTTTAAGCATCTCGTTCAGTTTCTTGATCGCACTATCGTAATCAGACATATCATATAGCACTTTGCCAAAAAGAAGATATGCCTTTGGGCAAAGAGCTGAAAAACGGTAACACCTGATAATTGATTCCAATAAATTTTTAGCGGTAAGTCTATCATTTGCATTTGCACACTTTTGCGATTCTTCAAAAAGTATGTGAACCTCTTTTTCATAATCATCTTTTAATCTTTCAAGGTCTTCCTGCGATAAAACACGATGCAAATGCATCAGCCATCGTTCTTCTATTATTGTCCACGGAAGTGAAGGAGATTTGATTACAAACTGCCCAGTATTCAAAACAGGAATAAACTGCGAAGCTGTTTCAAAGTCTAATTCAGCGACACCTGCTCCTTGTTTTATCTTCTGACGATCTCGGTCTGTTCTCAATTGCCCCACCGCCCATGTACCACATTGACCGAGAGCTCTGTAATCAATATCCCCTGGGCTTTGAGTGGCAAATATACAACAAACCCCAAATGCACGGCCTTGTCGCAAAAGCAAATTTAGGGCAGGTTTAGAAGGTGAGATGGCAACACTTGGGAAAAAGGCTTCTTTAGAACCGCCACCTCCTATTTCATCTATGTAAAAAATCAACCTTGGTTTATCATCACCTTTAAGTCCTCGCATCCAAAACCAAATAAGATATGCTATATAGCCGACAACATATGCTTGGTCTTGAAAATTTAAGTGTTTTATATTTATGATGGTAAGAGGCGTTTTGCCATCGTAGTTATTGGGATTTATTAGTTCCTCGATGTTCAAAGGGAATCCCTGAAACCATAATTTCTGTGGGCCGATTAATAACGCATTTATAGCAGACGCAATCTCTTCTCTGTCTTTCTGTGATATATATTCATCGGTGTCCATCCCACCAATTTGTTCTATACCGAGGTATCCTAACTTGATCTCATCAAGAACTTGTTTTATACCATTGTAACCACGCAGGCTTTCGCCCTTATCCCAGAAAGTCTTGATAATTTCATAGATATATCCTCTGGCCTTATCAGTTTTTTTCTTGGTGAGAGTTAGCCGTGACACAAATGTTTCTGCCATGAACCCAATGACGGATTCGAATGAATCCGGGTCTTTTTCTTTTAATTTTTCTAAGTCTTCAGGTGGTTCAACAAATGCGGAAAAGGCAAGACGAAAACCAGCGTTCGACCGTGGCGTAAAGACATTTACTGCAACGTTCTTTTTAAACTCATCAACATCTTTAGCGATTAAACCACAACGCTGTAGTTTCATTTTATGTTCTTCGGCGATAGTTGCAGCCTTAGCCTCTATGCTTTCATCTTTTCTTGGTGTTACCCATGGTATTAGTTCGGATGAATCTTCACCAGAAAAAACTACCCCCATGCTCGATATATCTCCTTTGAGGTCGATGGCAATAACCGGGATACCCTTGTTTGTTGCTTCTTCAATAAATATTTTTGCAAGAACTGTTTTGCCGCTTCCAATGGCGCCGCAGATAAATACTTGTTTTAATAGATCACTCTCTTCTACAGATGCTGCCTCATTTGTCCGCAAAAGTTCAAAAAACTCTGGTAAAAGTTTACTTCCTAAATACAGGCCTTGCTCAGGATGGAGAATTTTAAAAGTCTCTATGTCCTCAACTGGAGGTGGTAACTCTTTAGAAAAGTTAAAGCCGAAACTACATGGGGTATCATTTTCCCCTTCTAAACTCAACGACTTAATGTCTTCGTCTTTCAATTCCCTCAACCAAGGCTCCAATCCGATAATTGTTCTGTCTTGAATATTGATTCGAACAGATAGTTTATGTTTATCGCGATTTGAACAGATACAATTAACAGAACTGTGTATGCCTGAATCAGCTAAATCCTTTGCTAATTCTTTTGGTATTCTCAATAAATCGGTTTTGCCTTTAATCAAAGGGATTAAATATAATTTACCGATAATGCTCATAACTTGCTCCGATTAGATAAATAAACAAAACAATATAATGCCACCAATTGTAAAAAGAAAAAACAAGATTAGCAATATCGCTAAAAATAACTGAGAGCTATTTCGTTTTTTAATCATGTCCGCAGAAATGATTGGTTCAGTTACACCTTTACTTTCTGATAACTCAACCTCTTTTTGTTCTTCCTTGAAGATCGGTTTTTTATACCATTCTTCCAGTGCCCATGTACCATCATCCAACCTTCTTAAACGTTCATCACTAGCTTTTAAGAATCCTGTAGCTTTTAATTTATCCGAGTCAACTTTTAGAACATTAGCCAGTTTATCGCATATATCACTAAAACTAAGCGGCCGTCCAGTTTTCTGAAGCAGTTTATAAACATAATCATTTTCTTCTATAAGCTGCACTATTTTCCATATATTCTCATCTGGTTCAGGGCTAGGGGGACGGTCACCTGTATCTCCTCCTCCGGGCAGTTCTTCTGACATCCAACCAGCTAATCCCCATTTGCCCGAACCTGCACGTACGAAAACACGTGGGGAATAACGGGAAAGTGTTGCATCTATACTAACAACAGAAACATTTCTGTGAATAGCTATTTCTGCATAAATTTCACGATAGTGCATCGGTGTTTTAAATTTTGCCAATATCACAATGATACAATCTCGCAATGAACTATGCTTCCAGTCCAAATCTCGTGGTTCAATCGATAGTAATTTATCAAGCGATCTCTGCCATGTAGCAGTTATAAATAATCGTGTAGGTTCAAGACCTTCCAGCCGCAGGTAAACCTTATCAAATTCTGCAACATTTTTTACAGAATAAAAATCTTCAAGCCCTTCTATTCGTCCCTCGTTACCCCAATAAGGCAACACCTTGTCTACTTGGTCATAGATTATGTGAATTGTATTTGTTCCTTCCATATAGTTAGATATTCTCTTGGGCACTATAATTATGCCTTTGTCAATCCAATCCTCTCTAATAGTAACTGTTGATTGCACCTTTCCATCTTCATCAAGTTTATCTGATGTTGGACAAATCCGAATGAGACCTCCTCTTTGCTCGGGTTGCTCAAATCTTACTTTAAATTCCTTTTCGTCGGAGAGCTTAGTCAATTCATCTTCAAATTCTTTGCTGAACAGTACTTGTTTCACAGAATCATAAACAGCAGATATACAACGGTCATATGGAAAAGAGAAGATGCCTTTATCAATAAAACTATGATAGAATAAAAGATTGTCTAAGTCAGACAATACACAAAGATGACCATTTATAAAAGTTTTCTCATTAATAGTCATATGGACATAGGCTGATGGCTTCAGCAAATCCCATCTTGGAGTTGAATTATGAATTAAAGCAAATTTTTCGTTACGATCCAGAAAATAGTTTAAGCTAAATTCCAGACGTTTATTCGACGGTCTGTCGTTTAGTTTGTCTATGTTTTCTTCTGTTTTCAATTTCTCAAGAATTTCATTTGTGCATAAAGGGAATTTCGCCGTTGCAATAATCTTTCTGACTTCAATTAGCTTATCTGAAATATTTGATATTAATAATTCTGTTGGAAACCAATATTGGTGAAAGGCAACAAACCGCTTATCATTTGTAATCGCAGTTAATATTTTGGGAATGACTTCATTCTCATCTTTTTCTTGAATTATTTGCAAAGATACAACATCTGGTCCTGCAAATTTTGAGCCTTGATAGTTGCTAATATAACTTTTATTTTGACCGCCGACCAATATCGCATCCTGACTTAATGAAATTATATCTAACCGATCGTAATAAAATCCATCAGGAAGCATACATTTTCTTGATACTTCAATTACTTGGGCTAGAAACGAACTACTTGGACTTGAAAGTGAACGTAAAGTAATTACGTCTCCTTTTTTATACTGTTTACGTCTATCATAAGTGTGATATCCGGTTTTATTCTGATAATTTAAGCTTAAGCACAATCTTGCAAGTTCATTGATAGTTTTAGGTTCAGGTTCTTTTAACCACTCCTTTATCAAAAGATCGAGTTCTCCCGTCCCAAAAGTACAATCACTAAGGTTTATTTGAAACCTATCTTCCATAATAGTCCTGTCAAAAAATAGAACAGCAACTCCTCCGTCATTTGCTCTCTTGCCAATCTACGGTTAAATTTTACCCCTAAAAGCCTATTTATGCAATTCCTATTAAAAAAACCAAAAAAATGCTTAAAAATTGACAAAAAGCCGTAAAAAATCATTAAAAACAGTTAAAAATCAGTGTTTATTCGTGTCCATTCGTGGTTAATTCTCAGCGAAATCCGCAAATTAACCCTAATCTGTGGCTAAGAATATTCTCTGCGAAATCCGCGTAATCCGCGTCTAAAAACTAATATTCGCTTTGATACCCGCTTAGCGGGTCAGCCTAAGGAGGCTAACCGGCGCGAAAAATTCACTTCAAATCAAGCAGTTAGTTAAGACATACCTGCTTTGATGCAGGTTGCGAAGCAGCAGCAGTCGGAGGCTCTGAACCGGCGAGGCAAGTTTACTTGACTGGAGGTTCAAGGCTCTGAATGCATAATCCCATAGGGATGCATCAAAGCCCTCTGTGTCCTCGGTGCTCTCTGTGGCAAAAAAACCGTGTAATCAGTGAAATCTGTGGCTTGTGTTTATTCGTGTTCATTAGTGGTTAATTTTTTGCTTTCTTCTTCGCCTTTTTAACAGCCTTCTTCTCAGCCTGATTCCTGCCCAGCACCTCATCCGCTTCCGCCGCCGTCTTTGGAGGCCACTGCCCCTTAGCCTGAAGCTCCTTCAGCTCATCGATTTTCTGCACGCTGACAATAGTGCGGCATCGCGGAAAACGATTACACCCCAAAAAAGGCCCTTTTCTGCTCTGACGAATCACAAGCTCACCCTGCTTGCACTTATAACACGAAATACCAGTCGGCTCAGCCGGCGGTTTGGGCGGCTTAATATTGCCGTCTTTATCAAGATTCAAAATCGTTTTGCATTCCGGATAACCGCTGCACCCCAAAAATTCACCGAATCGGCCCCGCTTAACAAGCATATCCTTTCCGCAGTTCGGGCATTTATGCTCGCTGACCTGCTGAGCAAGTATTTTCCCCTCACTGTCGCACGGACTGGCGAATTTACAATCTGGAAACGCAGAACAACTCAAAAAAGTCCCGCTTTTACCGAACCTGTAAACAAGTTCCTTACCGCATTCGGGGCATTTATACTCGCTCGGCTTAAACTCAGCCTTAGCGTGCTTCATCTGCTCTGACGCTTTATCGAGATTCTCTTTAAAAGGCCCGTAAAATTCGTTAAGAACATTAACCCAATCAAGATGCTGCTCTTCGATTTTATCGAGCTGCTCTTCCATATGACGAGTAAAAGATATATCCATTATGCGGGGGAAATATTCGTTCAGTTTATCCGTCACAACCTCACCCAAATCAGTAGCGTAAAAACGTTTCTGACGCTGCTCGACATATTTGCGGTCCTGAACAGTACTGATAATTGAAGCGTAAGTGCTCGGCCTGCCGATTCCTTCTTTTTCAAGAGCTTTAACCAGCGATGCCTCGTTATATCGTGCGGGCGGCTTGGTAAAATGCTGCATAGCCTGAACATCAACCGCACCAACTTCCTGACCCGCCGCCAACTGCGGAAGCTGCTGCTGCTCGCTCGCGCCCGGCCAGACTTTCGTAAATCCGTCGAAAACCATCATCCTTCCGCTCGAACGATAAACACATTTCCCCGCCCTCGTATCTGCCGAAATTATAACCGTCGTAACATCCCATTTCGCAGGCGACATTTGCGACGCCATGAACCGCCGCCATATCAAATCATAAAGTTTATACTGCTCCTCCGTCAAAAATTCTTTTATCTCCTCAGGTACTAAATCAACGTCCGTGGGCCTTGTTGACTCATGGGCTTGCTGGGCGGATTTTGAAGAGGAATAGAAAATTGGTTTTTCGGGGAGGTATTCGTCTCCGAATTTTCTTTTGATGAATCCGCGGGCTTCGTTTATGGCTTCTGGTGAAATATGTGTGCTGTCGGTTCGCATGTATGTAATTAAACCGAGTGAACCCATCGAGCCGAGGTCAATGCCTTCGTATAGCTGCTGGGCAATCGACATTGTTCGGGAAGCGGAAAATCCGAGGCGATTTGCGGCGGCTTGCTGAAGAGTCGAGGTTATAAACGGGGGCGATGGTCGAGAGACAGATTGCTTTTTTTGGCAGTCGTCAACAATAAAAGAAGGTGCGGATTTCAGAGCATCGAAAATCTTATTTGCCTGCACGGAATCTTCGGCGTGGAATGGTTTGCCGTCTACGGTATAAAGCTCGGACCTGAATGCATTGTGCTCGGTGAGCCAATTATATTGCTCTGCAAGGGTTGGGCCTTTTTGGTCATCTTGCGATTTTGCGTCGCCGATGAAATTTTGCCATTCCTGCGAATAATTTTTGTTCAAATCCGTGGTAAAAACGGCTGGTATAAGCCAATATTCCTGCGGTTTAAAATTACGTATTTCTCGTTCGCGTTCTACGATGATTTTGACGGCTACGGATTGGACTCGGCCTGCGGAGAGTCCTCTGGCGACTTTTTTCCATAGCAGCGGTGAAATTTGGTATCCTACGATTCGGTCGAGAATTCTTCTGGCTTGCTGGGCCATAACTTTATCGCTGTTGAGTTTTCCGGGTTCCGCGAAGGCTTGCTGAATGGCGGATTTTGTTATGGCGTTAAAAATTACTCTGAAAGTTTTGTCTTGGGGGAAATCGAGAATCTGGGCGAGATGCCATGCGATTGCTTCGCCTTCTCGGTCTAAGTCGGTAGCCAGATAAAGGGTTCCGCATTTTTTGGCTGCGGATTTCAGAGACGCTACAGTCTTTTTTTTGCCGGGCATTATTTCGTAAGTCGGCTCAAAATTATTTTCGATATCGACGTTTATACCTTTTCCGGGCAGGTCTCTGATGTGGCCCATAGAGGCTTTGACTTCGAAGTCTGGCCCGAGGTATTTGTTGATTGTCTTGGCCTTTGCGGGCGACTCGACGATTACTAACGACTTTTTTGGTTTCGATTTTGCCATTTTTATAAGACTTAAACTAAGCTTTGCAATTACTTATCGGTTATATGGCTGTAAACGTTTAGTGATGGACAAATAATCTGAGAAGGGACGAATGTCAAGAAAAACTTGAGGCGAGAAGTCAGGAGTCAGAATCCAGAATCCAGAAAACAGAAAGATTAACCGCGGATTCCTTCGACATGGTTCGACCCTTCGATATTACTCAGGGCAGGCTACGCTCACCACAGGCAGTTCAGGACGAGTAACGCGGATTTGCACGGATTAAAACTGACCAAAAATGAACAGGGAAATACATTCTAAAAAGCAGGGAAAACAGGGAATATAAATTGACAAGGGCGAGAAATTGGATTATTTTGCACTGGTTATAAAAAAGGGATGCCCGAAACCATTTATTAGATGATCCCGGGCATAGCCCGCGTGCTTTCGCACTTGTTGTGACAAGCGTTCAAGCACAGGTCCGTTACAATATTATAGAAAGTAACGAGGAGGCAGAAAAAAGTCAAGAGAAAATTTGGAGGATAAAATGATTTCTTATACATTGGGGTTAGATATAGGGTCAAACAGCATTGGATGGGCCTTATTAGATATCAACAAAAAATCTTCAATAATAGATATGGGAGTAAGGATTTTCCCTGAAGGTGTAGATAGAGACACAAAAGGACTCGAAAAATCGAAAAACGCCACACGTCGGGAAGCTCGTGGTGCAAGAAGAATTCATCAAAGAAGAACTCGGCGAAAAGAGCAACTGTTAAAAACTTTGCAAGAAATTGGGTTTTTACCGACAGACCATTCTGGATTAAGGTCTCTATTCCAGAAAAACCCGTATCAGTTACGTAAAAAGGGATTAGAAGAAAAACTGGAAAAAGATGAATTTGGGCGAATTCTTTACCATATAAATCAACGAAGAGGATTTAAGAGTAATAGAAAAAGCGGAGACCCCAAAAAAGAAGGAGTGGTTAAAAAAGAAGCCGGATTGCTGCAAAAACAAATCGAAGATGCCGGATGTCGAACTATAGGAGAATATTTTTCAGGGCTTAATCCGGAAGAACAGCGAATAAGAGGGAAATATACCTTTCGTACAATGTATGAAAATGAATTTGACCTTTTGTGGGCAAAACATTCAGAGTTTTATCCGAAAGAACTTACAGAAACAATTCGGCAGAAGATTCGAGACGAAATCATTTTTTATCAAAGACCGCTAAAACCCACAGATAAACTAATAGGTGAATGTGAGCTTGAGCCCGGAGAAAAAAGATGCCCTCGAGGAGATTGGCACGCCAGAAAATTTAGATTGCTACAGGATGTTAATAATCTTCTGATACGAAATGCTGATGGCACAGAAAGAAAACTTACCAATGATGAACGAACAACGTTACTGGATGAGCTATCAAAAAAGAAGGAAATAGAATACAGCAAGATACGCAAGATGCTTGGGTTATTAGAGACACAAAAATTTAATTTGGAACAAGACGGCAAAGTTTCTAAGCTAAAAGGCGACTCTTTTTCATATGAAATGCGAAATAAGAAAATACTCGGGTCTAAAAAATGGGACGAGATGCCTGAAAATGAAAAAATTAAAATAAATGAGTTTATAAGTGAATTAGAAGATGAAGAAATCATAGAAAAATTTAAAAATGAGTATAGTTTTAATGAAAGCCAGATAGAAGCAGTCCTTAAGGTTTCATTGCCGCAGAGATATATGAGTTATTCACGCAAAGCTATTTGTAAACTGCTGCCTTTTATGGAATCAGGCTCACTAACAAATGAAGCAAAAGAAAAAGCGGGATACAAAAGCAGCGAAGAAAATACCAATAAATCTTTTGACAGATTGCCATTGCCGCCGGATTTAAGAAATCCGATAGTGCAAAAGGCATTGTTTGAAATTCGCAAGGTTATCAACGCTATTATAAGGGAGTACGGTAAACCAAGTAAAATTAAACTTGAAATGGCAAGAGATGTCTATGGCAATAAACGACAACGGGAGGAATTGCACTGGAAAATATTGGAGAATGAAAAAAGAAATAAAGAAATCCGCGAACGATTAATGCAAGATATAAATATCATTAATCCACGACGAGATGATATTATAAAATATAAACTATGGGAAGAATGCGGCAAAGTGTGCCCGTATACAGGGAAACCTATTTCACAGCAGGCATTATTTGGACAAAATCCGGAATTTCAAATTGAACATATTCTGCCTTACGAACGAAGTTTAGATGATAGTTTTATGAACAAGACACTCTGTGAGGTTCATGAAAATATTCATGTCAAAAAAGGACAGACACCTTATGAGGCTTATAGCAGTAATCTGGAAAAATACGAACAAATACTTGAACGAATTAACAAATCCCAAATGCCTTATGCAAAACGCCGCAAATTCTGGCAAGCTGAAATTGACCTAGACCAGCATATTTCGAGAGAATTGAACGATACCAGATATATCTGTCGAGAGGTGGTTAAGTATTTGAAGCAATTAGGCGTATATGTGCAAGGCACCAGAGGGAAAATTACAAGTGAATTACGGCATCAGTGGGGTCTTGATGGAATTTTTGATACCCTTGGAACAGAACGTAATGATGACCATAGACGCCATGCGGTGGATGCTGTGGTAGTCGCTGTAACAGAAAATGAACATCTGCGAAAATTAGCAAGGAGTAAGTACACTGTAAATGGCCCTTCTTTTGAACAGCCATGGCCTGATTTCAGAGAAGAGGTATGTGAAAAAACAAAGCATATAAATGTATCTCATCGAGTGCAAAGGAAAGTTTCAGGAAAATTACATGAGGAAACGAATTACGGTCCTACAAAAGAAGAAAATAAATATGTTTTCCGCAAAAAACTCGAAGACTTAACATTACCGATGGTAGATAAAATTATTGACCCTGTTGTTCGCGAGATTGTGGAAAGACGACTGAAAGAGAAAAATATTGACCTGACAGGAAGCGGCAAACCACCAAAAGAGGTTTGGAGTGAGCCTTTATATATGAAAACAACCAAAAGTGATAAACAGGTGCAAATAAAGAAAGTCAGAATTTTCAATGTAGCTAAAAATGCTATTCCAATAAAAGACCTATCCGGTCAACCATACAGATATGTTGAATCAGGGAAAAATCATCATGTTGAAATATTTGAAATCACTAATTCTGATAATACGACAAAAAGAGAATCAAAGGTCGTTTCAATATTTGAAGCGGTCAAAAGAAATATGGACGGAGAACCAATCGTCACAAAGAAACATAGTGAAGGAACACGTTTTATTTGCTCACTGGCTATCAATGATTTGGTTATGATGAAAAATAAGAATGGAGAGATGGATTTGTACCGAGTTCAAAAAATGGATGCAAATAAAATGGTTCGCTTTCGTCATCATACTGCGTCAACAATCGAACGAAAGGATACTTATATTGACAAGACCGCACATCTTTTCGAGGGCTATAAAGCCTCAGTTGACCCATTAGGCAGAATCTGCAAAGCAAACGACTGATTTGTAGTTAAAGCAGGTCTTTGATATTGACGACAATACGTTTGAGGTCTTTGAGAGGGAAAGAGCTTGATAAAACGTATTGTCGAAATCAGCGAATCAGCGAGTAGTCTGAAGATAAAATACGGTCAGCTTATAATCAGCAGCAATGGCTCGCAAAGCAGCATACCTTGTGAAGATATCGGAGTATTATTAGTTGACCATCAAGGGGCCTGCTATACACACTCTGTTTTTACAGAATTATTGCATAATGGGGCTGCTGTCGTTCTTTGCGGAGGTAATCATCACCCGGCAGGGATGCTTTTGCCTCTTGAAAGTAATAATATTCAGGCTGAAAGATTCCAACAGCAAATAAAGGTAAAAGAGCCGGTTAAAAAGAAACTATGGAAACAGCTAATTCGAGCAAAGATTAAGCATCAGGCGAAAATCATCGGCAAAGATAGTGAGGTTTATAAATCTCTAATGACACTTCGTGAGCGGGTTCGTTCAGGCGACCCGGATAATATAGAGGCGCAGGCAAGCAGAAAATACTGGCCTGCATTTATCGGCGATGCAAACTTTCATAGGGACATTAATGGAAAATCTCCGAATAATCTTTTGAATTATGGTTATATGGTAATGCGTGCGGCTGTGGCAAGGGCTTTGTGTTCTGCGGGATTGCTGCCTTGTTTAGGGATTCATCATCGTAATCGATATAACGCTTTTGCGCTTGCTGATGATATAGTTGAGCCGTTCAGAGGATTCGTTGATGCAAAAGTCAGGGGGATTGTAAGAGGCGGAGATTTTGATGGTGAATTAGACCAGCAAACCAAGGCAAAACTTTTGGAGGTCTTATATGAGCCTGTAATAATCGCAGGAATAGAAGGACCTCTTATGGTTGCTCTGCACAGAACGGCAGCGAGCCTTGCCAGATGCTTTGCCGGAGAACAGAAAGAAATTGAATTGCCACAATTATGATACTAAGCGGGTATAGAGCAGTGTGGATATTTGCGATGTTTGATTTGCCGACAGATACAGACAAGGCAAGGAAAGACTATACACATTTCCGCAAGAATCTCTTGAAAGATGGATTTACAATGCTACAATATTCAGTGTATGTTAGGCACTGTGCGAGCGAAGAAAATGCCGATGTTCATTATAATAGGATTAGAAATTTTCTTCCTGATGATGGGGAGGTTAGGATTGTTACAATCACCGACAAGCAGTTCGCAAGAATGGAAAGTTTTTGGGGAAAAATGCGGAAACCGCCCCCGCCAAAACCAAAACAACTCGAATTATTTTAGGTCGAACCGCTCGCAAACCCTTGCATCGCAAGGCCTTGCGAGCGGACCATTGTAACAGACCTGTGCTTGAGAGCAAGTCACAACTTGGCTTGCCGACTTTAGATAGAATCTCTTATTGTAACAGACCTGTGCTTGAGAGCAAGTCACAACTCTTGGACGTTATATTTATGCTTACCCTTTATTGTAACAGACCTGTGCTTGAGAGCAAGTCACAACTATAAGCCTGACTCTATTCACGTTCACGACATTGTAACAGACCTGTGCTTGAGAGCAAGTCACAACGTCTCCCCCGCAGAGCCCATTTTCGGAATGATTGTAACAGACCTGTGCTTGAGAGCAAGTCACAACTTGGATGAGGGTACGGTGATTGAATGTCAAATTGTAACAGACCTGTGCTTGAGAGCAAGTCACAACAAATTAATTACTCCTTTGTACTTTTTATACATTGTAACAGACCTGTGCTTGAGAGCAAGTCACAACGAAAATAGAACAGGCTGCCTTGAATGAGTAATTGTAACAGACCTGTGCTTGAGAGCAAGTCACAACCTGTACCTTATGATAAAAATTGTCCTGTTCATTGTAACAGACCTGTGCTTGAGAGCAAGTCACAACAAACCTCAAGTAAAACCAGTGCCATACTTTATTGTAACAGACCTGTGCTTGAGAGCAAGTCACAACCACGTATCCTCTGTTTCCATATTAAGCTCTATTGTAACAGACCTGTGCTTGAGAGCAAGTCACAACCTATTAAAAGCTCTTAAAGTACTCAAAGTAATTGTAACAGACCTGTGCTTGAGAGCAAGTCACAACACAAGGATTAAAGGGATAACCTTTTTACCATTGTAACAGACCTGTGCTTGAGAGCAAGTCACAACTTACAATTGTCAACACTTTTTTTTGAATTATTGTAACAGACCTGTGTTTGAGAGCAAGCCACAACGAACCGTTTTGCCCACGTTCACCAAAGCTAATTGTAACAGACCTGTGTTTGAGAGCAAGCCACAACTACAAAGTCAAGAAAAACGAAAAGGCCAATTTGAAATTACAGATTTGAGAGGCAAACTGCATTAATTTTAAATCCGCAACACGGACAGCAGACAATTTCTGGGGTATTATTAAGTATTATTTTCCGATGCAGAATTCACCGAAGATTTTATCTAAGATTTTTTCGTCGAGATGCTCGTGCGCGATGCTTGAAATTGCCTGATGTGCGGCTCGGAGCATCATAGCTGCAATTTCGTCGCTGCCGGATTTTATATGCGTTACAGCGTTTCTGAGATTTTCAACGGCTTGGGTGACGGAGTGTTTATGGCGGGCGTTAACGGCTACGCACGCGGTTTGATATTCGTCACAGCCTTCGCCGATTATTACGGAATCGACGGTTTTTCTAAGGGTGTCGAGTCCGAGGGAGTTTTTGCTGCTTGAGGGGAGAAAATCGGAGCCGAATTTTTCTTTCAGCTCGGCGAGTCTGCGATTGAGGCGGGTTTCATCGAGTAAATCACACTTGGCGGCGAGGGCGATGAAGTTTTTCGGAATAATCAGGTTTCGTATGGCAAGGTCTTCGGTTAAATCTTGTTTGGAGGCATCGACGCAAAAAATCGTCAACTCGGCGTTTTGGAGCGCGTTCAAAGCGGCTTGCTGGGCAAGTGAATCTATTTGGGTTTTGGGGGCGGCCAAAAGACCGGCGCAGTCAAAGACGATGCATCTGCAATGTTCGAGCTCGATGATACCGCTTAGGACGTCTCTGGTGGTTTTTGGCTGAGATGAGACGATGCTTCTTTGTTGTCCTAATAAGGCGTTTAAGAGGGAGCTTTTTCCGGCTGAGGGTGAACCGGCGATTCCGACGGCGGGCAAATCAATGGTGTTTTCATAGCTGATTGCGGTGCTGATTAATTCTTCAAGATTGTTTTTTATTTGGTTGAGTGTTTTTTGGGCTTGGTCTTTGGTGATAAATTCGATGTCTTCCTGACTGAAATCCATTGCTGCTTCTATAAGGGTCAGGCAATCGAGAATCTGCTGCGAGGCTTGGGAGACGGTTCGGGTTAATCTGCCGGCGAGGAGTTTTTGGGCGGCGTTTAGCTGAAATCGGTTTCCGCCGGTGATAATTTTATTTACGGCTTCGGCTTGGGACAAATCCATTCTTCCGTTAAGATAGGCTCTTGCGGTAAATTCGCCGGGACGGGCGAGCCGCACGCCTGAGGAGAGGAATTTTCGCATAATCTCTTCGGTCAGTGCGGGGTTGCCATAAAAATGAATTTCAGCAAGATTTTCAGCGGTGTATGACCTTCGGGCGGCAAACAGATATACGGCGGCATCTATATGGGGGACTTGGGGTATTGTGATTTTGCCGTTAAATATGCCGTGCTGATTTTGGCTGAGCTCGGGGGAAAAAAATTTATTGAGGTGTTCGATTGTATCGGGACCGGATATGCGAATTATGACGAGCCTGTCCGATGCGGGGGAACTTATGGCAGCAATAGTGTCGTTTAATTCGTACATCGCATCAGGCCTCATCCATATTTTAATCGCTGACAGGCTGAAGGCGCTGTTAGTAATTTTTGAAAAACGGTTTTGGTTTTTTCTTTTTGGCTTTACCGCCGGTTTTGGTTGTAACGTCAATAAACTGCTGGCTTTCGGCTTGTTCTTTTTCTTTGATATGTTTCTTTATGACATACTGTTCGAGTGCGCCGCCGAAAACACTGGACATGATATACAGGTTGACGCCGGAGGGAGCGGAGTAAAGCATGAGAGGGAACATAACAAGGAGCATTACCTGCATGATTTTCTGCTGCTGGGCCTGTTCGGGAGTTGCGGCGGCCTGCATGGGGGTTAGTTTCTGCTGGACGTAAAACGCGAAGCCCATCAATATGGGGAGAAGATTGAATGAACCGAGCTTGCCGATGATGGGGACATCGAATTCTGGAAATCTGAACAGCGCGTCGGGGCTTGACAGGTCGGTAATCCAGAAAGGCAGAAAACCGGCGCCTCTTAAATCGATGCTGGCGTTTACGGCGCTCCAGAGGGCAATCCAAATCGGCATTTGAATCAGCATCGGAAGCATTCCGAAAATGGGCTCTGCGGGGGAGACGCCTTTTTCTTTGTAAAAAGCGGATATATGCTTTTGCATTTCCATCTGGTTTTTGCCGTGTTTTTTTCTGATTTCGACGATTTCGGGGCTGCTCATCAATTTGGTGAATCTGTTCATACGAATCTGGCCCATTTTGGTAATGGGGTGAAGAATCAGGCGGACAAGAAATACTAATATGATGATAACCACGCCGTAGTTTGGAATGCCGCTGTAGATTAAGTTCATTATCCAAATGATGAAGAACGCTAAGGGCTGGATTACTCCTGCGGGGCAGCAGCAGGTAATAAAATCCATCGTCAGATAAAATCCGAGTTTTCTGTAATGTTCGACTCGGTCGAAAAGACTTTTATCTTTGGGGCCGAGATACAGCTCCATATCGAATTTCTGCGTTTGGGCGGCTTGGAGATTTACCGGGGATGATTTTATCTGGAATCCTAAAGTTTCGTCGCCGCTGTGAAATTTGCTGTCGCCGTCGGGATTATAAAATTTAGCATAGGTTCCGGCAATCCAGTTGCTTTCGTTGTAATCTTCGATGACAGGCACGGCTATGGCGGCGAAATATTTATTAACGGCAGCAGTCCAAATATGAGAGTGGCTGTTGCTTTTAAGTCTTAAAGCTTCTTCTGTTTTGGCTCTTCGGAATATTTTGAGGTCGATAAACGAGCTGGAAAATTGGCCTTGTTCATTTCTAAAAGCGGCGATAATTTTTCTCATATCGCTGCGGTCATCTTCGCGGTTAAGGCCCGCAAGACCGGTCATATTAAAACGGATATTATGCTGCTCATCGGAAAGATTCTCGACCGTCAGGCTGCAAGAGGCCATATAACTTCTTCTGGGAAGAGCATAAGTCTTGACGAGCTTCATCAAAGGCTCGCCGGTCTGCTGATTATTTATAACGGCAGTGAATGCGGCTGTTTGGCATCCGTTGGGAGTTGTTTCAACGCCGAGGAATTGCCAGTTAAGCTGGTTTAGGCGAAGCTGAAGCTTGTGGTCGATAAAAACAAACTCATTATTAGCCATCGATAAAATTTCACCTGCGTCTGTTTTTACGGGATTCAGCAAAACAAGGGGCTTGGGGTCTTTCGGGTCAAGGTCGTCAAATCCTTTTCCCTGGCCGTTGCTGAAAACGGCTTGTTTTATCGATGCTCCTTTTGTGCTGAGAACCAGCTGAAGCTTGAAACCTTCTTCGGGGTCCTCTGTGTTAGGGTCTTCGGCGCCGAGTATAATTGTCCGTTCAGGGGCGTTTTCTATACCAAGAACCAGACGCTGTTCGGCTCGAATTTCGCTGACAGGTTTTGCGGAATCGAGGTCATCCTGAGCAAAGCAAAAAGGTGCAAAAATAATTAAAGCTAATAATAATTTGCTGTATATTCTCATATTTATTCCAAGCTCTGAATACTGTATTATAGATTAAATTACTATCTTCCTTCTCGAAGCCTGTCCGCGTTAAAATTGTCAAGCCGGTCAATCGATTTTATTTTCTCAATGGTTTTTTCGAAATCGTATTCCAGCCTTACAAAATTAACCACATTATCTTCGACATACACATAGCTGGAACGGTTGTCTTTGTCTCGGGGCTGACCTACCGAGCCGATATTTATAATAGCCTTTTCATCATCTAATATTGGGTACCGGTCTCCAAGCTCTTCGGGAAGGTAAAAATCAGGTTCATCGAGAAAAACCCCCGGAAGATGCGTATGGCCGACGAAACAAATATGTTTTATTCGTTCGAAAAGTATGCGGACTTTATTCGGATTGGTAAAAACATCGTCGGGGAATATATATTCATTTATGCATTTTCGCGGGCTTGCATGGAGCAAATCTATCGTAACTTTTTCTCCGCCAAGTTCCATTTCGAGTGTTTTTCTCATCGGTAAAAAACCGAGAAATTCCCATCGTTTTCTTCTAAGCTCTTCCTTCGGTTCATTCTCAAGCTCATCACGCGTCCAGAAACTGGCCTGCTCGGCGCCTAAGTTAAAATTGGTCGGTTCGTAAAACACCGCATAATCGTGATTTCCCATCATGCACAATTGCGTTTTTTCAATTACCAAATCGAGGCAGGCTTTGGGGTCAGGCCCGTAACCTATAACATCTCCGAGGCAGTATATTTTTTTTATACCGCGTTTTTCTATATCCGCTAATACGGTCGAGAGGGCCTCGATATTGGAATGTATGTCACTAATTATCGCAAACATAGCCTGCTTCGAATAAAATACCTTATTTATCACACCGAAAGGGAGTTTTTACCAAAAATCCGCCCCAAATACCAGCACTTTATTTGACAAAGGCCTAACAAACCTTCTAAATCAATGCTTGATTTAACATTATTGGCGGTTATACTGTTTGTTTTAATTTGGAAATTTTTTAGGACTCGCATAGTCATGACTGACAATATTCTGCTCGAAACAAAAGGCCTTATCAAACGCTACAGCGGACGAGCGGTAGTAGATAAGGTCGATATTTCCATAGAACAAAACAGCATAGTCGGGCTGCTCGGACGAAACGGAGCAGGCAAAACTACCTCCTTTAGAATGATTATGGGAATGGTAACGCCTGACGAGGGTACCGTAACGTTCGAGGGTAACGATATTACCAAGCTGCCTATGTATAAAAGGGCTCGTCTGGGCATCGGCTATCTTTCACAGGAACCGAGCATCTTCCAGAAACTCAGCGTGCGCGATAATCTTTATGCGATTCTCGAAACAATGTCCATCACCACGACCGAGCGTACCCGAAGAGCTGATATGCTGATTGAACGTTTTTCGCTGAGTGAAGTCGCCCACAGCCAAGGACGATTTTTATCCGGCGGCGAACGCAGGAAACTCGAAATCGCACGGGCTATGGTTACGGAACCTTCTTTGATTCTGCTTGATGAACCGTTCAGCGGTGTTGACCCGATTGCGGTGGAAGAACTTCAGCACGAAATTCGCAGACTCGAAGCGGCAGGAGTGAGTATTTTAATCACCGACCATAACGTCGAAAGAACTCTCGAAGTAGTCGATAAAGCTTATATTATCGACCACGGCCATGTAATCGCGTCAGGCCCGCCTCAAGAAATCGTTAAAAATGAAACAGTTAAGCGAACCTATCTGGGCAGTATTTTTGCGGGTGACGAATTTGACAGTTAGAATTTCTGCGGAAGAATTATATGGTTGATATTGCTAATTGTAAAATCACGCACTATCCAGCCGAAGTTTTAGCAGGTCAGGCTCGGCCTATTGACAAAATCGACGACGACATTCAACAGCTCGTTAATAAAATGACCGATATTATGATACAAAATAAAGGTATCGGCCTGGCGGCTCCTCAGGCAGGAATAGGGCTGAGAATTTTTATAATAAGCCTCGACGGAACGCGTGAAAATGTCAGGGTTTTCATTAATCCTGTGATAAAACCTCACGGCGAGATAGAAACTCACGAAGAAGGATGCCTGTCGGTTCCGCAGGTTTATACCAGAGTAAAACGCTACGCAAAATGCACTGTAACAGCGACGGATCTTCAGGGGAATAAATTTACGGAAGAGGCCGAAGGCCTGTATGCCCGCGCCCTTCAGCACGAGAATGACCATATAGAAGGTATAACAATAGCGGACAAAATGGGGCCGGCGGCAAGAATAGCTCATCGGAGACAGCTGAAAAAACTTCTTGAAGACCACAAAAAAACCGCTAAATAATCAGTCTTTTAAGAAAATCTCTAAGGGTGTTTTTATACTATAGGTTAATTAATGAAAATCGTATATCTGGGCAGCGGAGAATTCGGAATACCAAGTTTAGATGCTATGCTTCATTCCAAGCATAGCATCGAGCTTATTATAACCCAGCCGCAGAAGACCGCCGGAAGGGGCAGAATTCCCACTGCGACGGCGGTTGCGATGTGGGCGGCGAAAAATTCTATTAGGATTATCGAAACTCCGGATAATTTTTCGCCTGAGCTGATAAAAAAGGTTTCCGACGCGAATCCTGATTTGATAGTTGTAATTGCTTTCGGGCAAAAAATCTGTAACGAGCTTATAAACCTTCCGCCTAAAGGAATGATAAATGTTCACGGTTCGCTGCTTCCTTTATACAGAGGCGCGGCTCCGATAAATCATGCGATTATTAACGGTGATATCGAAACGGGAATAACCGTTGCGACAATTACCGAGCAGTGGGATGCGGGGAAAATTCTCGCCCAGTCCAAGACAAAAATACTAAATCACGAAACAGCTGATATGCTTCACGACCGTCTGGCAAAATTGGCAGCTCCTGTTCTGGTAGATACTATAGATAAAATTGAAAATGGAACCGCCGAATATACAAACCAAAATCATAATTTGGCGACTCGAGCCCCAAAACTCAAGAAAAGCGACGGCTTGATTGATTTTAACTGTTCGGCTGATGTTTTATGCAATAAAATCAGAGGACTATGGCCTTGGCCGGGAGCTTCGGCGATGTATATTTCCAAGCAAAACAATAAATCCTGCCGCGTAACTTTTAATTTTGCCGAAGCGATTCTGCACGCGCCTGTTTCTAACAAACCGGCAGGAACTTTAGACGAGCAGCTTAATATTATCTGCAGCAGCGGCAGGGTCAAAATTATAAAATTGAGACCTGCCGGGCGCAGTCTTATGAATTTTTCAGATTTTGTCAACGGATACAATACTAAACCCGGCGATACTTTTGTAAGAATAGAGCAATGACCACCCAAGTTCAGCCAACCGACACCGCCAGATTTATAGCAGCAAAAGTTCTTAATCAATGGGAACGCAGCAGAGCAGGTCTTGAGAGCGACAGCTCGACACAGCCGATATTTGCCGAGCAGATTCTTGATAAATTTTTAGGTAATACCAACCAGAAGCAGCGAGCTACAGATTTGACGTTCGGGACGATTCGCAACCTAACGGCTATCGATTTGGTTCTGGCGAATATTGCCGATACTCCGCCGAAAAGAATTGCGTCCAACCTGATAAATATCGTTAGGATAGGCATTTATGAGCTGGTTTACTGCCCTATAACACCGCCATATTCAATCATTAACGAAGCCGCCCAAAATGTCAAATCCGTCGCCGGACAAAAGCAGGTCGGATTCGTCAATGCGGTATTGAGAAAAACCCTGTCTAAAATCGTTAATCGCCAAGCAGAACTCAGCCAAGCCAATCCGAGAAAAACTCTTGTCCAGAACAATCAATGCGGCTGTGAATTCGCGAAGCTTTTTTTGCCGGACCCGGTCAATGCCTCAGTTGATTATTTAAGTTCCGTTTTTTCGCTGCCGCGATGGCTGGTGAATGTTTGGATTGAACAATACAGCCCTGAGGATGCGAGGGAAATATGTTTGGCATCGAATCGAAGACCTTCTATCTATATAAGACCTAACACTCTGAAGACTACGGCTTATGAGCTGGCGGAGATTCTTCATCAGGCCAAAATCGATTGCGATATCGCGCCGGACGAGTATATGATTCGCCTTACCGCACAAAAAGATATCTCGAAATTGCCCGGTTATGACGACGGTCTTTTTACGGTTCAGGATATGGCTGCGGCAAAACCTCTGCAGCATATCAAGCTAAATCAAAATTCATTGATACTCGATTTATGTTCGGCTCCGGGTACAAAGACAACCCAGTTGGCGGAAATCACCGATGACAAAGCCAAGATTTTTGCTACTGATATTGACGCAGCGCGGCTGAAATTATTAAGCCGTAATATTAATCGCCTCGGTATAAAAAGCGTCGAAATGATTCCTTATGAAAACTTGAAGGAGCATATTGCCCGCAGCGGCCTGCTTGATTTCATTTTGCTCGATGTCCCCTGTTCCAACACAGGCGTCTTAGCCAAGCGGCCTGAAGTGCGCCACAGAATAAAACCCAAATCAGCGGAAAATCTTGTAAAAATCCAAAATGAAATTATTAACTTCGCTGTGGCTTTACTCAAACCTGAAGGACGAATCTGCTATACAACCTGCTCGATATTGAAACAGGAAAACCAGCAGATAGTCGAATGTTTTCTGTCAAGCAATCCGAATTTCGCGCTCGAATCGGAGCTTTTGACATTACCTGCCTGCGGAAAATTCGACCATGACGGAAATTATTTTGCGATTCTGAAAAAAACATAACTTTTCGCAAAAACTACTTTTCAACCCCGTCAAACATCTTATAAATCGGCTCGTAACCGGCACTTTTCAGGACTTTTAATAATTCTGCTATTTCTTCGGGCTGTTTTAACATAATTAATGATTCCTTGGAATCCGTTAAAAACAGGTTAACAAATTTTATTGTAATCTTGTTTCCACGCGAAGCCTGAATATCCGAACTGATTTCACCGCCGGCATGGATATTTTGTACGGGGTTCACCGTACCTACAGCGAGCTTGCCTTTATCAGTCGCGCTTGCTCCGACATTAAATTCTATTGTTACTTCAGCCGGAACAAGACCGGTTTTAGGATAGCCCTTACCGGTATCATACATTTTATTCAAACCGACCGTTACTTGTTCCATAGCGTTTTCGAATGTTATCGAAGCAGGTTCGGGAACTATTTTTTCGGTACAGCCGATTAGTCCTAATATTACAGCCGCACCCGCAGCGGCCAAAAAGATTTTGTACATATCAATATCCTTTCTGTAATTGTTAAAATTGATTTATCCGCTTGACAGCTTTGCAAATCTATTATCGGCCAATAAATAATTTTATATGAGTTTACACGCATTATTTTTTGGATTAATAATTATTTTACTCTTTTTTATATGCTGCAGACTGACAACAGTATGGCACTAAGTGACAGGTTTTGTCATATTATTTTTTTCGTAATATTATTTAACCATTTTTCTGTTGAGAACCGGAATTTTTGCCGAATAATAAAAAACGACAGTGTGGAAAGTTATTTCACCTTAATCTTGCTGAAGGAAAACTTTTATGGAACAAATATTAACCGCAATAAGTAATCCGATGGTAATTGCAATTATCATTATTATGATTAGTTTTGTTGTGTATGCGATAATACAGCGGAGAGCCGATTACCTGCAGCAGCAAAATATCTTGAAAGAGATAAAAGACATTGAAAAACAAACACCTGACGAAAAACCGGTAATAATAGATGAACAAATCAGCCAGTTGGCCAAGTCTCCCGATATTCGCAAAGAAAATATCAGTACGCTAACAGGGATTATGCAGATAAACCGGTCGGCAATTAACATCAAACATACAATCCGCCGTCAAAATAAGCAAATCGAGCTTTATCATCAGGAAACAAGGTCAAGAGCAAGATGGTCTTTTGCGTTTGCGGTTGTAACAATGGCGTTTGGATTCGTATTTGTAATTAAAGGAGGAATGGTTCTGTTGACAGCTACTGAAAAAATCGTACTGGCGGCGGGAACAATTTTTTCAGCGGCAGCGGGCACTGTCAGCGGCTACATCGCCAAAACATTTTTGGATATTCACAAAATATCTCTTAAGCAGCTTAACGAATATTTTCAGCAGCCGGTTATTAATGACCATATTTTAATGGCCCAGCGTATTGCGGACGAGTCGAATGACGGTGAAACAAGAAAAAAGGTCTATGAAAAAATCATAGAAAGCATCACAAAACTCATCGACGCCAAAACACCCGATACAGACAGAGGCGAGTCATAGCGTTTTGCTTATCATTATCATTTTGAAAATTCGGCAAGCGAGAAGGTTCGTCTTGGCTGTATGTTTAAATTTCAGGAATCCTGATTCAATGCCGAGCGAATAATTTTTGCCCTTAGAGCATCTCTATCGGCAGGGTCGAGGGGCTTGCCGTGATTAAGCTGCAGATGTGCAGGCAGTGTGAGCATAAAAAGTCTGTTAATTGTTTGAATTGAAACAGTATCAGCCGAGGCAGACCGACCCGAAGTCATTGTGTATATGCTGTTTATGCCGGGCGTGGAGGCACCCATTTTTTCGTGCATATTTATACCGAGACGCAGATGGCTTAATAAAAGCAGCGCTTCCTGCGAACTAATCAGATGCGCGTTTTTTAACAGTGCCATCGCACGAGCGATTTTGTCATCGAGCAGGCTGCTCTGGGTCAGCAGAAGTTTCTTTCTGGCGGCATTTTCGAATTCGACTATTTCCGGGATAATCTGCTGTTCGAATTTGCTAACGATTTGGGCTTCTGAGATTCCGAGCGTTATTTGATTAGAAAGCTGATAGAAATCACCTGTAGCTTCTGTTCCTTCGCCGAATAGTCCTCGGACAGCCAATCCCATATCTCTTGCGGCGTTGACAAATTTGTCAATCTGATTAATAATTTTCAACGCGGGCAGATGAAGCATTACGGAGATTCGGATTCCGGTCCCGACGTTAGTAGGACAAGCGGTAAGATAACCGTATTTGGGGCTGAAAGCGTAGTCGACTTTGTGCTCTATCATATCATCGATTAAATTAATATGTTTGAAACATTCGTCCAGCTGCAAGCCGCCTCTTAAAACCTGAAGTCTAAGATGGTCTTCCTCGTTAAGCATAGCGGTAAACGATTCTCTTTCAGCTATGACTGCTCCTCTGGGGCCTTTGCCGAACGCATGGTTGCGGCTAATAAGATGTCTTTCGACAAGAAAGCTTCGGTCCAGAATCGGGGCTTTATCGACGCTGAAGTAGAAAGTTTTATCGGGAAGCTCGATTGAAATAAGAATATCTTTGAGTTTGTTGAGGATTTCTTCTTTTTCGCACGCTGAACATCGGACAAGAAATTTATGTCCGGCGAGATTTCTGGCGAGTCGGATTCTCGATGATATTACGATGTCAGACAACGGTCCTTTTCCGCTGAACCATTCGTTAATATCGCTGCTAATATCTGTAAGTTTCATTTTGGTACTACGTATTTTGAGAGGTGTGTTGGGTACAAGAATTTTTTTCAAGTTCGTTAATTTGGTCGCGGATTTCAGCGGCCTTTTCATAATCTTCCGTTCGAACCGCAGCATCGAGCTTTTGGCGAAGCGAAAGAATCTCGAGCTGTTTTTTCGTATCAGCCGGAGCTTTGGAAGGAATCTTTCCGCAATGAGAACAATGTCCGTCTTGTGCCTTTTCGATTAACGGAGCCATTGTTTTTTCAAAAACGTCATAATCATTGGGACAACCGAAAAGAGCCTCTTTTCTGAATTGTTCGAGCGTCATTCCGCAGTTTGGGCAGACCTGCTCGCTATCGAGGTCGCTCATCAGCTCTTCATCTGCAGGAGCAGCCGCGAGAAGATTTCCGAGCAGCTCGTTGAGCGGCATCTGATTTTTTATGGCGATTCCCTGCTCGACTGCGCAAGCTTGGCAGAGGTGAACCTCCGAGCGATTACCGTTCGTAATTTCGGTCAAATGTATCGTGGCTTCGAGTTTTTTACAAATTTGACAAATCATTTTTTTGTCCCGTTTAAATAGTACGGCGTCTTGCGTACAGAGTTCTGTTATTCAATTATTATACCAAAAAAAGAAAAGCGATTAAAATAAATCTCAATAAAGCCTTTCCCCAATGGGCCGAAAAACCCAAGTACAGTAAGCTACTGTACTTATATAATCGTCAAAATAAGCCTGATACTTGATTGGCGATATTAAGATTAGGCGGGTTTTTAACTTAATACTCAAAGACGCAAAGACCCGAAAGAATCGAATAAAGCATAACTGATGTAGAAACAAATAACCAAGAAAACGTAATGCTATAGACAGTATAGACTTGCGTTCTCTTCTGGGCTAACACTGTGTCAAGATTCTGTGTTCCTTATGTGCAATATGGGTATTTTTATACCCCGCCCATCATTGAATAAACACAATTATCCCTATTCCAATATTCTGCAAAGCCATCTTTTTTTATCTCAACGAGAGAATAATGTCATTTGGGAAATATTTGATGTTTGTTTCTCTTTCATATACGTCAAAAGCCGATGCTTGACAGGCACACCCCCGTTTTTTAGACGATCTATTATAACCTTATAATACTTTTTATCTATCTCCGCAGAGATAAACTGCCTTCCGAGATTTTTACAAACTTCAACCTCTGCTCCACTTCCGCCGAAGAGAACGAGAACAATGTCTTTAGGAAGGGTGCACGATTTAATAAGCAACTCCGACAGTGCTTGAGGGATTTGACAGGCATGAAAAGTTTTTTCACAACTAACATTCTTCACCAAGTCAAAGTATACCCAGTCGTATGGCATTCTTCCTTTTGAACCATTGGACAGATTATTTTTAATTCTGCGGTCCGTTGGATTTTTATAGGGCTCAGCGACATTATCTTTAAAAAAGTTATTATCCTTTGTCTTACGGCAGTGCAAGATACTTCTGTGAGCGGTAGTAAACCTTTTAGGAGAGTGTCCGACATTCGTGTTATAAACCCAAACATAATCTAACACTTCATAACAGGCTTGGTCTAAATATTTCACTCGGAGGTACGAATTCTGCTTCGGATAATTTATAAAAAACAAGTTGCCAGTATCCTTAAGAACACGAAGCGACTCTTTTGCCAATTCTACATACCATTCAATATATTCGTCAAAATTCTTAGTGTAAGTTTGGTCCCCATATTTTACACCGACGTTATAGTCAGGATCGCCATAAACCATATCAACGCTTTTGTCTGGAAGCTGTTTTAAAACATTCAAAATGTCTTCGTTTAAAACTTTATTTATAAAATGATTAATGATGTCCTTGCTCATATAATGCTACTCAATTAAATAAGGGCATAAATATTCTAACATCTCTCTATTTGAAAGTACGCAAATTCCCCTTGATTTAGTAAATTTCTGAATGGTGGATGTAATGAGTTTTACATTGATTATCCCATAGTTCTTTGTCTTCTGGATAATATCTTGAATAAAATTGCTAATCATTAAAGGAGCACAAATTACTGTAAGAATCGTATTAACCCTCCCTGTTTTTTGGTTTACGGTTTTGAAATCTGGTATCGAATTTGCAACGTGATACTTGACATCCTCGTTCCATCCGATTAAGTCGATGAAGTGCAAATATTCCCATAAACCGATTTCTTCTGTCTTAAATTTGTCCGCAAACCCCTCTTGCAATGAAAAATTAATTTTGCTAATGTAATCTGATAAATCCTTAGAAGGGCAATATCTGAATATACCTTTTTTTATCTCTTTATGGTCTATCAGAAAGCAAAGGCGATAAAGCAGTACTAGTACTTTTTTAAAAGTAATTTGATTAATGATGGAAATTTTAATCAGGTACTCCCACATAACTTCAAAAGTATAACCGTCTGTTTCACTTTTGTTGTTCTTTCCAATATTAGGAAACATATCATGTAAATTTGGTTTGACCCTTAACGTTTCCTTGCCGGGTTTTAAGAAATAAGCCATTTTCCCAGCGGGAAGAGTAGCAATTATGGTTTTTACAGGTTTTTTAATTGTACCACTCTTAAAAGATATTGCTTCAATAATTCTTGCAGACCTTTGGCGTATAAAATCCTTATTGCTTTTGAAGATTTTCGTTATTATGACATCATGCTCGGCCATACTGCTTACACTTTTTTATATTAAACTTGCTGATAGAATATTTATTTTGAATCAATCATACTTTATTACCATAAAATAAACCGCTTTAGTAGGAAAGTCAAAGGATTTTGTCTGTACTCCTCTAATAAAAGCTCTAACCCCTAGTTTAGCTTAGGACTTTGCATCCGGTTTTGGTTACCAGCACATCTTCTTCGAGCCTGATACCGAATTTTCCGCTGATATAAATCGCAGGTTCGATGGTAATCACATCGCCGGCTTTGAGCTTATCTTTTACGCTTGAGGCAACCGCCGGCTGTTCGTGCACCTCTAAACCCAATCCGTGGCCTGTTCCGTGGCCGTGCGGTTTAAAACCATATTTTCTGATAATATCTCTGGCTGCTTGGTCAACTTGGCGAATATCGGCTCCGTCTTTTATTTTTTCTATCGCAGCTTTCTGGGCGTGTTCGACGGCTTGATAGGCTTTGGCGTATTCGGCATTAATTTTTCCGACGGTAAAGCATCTTGTCAGGTCGCTGCAATAACCGTTTGCTTTAGCCCCGAAATCTATCAGAACGCTGTCATTTTTTCTTAGCTTTCTGTTTGTGCTGATATGGTGCGGTTCGGCTGCGTTTTCGCCAAACGCGACTATCGTTTGGAAGCTGTTTTGCGAGCCGAGTTTGCGAATCTGCAAATCTATATATCCGGCAAGCTCGCTTTCGGTTATCGAAGGCTTGATTTTCGGTAATATATTTTTCAATGCTTTGTGTGCGAGCTTTACAGCGGTTTTTATATTTTTAATTTCGGTATCGTCTTTGGTTCTTCGCAGCGACTCAACAAGGCCTGTTACGTTTTTGAGCGGTTTTTTGAGGTGCTTTTTTATCTGCTGCAATTGGCCGATAGTAATCGAGCTTTCAACTGCGATGTCCTTTTTGCCTTTATGTTTTAATAAAATTTCAGCGGCTGCGGCGGCCATCGGGCCTTTTCTCTCGATGATTTTACAGTTTCTGCATTGCTTGCGTGCCTGTTCGGTGTATCGGTTATCGGTCAAAAGATAAACCTGCTTGTCGGTTATTACCGCCCAACTGTCATCACCTAAAAAACCGCTTATATAAGTAACGTTGGCACAGGATGTTATTAAAAGACAGCCGAGTTTTTTCTGTTCGAGTATTTTTCTAATACCGCCGACGCGTTTTTTGTAAATAGAAATATCACTCATAATTAAACATACCTAAGCAAAGCTACATCGAATCAAAATTGTTTGATTGGGCTTTACCGCTCTCTTGCTTTGAATTTTACAACACCTCAATTTTATTTAATGGTTTTTTTAAATAAAAAATCACACTTAGTAAACGAAATACCATTTTCCACCTTTTTTCCCTTCATTTCTAATTCTACCTTGTCGCTTTAGGGAATACTGCGATTGTCGAACTTGATGATGCCACTTAGCTTGATTCCACATTTCCCCTTTTATCACAAGCTTTATTGAGTCGTCACATATATCGGGGTGGATACTCTGGACTGCCGTATATAGGGCTTGAGTGTTTTTCGGTCCTTGTCTAAGCAAAAATAGTATTGTACTTGCAAATGCAGCATGTTGACTTAGACTCTGGGCTCTTACATGGAGAAGATCGTTATTTATAACCTGCATTTTTTTGTCAAATTCTTTTCGAAGATTTGTTTTAAGTTGCTTCTCAGAATTAACTTTTAGCTCCTTAAGTTCGTTTATAATGTGTTCAAAGTGGCGTAACTGTGACAAACGGAGATACGTTCCGAAAGAAGCGTATTGCATTATATCTATTGTAATTTGCTTAACCAATTCACTCTCATTGATATACATACCATATTCGTGGTTTCTATACAAACCAGCATCTGTAAGGTTTGCAGAAGTAACTACTGCATATTTTTCATCTACAATATAAACCTTAGCATGGAGATTCGGCAGATATCGTATTTCTGTCTTAGGCAAAGAGTCACATAAATTTGCAATAGCACCAACATCAGTTCCCCAACTGAGCATATTATCTCTTGAAAGGTCTGTAAGAAGTAGAAAAGAAATATTGGTTGCACCTCTCTGCCGTAGGTTTGAAACAATTCGTTCACAGGGATTTCGGCCAATAAAAGGAGAGCAAATAAGCAAAGACTTCGACGCTTGAGATATTAAGGCATCAAAAGTATTTACCCATGGAGATATAATATATTTAAGCATTTTTATTCAACATAACTGAGGTTTCAGACTTTAGCAAACCAGCATCTATAGCATTTTTGATTGCTTTTTTATGTTTCGACATTTCATCTGTTCCATATAGTAACTTATAATCTGCTAAGTCGCGAACATCAAACTCATAGGGGGAACCCGGCTCAGCAGTACTTGAGGTGGAATACCAAAATTCAAGTGGAATATCAGAGAATTCATCTTTGTACGTATGAAATATGCTTACACCATGGTATAATAAAAATTTCTCCGGCCCTACCCAGCTTAAAGACATTTCTTAATTCCTCAATAATTTCTACCAAGGCAGTTAACTTTATTACCTTGTTTTTAGTGATATAACCGCCAATTGCTTTCAAATGCTGAATTATAACAGCTTATCCTAAACTCGGCACGAAAAAATATCAGATACACACTATGATTATTTTATACTTTCGCGTATGTGGTTTCTTTCTTGTCGGGCGGTGGGATTGGCGTTAAAATGCTCCGATTCGCGATTTAGTATTCGAGGTTATTATAAATTATGTTTTTCTTTCTTCCGTATCAAACGAATATTCGTCCTTGGCGGACACCTTACGCCAATTACGCACTGATAGCCGTTAATATCCTTATCTTCTTGGCCAGCTATTATCCCGTTACCGACCCAATCACCGGCAGACAGACGGTTTTGCGTGACTGGGTATATCAATTTATGCTCACTCCGGCAAGACCGTATATTTGGCAATTCGTTACATACGCTTTTCTTCACGGAAACATAGGCCATGTTCTCGGCAATATGTTTTTCCTGTGGCTTTTCGGACGCAACGTCAACGATAAGTTAGGCAATATCGGTTATGTTAGTTTTTATCTTGCAGGAGCGGTTTTCAGCGGAATCGGACACACGCTTCTTGGCGGCGGAAATGTTCTCGGAGCAAGCGGTGCCGTAGCCGCTGTAACAGGAGCATATCTTGCTTTGTTCCCGCAGACTTTAATAAGGGTCTTTTACTGGCTCTATTTTTTCATAGATACTGTCGAATTTCCGGCTTTGTATCTGATTGTTTTTAAACTTATCGTCTGGGACAATATTATAGAACGGTCTGTGGCGCATGTTGCTTACGATGCTCATCTTACCGGATACGGGTTCGGGATTATCGCTATGCTTGCTATGCTCGGTACGGGTTTGATTAGCAGCGGCAATTATGATTTATGGTCAATGATTCGGCAATGGAACCGCCGCCGTGCGTATCGTGATGCGGTTGCGTCGGGGTTTGACCCGTTCGGGCGTACGCCTTCCAAAAAAATAAGGTCTAAGGCAGTTAAAAAGACCAAACAGCAGAAAGAAAATGAGCTTATCCTGATGGATTTAAAAGGCGAGATATCCCGCCGAGTCAATGAACGAAATCTTCCCGCTGCGGCTGAGAAGTACCTCGAACTCGTTCGAATCGACCCTGAACAGGTCATTGACCGGCAGAATCTTCTGGATATCGCCAATCAGCTAGCCAGCAATAATCGCCATGAAGATGCAGCCAAAGCCTATGAGAAATTCATCAAGCATTACAGCAGCTATGAATACATCGAGCAGGTCGAATTGATGCTGGGGATATTATATTCGCGTTATCTGCACCAGACTGAAATGGCTATCGAGCATCTGGAAATCGCATTGGAGAAGCTTTCCGACCCCGGACAAAAGCAAATGTGCCAAAGCGAATTGCAGCGACTGAAAAACACATAAAGCCTCACAATTTCAAAACCGCTGCTTAGCACTTGCTTCTCGATGCTCAACGCTCAAAATTTATCGCTCTGAACAAATTACGCAAGTTTAGAAACCGTAAACCGGTCTTAGCTGAATTGAGAAATAGATGTTCGGATAAGCATATCTTGTAAATAAGTGCTTTGGGCGTTATATTTTAGCGGAATTAATCGTCGAAAAGACTTAAAGGAGAATAAAATGCCGCCAAAACTGACTGTAGTAGGAGCCGCCGGACGTATGGGAAAAATGATTTTATCCCTCGCCTGCGAATCAGGACAATTCGAAATCGCCTCAGCGGTAGAGCAATCCGGACATCCTGATATAGGAAAAGAGCTCAGTCTGCTGACAGGTTCAGCGAAGATTAATGGCAAACTAAGCTCACAGCTTGCAGATAAGTGCGATGCGGTGATAGATTTTTCGCTGGCACAGGCGGCTGATGCGACAATCGAATTCTGCACATCGAAAAAAATTCCGATGGTTATGGGAACGACCGGTCTGAACGATTCGCAGAAGAAAAAAATACAATCATCATCAGCCGAAATCCCTGTGATTTACGGTACGAATATGAGTGTCGGAATGAACGTCCTGTTCGAGCTTGTCCGTAAAGCCGCCGCCTTGTTAGGAAAAGACTACGATATTGAAATCGTCGAGCAGCATCACCGATTCAAAAAAGATGCTCCGAGCGGTTCGGCTTTGACGTTAGCGGAGAATATCTGCAAATCAGCAGGATTGAACTATCCGCAGTGTCTGGATTTGGGACGAAACGGCAAAGAAGCTCTGCGTAAAAAAGGAACTGTAGGAATCCACGCTGTTCGGGCAGGTGATATTACGGGAATTCACGATGTAATCTTCAGTACATCGGGCGAGACGGTAACGCTTTCTCATACCGCTCACAGCCGCGAAACCTTCGCACGAGGATCTTTGCTGGCTGCTCAATGGTTAATCGGGAAAAAACCCGGACTGTATACGATGGCCGACGTATTGGGACTGACAGGCAGATAAATTGGAATAGAAAAATTTGCTCGAAAGTTTTTAAGATAAAAATATATGTCGGACGCTGTAATAACAGTTAAAAATTTGAACAAGACCTTCGGAAAGACTGCGGCTGTCGAGCATCTGAGTTTTACCGTCAAGGCTGATACGTGTTTCGGTTTTCTCGGGCCTAACGGCGCGGGAAAAACAACCGTAATGAAAATTCTTTACGGCAAAACCGTCCGTGACAACAACGAAAACTGTTCGGTCGATGTCTTTGGTTATGACCCGGCGGATAATGAGCTGGCGATTAAATCTCTCTCCGGAGTCGTTCAGCAGGAGGACAATCTCGACGATGAGCTTAACGTAATCGAGAACCTGACGCTTTATGCCAAACTATACGGGCTTGACCGAAAGACCGCGAATAAGCGAATCGAATATCTGCTCGATTTTCTGGAGCTTTCTGCAAAATCGAAATCGCGAATCAAAGAGCTTTCGGGCGGAAACAAACGCAGGCTTGTTATTGCAAGGGCGCTTCTGAATAATCCTAAGCTTTTGATTCTCGACGAGCCGACAACCGGACTTGACCCGCAGATACGCCATTTAATCTGGGACAAGCTTTACTATCTCAAAAAGCTGGGCACTACGATTCTGCTGACAACTCATTATATGGAAGAAGCCTTTCAAATCTGCGACGAAGTTCTGATTATGAACAAAGGCAGAGAAATAATGTGCGATAATCCTCAGAACCTTCTCAAAAAGCATGTCGAACAATTCGTTCTTGAGGTAAACAGCCCTGAATTGCTGATTGCTCCGGACAAGGAAGAATTATTAAAAGAGATACGAATCGAAAAAGCCGAACAAACTACGAGAATTTACAGTAACGACAACGAAAAACTAAAAGCGCTCGCAGCAAAACTCGAAGGTTCACAGTATTATTTAAGACAGGCCAATCTCGAAGATGTTTTTCTGCGGGCGACAGGAAGGAGGCTCGATGAGAAGCAGTAATCCGTCGATACCTTCTCTTTCGCAGCGGCTGTACGGTGTTTGGTATCGCCACTTCAAAGTATATACGAGCAATCTGTTCAGTAACGCTTTGCCGCCGTTTCTCGAACCGCTTTTATTCCTTGCCGGAGTCGGGCTGGGTTTGAGTAAATACGTTACCCAGACGATGGAAGGGCTGGCGTATATCGAATTTCTCGGTACAGGGCTGCTGATGACAAGCGCGATGTTTACAGCTTCTTTCGAATGTACGTTCGGAACTTTTATCAGACTCGAATTCGAGAAGGTTTATGACAGCATGCTCGCTTCGCCTTTAACGGTAAACAATCTGATTATCGGTGAAATCCTATGGGCTGCAAGCAAAGGATTCTTTTTCTCATTCGCGGTACTGTGCATCCTGGCGATTTTCGGGATAATATCTTTACCTCACAGCCTGCTTGTTCCTTTTGTCGGTTTTATAACGGGGGCTATGTTCTCAACACTGGCTTTACTTGTAACGAGTTTCGTGAAAACCATAAATCACTTCAATTTTTATTTCACCGGTGTGTTATCACCGATGTTCTTTTTTTCAGGGGTCGTTTTTCCGGTTTCCGATTTACCGGCCAAAATCAGACCTCTGGCGGAATTGTTTCCGCTGACACATTCGGTTAGAATCGCACGAGCGGTATGCATTAATCAATATTCAGCGAACCTGCTGTGGGATTTTCTGTACATAGTTATATTTATTGCTGTTGTAGGTTATTTCGCCGTAGTCAGGCTGAGAAAAAGGATGATAAGCTGATGAAATCAAAAATCTGCAAATTATTTCTAATCGCAATATTTTCACTTTTAACCGTATTCGCATCGAGTTGTGCAGGGCTTGGCGATACTTTGGATTCCATATTCAAACCTAAACCTAAAAACGTATACACAGCCGGATATTCCGTAGAGGGCCGAAAAATTAATTATTCGGTTCACGGTTTGGGCAAAGATACTATTTTTATCCTCGGAGCCATTCACGGTGACGAACCTGCAAGCGCCGTTCTTGCCGAGCAGTTCGAAGATTATCTGAATAAAAATCCGTCTATACTGCATAATCGAACGGTGATTATGCTTGCTGTAGCTAATCCTGACGGTCTGGCCGCCGGGACAAGACATAACGCAAACGGCATCGACCTGAACCGAAATTTCCCTACGCAAAACCGAATCGATAACGCTGTCTTCGGGTTTTCGGCGCTGTCGGAACCTGAATCGGTGATAATACAATCGCTGATAAGCCGATACAAGCCCAACCGGATTATTTCAATCCATCAGCCTTATGACTGCATAGATTATGACGGCCCCGGTGAACATCTGGCAAACGTTATGGCCGCGAAATGTCCCCTGCCTGTACGAAAACTCGGAGCCGCTCCGGGTTCGCTCGGCTCCTATGCGGGACTGGAATTGGGAATTGCGATTATTACTATGGAACTTCCCGACAGCAATGTGCTTTGCTGCAGGAGAATCTGGGATGATTATTCGCCTGCTCTGATTGCGGCTGTAAAATATTCACCGAAATAATTTCCAAAAACTAATCAGCCGGCCGTCATTACATTCAGCACCATAAGGCCGTTAAAAATACTGTGAATGATAATCGGCCGAAATAACGAACCGCTTTTCTCATAGGCATAACCCATACAAGCCCCGAGCAAAAACAACGCAGGCCAATGGGCCGTGTTCGCGTGAGCAATCGCAAAAAACGCCGAGCTGATAAGAATCGCGGGCCAAGGCTTTATTATGCAGGAACGAACAGCCGTCTGCAGAAAACCTCTGAAAAGCATTTCCTCGAATATACTGGTTATAATCGCGGCGTTAAAAAAAATCACAAAAGCAACTACGCCGTCTGTGTGCTGTGAAAGAGATTGAAGCTCCTGATGAGGGTCGATTCGAAAATCAGACCCGAAGATAAACCTGCCCGCTGCAACGGTAAAAAGCAGTGCCGCCGCAACCAAAGGCCAAGCTGAAAGAAGATTCAAAAATCCGAATAAAATATCTTTCGGAAGCTTCCTGAAATCGAAACCCAAACCTTCGAGCCTGCGGGCAAAACTCCGGCGGGCAATAAATAACATAACAAAAATTGATATTGTCGCGCTGATGCAATGAATGATATTGCCGGAAAGGATTTTTATCCTTTCACCCGAATCACCTATCAGCCTGTCAGAAATGCTCAACGCCAATATCGTTCCTGCCATCCAAATCATCAATATCGCGACCGGAACCAAAGGATGCATATTATTTCGGCGAGGCTGCGAATCTTTTAAAGCCTTTGTACCAAACGAATTTCGCAAAAGCCATACCGCAAGAATAATCAGCCCTGAGGCTGTAATAATCAAAACGCCGCTTATATGCTTAAACAGCTCAGTGAACATCTCGGTAATATTCATATTCTTTTTTGGATAACCTTGAAAACAACGCCTTTTTTTATTACATTAGTTTAATCGCAGGGCGTTATCGGCTGAGTATGTCAAAACGTCCCCGTTCTTTCAAGGAAAATAGATATGGATATCTTTCGCATCACAGGTCCGGTTCAGCTTACAGGCTCGATACGGGTAAACGGCTCGAAGAACTCCTCGCTTCCCATAATGGCTGCGGCTATTCTCGCGCCCGGCAGCTCGGTAATCAAAAACGTTCCGCATCTTTCGGATATTTCGGTCTGCGCAGAATTACTCAGCCAGCTCGGATGCAAAGTTTCGGAACAAAAAAACGGTGAAATCACCATCGACGCCTCGGCAGTAGATAATCCGGTCGGTGATTATGAAATCGTCCGGAAAATGAGAGCGAGCATCTGCATACTCGGCCCGCTGCTCGCAAGATGCCGAAAAGCAAAAGTCTCGATGCCCGGCGGATGCGCAATCGGATACAGACCTGTCGATATTCATCTTAGAGGCCTATCCGAACTCGGAGCGCAGATTCATATCGAAAACGGTTATATCGTCGCCGAAGCTCCCAAAGGACTAAGAGGCAGAGAAATATTTCTCGGAGGAGCGTTCGGCTCGACCGTGCTGGGAACGGACAATCTTATGATGGCTGCGGTTCTGGCCAAAGGAACAACCGTTCTGGAGTCCGCTGCCTGCGAGCCGGAAGTAACAGACTTGGCCAATTGTCTCGTTCAGATGGGTGCGAAAATAAAGGGCATCGGTTCGCCGCGATTAGTTATCGAAGGCGTTAAAGAACTCAAGCCCGTCGAGTATTCGGTAATACCCGACCGAATCGAAGCCGGAACATTTATGGCAGCGGCGGCTATTACATCAGGGAATCTTGAAATACAAAATTGCAATATCGATGACCTGATGGCTGTCGTCGATAAATTCAGAAGCATCGGAATTACCGTTGAGAAATATAACGGCGGATGTGTAGTAAAACGCAAAGGCCGCCTCAAAACCACAGACATCACAACTCAGCCTTATCCGGGTTTTCCGACAGACCTGCAGGCTCAATTTATGGCCCTTCTGTCACTGGCTATCGGCAACAGCATAATGATTGAAAAAGTTTTCCCTGACAGATTTATGCACGTCGCGGAACTAAACCGAATGGCTGCGAATCTTCGCAAGGAAGGTTCGACGGTAATTATCGCAGGGGTGAAAAAACTGATAGCCGCTCCGGTAATGGCTTCGGATTTACGAGCTTCGGCTGCACTGGTTTTGGCTGCTATGGCCGCAGAGGGAACGAGCATCATAAACAGAGTCTATCATATAGACCGAGGATACGAGAGAATCGAAGAAAGACTTAATCCGGTAGGCGCTAACATTATCAGAGAAAGCATTTAAGTCTTTATTTTCGTTTTTTAGCGGCTCTTTTTAACGCAGTCCCCGTAAAAACAGCAATTAGTATATTGGCACCAGCCTTGGGCCGTTGCGAAACAGGGATTATTTCCTTCGCTTCGCTGAATAGCGTGAATCAATTCGGCTTTTTTCATCTTGCCGGGGTTAATTCCGAGTCCTTTGGCTTTTTCTTTAATTTGAGGCATCGTCATTTTTTTAGAAGGTGATGCAACCGCAACCATTTTTTAATCTCCGAATTAAATACAAGCGGGAAAACTCCCTCGCCTGTCAAAATTTCCGATTTCACCGTTATTAAAGCTGATACTATATTTTCGGCTAATCACGCTAATTGCATTATTATTTAGCTCAAAAACCTTATATCCGAAAATATTGACTGTTTCAGCCCGCCAAACCCGTTCTTTTTCGGACGTACTTTAAGTTAAATTGATTATAGTCTGATGGAAAATAAATCAGAATGGGTACCTAAACCACGAAGATTGGTTTTGTCAGAACGCGGATAAAGAACAAAACCTTCGGCAGGTGAGGTTTGGAAAATGCGCCAATGGCCGCTAAAACTGCTGCTGAAACAAATTTTCTATAATCGCGTAGGAAGACGAAAATCTCTCGATTTTCAAAATATATCTTAATGCAGCTCGAACAGAGACTGCGTTTTAATCATCGTTACCTGCTCGGGATAAGCGGCAAAAGTATGTATGTGCAGCTCGTTTTTGCGAGCCTCGAAATCTACATAACTGAACGGCTCAAGCCCGCCGATTTTCAGGTCCGGGAAGTTCACGAAGATTCCGCGGTTGCGTGCAAAACGCTCCAAATCAATGTGGCTTTGCTTATAAAGATTGGGACTCATTTTCTCAATCTGAAAATCAGTCATATAGCTCATACCGCGGCTAAGCGTGCATTTATGCGAGCGAGGTCCGCGAAACTGGAACCGCTCGATAAGACCTCTTTGCGGAAGCATCTGTCCGGGAGCGCTGACCACTTCGCTTAAACAGGCTCCGTCCGCGAAAACGCTGACAACATGCGTGCATCCGGTAACCCATATCAGAGCTTCGTATTTGTCCGTCTTCAGCTCACGCTTGGCGTAAATCTGAAACAGCTCAGGATGCAAAGGTCTCTGAAACAAGTGAAACGTCAATTCCCCGATAGCTATATTTACTTGAGGTGTTTCCATAAATATTAATCCCCGCAAAAAAGTTTCATAGCTCACTACAGGCTTATTATACAAAATCAGGGATACATATTTCAAGTTTAATATCAGTACTGATAATCCACTTTTAGTCCTTTATAGGACTATAATTACACAAAACCAGTATTTTCAAAGGGTAACACAGTCGAATATTTTTTGAGATTTTCTCAAAATTTTTCGAATAGCCGGAAAATTATTGCTGAGAAAAGAAGGCTGCGTTGATTAATGTGGCAATGATATCGTAAAAAGCGTGCGTTCCCGCGGCTATACCGAAACCGCGAATAGCGAATAAAACAGCGAAATAAACCCCTGCAACGGTGCGGAAAATGAACACCATCCAGCTAAAATCCGAGAGATTTTCGAATTGTCCGTTTATTAATAATATATGATGATGAGCGCTGAACAGAGCAGCCGATACGATAATCGCGATAACTACCGAATCTCTATGGCTAAATCGCAGCAAGTCCTGTAAAACCATCATTAGCAGGCATATTAATATCAGCCTGAATATCAGCTCTTCGTAAATTCCCGCACCGATGCCTGTTACGATATCGGCAAGAACAGAATGTTGAACAAACACTTCCGCCTGTCCGAGAAAACCTGACATTAACATATCAGCCTGTGCGGGTATTCCCGAACCGGCTGAGGTATTAAGAGCCAAGCTTAAAACTATAAGAGGTATCGATAAAAGAATGCATTCGATGTGCATCGGCCAAAAGTCGTTCACGAAAAACCGCCAGCTTTTCTTCGATGTAATATGAAGAGCCAAAAGAATCGCTACAACCACCAGCGGCGGAGCTATCCACGCGAATTTTCCGCCAAGACCAAGATGCTCGAGCCCGCGCTGAAGCCATACGAACGCGACGACCCGAACCTGCGAGCGGTCGAGAACATCGGTATTCAAAAAAATAGTCCCAAGCTCGTAGAAGACAATAAACGGCAAAAGAAAAATCAGAGAATACAACGGCCTGCTCGTCCGTTCCAGATACGAATCCGGTGCGAAATTAAGAAGTTGACTGCGGCTTAGTTTGGACATATCTTCCTTGACCGGCTTGGGCCTTATCCTTAAAGCTTTTTAGTTTCCTTTTAAGCCGGATTTTAATTTAATAATGGCGGTTTTACAATGCCGCATTTGAGATAAAATTATGATACAGGAAAAACTTCTGGAAATTTATGACCTTGCTTTCGAGTATTTCGGGCCGCAGCACTGGTGGCCGGGAGAAACGCAGTTCGAAATCATAGTCGGAGCAATCCTGACCCAAAATACAAGCTGGTCTAATGTTGAAAAGGCAATTATCAGTATTAAAAAAGCTGATTCGCTTAATCCGCAAGCTTTATATGAATTGGATATTAACCGGCTGGCCGAATTAATCCGTCCGGCAGGATATTTCAATATCAAAGCCAAGCGGCTGAAAAGTTTTTTAAATTGGTTTTTCGAAAAATATGACGGCTTGCTCGAAAATCTCGAACAGCTCGAAACATTTAGGCTGCGAGAGGAATTATTAGCCGTTAAGGGAATCGGGCCTGAAACAGCCGATTCGATTTTGCTGTACGCTTTTGACCGTCCGGTTTTTGTGGTTGATGCTTATACCGCCCGAATTGCCGCCCGACACGGATTGATTGAGCCGCCGTTCGATTATCATCAGCTTCAGGATGTTTTTGCTTCGAATCTCGAACCTGATGTGAAATTATTCAATGAATATCACGCACTTTTGGTTCAGATTGGAAAAAATTTCTGCAAACCCAAAGCCAAATGCTCCGGCTGTCCGCTCGAAAAACTCCCCCATAACCTTGAATATGAAACGCTGTAAAATAATGTATTTGAACAACAGAGCAATCGGAGCAATCCAATAAGGTTCTATAAGCTGCCAGACTCTTCGTCCCGATAAATCGGGACTCAGAGTGACAAATCCAGTGCAAACGTTAAATAACGACACTGTCATTCTGAACAAGCCAAGCAAAGTATCTTTGCGTGTGAAAACGTTTAGCAACGACACTGTCATCCTGAATACAACGTCGAGCAGTAACCCTGTCATTCTAAATGAAGCGTCAAAGATCGACTTTGTCATTCTGAGTGACCTGTCCCGCCGAAGCCTTGGCGAAGGGGGAAAACGAAGCATCTTTGCAGCTTAGAATCAGGCATAATTGCGAACACCGCGGCAGAATTCTATGCGTTAGAGATACTTCGTCCCGATAAATCGGGACTCAGTATGACAAGTCGTATGCAAATGTTTAGCAACGACTCTGTCATGCTGAGTGAAACGAAGCATCTATTTGGTTTAGAATGGGCTGATTGGCAGAATTCAGTAAGGTTCTATCCATTACAGACTCTTCGCTTCGCTCAGAGTGACAGCCGAGAAACTAATATCCGCCTGCGGCAGACAAGTCGAGCATCAAGTATCGAATCGGGGTTTTTGATACTGAAAATGCGATACGCTTATTGCTTGCTCCTCAAAAAGCTTGGCCAACATTGGCTATCTTTGGCCGTCTTTCCTATATTAATATTTATTTTATACAGGTGTTAAGATAGCATTGTTGGCCAAACTTGGCCTAAGGTGGCCAACGTTTTTGTGGTCAGTAAGCTCTGTACAAATCTTCAATTGACATGAATATTATTCCAGCAGTTTTTTTGCAATCTGCTCGGCTGCATCGGGTTTGGCGATTGAAGCACAGGCTTTTTTCATTTCCGCCCGCTTCGCGTCATCAATCATCAGCGGCTCTAATTCCTCCCAAAGCCATTCCGCCCGGTCTTTCGGGTCATCGATATCGTCGACGATTATCGCCGCACCGGCATCGACAAGTTTCGCGGCATTTAGATACTGATGCATATCATTATGAAAAGGATACGGCATACAAATACTCGGCACCAGCGAAACTGCGTATTCGGCTACGCTTACCGCACCGCTTCTTCCGATAAGCAAATCTGCAGCAGCTAATAAATCGGCCATATCATCATAGTAATCTGCAATTGTGCTGCGAATCCGAGCGTTTGCATAAGCGGATTTAACTTCTTGAAAATTAGCTGTACCGGTCAAATGCACAATCTGCCAGTCCGCCGCGAAGGCATCGAGTTTTTCCAAAATCCTGCCGACAGCCTGATTTATTCGCTGTGCGCCGCTCGAAGCACCGGTAACAAGAAGAATCTTTTTATTTTTATCAAGCCCCAGAGCTATTTTTGCTTTTTCAGGCTGAGGATTATCGAATCCGCTTCGTAACGGACATCCGACGACGTCAGCTTTTGTTCTTCGCCTTGAGAAATAAGCAGCCGTTTCAGGAAACTGGGTAAAAACTTCATCTGCCCATCGCTTGCAGAATTGATTCGATTTTCCGGGGACAATATCAACGTTAATCAATCTTACCGGAATCCAAAGACTGCTCGCTGCCCAGCAGACCGGAGCCGAAACAAAACCGCCGACTCCGATTACAACCGGCTCGACGCTTTGCGACAGGATATTTCGTACTGTTTTGCGGCTTTTCCAGAATGATGCCAAAAAACCAGGAAACTTTAACGGTGAAATTGAAAATCCTCTGGCATCGAGGACCGTAAACGAAAAACCGGTTTTCGATAAAATATGAGAATCGATTTTACGGTCGCTGCAGAAAAAATGAATCTGCGCACCGGGTTTCAACTGGGCAATCTTTTCAGCTACCGCCAAAGCCGGATAGATATGCCCTCCAGTCCCGCCTCCGGCAAAAAAGAAACTGCTAAAGCTCATCGAGCAATGCTCCGGATGAATATCGTTTCGGTATTTGTTTGGCTATGTTTATCAGTATTCCGACCGCTGCAGCCGAAAGCAGCAAGCTCGTTCCGCCTGCACTGACAAAAGGAAGGGGTATGCCCTTGGTCGGAAGCAATACTGTAACAACACCGATATTAAGAGCAGCCTGAATCGATATCGCCAGAACAATGCCGGCTGCCAAAAGCTCTCCGAAAGAATCTCTGCATCGGACAATCACAATAAGGCCTTGCCATACGAAAATAGCAAATAAAAGAATTACCGAAAGCGTCCCGACAAATCCGAGTTCCTCGCCGATAATCGCAAAGATAAAATCTGTCGTATCTTCGGGAAGATGCCCGTATTTACAGATTCCCATACCGAGGCCTTTGCCTACAATTCCGCCTGAACCCAAAGCAATCAGCGACTGACTCGGCTGATAATTCAGAGAATCCGTCCACTGCTCGGGATTCATAAATGCCAGTATCCTTCGGCAGCGTTCGGGTGAGCGAATTATCGCGACGGTGAACATAATAACCGCTAAAGGAAGCGGAGTCAGAAGATGCCACCATCTCGCGCCTGCCAGAGTGAGTATGCAAAAAGACAGTAACGCTATCAACGCCGCAGTACCGAAATCTTCAATCAAAACCAAACCGGATACCATTCCGACAAGAATACATATAGGAATAAAACCTTTTAGATAATATTTCAACCTCGAATCGTACATCGCAGTAAAACCCGCAAGGAAAAGTACCATAGCCCATTTGGAAAGCTCGGAAGGCTGAAAACTTATCCTTGCCGGCCCGATAGGAATTTGAAGCCATCGGCGGGCATAGTTTATCTGCGCACCGAACCTCGGCAGCAATACCAGAAACGATAAGCAAACACCGGCTATAAGCAAATATGTCGCAGGCGAACGATGCCAGCCGCGGGACATGCTAAGATGGTGATAATCAAAACAGGAAACCGCGAACATAACTATTATCGCAAGCGGGAAAAACAGCATCTGCCGCAAAGCCGGATAATGATAAAAACGGCTTAGTTCTATATTTTGGTGAACTTCGGCGCTGGCGGAAAAGACAAAAACCACTCCCAGTCCCATAAGCATCATTACGACCGAGGCGATATTGTTAGCTGTCGGGTCTTGTTTTTGGAGTTCAGGCATAATTTTATATCCGCCCCATTTCGGGCAATAATAACAAAAATCGGTTCTATCTATACTGATTTCGGCTAAAAAGACTTCCAAAGCACAAAAAATCAGCGTCAATTATTCGCTATTTACAAATTATCCTGTTTACGCACGTTAGAACACAGTGGTTAACGTTTTGGTTTGAAAAAATGCGGAGGCTAATAAAATTATCTCGGGACTTGGATATAGCCGGGGCCGGTGATTTTAACGTTTTTGACCTGCTCGCTTGCCAAATCGTATTCGAGCCCGTCGAACATAGCCCCGTTGAAATAAACAGGCATAGACTCATCGCCGCGAGCGGTAATTATCGAATTTCGGTCGTCATAAAACAATGTGCTGGCTTCGAACAATTTATCGTGGTCGCGAAAACTGATACCGTTGGTAGCCAGCAGCGCCCAAAGCCTTCGCTGTCCCGAATCGGTTTGAACAAGGTCGGCTTCGATTCTTCCCGCGGCAACAGAGACCTGCTGACGTCCGGTTTCATCGATTGGGAAGTAATCGATAAGAACCCGCTCTGAATCATTGTAGGCAATAATCTGTTCGGTGTTTAAGTTGTACTCGAGCTTTTGAAAATTCCTCACTAAAGCATAGCAGGGTTTCTGAAGGCTGAACCGCCCGACACGTTTTTTCGGCTGGGGTATATTGGAGTTATCCGCTTTTACTACACCCGGCCCCGTCGCGATGAATAATTGTTTTAAAGCATCATATTCAAAACGCGGACATTTCAATTCGATTCCGCCAAGAAGATTTTGATTGTCCTGTCTGACGCTGGCAAGTCTGGCCAATGATGCTGAAGAACCGATTGCGGTCATATAGCTGATGTCCGCTTTGGAACCTTTTGTTTGTGCCAAATCGACTATAAGTTTCGGAGCAGAAAGAGTATATTGTTCGTTAATACCGTTTTGCATCCGGTTCATTACACAGAAACAGTCGCCTTCGAAGACTATTTTATTATTTTTAGGAGAAAACACTGTTTTCGTTTTTGATGTCAGCGTAACCGGAACAGGCGTCGGCGAGCTGTCGCCTTCAATCATATCTTTTACATAGAACTTCAGGTTTGACAAGCCTCGGGCAACCGCTTCGGTCGTTTGCGCACTGTAATCAATTACTTCGGCTACGAAGACTGTTCGGCCCTGATTATCACCGAGAGGTTTGTTCACATCGAAGCCTTTTTTCGGTTCGAGACTGACCTTAGCGACTGTCTGAATTATATCCAGCGAATCGTCAGGAGCCACAACGATACCGTTATCGCATTTTACGGTTATTTCCATAAGCTGCCGCGAAGCCGGACGGTCTTCTGTCGAAACAGACCGAGCTGATGAAGTTTTCGAATCAGAGGATTTTTTAGAACCGCGGTCAGACCAAATAATATCATTTATATTGATACGTCCGGCGGCAATTACTTCGTCTTTAGTTTCTATTAAAACATTATCGTCGATAATCAACTTGTAAGACGCGATAGGCTTTTCGGTTTTCGCCGCTGAAGCTTGAACCGAAGGCTGAAATTCTTCGTCGGGTTTTGTCAAAGAATAATGACGTGCCAGCTTAAATCTCATATCTTCGATTTTTTGTATTCTAAGAAGAGCAAGGCGTTCTCGGCTGTCGTCATAAATTAGCCTTAGTCCTCGCCCTGCTACTTGAGCGCTGGCAGAAACAAAACGAATAGGGCCTTCTGTCGAAAATTCGCTTTTATTGCTGACAAATATCAAATCATCGAGGTAAATAAAACATTCCTCTACATCACTGCCCGGCTCGGGAATAATATGAGCAACCACATTACCGCTAAGAGTTGCGTCTTTGGGGCTTGGCGGACTGACCCCGGATTCGAGAACTATAAAACCTTTATCAGCGGTAACATAACACTTCAGGTCCGGACGATAAATATTCATATAAGGCTTATCGATTTCCCACTGCTGACCCTGCTGATGCAGAAGTTTTGCGAATCCGAATTCTCGTTCGAGCTGTTTAGTCTTGGGATTAAGCGTGGTAAATTTGGCCATTTCAAGCGTGCCGAGTCCGAGTTCACCGACTTTTGCTACACCTGTTTCGCTGTCAGCTTCAAGCGAATCATCCGGTAATATTTCCGATTGAGATTTGGTTACAGAGATTCTGGAAGAACTGGTGAATAGGCTGTAAAAAATATAAAGCCCTATTAACACAGCTAAAGTAAAAAGCCCCAAGCGAACTTTACGCCATTGCAAGTCCATAATAAATCCGTTTATTAATTATTTGATGTATCTTTCGAGAAGACTGTCCCATCGACCGGTCTTTTTCAGTATATATTCTATTACCTCACGAACCGCACCGCTTCCGCCGGGACGAACGGTAATATAATCAGCATATCTTTTTACCTCGTCAACCGCATTTGCCACCGCCACACCGAAACCAACTATTCTTATGACCGGCAAATCCGGCAAATCATCACCGATGTACGCTACATTTTCATAGGTGAGATTCGTCTGCCGAAGTATCTGCTCGAGTTTCGGAACCTTATCATAACAGTCCGTAAGACAATATTCCACTTCTAATTGCTCGGCTCGGCGGTTTGTCGGTTCCGACGGTCTGCCGCTTAGAAAAGCGACCTGTGAACCCGCCCGCCGCCACATTCGAAGACCGTGACCGTCGAGAGTATTGAAAATTTTGCTCTCCGTACCGGTGGTATGTATCATAAGACTGCCGTCGGTTAATACACCGTCCACATCAAGGGCAAGGAGTTTTATAGCTTCGAAGTTTATTTGCTTTTGCTCTGTCATTATCAATATCTCTATAAATCAGCCGACAACTTTTATGGTAATAATATCCTGTACGTCAATCAAGCCGACCGGTTTATCTTCGGCATCGACTACAGGCAATTCGTCAATACGGTATTTATGGAAAACAGCTGTAGCTTCGGCAGCCAATGCATCAGCTCGAATCCTTTTGCAATTCGGCGTCATAACTTGACTGACTTTAAACTTCAAAGCATCTGCACCGTGCTGTGAAACCAGACGTCTTAAATCGGCATCGGTAATTATACCGTTAAGACGTCCGTCTTTTTCAACTACCATTACGGCGCCGTGGCGTTTTATATCCTTAGTTTTTTCGAGCATCTTCTCTATACTGTCATCACAGCAGCTTATCGCCAGTTTCTCGCCGGGTCTGAACATCATCGACTGCTCGACCGTCATTAATTCCGTACCAAGCGCACCGCCCGGATGGAATCTTACAAAATCCTCAACACCGAAGTTTCGGGCTTTCATAAGTGTCAACGCAAGAGCATCACCGATAGCCAGCATGCATCCGGTCGAAACGGTCGGGGCAGCTTTTAAAGGACAGGCTTCGGTCTGTTTTCCAATACAAAGAACTACATCGCTGTATCTAGCGAGTGTCGAATCGCCGCTGCCTGTTATCGCGATAAGTTTTATACCACGTTTTTTAACCAGATTGATAAGACGCTTTATCTCATCGGTTTCACCGCCGTAACTTAACACTATTACAACATCGTTTTCCCGCAGTCTTCCCAAATCTCCGTGAACCGCTTCGGCAGGATGCAGAAAATGGCTCGGAGTTCCCGTCGAAGCCATCGTAGCGCTGATTTTCTGAGCGATTATGCCTGCTTTGCCGATACCGCTGACAATTACCGAACCACTGCAGCCGTAAAGCATTTCGAGCGCTTTGGCGAAAGAACTGTCAACCACGCGAACAGTTTTACTTATAGCCTCTGCCTCGGAGGTTATAACTCGAATTGCGTAATCGAGGTCAAATTCAGGTTTTTCTTTGCTCATTACTTATCCGCCGGTATCAATCAAAGCTTAATTACGCTTGCTCTTTCGTTATAGCAAATAAAATCATGCTTGTCGCCGCTAAAGCTCGGGTCGCCGTGTATAATAATCTTTTTATCGCTGGATTGCTCGACCTGAGCTATGCTGGCTCTGCGCTGATTCTGAAGATGGTCGGCAACCGGAGGCGAAACTAATATCTCGATTTTTTTAATTTGCTTCTTGGAAACCGCGAGCTGAAGTTTTCGAATAACCTCTATCGCTACGGACTCATTGCTTTTAACAAATCCCGTTCCCGCACACTGGGGACAAGCCAGATAAGTGCTTGACTGCAATGACGGTCTCATCCGCTGGCGCGTCATCTCGACTATGCCGAATCTGCTTATTTTTAATATCCTCGAACGTGCCCTGTCAGGTCTTACCGCGGTTCTGAAAGCCTTTTCAACTTCACGTCGGTGTTTTTCGCTTCGCATATCTATAAAATCGCAGATTATCAATCCGCCAAGGTCGCGCAAACGAAGCTGTCTTGCGATTTCATCGGCTGCTTCGACATTCGTAGCAAAAGCCGTTTCTTCGGCGTTATGACCGCGGCGAAATTTCCCGCTGTTGACGTCTATCGCAACCAAAGCTTCGGTCTGTTCGATAATGATAGAGCCTCCGTTTTTCAGTGGAACTGAACGGGACTGAATTTTAGCTATTTCTTCTTCGATTTTATATTTGTGAAACAGCGGAACATGCCCGTCGTAAAGAGACGCTCTTTGCTGCAAGCGAGGCATAGCGATACTCAGAAAATCTTTAATCTTGCGGAGCATTGATTCCGAATCGCAGACAATTTTGTCTATCCGGCTGCTGAAGGTATCTCTAAGGGTTCGAATAACCAAATCAGATTCGCGATACAATTCACTCGGTGCTTTCTCATTGTTTATTCTTTTTTCTATCACGTTCCACAAACGATGCAGATATCTTAAGTCGTTCTGAATATCACGTTTCGAACAGCCTTCGCCTGCTGTCCTTATGATAAAACCGAGAGTTTTGGGAGGATTGCTTTCCTCGAGAATCTGTCTTAATCTGTTTCTTTCCTGCTCATCTTCGATTTTATGCGAAACACCGTGCTGACGCATCCAAGGCATCATTACGAGATATTTGCCCGGCAGTGAAATATAAGTCGTCAGCGTAGGCCCTTTGGTATTAATCCCTTCCTTCGTAACCTGAATGACAAGCTCTTCGCCTTTTTGAAGACATCTTTGAATCGGTATGCGGTCATGCAGCGCCCTGCGATGCCCGATTACCTCGGTAGAATCTGTTTTCGAATCAGGAAAATATCTCGGGTGCAAATCGCTTATATGCAAAAAACCGTTCCTTCCCGCACCAAAATCCACAAACGCAGCCTGTATCCCTGACTCTATATTCACAACTTTGCCTTTGTAAATATTCCCGACATAACTTCCAAGGCTTGCTCGCTGCATATAAAGTTCTTCGAGCCGGCTGTTCTCGATGACTGCTATTCGGCATTCTTCGCTCTCGGCTACGTTTATCAGCATTTCTCTGGACATTCTTATCCTCTATAAACACATATTATTTATTAATTGCATAACCAGTCAACTTTTGCGCGGCGGACAGGTCTTGATAAGCTTACAGAATCTAATCCGAACAACTGCATCATCTCATCTATCCGCACTGTTCCGGAAGGCCCGAAAACACACCGTACCAAGATTTCACTGCCGCTTACATCTGCCGACTTAAAATAACGTCTTACATCAACCTGCCGGGGCTTGAAACTGTCGGGCGAATATCTATCAAGAATACACTGCTGTTTTTTCATAAATTCGTTAATTTTCTGCTGTATCGATGAAACAACAGCATCTTCATCGACAGAAAAAATATATGTTACGACCCCTGAATTAAAAGACGCTTTGCCGACTGCAATATCAGCAGAGATTATTTCAATACCTTCCGGAAGCTCGCCGGATATTTTTTTAATAATTCCGCATAAATCTTGTTCTTCTGACTGCCCGGCAATCTCTATAAGACAAAGCTCATCGTCGGACTCAACGCCCACAGAGCGAGGAAGAGGCAAAGACAGCCGCGGACGAGGATTAAACCCCCCGCTATAAACCAAATCGATACCCGCCCTGATACATACCCGATGAAGCATTCTTAATGTCTCTGCGTGCGAGAGAAATCTTGTCAGCCTGCTGACTTTAAACTTCCCCATCAACGTTAAGCTCGCAGTTTCTATAATTCGTTCTCCTTGCTGATTTTAGAAAGCCTCCGGCAAGACCTTCCTCGCCGCATCCCGCAAAAACATAGCAATCTGTCTTTCCGAATTCATACCGAGCACTTTTCTGGCAACAGCCGAGCAATCCTCAATCGTAACTGAGCGAATGATTTGTTTAATTTCCGGCATCATCGGCGCCGCCAGCGAAAGTTTTCTAATTCCAAGTCCGAGCATAAGCATTACATATTCCGGCTCAGAAGCCATCTCACCGCAAATACTGACCTCAATCTGCGCTTTATGTGCATCCTGAATAACCGTCCTAATTAGTCTCAGCACGGCAGGGTCAACAGTAGAATACAGCGTTGAAACCATCTCGTTACTTCTGTCAACCGCAAGGGTATATTGAGTCAAATCATTGGTTCCGATACTGAAAAAGTCGACATCTCTGGACAAAGTCGCCGCTGTCAGGGCTGCCGCGGGAGTTTCTATCATTATTCCGATTGGTATATCTCGATTATAAGGTATGGATTCGTCATCAAGGTCTTCCATAACATCGCGCAAAATTAATTTTGCCTGCATCAGTTCCTGAACGTTCGTTATCAGCGGGAACATCACTCGTACATCACCAAGAACAGAAGCGCGAAGAATCGCATGAAGCTGCGTTTTAAAAAGCGAAATATGTCTTAAACAAAATCGTATCGACCTAAGCCCCAGAAACGGGTTCGGCTCGCGAACAAAACGCTTACTCTGAGTGAATTTATCCGCTCCCAAATCGAGGGTTCTTATTATAACCGGTCTGTTCTCAAAAACTTTTAATGTTTTGGAATAAGCTTCGTAATGATCCTGTTCGGTAGGTTCTTCGTCACTGGCTAAATACAAAAATTCCGTTCGATAAAGCCCTATTCCCTCGCCGCCTTTTTCAATGACCAGCTCGGCTTCGTCCGGAAATTCGATATTACCGAAAAGCTCTATTCTAACGCCGTCTCTGGTAACGGCTGGTTTTTCCTTAAGAGCATAAAGTCTTTTTTCAAGGTCGAGGTATTCCTGCGCATACAGTTCGTATTGTTTTATCGTCTCTTCGTCGGGCTTGGCTATTACAACTCCGCGGTTTCCGTCGACAATAACCGTATCGCCTGCACTGACCGATTCGGTAAAATCTTCCAATCCGACAACAGCGGGAATTCCAAGGCTTCTGGCAACGATTGCGGCATGACTGGTACGGCCTCCGACATCGGCAGCCAGACCTTTTACAAATTCCTTGTCAAAACCGGCTGTCTGGGTCGGGCTAAGCTCGCGAGCAATTACGACAACAGGCCCGGAAAGATTTTCGAGGCCTTCCTTCTGGCCGCCGAGAAGCTGCTTGAGCAGCCTTCGTTCGATATCATATATATCCGCGGCACGCTCCCGCATATAAGGGTCATTCAGCTCGGTGAAATGCAAGGCAATTTCCCTCATCACCGTCGAAACAGCGTATTCGGCATTGACGGATTCGGAGTGAATCATATCCGATATTTTTCTTCGAAGATTCCTGTCGCGAAGAAAACGCATATGAACTGCGAATATATCTTTAATATTTTTCTGTTCGAGTTTGTCCTGCCGACCTTCTATTTCGCTCAGCTCGTCTATAGCGGTTTTAAAAGCGTTTCGTACGCGCTGTATCTCTATCATTCGCTGGGAAGGAACTATTCTGCGGCGAGGAATCCGGTAATCTTCCGAATCCACTACCAGACACTTGGCTATGGATATTCCCGGACAAACTGCGATTCCCTTTTTAATTTCCATTTTTTCTGTTCCCGGCAGCCGGTGCAATTATTTTTTGGGTTCCGGCTCTCCGAATTTCTTAATCTCAACTAACTCCTGCAACGCCTCAACCGCCTGACGAGCGTCTTTTCCTGCCGCTTTAACTTTTAACCTTGTCCCGCAAGTCGCAGCCAGCATACTCATCTGCATAATGCTTTTTCCGTCAACGCTGGTCTGGTCATTCGAGACAGCAATTTCCGAATCGAATTTACTTGCGACATCGACAAACTGCATAGCCGGTCTCATATGCAAACCATCTGCGTTTTTTATTTCGAGTTCTATTTCGCAAACGCCCGCTGTTAAATTCTCACAATCCGATTTTTCCACATCATCTCCGCACAAATAAACTCGCGTTTTGCTTAAAGCGACGGGTCAATGTCGGCTTCTTTCATCAGTTCATAAACATCTTTTTCGTTCTTGGCTTGTCTTAGAAAACTTCTGAATTTCTCCTTTTGAAGATGCCTAAAAATATTTTCCATCGCATTAAGATGTGCGCTGGGGTCGTCATCGGGGCTAACAAGAAGTATCACAGAGTAAACCGGTTTTTTGTCCAGTGCGTCAAAATCTATTCCGTCGCTGCTTATTCCCACAGCAGCTATCGGTTTTTTTACGATATTAGTTTTAACGTGCGGAACAGCTACGCCTTTTCCCAGTCCGGTGCTTGCTTCGTTTTCTCTTTTTATCACAGCCCGCGTAATTTTCTGTTCGTTGCTTTTTCCAAGTTTTCCGGCTTTAGCAAGCACTTCAACCAGTTCAGCAATAACTCCGTTTCTCTCCTTATCCTGTAATTTCATCACAATCGCATCCGGACACACAACATCAGCCAATTTCATCTTAACAACCCCGCAATTAAACAATCTTAATTTATATTATTACCTCATCTATACCTAGCCCCGGTTTTTCCGCTCCAAGGCTTTTATCGTCTCTTTCCATTCCTTTTTTCTTTCGCAGCTGTGATTCTATTTTTTTAATAGCCCCGTCTATACATGTATAGGCATCATGTCCTATTTCTTTTCCGACAAAAACCTTTGAGTGTTCGGCTCGAGCTATAATTTCCACAGCAAAACTTCCGCCTTCGGCGCCGTCGATTATTACATCGACCTGTGTAATACTATCATAAAACTTCGGCAGTTTCGCAGTCTTTTCCTCGGCGTGCTGTCTTAAAGCATCAGTTATATCAACATGTTTACCTGTTATAGTGAAAAGCACTTTTAATCTCCTTAAAAATATTGTCCGTTTAGGTTGCAGCGTTCAATAGTCTTTCAGTTTCTTTATCTGGTTGCAGTTTTACAGCCGGGGTAACAACTCCCCCGCTAATGACAAACCTCATCGCATCTTCAATACTCAACTCTAAATCCACAGTTTCCTCTTTTGCCACTATAATCACGAATCCCGTAAAAGGCGTCGGTGAAGTAGGTATTAATATCGATACAAACTCTTTTTGCTGATGTTTGGCAATCTTTTTGAGTCCTTCACCGGTAACAAATCCAATCGACCATATACCTTTCCTTGGATACTCAACAGCGACTACTCTCATAAACAGCTGGTCTTTTTTATCCTGCGCCAGCAGAAAATCCGTAATCTGTTTGATATACGGATATACGTGGCGAAGAAACGGGGCGTTCATTATAAGCTTTTCAATCCGCCTCCAAAGCCCTCTGCCGATAACACTGGCCAAAGTCCATCCGACCACACAAACAATAATCAGGGCGATTAAAAACCCTGCGATTTGTCCCCAACCGGTCACCCAAAAATTAACCCATAAATCTCTAACAGCCTCGTCAGCCCATTCGAACCCTCTAATCTTGAGCGTGAGCCACACCAAAGCTCTGTTAATATGGATGCTGATGTTGTTCTGGATAAACTTATAACCCCAGATAAAAATCCATATCGTCAGAATGGTCGGCAATAATACCGCCAGCCCCCTCAAAAAGTAGCTCTTAAACCGACTTGCTATATACATATTACAACAACAATCCTTTGCTGTATATCATTTGGTCTATTTTTTTAAACCCTTAAAAAAACAGAACTTATGGTAAGACAATTTGATAATAATATTCGCACAATAGATTAATTTATAGACCGGTTATAGTCAATAGAAAAGTCTTTAGGCAGGTGTGAGCCCATAAGATGTATTACCGCTCCGGGCAGCGACCCTAAAATCCATAATACCCGCTGAGCCAACGCCAAAGCCGACGCATGGTTGGTTGTAACCCCAGCCCCTTCAAACATTACCCTAACCGCCCACTCAACGACCCCTACTCCGCCGGGCGTAAGAGGTATCGTTCCAAGCAGCCATGATACAGGGAAAAATACAAAATACAGCTCCCAATCGGCGTTAGCATCTATTGCTTGGCCGATAAGCCACAGTCCTATAATAAACACACCCTGACAACAGAAAGTGAGCAATAAGCCTGCCAAGATTGCCATTTTTTTTCTATAATAAATCAGCACTGCCAGTCTTATTTTGCTCAAAGTTTCCGCCGCTCGCAAGCTAACCTTTGAGACTAATCCCCTGATTATTCTTCTTCCTGAAGCAGTTAAAACCATAATCAAACCAATTGCCGCCGCCGCCAAAAATAACACGGAAACCAGCCATTTGTTTGTCCATATCGCCTGCATCAACGGCATTTGTGCATATTGCCGTAAAAGTTCGTTTCTTGCCTGTGCAGGAATAAACCAATACCCTGCAATTGCCATAATTAACAAACCTGATAATCCGATAATACGGTCAATAACAACGCTAAGAGCAGCTTCTAATTTCCGGTCGGTGTGTTTTGTAACATACCATGCCCGCAGCAAATCTCCGCCGACCGCGCTTGGAAGCGCATTACTGTAGAACAGTCCAAGAAAATGCAATCTGACCGCAGCCCAGTATGGAATTTTTATCGACTGAACTTTTAGAAACATACACCATCGAGCTACGAAAATTAACTGGCTGGCTGCGTAGGAAGCCAGCGCACAAAGCAAAACCCAAATCTTGATTTGAGATACAAGCTGTCCGAGCTGCGGCCAGTCAACTTTATTAAACGCAAGATATAATGCACCGGCGGCTATTAAAAACCTTAAAGAATGCCAAAAGTATTGTTTTTTTCTGCTTTTGCCTTGCTGCACTGACCAAACCTTTATCAAAATTGCTTGTTTTTGAGAATAATAATGGTTAAAGTAAGCGTTGGCAATTGAAAATCGACCTTTAATACGGAGTTTAAAGTGTCCTCGGAAAAGAAATTTATCGAAGAGTCAGATTCATTCCAGCCGAAATTCGACGCAAACGGCCTGATTACCGCTATTGCACAGGATGCTGACAGCGGACAGGTACTAATGGTCGCGTATATGAATCAAGAGGCCCTCGAATTAACAATTAAAACCGGAGTGGCGACATATTACAGCCGCTCACGCAAAAAGCTCTGGAAAAAAGGCGAAGAATCAGGGCATATTCAAAAAATCAAACAAATCCTTGTTGACTGTGACCAAGACTGTCTTGTTCTGAAAGTTTCGGTCGATGCCGGCCAATGCCATGTCGGCTATCAATCGTGCTTTTACCGCCAAGTCCAACCGGACAGCCGAAATAAGCTCAAATTCATCGCAGAAAAAGTTTACGACCCCGCCCAAACATACAAAAAATAACTTAAAATAAGTTATACTAAAATACCACTTTGTATAGTCGTATCAGTGAACGTTCGATTATTTTTTGGACTGGCTAATGCTGGAAGATACACTGCTGAGACATAAATACAATCGCGGACGAAAGGACGTCTTGCCGCGGATATACGAAAAATATAAACACGACTTGGTAAGTCTGGCAGCGGCTCTTTTACAAGATAAATCTAAAGCCGAAGATGTTGTTCACGATTTATTCGTTTCACTGCTTGAGACGGACCGGCAGCTAAGAATCAATCAGACTTTAAAAGGTTATCTGGCTACGGCTGTCGCTAACCGAGCTCGCACTGCAAGTCGATTATCGCTGGTTCGACAGACAACGCCGAATAGTTATGACCCCGAAAATTCTGTGACTGCTGATAATCAAGCTGTCTTCGGCGAAGAAAAGCAATATCTGGTTTCGGCATTAGCACAACTGCCTTATGAACAGCGGGAAGTAATACTTCTAAAAATTGTTTCAGGTCTGAAGTTTAAAGATATTGCAAAATCGCAGGATGTTTCGATTAACACTGTCCAGGGCAGGTACCGCTACGGACTTGAAAAACTGCGGAAACTTTTAGATGGAGAATTAATATGAAACCCGCAGACAATATAAAACGACAAATAAAAAACCTGCGAACGCAGGCAAGCGCCGAACTGGATAAGAAACTGCACTTAAAATTCCAGAAGGCTCTTGAAGAAAAACAAACTCAATCGGCTTATCATCAGCCGAATATACTAAGGTTTATTACAAGCAGCAGAATCGCCATAGCAGCGGCTGTGACAATAATCGCAGCGGCTTGGTTTGTATTCACATATCAAAAACCAAAAGAGCAAATTGAGCCGCTTCAAACAATGCAAATATATAAATCGGAGTCCCTATCTGAATTAACATCAACAATGTCTCTCAACGCTGCTTTTCAAAGGGGAGGAATAAAAGCTGTTGAAGAGCAGCTTGCCAAAGCTGACAAAAAAATAAGTCGGGGTTTAAAAGAACAATTAACCATTAAGCAGTTGCTGTGTGAATTAGGGCAAGACGACAAAATTTAAGAAAGGAATATACTATGAAAACCTTAAAAGACTATAGGCTTATATTATCATTGATTGCGTTGGCTTTGAGTTCGACGCATGTTCATTCATATCCGCCGGATAATGCCGCCGTGCTTTACTATAAGGCAGCGATGCTTTACGAGGTGGACAGCGAAATGTCCAATTTGTTGAGCGACTTTCGGGACGGTAAAATTGAACTTAATGACAAAATCAGGCAGTTCGTCAGTAAAAACACGCCTATAATCCAGATAGTACTTGATGCTTCTGAGATAAAAAACTGCGACTGGGGGCTGAATTTTTCCGACGGCATAGGAATGAAAATGCCGATATTGGCAAGCTTCAGGAAAATTACGCATCTGATTATTGCTGATTCAAAAATTCTTGCACATGACGGGAATTACGAAGCCGCCCTGAACCGCTGTATAAGTCTATGCAAAATAGCACGGCACCTAAACGGCCGAGTATTAGTAAACTGTCTAATCGGCATTGCTATTCAAGGAGCGGCAAGCAGTAACATCGTCGAAATACTATCGAATATGCCGCAAAATGCGGAAACTCTAACTCGCCTGAAAAATCAATTAGCAGAGATAGACAGTACTCCTTTATCCATTAAGCCGGCGCTTTTAGGTGAGAGAGATATAATATTAGCATATATGACACCACAGCGGTTTTCAGAAGGTGTGGATTTTTACTTCTCCCAATTCGAGTCGCTTAGTGAAGAAGATGAGGCTAAAAAGCAAAAAATGCTTTCTTTCGATGCTAATATGATCAGCAGAAACAGAAAATACTTTGAGGATTTTTATACCTGTGTTATTGCTGCTTTTGATATGCCTTATCCGCAAGGTTATGCCGCACTTATAGAATTAATTGATGTAAAAACAGAAAAAGATATTGAAAACAACCCCGATGCAACGGTAACTGCTTTTCTCAGACCTGCAGCCGGAGCAATATTGTCAATAGTAACACGTTCACAAACGCACGATAACGCGATAAAAACGGCTATAGAGGTGTATCTGATAAAAGCTCAAACAGGCAAGCTGCCCGATTCACTGCCTGAAGGACTACCGAGCGATTTGTTCAGCGGCATGGATTTCGAATATGAGAAAACCGCCGATGGATTTGTCCTGCGCTGTCAAGGAAAAGCATTCGGCTCGGAAGAGACTCACCAGTATGAATTTAAGGTTCAATAATATTTCTTTTGCTATTGCGATAAACTTCTAAAGGCCGGGGCAGCCCGGCCTTTTTTATTAAACGCATACAAAAAACATATTTTTTTTATACCCAATTTGCATCCTTTGGTGTGTAATATAATGAACGACGTTGTTCAAGCCGGCTAAATTTATGAAAATATTAGAAGACAGATCGCTGATTCGCAGATTTAAAGCAGGCGACCTTGAGGCTCTGCGGAGAATCTATGAAAAATACAAAGATAGCCTGTTAAAACTGTCTGTTGTGCTTACAAATGATGTAAATACCGCTCAGGACAGCGTACATGAAGTATTTTTGAGTTTTGCGAAGTCAATCGGAAAAATAAAGCCGAGAGGTAATCTGAAGGGGTATCTGTTTGCAAGTGTTATAAACCAAATTCGTAATACGAAACGCGATTCGGCAAGGCACAAATTAACAGAACTGAATGATACCGATTGTGCTGTGTCAGATATGCCGAGACCAGAACAATGGGCAATTCTGAGCGAACAACTGAAGCTTCTAAGCATTGCTATGGCTCAGCTTCCGGACGAACAGCGAGAAGCAGTGGCCATGAGAATAGAAGGCGATATGGCTTTCAAAGAGATAGCCGCAATTCAGGAAGTTTCGGCCAATACGGTCAAAGGCCGGTATCGGTATGGAATTGACAAACTGCGGTCAATACTGGACGGAAAGGTTTAATTATGAATTCCGCAGATAATATAAAACAGTTTTTTAAGAACGCATCGGTCAGTACAAATCCGAAAGCTGATCGTGAAATATTAGAGCAACTACTTCAGGCCAATGAAGAAACTTCCAAAGACAAACATATGGTGCCTGAATCAAATATATGGGGTATCATTATGCACAGCAAAATAACCAAGCTCATAGCGGCAGCGGCAATAATTATCTCCGCTGTTTTTGCGATTCACCTTATAGACAGGACGGTACCTGCTGCCTTTGGGATTGAGCAGGTAATCAACGCTTACAACAATATCCGATATCTGCATGTAAAACAATATTGGCCTAATGAACATGAACCCAGCGAATTTTGGATTAAATCTGATGAACAAGGCCGGGCAATAAAGGCAAGATATTACCTGCCGAAAACCGAAGACGGCATCAAACTAATAACATGGACACCCGAAAAAACAGAAGTATGGTTTAAAAGTAAAGGATGGCTTTCCATTATATATACCGACCGTGTCGAAGAACGGATGCAGAGCATTCTCGAACAGTGTCAGCCTAAATTGGTTATGAAAACACTCCTCGACGACCAGAAGGAAGGGAAGGTTGAAATAGATATAAAAAAGCCGCATCAAACACAGGAGCCGGTCGTTATTTCGGCAACTTATAAAACCGAACCAAGAAAGGAAGTTTACTATGTGAATCAGGCAACAGATTTGATTACTCACATCGAATTTTATCGCATAGAAGATGATCGTGAAATACTAAAACTTACATCGGAATTTTTCGACTATAACGTTCCGATTGACGAAAAGATGTTTTCACTAAAAGACGAAGTCCCAAAGGACGTTAGGATAGCCGACCGACACAGCCAGTTGACCGGTATCCACCAAGGCGAAATGACCGACGAACAGGCTGCAGAAGAAACTGCTCGTCAGTTTTTGCAGGCTCTGATTGATAAAGACTATAAAAAAGCAGGTTTGATATTCGGAGGCGCCCTTGAAGAATTTGCCGAAGAATTATTCGGCACAATAAACATAATATCAATCAAATCAGTCGGACCTGCGGTACCACAGCCGGACTGGGAACAGAGGGGTTTTCGGGTGCCCTGTGTAGTTGAAATTATCTCGGGCGGTGAAAAAATACTATGGAAACCCGATCCCTATGTAAGGCCGGGAGATGATGAGCGAAATCCGAACCGCTGGCATATAACAGGGGGAATTGATCCTTCCCAAGTAAATATTAGAATGCTGCCTGACAACGAGAAGTACGAGAAAATGACTCCTAAGGAAGCTGCCGAGGCGTTTTTCAAGGTTTGCGAGAAAAAAGATTGGGAGGAATTCGATAAATTCTGGCCGGGTTCGGATAACGACCAGCGCATGGTGCAGATGAAAGAAATGATGATGGAATATCTCGGCGGCTTGAAAGTTATCAGCATTGGAGAACCATTCAAAGAAAAAAGATATCCGGGATGGTTCGTGCCTTATGAAATCAAACTGCCGCCGATTGAATTTAATTTACAGCTTTCAAAACAAAATACGGCAAACCGATTTGTAATAACAGGTATCTACGATTCTAAACTGCAGCAATGCCTTGAAGAAGTAAAATGGAGCAGCGAACCGGAAATTTTGCCGGATAACGATATTTATATAAAGATGTCGGCTGACGATACTGCAAGAGCTTTTATTAATGCATATTTAAGTCAGGATTGGGAAGAAGCACTAAAGTTCGTATCGATGGCTTCTCTGGAAAGTTTTAAGCAGGACCTCCAACCTGTGACCGAAAACGAGCAGGATAAAAAGGCAAGTATAGAAGTAATCGCAGAAGCTTTCTGGTCCGAGGAATATTCGGCTTACTTTGTGAGATGCCGTATGGACGGACCGGTAAAAAAATGGAATCTGGCGATAAGAAATGACAACGCCGCAAACAGGTATATGTTCGACGGTGGAATTTAAACCATAATTATATCATATTCATTAAAGGCCGGGGCAACCCGGCCTTTTTTATGGTTCAAACAGCCGCTTCGGAGGCCTATATCAAATAGCTATTGCAAAAGAACGTAAATGGGCTATAATACCCCACTTCGGAAAAGAGATAATTCGTAAACCTATTATTGTTCGAAAAAATTTGTCTGGAGTTAAATATAATGGAAAGTACCACCGTTCAGGCTGTGAATTTGTTCGAAGGTGAAATACCCCCGCTGCAGCAATTATTAAAACTCGCCCAAACCGTACATTCTTCGGAATTAAGCAGGCTTGATTTTACTGAAAAAGTTCAATCATTCCTAAGCAAAACCGGACAAGACGCGGTTCTGGCCTGCGGTATTGGGCTGGTAATTATCGGAAGATATAAAGAGGCTGTCGAAAAACTCAATAATGCAAAAGATTGTGCTCAAAAGTTCGCTTTTTTAGCGATAGCTTTGAAAAATAGAGGGAAATTTAAAGAGGCTGTCGAGGCAGCAGAAAAAGCGGCCGGACTGAATGATTGTGAAAAATGGGCTATGCTGTTCATTGCTACAACATACTCCGAACAAAAACGACACGATGAGGCAGATAAGATTATTAAAAAACTCGAAGAAAAATTTCAAAATGATGACCAGGTGCAATGCTCGAAGGCTTGGGCGAATGAGACAAGAGGACTCTATAGCAGGGCCTGCGAATGTTATCAAGACGCACTGCAAAGAAATCAAAACAATCAGCTCGCCATGTTCAGATTGGCTTATTTGGCCGATATACTCGGGGATGATGAGGCGGCGATTGATTATTATAAAAAACTCTTAGAGCTTAAGCCGAATTACATCAACGCATTAATTAATTTGGCTGTAATTTACGAAGATAACCTACAATTCAAAAAAGCTGAAAACTGCATCAATAAGGTTTTACAATATTTCCCGAATCATCAAAAAGCTCGGATGCTTAAAAAAGACATCGAGGCGGCGATTACGATGTGCTACGATGAAGAATCTGAGAAAAAACGTTCCAGAAGAAATCAATTGCTCGATACGCCGATTTCCGATTTCGAGCTGTCCGTTAGAAGCAGAAACTGCCTTAAAAAAATGAATATTCATACTATCGGCGACCTGATGAAAATTACCGAAGCTGAGCTGCTAAGCTACAAGAATTTCGGGGAAACATCGCTTCGCGAAATCAAAACGATTCTCGATTCCAAGAACCTCAGGCTGGGCATGGCATTAGAAGAAGGACAAATTTTCGAACAGCCCGAACAACCTGTCGAACAGGAAGACGCTATGCAGAAACGCCCCATTGAAGACCTGCAGTTATCTGTTCGCGCAAGAAAATGTTTGATAAAACTAAACATACGCACCTTCGGTGATTTGACCAAAAAAACCGAAGCCGAACTGCTCGGCTGTAAAAATTTCGGTGTTACAAGTCTTAACGAGATTAAAAAAGCTATCGAGGCCTTCGGGTTGTCTTTGCGAAGCCTCGAATAAAACAGAAAGTATAGCTTGAAACGTTTCTGTGTGAAAAACAACTCTGCAGAAATTTCAAAGGCTTTATTTACAGCCTTACTGTCGGTTCTTCTGATATTTTCAGGATGCAGAAAAAAAACGCCTGCTCCGGACAGCTATGATGCAAATCTAATCAGCAGACTTTACGGAAGGTCTGAAATTTCGGTTCATATTCTGCTGGAAGAAAATATAATAGACTGCTTGTTCGAAACTGCCGGGGCCTTCTCAATTACATGTCCCGAAAATTTAATCCCCAAAGCATCTTTCGAAAAGACCGTCGAACCTGTAAAAATCGAACTGCGAAACGGAAATATCAGCTTTGGCGGCTGGATGTGTACGGCAAGCGAAATAATTATCACTACTGACGAGCCCCATATATTCACTTTAAACAATTCAGCCTATCGCGGAAATCTCCGGCTGATACTCAGGCCGGACGCTAACAGTTTCGACGTAATAAATCAGCTTGCGATAGAGCCTTATCTTGCCGGTGTTATCGGCGCGGAAATGCCCAGCTACTGGGAAGCAGCGGCTTTAGAGGCTCAAACTATCACAGCCAGAACATATTGTCTGTATATCCAAAACAGATTCGGACGAAATCGAAACTGGGACCTTCGCAGAACACAGGCCAATCAGGTTTACCGTGGAATCTCAGCCGAATCACCGCGCATCTGGCGGGCGGTCAACCAGACAATCGGATTAGTACTGACATGCAGGGTTTCCGACGGCAACTACGATATTTTTCCGACTTATTACAGCTCAAGCTGCGGGGGTCATACTGAAAACAGCGCGAATGTATTCGGTGACAGCTTCGAGGCATTAGTCGGCGTCAAATGCACTTACTGCAAAAGCACCGCCAGAGCAAAAGATTTCAATTGGCCTGATGTTTCTTTCAAAAAAAGTTTTGTAAACGACAGGCTGACCGCAAGATACCCCAAACTTAAAGAATTAGAAACTATAGTAAACATTTCGCCGGCATCTCAAAGTGACTACGATGATTTTACGCGATTGACCCGATTCAGGCTTGCCGGCTCTAATGGCAAAGTCGATTTTCTCAGAGCTGAAGACTTTCGGCTGGCTATAGATTCAACCGGAATGAAAATCAAAAGCACCGGCTTCGAACTAAAAGAAAGCAATGAAAACTGGATTTTCACCAAAGGCCGAGGGTTCGGTCACGGCGTAGGTTTTTGCCAATGCGGAGCTCAGGCGATGGCCAGAGAACAAAAAAACGCAGAGGAAATTTTAATGTATTATTATCCCTGCTCAAAATTGAAAAAGATTTACTGACTATGAACAGATTTCAGTTAATTCAGAAAGACAGCAATTGCCCCGCAAGAACGGGTTTGTTAAAAACGCCCCACGGTGATATTAACACACCTGTATTTATGCCGGTCGGAACCGGCGGAGCGGTAAAAGGAATTACACCTGAACAACTTAGGGAAACCGGAGCGGAAATTATTCTCGGTAATACATATCATCTTATGCTTCGGCCTGGCGTCGATGCTGTCGAAAAAATCGGAGGGCTGCATAAACTTACTGCGTGGAATAAACCTATTCTCACCGACAGCGGCGGTTATCAGGTATTTTCGCTGGCGGCACTTACAAAAATCGACGAAAACGGCGTACAGTTCAACAGCCACGTCGACGGTGCTGCGGTTTCGCTGACGCCAAGAAGCGCTATGGAGATTCAAAACAGATTGGGTGCTGATATAATTATGTGTCTGGACCAATGCACGCCTTATCCCTGTGATGAATCTTTTCTCAAGGAAGCTGTCGAACGAACTATCAGATGGGCAAAAATGTGCAAGGAATCACACAGCAATGAAAATCAGATGCTTTTCGGAATAGTTCAAGGCGGAATAAATTTGGAACTTAGGACTTACTGCGCAGAGAAAATCATCGAAATAGGATTCGACGGCTATGCGATAGGCGGACTAAGTGTCGGCGAAGGCCATGAGAATATGATTAAAACTGTTCGCCATACCGCAGAACAATTACCCGCGGATTTGCCGCGATATCTTATGGGAGCCGGGACGCCTGCAGATATTATCGCTGCGGTCAAATCCGGAATAGATATGTTCGATTGTGTTATGCCGACCCGAAACGGACGCAATGCTTATGCCTTTACCGAAGACGGGCCGATTAGGCTTAGAAACAGCTCGCATACAACCGATACCCAGCCGATTCAAAACGATTGCCGATGTTATTGCTGCCGGAACTTCAGCCGGGCGGCTATACGGCATTTCTTCAATATCGGTGAGATGTTAGGGCCGATTCTGGTTTCGATTCACAACCTTATGTTTTACCAAAATATGATGCGGCAAATTAAAGAACAAATCAAAAATGGCACGTTTTCCGGCTGGGCAGATGAAAAAATCGAAAAATACCGCATTTTCAACTCAAAAACCGATATGGCCGAACAATAAATAATTGACTCTTGAGAAAATCTTCAAGCTATGCCACAATGGTTAAATTACCCAGATTTTTCTGTTAATTTTGCTGAATTTACGTTATAAAACACGGTTTTCAAACGCCGAATGAAAGGGTTTAAAATGGCTAATATGTGGATACTGGCTCAGGCACAAACGCAGGATGCAGCAGAAATCATAACCTCCGAACCTGTCAGCGAGCAGGAAACTACGGCTGTGGTTTCATCGGAATCGGACCAAACTCAGCCGGCTCGTCCGCAGCAGCGAGGTTTCGATTCAATGACGTTTATTCTAATCGCGGCGATAATATTTTTCGTTTTTATGATGTACCGCGGGCCTCGTAAAAAACAGCAGGAACATCAGAAAATGGTTCAGTCGCTGCAGAAAAATGACAGAGTCCGAACAATCGGCGGAATTTACGGTACTGTCGTCGATGTTAAAGAAAATGAGATAGTCCTGAAGATAGACGAATCTAATAATACGAAAATAAGGATTTCTCCGAACGCCGTTGGAAGTAAACTATCAGAATAAAAACTTTGCGGAACAAACGGTTGCTGAAAACCAATAAAATAATATTAATTTTTGCTTAGGACATTTCGGGAGTAGTTATGAAACGAGTTTTGGCTTGGAAGTTTGCGCTTATCGCGGTAATAATGGTTCTTGCTATACTGCAGGTTTATCCGCCTGAGAAAAGTTTAAAACCGGGCATAGACCTTGCCGGCGGAACAAGTCTTATCTATGAGATAAATACACAGGGCATTAAGGAATCAGACCAGAGAGACCTCGCCCAGAATATGATTACAGTTCTGCGCAGACGCGTTGACCCGGCCAATATTCAGAATCTTGTCTGGCGGGCTCTTGGAAACACCAGATTCGAAATTCAGATGCCGCTGGCAAGCCCCGAAGCAAGACAAAAACGAGAGAACTACGAAGCAGCTTTGGATGAGCTGCTCGCGCAGAATATCAATACCGCAAGGATAATGCGGTCACTGACGCTTGACCCGCAGCAAAGAGCCGCAGATTTCGAAGAATACACAGGCGGTTATCCGCAAAGACTCGAAATACTAAACGAGCTTTCCCAAGCTTATGACAATCTCCAGCAGGCAAGAGAAAAACGAGACAGCCTGTATGCAAAATTGGCCGAGCCGGAAAAATTAATCGAACAGGCAGGATTAAAGCTTGATGATATACAAGAAGCTGTCGGATACTGGATAACTATAAAAGACCCGAATACTTTAGTCAGTTCGATAAAATCATATCTTGCCGAAGATTATTCCGAAGTTAAAAGCGAGCTGCTGCTTAATTATGCGAAGATGTATAGCGAATGGTCTGAAGTAATGGATGAAATTACAGACCCCGATAGAGGTAAAAATGTTCTTTACAATCAAGCTCTGGCAAAACTCAACCAGCTAAGTCTGACCGAAGACCAGATTAAAGTTGTTCTCGATATGGCTGCAGGTACAACAAGAAGAAACACCGCCATCGCAGAGATGAAAGGACAATTTCCCGACCGAGATAAATTAATAGATAAAGTTGTAGCAACATTTGACGAATATCGTCCGTTTCAGGGAAGACTCGACGACCCGAAAGACCTTCAGAGAATGTTAAAAGGTTCGGGCATTCTCGAGTTTAGAATCCTTCCGACACGAGGTCATCCTAATAGCGATAATGAATTGCTGGACAGCTATGTTCAGAACCTCAAGGAACGAGGGCCGAGATTCGCATCTGACAGCAGATATGTATGGTGTTTGATAGAAGACCCTCAAGAATGGCTGGTTAAAGATTCGAGCGGCCAATTGGTTCCCCGCACAACCGACAGAGACGGCAGACCTGTCGTCTTAGGAACATTCGGTGATAAGATGTATGTTCTGGCAAGCAATAAACCCGAAGAAACAATGCTTCACAGCACCGAAAGGCCTTGGAAATTAAGACAGGCAAGACCGACTCAAGACCAGCAGGGAAGACGGGCTATCGGGTTTGCTTTCGATGACAGAGCGGCGTTTATTTTCGGAAATCTTACTGGAAGTAATTTAAACCGGCCTCTTTGTATATTACTCGACGGAACAGCTATTTCCGCTCCGACAATACAAAGCAGAATCACATCTGACGGAATTATCACAGGCAGTTTTACAAGTGAACAAGTCTCGGATATGGTGAATAAGCTCAATGCCGGTTCGCTTCCGGCTATGCTTATAGAACAGCCGATTTCAGTAAAATCAATCGGCCCGAGCATTGGCGCGGATAATCGAGACCAAGGTATAAAAGCAGGCATAATCGGGCTTGTAATCGTTATGGCTATTATGCTCAGTTACTACCTAATAGCCGGAGGTATCGCTGATGTATCGCTGGTACTTAATATTTTAGTAATCCTCGCGGCAATGGCGTGGCTGAGAGCTACTTTCACGCTGCCCGGAATCGCAGGTCTTATTCTTACTATCGGTATGAGCGTTGACGCTAACGTGCTTATTTTCGAAAGAATTAGAGAAGAACAGCTCAGAGGCGCTTCTCTGCGAATTGCGATTAAGAACGGTTTCCAGAAGACTTTAAGTACTATTGTCGATGCGAATTTAACTACGTTTATAACTGCTCTGATTCTTTTCTGGGTCGCACCCGAAGAGGTAAAGGGCTTTGCTATAGTGCTTATGCTCGGAATAATAACAAGTATGTTTACCGCCCTTTTCGTAACAAGAGCCGTACTCGATTTACTGCTCGAATGGGGAATTATAAAACAGCGTCTTGTTATGATGCAGCTTCTTAAAAATCCGAGCGTGAACTGGATGGCTCTTCGTCCGGTCATGTTTACTATATCCGCAATTCTTATCATCGCCGGATTGACGGTATTTTTCACTCGCGACGATACCAAAAATAACAAATATGATATCGAGTTTACCGGCGGAACCAGCTTGCAGGTAAATCTTAAAGAGCCGGTTCATATCCAAATGGTTAGAGACCGGATGCAGCAAATCGGTGAAAAGATAAAAAATCCGGCAATAGCCGCCGCTAATGTTTACAGCGTCGGAGAATTGACGGAAGACCAAAAGGGAATTCAATTTGAAATTAATACAACTGAAACCAATAAGATTGTTGCCGTTGTATCTTTCCGCAGCGCGGCGCCTTCTGCCCAGCAGGTCATAGCTCAGATAAGACAGGCCGAAGACGAAGTGAATCGAACTTTAAGCAATCTTCTTATTCAGACCGTCGATGATAATCCCAACGCTCTGGTTATCGCCACAAGTCAGCTTAATGAATCTATCGTTACCGAAATCCTTTCGAAGGCTTTGCCAGATGCACAAATCGGCGACCCCGAACTCGACGAAGTAGTAACCGAAGCTGTTTTGACTGCGTTTGCTGATTTGATTGAAATTCGACAGAGCCTTAATCCTCAAATTATTTCTGAGGAAAAAATCACCGAAACGCTTGTCGAAGAAATACCGGAACTTATGGATTATCTTGGCGGAATCAAAATATTGTGCAGTCTTGAGAAGCCTGCCAGCGGTGATGAAATTATACAAAGATTCAGGGGACTTAGATTTAAACCGGAAATGCTCGATTTCGAATGGTACGGCTATAAACTGCTGAACAGCAACATGAATCCGCTATCAGAAAATGAATTAGTCGACTCATTTATTTATGTCAGTGTTCAGCCCGAAGCCGGAGCAAGAGTTCTGTCTGAAAACGAATGGAACAGATTCGTCGAAAACGAACGAACCAAGGTTTTGGCTGCGACCGAACTCGAAGAATCGCTGCCTCGTGTTACGCAGATTAATCCTTCTATCGGCGCCGAAGCAAAAACACAGGCTATGATAGCCATAGTACTGTCGCTGGTCGCGATTGTCGGTTATATCTGGGTACGTTTCGGAAACGTCAGGTACGGTCTGGCTGCGATTGCGGCGTTAGTACACGACGTTTGTATTACGCTGGGTGCGGTTACCGCGTGTACTTATCTTGCATCTACCGGAATCGGACAAGCATTGTTAATCGGCGATTTTAAAATCAATCAGGTTATCATTGCTGCGTTTTTAACTCTTATCGGTTACTCACTTAACGATACTATCGTCGTCTTTGACCGAATCCGCGAAAACCGCAGAGCAGCACAGCTTGTTCCGCAGACTATTACCGACAGTATTAATCAGACGCTTTCGAGAACGATAATGACTTCGCTTACAACTTTTGTAGTCGTTCTGATTATGTATATTTTCGGCGGGCAGAACCTAAGAGGCTTTACCTTCGCAATCGGCTTTGGTATTCTGATAGGTACTTATTCGTCGGTCGCGATAGCCGCACCGATGCTGCTGATAGGCTCTAATAAATCGAGCAAACAGTAAAACCAGTAATTGAATTTGATGGTTTCCGGAGGCTGATAATGCAACGGGACCTTAAAATAGGTTTATTAGTCGGGCTGGTAATCGCCGGAGCAGCTATGTTGTATATCTGCACAAGGCCCAGTTTCAGCCCGAAAGCGCAAGTTCTAAAAGCTGCCCAAAGCCCGCGGCCGGCGGAATCGCCGCAGCTTGAGCAGCAAAACTTGGCTATAAAAGAACTTAATCGGTATACCGAACCTAAGGAAAATCTGCAGCCGGCTTTACCTCAAACAACTCAGTCGCAGGAAATTAAATTGGCAGAACCCAGACCCTCTTTTGCTGAACAAAAAATTCAGCCCGAACCCGCTGATTATACAAGTACGGAAAAAATTAAAACAACAAGATTTTATATTGTCAGAAGCGGCGATACGCTTTCGCAAATAAGTAAAAATTATTACGGTTCGGCAAGCCAGTGGTCAAAAATCTATCAAGCCAACCGCGATGTGCTGGGGGCAAACCCAAATCTGCTCAAGCCCGGCACTAAGCTGATAATACCGGATTAAAACAAAAATCTTCTGAGGGGAAATAATGGCCGACAGCCAAATCCATAATGTACAGGATTCGGGCAATGATATATTAAGTCATCACAGAAGAGACGGCAGTATACATATTCTCACTCTTGACAAATCCCTTGCTGACGATGTCTATGACAGAATACACGGCGACAAAAGAACCAGAGCTTACCGTATTATTAAACCGCAGAACGACAGCATAAAGGATGGAATCGCCGAAATCGAGGCTATGGCTGCGGCGACTACAAACTCGAAACTAATTATATTCGATGTGCGAAGAAGTACGCTTCCGACCCTTCAGCAGGTTTATAATAAAGTGGTCGGATATAACCGTAGAGATTTCAATAAACTATGTTATACCATCTTAATCGGCGACGGCCCTTTAGCTTTGTTTCAAACAGATAAGTGTCTCGATTTATTCCACGAGCATCTTTCAAGGCATCGAGCCGATTATTATCATTCCGTTTTTTTCTTCGACCCTTTTCTGCATTATGAACCGGACGAGATTACGTCAGCCTCGATTAGCTACTCCTCGATAATTCAAACAAATATCCCTAAAAGACTTGCGCCGTACTTCAAAGGTCAAACTGTAAAAATAGATGATGTGCGCCGGTATTTTAGAGCTGCCGGAAAACCCAAAGAAATTAAACAAAAAAGACTAAAGATGCTGAACAGCGTGTATAAAAAAGGAATCGAAGAGCAGTTTCCAGATAAAAAGCAGGAGCTTCAGGCTTTGCTAAGCAAAGACGGAATTTTACTGTCGACAGAAAAGCTGAACCTTTATCCTTTGTTTTTCGAGGATTGGGTTTTTGAGCTGATTCAAAAAACAGAGCGATAAGCGAAATTTTTTAATGAAAGCTTTGAAGATATGTAGAATAGAAAGAAAATTTTCAAGTATGCGTTTTAGAGAACTAAAAGCATTATTATAAAAGTACCAGCGATGAGGATAATTGCCCCGAGAACAATTTCTTCTTTTTTAATTTCCATTTTTAATCTCTCCCATAAAATATAGGATATAAGTCCGGCAAAAGCAAGATTTTCGGGAAATATTACGCCAAAATAGCTTTTATACCCACAGTTTCGATTCCGATAATACGGCATAACGTTACTTGCAATCAAGATAACCCGAAACTAACTCCTAACAGAACCTGACCGTGAATCTGGAAAGATATTCAGGCAAAGCTTTGTGCAAACTTAATATCTGAAATTTCTTGCTATAAGTCACCAATGACAATAAAATACCGCTTTCGGTTAAAGCAGAGGAAGAAATATGCTGGCAAGATTACACAGCGTAGCATTGAGCGGTATCGAAGGAATTATTTGTGAAATTGAAGTCGACGTTGCTCGCGGAGGATTAGAAAAAAATCTCATCGTAGGATTGCCCGACGCCGCGGTCAAAGAAAGCTCGGAACGAGTCAAAAGTGCGATAGTTAATTGCGGTTATAAATATCCGAAAACCCAGTCGCTGGTCAACCTTGCGCCCGCGGATATAAAAAAAGAAGGCCCGTCTTTCGATTTACCGATTGCTCTGGGGATGTTGTTAGGTTCGAATGTTTTCAGCAGCAGCATTACAAAAGATTTCGTAATTATCGGCGAGCTTGCTCTGGACGGTCGGGTCAGGCCGGTTAACGGCGTGCTTAGTATGGCTATGACCGCACAGGCAAACGGTTTTCGGGCCATAATTGTTCCGCTTGATAACGCCAAAGAAGCCGCTGTCGTTCAGGATATCGAAGTTTACGGAATCGGTTCGCTGGCTCAGGCTGTTGAATTTCTTAAAGGACAATTGCCTCTGGAGCCTACTAATGTCGATATAGATGAAATTTTCTCCTCGGAAAGCAAATATGAGGTTGATTTTGCCGACGTTAAAGGCCAAGAAAGCGTCAAGCGTGCTATGACCATCGCCGCAGCCGGAGGACACAATATAATTATGTTAGGCCCGCCCGGAGCCGGAAAAACAATGCTTGCTCAGCGATTAGCGACGATACTTCCGCCGCTGAGTTTGGCGGAATCTCTGGAAACTACGCGGATATATTCTTCGGTCGGTTTACTGGGCAAAGGCCGCTCGCTTCTTGCTACTCGGCCCGTCAGAACGCCTCATCATACTGCAAGCGGCCCGGCTTTAATCGGAGGCGGAACAGATGCAAAACCCGGTGAATTGTCTCTCGCTCATCACGGGATACTATTTTTAGATGAGTTTACGGAATTTCCGCGGCATGTTCTCGAAATGATTCGTCAGCCGCTCGAAGAAGGCGAAGTTACAGTTTCCAGGGCGAAAAGGTCCAACCGTTATCCTGCGACTTTTATGCTGGTCGGCTCGTGCAATCCGTGCCCGTGCGGTTACTACGGCAGTACGATTCGAAGCTGTAAATGTACACCGAACCAGATTGAGAGATACCTATCTAAAATCAGCGGGCCTTTGGTTGACAGAATCGATATTCATATAGAGGTGCCGCCGGTAACATTTACAAAACTTCGTTCTAAATCCAATCAGATTGATTCGGCTGCTATACGAAACGATGTTATGCGAGCCAGAGATATTCAGCACGCCCGATTCGGCGATGCAAAGATAATGACAAATTCCCGTATGACCCATAAGCAGGTCGAAAAATACTGCCGGCTCGATTCGGCTTCGGAAATGATTCTAAAACAGGCTATGTTGGAATTCGGGTTGAGTGCAAGGGCGCACGATAAAATCTGCAAGGTTGCTCGGACAATTGCAGATTTAGCAGAAAGCCCCGATATTCAATCAGAACACCTCTCCGAAGCGATTAGCTACCGAAAATTAGACCGGAAACTTTAAACAGCAATATATTGCCGCTTATGCAAGGCTGTGATATATTGAAGCAATGGCTATCACGGATGAAAGTCGATTATCAAAGCTGCTGATTCCTGTCAAAAAGGCAATCTTTCAAAAAGGATTTTTCCGCCTGCCTGAGCCTATCGAATCCGCGATAAAAAAACATCGAGATAAAAACATTCGAAATTCCGATGCTTATCGGCTGACGATAAACAGAAACGGCATCGAAATTTTTTCAAAAACCGAGGCTGGAACATATTACGCCCTGCAAACCCTTCAAGAACTTAAAACAATCTGCGGGAAAAATCTGCCGCTCTGCAGAATCGAAGACGAACCGGATTTTCAAAGGCGAGGGGTGTATCTGGACTGCTCAAGGGGCAAAGTGCCGAAGCTTGGTACCCTTAAAGACCTTGTAATCCGATTGGCTCACTGGAAAATAAACGAATTGCAGCTTTACATCGAACATGTTTTTACTTTCAGACAGTATCCTGAAATCGCAAAAGGCTTTAGCCCCTTTACGCCGGAAGAAATCCTCTCGCTGCAGGAACACTGCAAAAAACATCATATTCGATTGGTCGGTTCGCTCGCAAGTTTCGGGCATATGGAAAAAATTTTGTCGCATCCCGGATACAGTTATTTAGGAGAAAAACCCGGGTTTCGCGGATTTAGAGGCGGGACAACACTTTGCCCTATTAATCCTAATTCCATAAAATTGGTTGAAAAGCTTTATAGTGAGTTTGTCCCGATTTTCGAAGCTGAGGATTTCAATGCCTGCTGCGACGAAACGTGGGAACTGGGCAAAGGCAAAAGCCGCAGCAAAGCTCTGGTTCGCGGCTACGGGCAACTTTATCTCGATTTTGTTTTAAAAATACACAGACTTTGCCAAAAGCACGGCAAAAGAATGAATATCTGGGCGGATATTATTTTGAAGTATCCCGAACTGCTGGCCAAACTGCCACGCGATATTGTGCTTTTGAATTGGGAATACGAACAGAACGGCAAAAATATCGAAAGAACAAAAGAAATAGCAGATTCGGGATTGGCTTTTATGGTCTGTCCGGGGACAAGCGGCTGGCTGACGCACGGAACAAGACTTTCCAATTCAATAGCCAATGTAAGCGGTTTCGCAGCTCAAGGCCGACAATATAATACTCAAGGATTGCTGAATACCGACTGGGGAGACCAAGGACATCGCAATTTTTTAGGTGTCAGCCTTCATAGTTTTGCGCACGGAGCTGCCTGTGCATGGAACGGCAAGGCTATCAATAATGATAAATTCACTGAAAATTTCTGTCATCATTTCTTCGGTCAAAAAGATAATCAGATGGCTGAATTTATAAGGTTTTTAGGGAACACATATATAACCTGCGGCAAAACCGTCCCGAATAAATCATTGCTTGCTCAGGGGTTTTTCGAGCCTATTTTCAATCAGGCTGATAATAGCCCGATTGATATGATGCCGGTATCGGGCTTGCAGGAAATAATTAAAAGATTAGTAAATGACAAGTCTTTGCCGGATAAAATAGGGCGCACCGGAGATTTCGAGCGGTTAGTTTTAGAGGAATATAAATTAGCCGCGAAGATGGATTGTCTGTCTGCAAAACGGGCGATTATAGCAAAAAATTTACGAGCCGGTAAAACTGTAAAAAGCTCGGACATGAAAAGCCTAAGCAAGCAGATGCGCGAAACAGCAAAAGAATTTGAAAAATTATGGCTTGAGCGTAATAAAATTGCGAGATTATACGATAATATACTGTTATTTAATCGCTCTGCCGACGAACTCGAGCGGGCAGCAAAAAATTATCTGTAATTATGAAAAAAACTAAAAACACAATGCGAATTGCGGGTCTTATGAGCGGGACATCAGCGGACGGAGTTGATGTCGCGGTTATCGATATCAAAAAAGATAATGTGCGTGTGCTTGGGTTCGAAACTTTCGAATATCCGAAAGAATTGCGAAAAAATATCCTCGATTTGTGCTACGGTAAAACTTGCAAAGTCGAAGATATTTGCCATTTGAACTTTGTGCTCGGTGAGGTATTTACAGAGTCAGTTATTACGCTCTGCCAAAAAAACAGAATAAAACTTTCGACGATAGATTTGATAGGTTCGCACGGCCAGACTATTTATCATAATCCCAAAGGAAAACTTTTCGGTAAAAAAGTGATTCGTTCAACTTTGCAAATAGCCGAACCGTCTATAATTGCATATCGCACCGGTATTACAACGGTTGCGGATTTCAGGCCTAAAGATATGGCCGCAGGCGGCCAAGGCGCTCCGCTTGTGCCTTTTGCGGATTTCTTTTTGTTTCGGGATAAAAAACTTAACCGAGCGGTTCAGAATATCGGCGGGATTGCAAACGTAACCTACTTGCCGGCAAATTGTAAAACTGAAAATGTTATCGCGTTCGATACCGGGCCGGGAAATATGATAATAGACGGAATGATTTCCATAATAAGCAAAGGCAGGAAAAAATTCGACCGTAACGGAAGTTTCGCCGAAAAAGGCCGAGTCGACAAAAATACGCTCGATGCTTTACTGAAACATCCGTTCCTTAAAATTCGTCCGCCCAAATCCACAGGCAGAGAAGATTTCGGAAGCAGATATTGTAAGTATTTATACGATAAGCTTATTAAAAAAAGGCTGCTGCCTGAAAACATAATAGCTACAGTTACAGCTTTTACGGCGGTTAGTATCGCCAGAGCCTATAAAAGATTTCTGCCCAAAATACCCGATGAAGTAATATTATGCGGCGGCGGAGCCCGCAATAAAATCTTGATAAAAATGCTCGAACAACAGCTCGGCCAAACAAAATTTCTTCTAAGCGACGAGCTCGGAATAAGCTCCGATGCGAAAGAGGCTGTATCGTTTGCGATTCTGGCGTATGCCGCTGTAAACGGAATTGCCAATAATATTACCGGTGCCACAGGCGCCCAAAAACCGTTAGTTTTAGGAAAGATAGCACTGCCATAATGAAAAAAAATAAATCACTTCCGGCAACCGAATACAGAAACCCTCGAAGTAAAAATATCGACAAGCTTTCGACGCTGGAAATAATCGAGCTTATCAATACCGAAGATATGTCAGTAGCCAAGGCGGTTCGTAAAGAACGGAAAAAAATCGCTGCTTCGGTCGATTTGATAGTCGAGCATTTTCAAAAACAGGGGCGATTATTTTACGTCGGAGCCGGAACAAGCGGGAGATTGGGAGTTCTCGATGCTTCGGAATGTCCGCCGACTTTCGGAGTCAGCCCCAAAATGGTTCAGGGAATTATCGCAGGCGGAAAAAACGCTTTGGTAAGAGCTGTCGAAGGCGCCGAAGATAAAATTGAGGACGGAGCAAAACAGATTAAAAAAAATCGAATCGCCGATAAAGATGTTGTAGTCGGCATCGCGGCTTGCGGGATGACACCCTTTGTTCGAGGAGCATTGAAGCAGGCTCAAAAACTAAAAGCCGGTACGATTTTTATCACCTGCGCTCCGCAGGCAGTAAAGAACGCTCCGGCACAAATCGTTATCAATCCCGTTGTCGGGCCTGAGATTATTACCGGTTCGACTCGAATGAAAGCAGGCACGGCAACTAAACTTGTTCTTAATAGTTTAACTACGGCCGCGATGATAAAACTGGGTAAGGTCTATGGAAATTTGATGGTCGATTTAAACGCGACAAATCAAAAGCTCAGGGACAGGTCAAAAAGAATTGTTATACAGATGACCGGTCTGTCAGCGGCAAAATCAGCGAATCTGTTAAAAAAAGCCGGCGGCAAAGTAAAAGCGGCGATAGTAATGCACTTTCGCAAAGTAAATTTATCCGGTGCTGTCGCGATTTTAGATAAAAACCGGCAATCCTTAAGACAAGCTATCGAGGCTGATTAATGACAGGATTTAATCAAATTGATTTCATAACGGTTGGTCTGGCTGTCGGACTGCTGTTCGTAATTTCATATTTTTTCGGCCGCAAACAAGACGATACAAACGATTATTTCATCGGCAGAAGAAAAATTCCTCCCATTATCGCGTGTTTATCTTTTGTCGCAACCGAAGTCAGCGCTTTGACAATTATCGGCGTACCGGCAACCGCTTATAGTGAAAACTGGCAATATCTGCAATTTTTCGTAGGTTCGGCGGCTGCACGTATTTTCGTCGCGTTTTTGTTCATTCCTGTTTTTTACAAACACAACTGCACAAGCATTTATGAATTTCTTCGAGACAGATTCGGCCCGCAAACTCAATACGCAGGTTCGATTTTCTTTTTCATCACTCGATTAATCGCTTCGGGGGTTCGGCTTTACGCGGCCAGTCTCGGGGTCGGAATAATCTTGGGCTGGTCTTTAGCCCAAACTCTTTTGGTCTTTACGGCAGTAAGCATTATTTTCATAGCTTTCGGCGGAATCAAAGCCGTCGTCTGGGCAGGTGCATATCAAACATTAATGTTTTTCATCGCAGGCGGAACGCTGCTTGGGTATCTGTTTTTGAATATTGAAGAAGGTTTTTCCGGCATCTGGCAAGTAGCCGGAGAAGCCGGACGATTAAGTATCTTCAATTTTAGTTTTGAACTTAATAATCCGACCACCTTTTGGGCAGGGACAACAAACGCATTCTTCATCGGCCTTGCGGTTTTTGGAACAGACCAAGAAATGGTGCAGCGGCTGCTCACTGTAAAAACCAGAAAGTCAAGCCAAAGAACCATAATTTCAACAATCTTCGCCGGACTTCCGGTTTTATTGATATATCTGGGAATAGGGACACTGCTTTATGTTTTCTACCAGCAGAATCTCGATATTTCCGGCCCTGCCAAAGCCAAAGAAGTTCTTTCTCATTTCGTATCTAATTCTCTTGCTCCGGGCTTGAAGGGGCTGATATTATCCGCGATAATTTTAGCAAGCATCGACTCGCCGTTAAGCTCTTTGGCATCTTCTTTTGTAACGGATATTTACCGTCCGCTCATAAATAAATCCGCAGGCGAAAAACATTATTTGCTGATTTCGCGAATTTCGGTAATTGCTTTCGGATTAATTCTGGCAGCTATAGCGCTGGCGTGCGAGCCGGTCGAAAACATTCTCTGGTTTGCATTCGAGATAATTTCAGTAACCGGCGGAGCTACGCTCGGAATTTTTCTATTAGGAATTTTAACAAAACGCAAATCCAATATTGCCAATATATCCGCAATGATTATCAGTACAGTTTGTATGACGATTATTTTGCTGCTGTCTCATTTCGGTTATTTGGGTCTTGCTTGGAGCTGGCTGATTGTAGCCGGTACATTAATGACTTTTATTTTAGGATATGTCTTTAGCCGCGGCAAAACGACCGAATAATCCGAATAAACTAAAAGCTTAAATTTGCCTTGACCAGGGCGGCATAAACACTTAGCATTTAAGGGGTTATTGGCCTATATATACCCTATAACGGGGGCGATTTTATGAAAAATGAAATTAAAAACAAAATTTATCTTACGATAACGGCGGTTTTAGCAATAATGCTTTTCGGCTGTGTTGAATCACCAGAAAAAGCAAAGGATAAAACAGCCCCTTCTCTTGCCGCAACTTCAATCCCGCCCGGAGCAACCATCGGTACGCTCACCGAAGCTTTCGCACCGGAGTTTATCGCTGTTTCGGGATTTGCGATTGTCGGGGGGCTTAACGGAACAGGCTCACCCGAATGTCCGCCGGTCATACGAACATATCTAAGTCAATACATAAGAAAAAATCTTCCCGGCAGAGACTCAGAAAGCTTCATTAACAGCCGCGATACAGCAGTCGTTAGAATTGAAGGATTATTGCCTACCTCATCTCCGAAAGGAGGCTCATTCGATATCCGAGTAACAGCACTTGAGGGAACGCAAACAACAAGCCTGCAAAACGGTCAAATCTATGGTGCGGAACTTCGAGCCGCCGCCAGTATAGGGTTCACATCGAAGATTCTCGCAACTGTTTCAGGGCCTATCTATATAGACAGAATCGACGGTCCACCGAATAATTTCACTACCGGCTATGTCTTCGGAGGCGCCAGAGTTCTCGATGACCACAAAGCATTTCTTATCCTAAGGGAACCTGACTATGTCATAGCCAGTGCAATCAGAAATAAACTCATTGAAAGATTCGGAGACGGAATTGCCCGTGCGATAGACCCCGGACAGGTCGAGATTAATATACCTTCCCGCTACAGAGAACAAAAACAGCGTTTTATGAGGATTATACTGGCAACTCATCTGCAATTTAATCCGGAACAAATGTCTAAGGCAATTTCTGAAGCGGTTTCGGTTATTTCCGGTTCCGGAGGAAATAAAGATATGGCAGAAATCATGATCGAGTCGATAGGACTGCCCGCAAGAAATCAGCTAACTGACTTGTTAGATTCTTCAGAACAAGAGGTTCGCCTTAGAGCTGCAAGATGTTTGCTGAATATCGGAAGAGATGAGGGATTCAGAGCTCTTCGCCAGATTGCCCTTGATACAAAATCTCCATACCGAATAGATGCGATACGAGCCATTATGTATGCGGCAAAACGTAATGACGCCGCAGCCGTTGCCAGACGGTTATTAAGGGACGCCGATATTGACATTAGACTCGAAGCCTACGAACAATTACGAAAATTCCGAGATGTCTCTATTGATAGCGAACAAATCGCGGGTCGATTTATACTCGAACAGGTAGCTGGGACTTCTCATGACACTATATATGTGTCGCGAAGCGGATACCCAAGAATAGCGATTTTTGGCGGGCCTATATACTGCAAGGAAGATGTATTCATTCAATCATCGGACGGAGCTATAACGATTGACGCCCAAGAAGGGCAAAATTATGTTAACGTTATGCGAACTATGAGAAACAGACCCGGCAGCGGTCCTGTCACCTTGAGAAGTTCTTACAGATTAACGGATATAATACGTACACTCGGAGCAGACCCGATTTCACAGGACAGGCAAAGCAGGCTCGGCTTGGCGGTTCCATATGCTGAAATCATTTCGATGCTCAAAGAGATGGTGGAGAAAGACGGGGTCGAGGCTGAATTCAAAGCCGGACCAATGACCCAAATCAGTTTCAAGTAAAATTTACCAAACGGCCGATAAAAATAGTGCGTATTAACCAATTAATGTTTATTTGGGCTGGTTCCCGCCTTGTTTTATCGGACATTGACACAGGATAACTATGAGACTTGAGAAAATTGTTCTTAATGGATTCAAAAGCTTCGCGGACAAGATAGAATTTTCGTTCGATTTTCCCCTAACTGCAATCGTAGGGCCTAACGGCTGCGGTAAAAGTAACGTGGTTGATGCGGTCAAATGGGTTCTTGGCGAACAAAGCGTCAAAAGCCTAAGAAGCGGGCAGATGTCCGACGTCATATTCGGCGGAAGCAGCAGCAGAAAACCTCTGGCCAGTGCTGAAGTAAGCCTGTTCTTTTCAAACACTGCCGGAGTTCTGCCACTGGAAACAGATAATGTCCAAATCACAAGGAGAATTTTAAGAAGCGGCGAATGCGAATACCTTATAAACAATAAAGTTTGCAGGCTCAGGGACGTTAAAGAATTATTCATGGATACCGGCGTAGGAGCCAAAGCATATTCTATAATCGAACAGGGACAGGTCGAGCAGCTTTTAAACGCATCGAAAGTTGACCGCCGGGCGATATTCGAAGAAGCAGCCGGAATAAGTAAATATAAAGCCCACAAAAAAGAGGCTCTCCGAAAACTCGAACGAACCGAACAGAATCTGCTTAGGCTTGCGGATATTCTCGGTGAAGTGGAAAAACAGCTTAGAAGCGTCAAAAATCAGGCCGGCAAGGCCCGTTCATATCTCAAGTACACAGAAAGACTTAAAGAGCTTCAAGTCAACTATTCGCTGGTTGAATACGATAAAAATCATACCCAGCTTACTGAAAAAAATACCGCTTTGCAAACAATTCAGCAGCAGTTCGCCTCAACAGCCGCCGAAGTCTCCAGATGCGATGCGCTGATGAGCAGCCTCAGCCAGCAAATCGTTGAAACCGAGAATCAGGTCAATAAAACTGATAACAACCTCGTTTCTGTCAGGAGCAAAATCGAACAGTACCTGCAGAAAATCGAATTTCTCAAAGCCAGAATCGACGAGCTCGGAATAAGAAAGCAAAACGCATCGGACAGAGTAGAAAAACTGCGTGAAACGAAAAATCTTTACGCTAAAGACCTTGAAAACTACAAAAACGAACAGTCCCAGTGCGTAAAACTCTTAGCTGAAAAGAACGCAGAACTCGAACAGGTAAAATCACAGATTCAACAACTCGGCTCGGATTGTGCGGCGCTTGACGCAGAGCTTGAAGATGAAAAATCCGGAATTATAGATATAGTACGAACAACCGCGCAGCTTCATAACGAGCTGCAAAGCATTTCGAATTACCGAAACAATCTTTCGAGTCAAAAAGAGCGGCTTAACGGCAGAGCCAATGTAACACAGCAGGAACTCGAAAAACTCCTGACTGAAAAAGCCCAGTACGATGCAAGATTTGCAGATGTCCAGAACAACCTCAATGAGCTGACGCAGGGACTCGAAGTACAGAAGAAAAAATCCGAAAAAGCATCGCAGCTAATCGAATCTGATAATAACCGCCTGTCACGAACCCGCGAAGCTCTAAGCGCATTGAACAGCGAGCTTGGTATTCTAAAAGATATGGAAACACGCCGCGAAGGGCTTAATAATTCGGTCAAAGAAATACTCGAAAACCGGCATAATATCAGCTATGTCGAAGGTATTCTTGCCGATGTAATCGCCGCCGATGTAAACTACGCCGCTGCGGTTGAAGCTTGTCTCGAAGGCAAGACGGATTCGCTTGTCGTCAGTGACAGCAAAACTTTAATCTCCGACGGCGAAAGATTAAAAAACCTTCAGGGGCGCGTTAGTTTTATTTGCCTCGACAAAATCGAGCCTTTCTGCGACCAGATTGACCTCTCGGAACTTTCGCAGATAACCACAAGACTTGTCGAATTTGTTAATTATCAGGGTAAATACGCCCCGTTAGTTTGGATGCTCTTGGGAAAAACACTCGTAGTCGATTCAATCGATTCGGCTTTAGAGCTTGCCTCGAAACTGCCGAATCAGTATCAGTTTGTAACCCGGACAGGCGAGCTTATCACCGCTGACGGGACAATTAAGCTCGGCCCGCTTGGAAAAGCAAGCGGCTTGATTTCACGTAAAAGCAGAATAAGACAGCTCGAAGAAATAATCGCGAATATGACCGGCGAGACGGATACCATCAAGCAGCAGCTCGTCGAAAACAATCGGACAAAAGAACATCTCGAAAAACTCTGTAAAGACCTCAGAACGGCTGTCTATGAAGCAAATACCGAAAAAACAGAGCTTCACAGCAAGCTGGCATTTTACGAACAGAACATCAAACGGCTCAGGCAGGAACAGCCTCTAATAGCCGGTGAGATAGAAATGCTCGAAGAGCAAATTGCCCAGTCGGTCAAAAGAGAATATGCGTCAAAACAAAGACTCGATGAACTTGAGACTGTAAGCAAACAGCGAAACGAGAGAATTAAACAGCTCGAGGACAACCGAAAAACTCAGGAAGCAGAACTGAAAAACGCAAACGACAAACTGACCGAGCTTAGAATTTCTATGGGGCAGATACAGGAACAGAGCAAAGCTTTAAAGCAGACCATAGAATCGCTCACTCAGCAGCTTCAGGCGAACGAATCGGCTCGGCAGTCGGCTCAGGAGGAAATACAAACCTGTACCGAGCAATCGGCTCAGGCTCAGCGCGAAATACTAAGCAGCGAATCGGCAGTTTCACAGCTTTATATAGATAAAGAGCAAGCGCAAAGAAACAGCAGTCAGCTTCACGAAAAAATCGAAGAGCTGCTCCAAGAACAAAAACAAAACGAAGAGCTTCTAAGAGAAAAACGCTCCGAGCAAAGCAAAATAGACGAACAAATCAGTCAGCTAAAAATCGAACTGGGACAGCTCGAAGTCAGACAGCATGATTTAATTGAGCGGGTTAAAGAAGAACTGCAGATTGACCTTGTCGGAGCTTATGAGAATTATCAAACTCAAGATGTCGACTGGCAGCAGGTCAGAGAAGAAATAAATGAGCTTCGAGGCAAAATCGAACGATTAGGAAATGTCAATATCGACTCGATAGCAGAACAGGAAAACCTCGAAAAACGACAGGAATTTCTCAGTGAACAGGTAACAGACCTCAACAGCAGCAAAAACCAGCTTCAGCAGCTTATTACCCGCTTAAACAAGCAAAGCCGCGATAAATTCGTAGAAACCTTCGAACAGATTCGCGCTAATTTCCAAGTAATTTTCAGAAAGCTGTTCGGCGGCGGAAAAGCCGACATTATGTTCGAAGAAACAGCTCCTGCATCTGCCGAGCAGCCCGCAGAAGCAAAAGATGTACTCGAAGCCGGAATCGAAATTATCGCAAAACCGCCGGGCAAAGAAACCAGAAGCGTCTCACTTCTTAGCGGCGGCGAAAAAACGATGACCGCGATAGCTTTGCTGTTTGCGGTATTCAAAACAAAACCCTCGCCGTTCTGCTTCTTGGACGAGGTTGACGCGGCTCTGGACGAAGCCAACAATGAGCGGTTCAACATTATGATTCGTGAATTCCAGAAAGATTCGCAATTCGTTATGATAACACACTCAAAACGCACGATGAGCATTGCCGATGTCCTGTACGGAGTTACGATGCAGACTCGCGGGGTCAGCAAGAAAATCAGCGTTCGGTTCGACCAGTATCAGCCGGGTAAACTCGAAGCCGAGCTCGCTGCTGAATCGCAGTCAACCGCTGCTGTCGCTTGACAAGAAATCATTTCGAAACCCTAAGAATATTCCCATAAGGGTAATAACTGTAAGTATTTTCCCAAAAATACCTCACGGAATTGGTATAGGGTTTCAAAAATCATGATTAAATAGGAATCGATAATCTGCCATCCAAAAACCGCTATCAAGATAAAATTTGACTTGGAGATGCGGTACTGCACAGAAAAAAACAATCAAAACTGCAAAAATTTAATTGACTTTTCAAATAAATGTTTTATACTTTTGTTTGAAACGGTTGTTTGAATAAGTTTTTTAAAGGCAGGCCAAAACATGGATTTTCAGGCTAAAAACGGGCTATCAACCCCACAAGTTCGGGAAAAATTATTGGACGTTGCCGAAAGACTCTTTACCGAACAGGGCTTTTCTCACACAAGCGTTAGAGATTTGACTAAAAACGCAGGATGCAATATCGCCGCGGTAAATTATCATTTTGGGGGCAAAGACCAGCTCTATAAAGCTATGTTCCACAGACATATGGACAGGGTTTTTGCCAAACAGATTGCAAATATAAACAAGGTGATGACTTCAGAATCTCCTACGCTCGAAAATTTTCTGGAGACGACTTTTAGAACATCACTCGAAGCTCTTGATTCGAGCGACGGACGCATACCGGTATTAAAGCTGATTGTCAGGGAAAACCTGAATCCGCATATGAAAGAAAAAGTGGTAAAGCTAGAATCGTTTAGCAATTTTCTCGAACAAGTATGTGAGGCGTTGGTAAAGTTAGTACCGGGGCTTTCAAACGACAGGGCTTTTCTGTGTTTCTGTTCGCTTCAGGGAATGGTTCTTCAGCCTCTTTTATTTCATGATTTTTATGCCGAGATAGGCAAAAATGTTTCGGTAGATATAATTATTAATCATATGGTAGATTTCGCCGCGGCTGGAATTCGCGCAGTAGCCAAAAGCAAATAACTAATTTTTAAACAAGCAAAGACGGTGATTTTATGAAAAGATTCATATTCAGAAATGTTCGGCAGTTAGTAATTTCGGCAGGGTATTTACTTGCAGTTTTTTTCACGGGATGCACCAGCAGCGAAGAATTTTACCATGATGTACGTTCATCAAGAGAAATATCGTATCGTCAATGGAAGAACAGAAACGAGCTTGAGCTTCAGTCTCAGGCAAAAATAAGCGGCTCGCTGAGTCTTGAAGATTGTCTCAAGCTTACTCTTGGAAACAATAAAACCCTGCAGATTGTAGTTCAGGAAAGAGAATTTGCACGAGGCGGCGAGATGGTGGCCAATTCGGCTATTTTGCCCGCTGTAGATGCATCAGCAAGCTATACAAGACGTGATAGGGTTCCATCCATAGCAGGTTTTACAATCGGCGATGTCGATAATTATTCGGCGGGACTAAGAATCACTCAGCCTGTTTTTGCGGGCGGAGCGATAACTGCTACGATAAATGCCGGAAAAATATTTTCACTTTATACCGACCAAGTAATCCGCTCGGTGACTCAGGATGTTATGTATACGGCCCAGCGGGCTTATTATGATGTCCTGCTTAACCAGCAGCTTTATCAGATAAGTGCCGATGCGGTTCGTTCGGCACAGGCGCATCTGGAAGATGTCAAACAAAGACGCCAAGCCGGAGTGGCATCGGATTTCGATGTTCTTAGGGCAGAGGTGGAACTGTCTAATTTTCACGCTGAGCTTATACAGAATCAAAATGCGATAAACATTTCGAAGACTCAGCTTCTTAAAATTATGGGTGTTTCGCAGGACAGCGATTTTGTTCTATCCGATGAGCTTGTTTACGAGCCGATGCAGATGAGCATGGAACAGGCTGTCGAAGTGGCGTATCGCAACCGGCCTGATTTGTATCAGAAGCAGTTCGACATAAAATATCAGAATGAATTGCTTACAATTGCCAAAAGCCGCTATTGGCCTACTTTGAGCGGTTATCTGGATAATACTTGGTCTCGGCCCGACCCGCATGATAACAGAGCAATTAACTGGGGGCACGCATGGCAAGGCGGTGTTGTAGCTGCGATGCCGATATTCGATGGTTTTTCACGAGAAGGCAAAATCATCCAGCAGAAAGCAAGGCTTAAGCAATCTCATATAGAATTAATTGATGCAGAAGAAACAACCCTTTTCGAATTGACCGGAGCATTGCTTAGTATACAGGATACCACTGAATTTGTTATGTCTCAGCGGCTTAATCTCGATAGGGCACAGGAGGGCCATCGTCTTGCCCAAGTAGGTTACCGGCAGGGAATATATACACAGGTTCAGGTAATTGACGCAGAGTCGGCATTGACTAAAGCCAAGTCATTATATTATCAGGCTATCTACGCACATATAATTACCAAACTTGATTTGCATAAATCAATGGGCATATTAAGCTCCGTGAAAAATAATACGCAGGCGCAGCTCGATACTATTTCAGATGAAACTTTTCAAGCGGAATCAGTCGAAAAAAACTCCGCTGACAACGATACCTCTGGAGAATAAAAATGAAATTTAAACATCCTAAGCATACTGTAATCTTCGCTGTTGTTACAGCTCTGATTGTTCTTACCTTGATGATATGGAGGATATGGACTCGGACGACAAATGACTTCGCCGAGCAGCCTTTGCAGGTTACCGCCCAAGTGATAGGTTCGGCTGTGCTTGAGGAAACGATTCCGATTACCGGAACTTTTGTACCCTTCGTGACAGTTGATATAGTACCTGAAGTTTCAGGCCGGCTCGAGCAGCTTCGTCTTGAAGACGGAACACTTTTGGATGTCGGGGTGGCTGTCAAGCAAGGTGAAGTTATCGCAATAATAAACCGTGATTTTTATCTGGCCCAGTTTGCCCAAGCTCAAGCCGCTGTTCTTTCTGCCCAAGTTGCTCTTGCCGATGCCGAGCGCGAGAAAAATCGAATGATTTCATTATTCGAAGCCGGTTCATCGACAGAGCAGGCCAAAGATAAAGCTGTTACAGCCGCCGACTTGGCTGCGGCACAGCTAAAACAGGCACAGGCTGCGTTCGATATGGCAAAGGTTACTCTCGATAGAGCTGCTATCAAATCGCCTATAGACGGTGTTGTCGCTCAAAAATATATCGACGAAGGCAATATGGCCGGCCCGTCAACCCCGCTTGTTAGAATAGTTCAGACGGATACGCTGAAAGTTACAGGCGGTGTTAGTGAAAGATATTTACCAACATTGGTTCCCGGGGAAACTCCTGTACGCATAAAAACCGATGCTTATCCGCAAGATGACTTCGAGGGCGTCGTTCACAAGGTTGCAGTTACAGTGGACACTGTTACCAGAACCGCTGAAGTAGAAATCCGTGTTCCCAATAAGGAAGATAAGCTCAAACCCGGAATGTTTGCAAGAATGACTATAGTTGTGGGACGTAAAGAATGCGTCGTCGTTCCTGATTCGGCTCTGATAAGAGAAGTCGGGCAAATGTATGTTGTAGTTGTTGAGGACAATATCGCCCGGCGAAGAGGTGTTAAGCTTGGAATTTGGCAAGGCGATTTCCACGAAGTTCTTACAGGAATATCTATCGGTGATGTTGTAGTTACTCGCGGCCAAACAATTCTTAGAGATGGCCAAAAAATTGAAGTTATTCAAGAGGCTGTACAATGAATCTTCCTGAAATTTCCGTAAAAAATCCCGTTACAACCCTAATGACATTTTTAGGGGCGTTGATGGTAGGGATAATGTGTCTGTTTCTGCTGCCGGTAGATTCTATGCCGGAGATGGATATACCTTCCATTTCTGTTATCACACCTTACGATGGAGCAGCTCCTGAAGAGGTCGAGACTAAGGTTACCGAAGTACTCGAACGGTTTCTGTCAACAGTTCCGGAATTGAAACATATTATGTCCACCTCGGCCGAAGACAGGTCGATGATTACCCTGATGTTCGAATGGGGAACCAATTTAGACGCGCGGTCTAACGAAGTGCGTGACGCGGTTGGAAACGCGAAAATGATGCTTCCCGACGAAATAGATGAGCCCAGAGTCGTGAAGTTTAACATATCATCTTTTCCGATTATGGTTTACGGTGTAATGGCAAAGGAGAGTTACCCGCGACTTGAAAAAATTCTTGAGGACGAAATAGCAGACCCGCTCAAGCGTCTTCCCGGTGTCGGTTCGGCTTCAGTCAATGTTCCGCTTCGCAGACAGATAAATGTTGATGTTGACAGGGAACGGCTTGCGAGCTTCGGACTGAAACCGCAGGATGTTGTGCGGGCTATTATCAATGAGAACAGAAACACCTCAGCCGGAAATATAAAAATGGGACTGACTGATTATTTGGTTCGCATTCCGGGTGAGTTCGAAGATGTCAAGCTGATGGAGCAGATTGTTTTAGCTGTTAATAACGGTTCCATTGTCCGTTTAAGCGATGTCGGGACAGTCGAAGACGGCTTTAAGGAAATTCAGCGGTATGTACGGGTTAACGGTGAAAGCGGCGGTGTGTTTTTTGTACAGAAACAATCGGAAGCTAATACCGTACAAGTTGCCCGCGCGGTGCGCAAACGAGTGGCAGAACTTGTCAAACGGCTGCCTCCGGATGTTCAGGTTATAAATGTTATGGACTCGGCGGAGGATATCGAACGCTCTATAAGCGACCTATCAAATACTTTGCTTATCGGCGGTTTGCTGACAATGGCGGTAGTTCTGATATTTTTGAGACAGTGGCATGCGACATTAGTCATTGGAACAACGATTCCGTTTTCACTGCTGGTCTCGATGATTTTTATGTATTTTCTGGATTATACAATCAATATGATAAGTCTGTTTGCGATGATAGTAGGCATCGGCATGATTGTTGATAACTCGATTGTTATATTGGAAAATATATTCCGTCATCGTGAAAAAGGAGAGCGGCCGCGAGAAGGAGCTATATACGGTTCGTCGGAAGTTGCGATGGCCATAACAGCTTCGACTCTCACAACACTTTGTATTTTGTTTCCGATTCTTTTCGTCAGGGGAATTACCAAAATCATATTCTCGGAATTTGCTGTAGTTATCAGCATAGTGTTAATTTCTTCTTTATTTTCGGCTTTAACTTTAACGCCGATGCTCTCATCCGTCCTGATACGCAAGGTCGGAAATAAAAACCAGCAGAGTAAATTTTTTAATACAACCGAAGAATGGTTTAATATTATTTCAGAAAAATATGCGGGTATTCTTGACTGGGCTTTAAAAAATCGCAAAAAAGTTATGGTTATAGCATTGTCAATATTTTTACCTGTTTTGTTTCTTGTTCGTGTTATTGGAACAGAATTTATACCTGATGAGGACCAGGCGTTTTTAAGGGGAAATATTTATCTTCCGGTAGGAACTCGCGTAGAAGAAACGTTTCGGGTTATTAACGAAATAGAAAAAATTGTGTATGACGAAGTTCTGCCGAGCGAAAGGATAGCCATTTTTACCAGATGCGGCGTTAGTGAAAGCGGTACGTCTGCGTTTGGTGAAGAGGCCGCCCATATAGGCGGTTTCAATATCAAACTGGTTCCTAAAGTCGAGCGTAATCGCGAGGTTAGAGAGATTGCTTCGGCACTGAGGCGTCGCATAGAACAAGTAAGAGGTCAATTGCAGATAGAGAAATTTTCTTTGGCTACTGCCAATCCGATGTCCACAATGATTAGCGGAGGCGATAAACCGTTGACTATAGATATAGTCGGTGATGATATGGAGGTTACTGACGCGGTGGCTTTACAAGTCAAGGAAATAGCACTAAACACACCGGGCGCTGTCGATATTACGATTTCAAGAGAACGAGGCCGACCCGAAATTTGGGTAGATGTGGACAGGGAAAAGGCATCGGCAATCGGCCTGAATGTATCGGATATAGGCGATACCATCAGAGCATCTTTTTACGGCAGAGAAGCGAGCAAGTATAGAATTCTCGGAGACGAATACGATATATTTGTTCGTCTTCGTGAGGCCGACCGAATAGATGTTCGCGATGTGCAGGCTACCCCTATAAGACTGCCGCAGGGGCAATTGGTGCGAGTTGATAATATCGCTCAAACAAACGTAGGTCTTGGGCCGGTAAAAATCGAGCGTAAAGACCGGGCAAGAATAGTAAAAGTCGAAGGAAACGCATACGGACGCTCGATTGGTCAGGTAGTAGCTGATATTGAGAATAAAATTAAGGGTATGCAGATACCTCACGGAGTTGAAATATATTTCGCCGGCCAGGCCGAAGAACAAAGAGAATCGTTCTTCTGGCTTCTAATAGCATTGGCTGTAGGTTCTGTTTTAGTTTATATGGTCATGGCGTCTCAATTCGAGTCGCTGCTTGACCCGTTTGTTGTTATGTTCTCGGTTCCGTTTGGTTTTACCGGTGCGATACTGGCGGTTTTCTTGGGCGGTCATAATATAAGCATAGTAGTTTTTCTCGGTATGCTTCTGCTGATAGGAATCGTGGTTAATAATGCGATTGTGCTCGTAGATTATACGAACATTTTAAGAGCTCGCGGATTGCCGCTTAACGAAGCGGTTCGTAAAGCCGGGCAAGACAGGTTAAGGCCGGTTCTTATGACAGCCGTAACAACAATTTTTGGTCTTATGCCGATGGCTTTTAAGAGCGGACAGGGTTCTGAAGTATGGAATCCGATGGGTCTTACAATTATGGGCGGGCTGATAGTGTCAACATTTGTTACATTGGTGCTTGTGCCTACTATGTATTCCATCTTTGAGAGACATGTTAAAAAACAATCTGTTTGAAAGGCAGCTATATGAAGATAGTTATGATTTGCTATAATGAGGCCTTTGACGAAGAAATAATCGAGATTCTCGAACAGACTAAGGTATCAGGTTATACGAAATGGACCAAAGTTTTAGGAAAAGGCAGCACAAGTGAGCCTCACATGCTCAGCCATGTATGGCCCAAAGCCAATAACGTGATATTAACGGCTGTTGACGAAAAAACAGCAGAGGCAATATTTGAAAAAGTTAAGCTCTCAAAATGGAAAATGGGAACCGAAGGCCTAAAAGCCTTTATGTGGCAAATAGACCAGATGACATAGCGATAAAAGGTTCATTAATCAAAAATCTATTGCTCGCTTAAATCTATTTAAAACAGGTCTTTACGGCAAATCTTATTGCTAAACTTTGCAAAAAACATAAAAAAACAAAAAATCACTGGCCAAATACCCTCTAAAATGGGATAATGGAATATGACAAATTTTAGAGGAAAGTCAGGGCAGAAAAATGGAAACGATGGCAAGGAATAAGCCTAACGTAGTGGTTGAGGCCAATCCCCAAAGCCTCGCCAAAAGAACTGTTCAGCTTTTTATCGAAGAATCACAAAAGGCTATATCAGAACACGATAATTTCTATGTTGCAATTTCCGGCGGACATACCCCACAGTATTTTTACGAGCTTCTTGGAAATGACGAAAAAGCGATGCAGCTTCCATGGAATAAAATACATTTGTTTTGGGTCGATGAGCGTTATGTTCCGGCTAATTCTAAATGGAGCAATTACAAACTTGCGGCGGATACTTTTTTAAATAAAGTTCCGATACCTCAGCAGAATATTCACAAAATACCTACGGAGTTTTCTGATTTCAAAGAAGCAGCTTCAAGTTATGAGGCAACAATACGAAGCGTTTTTAGGATAGGCGAAAAAGGCGTTCCCCAGTTTGATTTAATTGTGCTTGGAATGGGCGCCGACGGGCATACCGGCTCATTGTTCCCGAACAGCTATGCGCAGTTCGATACGGAAGATTTGGCGTGTGTGGTTTACGTGCTTGGAACCGAGCTTGCGAGAATTACCCTCACACATCCGGTATTGTGCGCTGCAAAACATATAGCTGTACTTGTCAGCGGAAAAGAAAAAGCCCAAATTCTCAAAACAGTTCTTACAAGTGAACCGGACGAGGTGCGCTATCCGATTCATTTCTTATGGCCGATTCTCGACAGGATAACGTGGCTGGTGGACAGCGACGCAGCAAAACTGATTTAGTTTTCAACAAGGTATTATTTAAAAAAATCTTTAATACATGCGGTAACATTCCGCGTTTCTTCGTCAGTCAGATAAGCATGCATCGGCAATGATAGTACTTCACTACAAACTTTTTCTGTTTCCGGCAGAGAGAAATTATAAAGTGCCGCAGAGTATGCCTTTTGTTTATGAACAGGTATTGGATAGTGAACAAGTACCGGAATTTTATGCTTTGTAAGATGCTGAATTATTTTTTCTCTTTCTTTGCTTCGGATAACATATAGGTGATAGGCATGATGTGCATAATTTTTTTCTTTAGGTAAAGTTATCGGAAATCCCGAAAGCTCTGACTGATATATGTGTGCCGCAGCACGTCTTTTTTCAATCCATCTATCAAGATACTTCAGCTTAACTTTCAATATCGAGGCTTGCAGTTCATCAAGCCGGCTGTTGATTCCAACAAAGTCATGGCTGTATTTTTCACTTCTGCCGTAATTGCGCAGCATCCGAAGTTTATCTGCCATAGATTCGTTATTTGTTACTATCGCTCCGGCATCTCCATATGCTCCAAGATTTTTAACAGGATAAAAACTGAAACACCCCAAATGTCCGATTCCTCCGACTTTAGAACCTTTGTAAAGAGCGCCGTGTGCCTGTGAGGCATCTTCGATAATATAAAGATTATATTTTTTGGCCAATTCGAGCAGAGGCTGCATATCAACCGGGTGGCCGTATAAATGAACGGGTAAAATCGCTTTTGTTTTCGAAGTGATAGAAGACTCGATTTTTTCAACATCGAGACATAGGGTCTGCGGTTCAATATCAACCAAAATCGGTACGGCTCCGTTTCTTGTAATTGCATCGACTGTCGAAATAAAAGTGTGTGATGTTGTAATTACCTCATCTCCGGAACCGATACCCAGTGCGTTTATAGCAAGAAACAGCGCATCCGAGCCTGAATTAACTCCAACGGCATGTTCAACACCCAAATATTTCGCAAAATCATCTTCGAAGGCATTGAGCTGTTCGCCTAATATGAAGTTGCCGCAGTTTAAAACATTATCTATCGCAGTTTTTATCTCGGCGCCAATCTCTTTAAATTCCTGCTGTAAATCAGTGAACTTTATCATTTTATTTGCGAAACCTGCCCCTTATTTAGCTCATAAGTTTTTCCGCATGAACAACCAGCTTTGTCCTTAATAAATTTCAAGGCCTGAGTACACCTGCAGATATAACCTTTTATTTGGGCGGGGTTACCATAAACCAAAGCATAGTCTGGAACATTTTTTGTTACTACGCTGCCTGCACCTACCATGGACCATCTTCCAAGTGTGATGCCTGCTAATATTATTGCGCCCGCACCTACGGTGGAACCGGTTTTAAGCAATGTGTTTGTATATTCTTCAGGATAAACTTTGCTTCGAGGTCTGAGGTCGTTCGTAAATGTCGCATTAGGGCCGATGAATACATCATCTTCAATTCGCAGGCCATCCCAGAGAAATACGCCGCATTTAATAGTAGTTCTATTGCCGATTACGACATCATTCTCAATAAATGTATGGTCGCAGATATTGCAATCAGAACCGATTCTGGCCCCGGATAGAATATGCGCAAAGGCCCAGATTCGTGTTCCGGTTCCGATTTTTTTGCTTTCGACAATGGCTTGCTGGTGAATAAAAACCCCATCGGTTTTATCGCCCTGATTCATCCTTTTTCCTTCCCTTCATCAGCATACGGAATTCCGCAAAATCTCTTATATAGTCTGACTGGTCATATAGCTCAGAAGCCAATACGAGACAGACCGAACCTGATGAAAAGTTATCCAATTCTCGCCAGATCATAGTAGGAATATAAAGACCGTAGTAGGAACGATTGAGATGAAACCGTTTTTTTCTGAATCCATCATGAACAATTACATCAAAACTGCCGCTGGCGGCTATTATAAACTGTTTTAGCCGACGGTGCGCATGGCCGCCCCTTTCTTCGCCGCCCGGTACATCATAAAGGTAATAGACTCTTTTTATATCGAAAGGTACGTGTCTGCGCTGTTCTATGAATGTAAGATTGCCGCGATGGTCCTTTATTTTAGGTAATTCAATAATCTGGTATTCTGTTTTTTTCAAGTATATCCTCGCCAAAAAGTCTGCCTTGGAAAGGCATTTTTTGATTACAAAGTATAATAATGGACGTTTTAATCTGCAAGCTATAATTTCCACTCTTATGAGACGTTATTCATTGGCTCTTTCTTCATATGTGACGACAAATAAGCTTGCAGGCATACTATATGTGTGGTAACCTATTCGCGTAATTATGTTCTGATTACGAATATCTGCGGCTATTAGAATTTTTGATTTGAGTCAGTTACGGGGCTTCGTATTTGGGTGTGCAAAAGCGTATTACAAACATAGTGTTTACGAAGAATCGCCCTTTGCAGCTTGAAGGGTATCTGCAAAGTCTTTACCGTTATTTGCCCGCAGAACTTATTCAAACGGTCATAATTTATAAATCAGGGCTTTTCGACACGGAGTACAAGGCGGTATTTGATAAATTTAGTCATGTCTGGGCCGTAAAAGAGGACGATTTTCATAGCGATGTTATGAATTCCGTTGCTCAAACCGAAACAGAATACATACTTTTTGGCATCGATGATGTTGTTTTTTTTGATAATGTTGATTTTGGTATTATAGACAAAACTTTTAATAAGGCGGGAAAAGAAATTTTTGGTTTCACGTTCAGATTCGGCCCTGATTCCGGCGAACTAAGCGAAGACGAACTTATATGTGAGCAGATTGATGCGCAAAAGGTTTATAGGATTGATTGGACAAAAGGCAAATCGAAACATTCAAGGTATCCGTTCGAACTTTGCTGCACTTTATATCGTACCGAGATTGTACGGCAAATTCTTACCGAGCTTGTAAGCAGTAATTCTATTTCAAAGCGGTTTTTGAAACCCAACTCCGGATTGATAAAGGGTCTTTGGAAAACAGGTTTGTCGAGGTCGATATTGAAACGATTCGGTTATTTTTTCAGTCCTAATACTTTTGAATCTTGGCCTTGCCGGTGGTGTCAGAAAAATAGTTATAGGGTTGCCCATTTTACATATTTTCAGAAATTATGCGCATCTGCTATACAAGTAAATATGGTGAACACCAGTACAATTAATACTTTTGACGGCACCTTTAATGAATCTGTGGAAACTTTGAATGAGAAATACAGGGAAGGTTATCGTTTGGATATTGATTACTTGAGACGGAATAAACCGTCAACAACGTCATGCGGGCATACATATTTTAGGTTAGTTAAAAGTGAGAGTTGAGGATTAATAACAGCCCATGTCGAAAGAACCATTAAAAATTTTAATCGAGAGGACTACACCACTGGGACGATTGGCAAGACTTTATCGTCAAAGAAAACTTAAAAAGAAGTATGTTATTTGGCAGAAAAATGCCGGAAGCGGCCCGATGCCAAATTATGGTAAACAGCAAGTTGTTATACAATATCTCGATAGATTCGGCATAAGAACTTTTGTTGAAACTGGTACATATAAGGGAAAGATGGTTTATGCCGTCATGCCGCATGCCGATAAAATTTATTCTATCGAGTTAGATGACGTACATTTCGAAAAAGCCGAAAGACGATTTGCAGGCTATTCCAATATTCATATAATACACGGCCAGAGCGGCGAAGTTCTGCCGAAGATAATGGCAGACATAAAAGAGCCTTGCGTATTCTGGCTGGATGCTCACTATTCCGGCGGCTCAACAGCTAAAGGGCCTTTGGACAGCCCGATTATGCAGGAAATGGATTGTGTGTTAAATCATTGCTTTGCCGGTCAGCATGTTATCCTTATTGATGATGCCCGCTGCTTTATCGGTGAAGATGGATATCCTAATTTAGCTGAATTTGAGCAATATGTAGCCGGCAAAAACCTTGGGCTGTGTTTTCAAATAGCAAACGATATTATTAGAATACATAAAAAGGACAGTGCTGCAAATGAGTGATAAGATAGCCGATGATAAAAACAGGGAAACCAAGAAAAATAGCACATGGCTGCTTGAATATGCTAACAATGTAACTTCGCAATATGGCGAAGATGGAATCATAGCCAAAGTTTTGGAGGTAATCGGTGAGCATGATAAGTGGTGCGTAGAGTTCGGCAGTTGGGACGGCAAAACATGTAGTAATACTTATAAACTGATTAAAGATGACGGATATTCTGCGATACTTATCGAGGCGGATGCGAAACGATTCCGTAATTTGAAAAATAATTTTGGGGAAAATAAAAAAGTTATATGTCTCAATCGTTTTGTCGGATTCGAAAAAGAGAATAATCTTGATGTAATCTTAAAAGAAACGCCGATACCACGCGATTTCGACTTGCTTTCTATAGATATCGACGGGAATGATTATCATGCTTGGGATGCGGTTGAAGAATACAATCCGAAAGTAGTCGTTATCGAATTTAATCCGACTATTTCTAAAAAAGTGGAGTTTGTCCAAGCTAAAGACATGCGTGTGGGCCAAGGAAGCAGCTTGCTTGCGATAAACAATTTGGCCAAGACTAAAGGTTATGAGTTGGTGGCAGTGACGCTTACTAATGCCGTTTTCGTTTTGAAAAAATTCTATAGTTTGTTCAACATAGATGATAATTCAGTGGAAACGATGATGACTGATGAGTCAATGATGACGTATATCTTCTGCGGATATGACGGTTCAGTGTTTATTAGAGGCTACGGTAAATCGCCGTGGCATCAGATAACATATAAAGAATCCAAAATGCAGTTGCTTCCCAAATGGGCTATTAAGCAATACGGGGACAAAAATTTTATCAGAAGAAGGCTGGGTAAGTTTTGCAGGAGATTTCTTGCAGAGAAATAGCAGACAGGAGTTATTTCTCTTAATAACATAAAAGGATTTATACGCAATGCAATTCAATTCAATAGTATTCATCGTTTTTGGGGTTTTGTTTTTTATCGGCTGGCCTTATATGCGGCGAAAAAATAATGTCCGCTGGATATATCTGGTTGCCGCTTCATTTATTTTTTACGGATGGTGGGACTGGCGGTTTTTATTTTTAATAATAGCAAGCGGACTAATAGATTTTTTTGCCGGCCTGGCTATGGAATCTTATCCCGCCAAGAAGCGTTTATGGCTTATACTTTCTATAATAGGAAATGTCGGTTCGCTGGGATTATTTAAATATTTAGATTTCGGCATCGCTAACCTAAACTGGCTTTTGAATATTTTCGGTATCGAGAACAATGTACCTTATGTCAATTTGATTCTTCCGGTCGGCATCAGTTTTTATACGTTTCAGTCGATGAGTTATACGATAGATATTTACCGCGATGAGCTGAAACCGACTCATAATATTTTTCACTTTTTTGCATACCTTGCCTTATTTCCACAGCTTGTCGCCGGCCCGATTGTTCGAGCCAGAGAATTGCTTCCTCAGCTTGAATATCAGCAGCCGGTTAATGAACAGCAAAGATGGGAAGGTTTGAATCTGATTGCGTTCGGATTTTTTAAAAAGGTTGTCGTAGCTGATACACTTGCTGCAACTGTCAACTCAGCTTTCGCAGCCGATACTCTCGAACCTTCGGCGGCTTTTTGGTGGTTGATAATAACTATGTTTGCGTTTCAGATATACTGTGATTTCAGCGGTTATTCCGATATAGCCCGCGGGCTGGGAAAATGGATGGGTTACGAATTTCCGGTTAATTTCCGCAATCCATATATAGCTTCGAGCTTCAAAGAATTCTGGCAGAGATGGCATATTTCTCTGTCAACTTGGTTTCGTGATTACGTATATTTAGGGCTGGGAGGCTCACGAAAAGGAAAACTCCAAGCTGATATAAATATGTGGATAACAATGCTGATATCCGGTCTTTGGCACGGTGCGGCATGGCATTTTATAGTATGGGCGGTTATACACAGCTTTTATTTATCGCTGGAAAGACTTACAGGCTGGCCCGAAAAACTAAAAACAATACCTTTTGGAAGACACTTATGTACGCTTTTTATATTTTTGCTCGGCAACATTGCTTGGGTATTTTTCCGAGCTGAAAATTTATCACAGGCTCTAAGTATATGCGGAATTTTATTTAATCCGATGATGTGGAACGGCTATGTTGTTCGAGGTCTTGTCGATAATAATGCTATTAACGTTTTGCTGATAATAATAGGTTCACAGTTGTTTTTCTATCTCGGTATGGACAAGGCCGACTGGGCTGTTTCAAAAAGCCGATTTAAAGTTGCTTTCGATACGGTCTTTGTTGCTACTGTAATCTTGATTAGCGTGTTTATGCGTGCGCCGAGCAATACGTTCATATATTTCCAGTTCTAACGGATATTGCAGGAGTTTGGCCGAATATGGAATTACTCAAAAAAATACTTGCCGACAGAACGGCAAAAACTTTATTGCTTGCCGTAGTTTTGATGCTGGTAATGGGCAGCCTCAGACCTGAAAAACCGAAAGGTCTGTATCCCGGTCTGTACTGGGCAGAGAAAGCTGCATGGGAATATTGCTGCGATATGGTTCTTGCGGGTGATTCTCGGGTTCTAATGGGTTTATCGCCTGCGGAGATGCGTAAGCATTTAGGAGATATTAATATCTGCAACTTTGGTTTCGGCGGAACATGGTATTCTGAAGAGTACATTGATATGATTGAAAAACTGCTTGACCCGAAAAGCAGTCGAAAAAGCATTGTGCTTGGTATCTCGCCTCATTCTCTAACGCGTCGCGATGATAAGTCAGGCAATTTCTTCGAGACAGCCGCTTTGTCAAAACGGGACATATTTATAGAAAGATCTTTCGCTCCCATTATATTCTTTTTCGAACCTATGTCTTTGAAAGATGCCATGGAAGGACTCTTTCCTTCGCTGGCTGAATCCCAAACTAACAGGCATTATTATCCCGATGGCTGGATATCTATGAATAAGTTTCCTACAAGGATTGACCGTGAGTTAAAGAAATATCGCGGTTATTATGAACAAAGAAAAGTTGACCAAAATAATATCGAAAATATACTTCAGGCGGTATCAGAATGGACCAAAAATAATATTAGAGTCTACGGATACGTTCCGCCAAGCTGTATAGAAATGTATGAACTGGAAGACCAGATGAGCGGATTTGATGAGGAGAACTTCGTAATGAGATTCCAAAAAGCCGGAGGTATATGGGTTGATGTCGACCATGGGGGCTATGATAGTTTTGACGGTTCTCATTTACAGGATACGGCAGCATTGGAATTTACTGAGTACTTCGCCAAGTATATTTTAAGTGTTGAAGAAAAGCATCGAAATTAGAATTGTTCTATTGTAGATATTTGTTTAGGGGCTAATGTTTATTGGAGAGTAAAGTTTGTTCGGCAAAATAAGTTCAATTAATAGTTCAAATAAACGGCATTTATCTAAGAACGCCTTAAAAAGGCCCCCGCTAAAAGCTATATGAAGGTTAATAAAAATGGATTTTTCTTTATCCGGAAATAATAGCAGCAGAATCCAAAACGTGATTTTTTTGGTGATTGATTGTTTAAGCACTTCCTTTTTGAAAAAGGGAGGGAATTCGCTTGATATTTGCCCTGTGATTAATTCGCTTGCCGATAATGGAATTGTTTGCGTCAACGCTCGTTCACACAGCTGGGCGACCCAGTTATCATGCCCATCTATATTCACTTCAACTCTTCCGTTGGATTACGGAGGCTATGATTTTGGGATTTTGAAAAGACCTTTAAGTATTGCAGAGGCTCTTAAGGATAACGGCTTTTATACTGTAGGATTCACCCCCAATCCATGGGGGGGAGAGTTTTACGGTTACGACAGAGGATTTGATGAGTTTTATGAACTTTTTGATGTTAGCAAATTTTGGATTATATTTTCTGACATTTATCACAGATACTACGTCACGCTATTCAAACAGGGAATTTTAAGCCGGCAGAATTATTGTCGAATTATGGGGGATTTGTTCGATAAGTTTCTGCAGGAATTATTGCGTCGCTGCAACCAAATAAGCCATGACTTAAACGCAAAGCGATGCCGTTATGATTTTTCCATCCACAGGCATGATTTTACTCTATATCAGTCTATCTTAAAAAGTATACAAACAGAGTTCCGGAAAAATAAAACGCAATATATTTTAGCCCATTTAAGCGATGATATCTCAAATAAATTCAGGTTTTTTCTAACCGGCCAGAATGAAGAATCAGACCGAAAAGATTTGCTTGCGTCTTTTTTAAGAATTCCTTCCAGTTTGTTAAAACGGCTTGGAGTCCAAATTAGGCGGTATCGACATACTGTTTCTACTGATTATCTCAGGAAAGAAGTTAATTCTGCGATAGGCCGATTTTCTCAGAAACCGTTCTTTATCTGGACACATCTTTTTGAGATACATGATAATATTTCAATTCCCGGAAGATTCGGATGGCCTGAAGATTTCGTTACTCTCGGATTTCAGAGAATGCTCGACTATAAAAATCCGATTAAATCAGTAAACCGTATTTTTGCCCTGCGATTAATTGATAAGCAAATAGCAGAAATTATAAAAAAATTAAAATCTGAAAATTTATTCGAAAAAACACTGATTGTTATTTGCGGCGACCATGGTTTTACTGCCAAACATACCGAAGAAAATCTTGGTTCACTATCAGAGGAAAATACGCGTGTGCCGATAATTTTTTTCAATCCAAATATGAAAAACCGTATCATAACCGAGCCTTGCGGCTTACAAGATGTTGCGCCAACAATTCTCAGCTTAATAGGGGCAAAACCTCGGCCGGAATTTCACGGACAATCTTTGATTGAAAAGCCCAGTCCGGATCGTCCTGTTATACTTGAAAGTTTATGTCCCGGCCCGGGAGATTTTAGTTTCAAAGCTGTAAATATTGCTGTGATTAGAGGGAAAAATAAGTTAATTTGGTATGAACCCGGATACGAAAATACCTGCAAGAAACGGCAAAATTCTTTTTTTGACCTTGAAAACGATCCGAAGGAATCGGTAAATCTATATGGAAATGAGAAATATAAAAAAGAAATCTGTGAATTAGAAACAATTGCGACCGAAAGGTGCAATCTGCTCAGGCAAAAAACATCTGAGCCAATACAGTTAAGTTAATAATATAAATCAGCCCCTACATGGGAAATCTTAAAAAATAGGGCGTAAATTAAAATGAAAGCGATAATTCTGGCAGCAGGCGAAGGTTCACGTCTTGGAAAACTATCCGAGGGCCGACCTAAATGCTTAATTGATATTGAAGATAATACGTTACTCGAGATTCAGATAAACACGCTTCATGTCTGCGGTATTGAAGATATTTCTGTTGTTCGCGGATATGAAGGTGATAAGATTAATACCCCCGGACTAAAATATTATGACAGCCCTGATTATTCAACCACCAACATGCTGCATTCGCTTTTTTGTGCCAGAAAAGAAATGACGGGGGATGTTTTGGTTCTTTATTCAGATATCCTTTACGAAGAACAGGTTGTAAAACGTCTTCTCGAATCCAATCATGATATAGCTGTAGGAGTTATGGTAAATTGGGAAGAAGCTATTGAGCATCGCAGTACAGTTGCTCTGGAAGAACTGGAAATGGTGTACTTTGATTCCGAAAACCGTATCCAGCAAATAGGTAAAAAAAAGACGTCGCAATACGAAACCAATGGGCAATTTATTGGGATGGTTAAATATTCGCATCGCGGGATAGAAATACTGAAAAGAAATTATGACCGAGCAAAGCAGTATTATTCCGGAAAGCCTTTTGGGCAAGCAGATGTATTCGCAAAAGCATGGCAAACAGATCTTTTTCAGGAAATGACTGAATTGGGCGTACCGCTACATTGTGTTATTATCGAACGAGGATGGATGGAGATAGACACTCCGGAAGATTATGAAAGGGCATTGAAAGATACTAAATTTGTGCGCCGAATGGTAAAAAAGAAGACCAATTGGGATAATCGGGCAAAATTTTATAATGGCTTAGATTGGGTAAATAAAGACGAATTACTAAACGCTATTGTTGAAATGTCCGGAGATTTGACTGGCAAGAAGGTTTTAGATGTCGGAACCGGAACCGGAAAAGTACTGATAGCCCTTAAAATGCAATGCGGCGAGGCCGATTTTTACGGAATAGATATTAGTCAGGGGATGTTGGATAAAATAGATAGCTCATACGGTTTTAAGCTTTCTATCAGAGCAATCGAAGACTTGAAAACATTTAAAAATAACTACTTTGATTTAGTTACAGCACGCATGGTTTTTCATCATGCAAATGACATTGAGAAAGCCATGGCAGGCGTATATCATGTACTAAAAAAGGGAGGAACGTTTATTCTTTGTGAAGGGAATCCTCCTGACTGTAATTGTATACAATTTTATAAAGATATGTTCCGCTTTAAAGAGGATAGAATCACATTTCTTTCAGATGATATGGTTAATCTTTTCATTCGGCATAATTTTCAAGGAATCATTTCCAAAACTATAGTACTGAAGGAAATGAGCCTGAATAATTGGCTTGAAAACTCAGGCCTTCCTTTTCGAAATACAGATATTATTAAAAAAATGCACTGCGAATGTGATTCTTCAGTCCAAAGAGCCTATAACATGAAATTCAAAAATAACGATATTTTTATGGATTGGAAATTTTCTGTGGTGTGCGGAATTAAATAACCGCCGGTTTAAAAAAAATTATATGCGATGCAGATAAAATACTTCATTCAATATATTAACTATGAATAAATCAAAAAGAATATTGGTTATTTCTGCTTTAAGTTATGAGCCTATAAAGATGTTCTTTCAGGCGCGTAAACTTATCAAGGGATTCATTCGACAGGGGCATGATGTTACAGAGTTCAATTATACACGGGCTTTAAGAGAGACATGTCCCTTAAGCAGCAAAACGATTGCATTGAAATTCTATAAGCACAAAACAGACGAATTACTTGCCGAGCAAGTTAGATACTATGAGCCTCATATAATTTTGATGACATTTGCAAAAGGATTGGACGGGGCTTCTTTGGAGTTAATAAGACAGCAAGCACCTAACGCAGTTTTGGTTGGTCTCGACGGTGACCCTTGGCCGAAATTGCAAAAAGGCAGAATAGATATCGCACGAAACCTTGATGTGCTTTTTGTAACTAATGATGGGCAGTGGCTTAAAGACTATCGAGATGAGGGTATAAAAAAATGCTGTTTCATGCCCAATGCCTGCGACCCGGATATAGAGTACAGACACAATGTTTCGGAGCAATGGAAATCAAATATTCTTTGGATAGGAGGGTTATCGCACAGTGCTGACCCCAGTTTTAAGCTTCGGAAAGAAGTTATTGAAATACTATTAAAACACAGCGACAGTAAATTGTACGGCTGCTATAATAAAAAAACAATAGGCGGAATGGACTGCATCTATGCGATGAGCGGTACGAAAATAGGAGTCAGCATTAATGCATATCAAGGAATACGTTTATGCCATTCAGATCGTTTAATTCGACTGCTTAGCTGTGGGGCATTTGTTATTTCAAATCGTTTCCCAGATTGCGAACTTTTATATAAAGATGGCAAGCACTTAAGATATTTTGATTCTGTTGAAGAATTTAATGAATTGGTCGAGTGGTATTTAGATAATGAAACAGAAAGAAAAAAAATCGCTGAAGAGGGAATGAATTGGGCCCACGAGCAATTCAATTGCACAAAAATAGCCGGATATATGCTTGATGTAATCGAAAGCGGCACATATCATGCTCTGTGGTCTTAATGTAAGAGTCTTAGGCGTGATTGAATTTTTTGAATGATTTAAGAATGTTTACGGTATAACATTAAGCATAAATATCAGATTGACTGCTGCGATACACAAGGTTTTTGAAGAGAGGTGTTAATATTATGTTTAGCAAAATTAAAAAAATTTTAGGTTTGAACGAAGCAGAGGTTGGACCGGCTGTGGAAGAACATCTGGATATGCCGCTTAAAGATGTACTGCAGATAATGCAGCGAGGTGTCAAAAAGAAAACAAGCTATTTCGGCATCAAGACATTAAAAAATCCTTTGGATTTTTGGGTTTATCAGCAAATAATCTATGAAATAAAACCCGATGTAATAATCGAGATAGGAAACCTTGCGGGCGGCAGCGCACTGGCTTTGGCTCATTTTCTTGATAATATGCAAAAAGGCCGCATCATTGCGGTTGATATAGACCACAGCCTTATAGATGCCAAAACTAAACAGCATCCCCGCATAACCCTCGTAACCGCTGATGCGGTGGCTTCGTTTGAAACGGTCAAACCGATGATAAATGAAGGCGAGAAAGTTTTGATAATTGAGGACAGTGCGCATACATACGACAACACGCTATGTGTGCTTGAGAAATTCAGCTCCTTAGTAAGCGTAGGAAGCTATTTTATTATAGAAGATTCAATTTGCCATCATGGAGTCGATGATGGTCCCTCACCCGGTCCTTACGAAGCTATTGAAAAGTTTATCTCTGAAAACAGCAGTTTCGAAATAGACCGAAGCAAAGAGGCCTATATGATAACTTGGAATCCGAAAGGGTTTTTAAAGAGAAAAAAGTAGTTTGGCCTATTTTTTCACATCAAATGAACAGTCAGGCTGTCAAAGGCATATTACTTGTGTTATAATCCTGTTTTCGAATGAACGAACCTGTAAAATTACGGGGGTACGTAATGAAGGTTCAATGCGAGTTATGCCCGAAATACTGCCTGATTGATTCCGGCCAAAGCGGAGATTGCCGTGTCAGAATCAATTTAGACGGCGTTCTGCGAACAGTTGTTTACGGTTATCCCTGTTCGATTCATGTTGACCCTGTGGAAAAAAAGCCTCTTTTTCATTTTTTACCCGCTACTGCCATTCTTTCGCTCGCAACAGTCGGCTGTAATCTTCATTGCCTAAATTGTCAAAATTGGGAAATTTCGCAAAGAAATCCGGAAGACAGCATCGTATCGCAGTACACGCCCAAAGACATAATCGCTCTGACACAAAAATTCCAATGCCCCTCATTGGCATATACCTATACCGACCCGGTAATTTATTATGAATACGCACTTGATACAGCCAAGCTTGCAAAATCCGCTGATATCAGAAATGTATTAGTAACCGCAGGTTATATAAATCCTCAGCCGTGGGAAGAACTGCTAAAATATACCGACGCAGCCAATATAGACTTAAAATCTATCGACGACGATTTCTATCGTACGATTTGTTCGGCAACTTTGAAACCCGTTCAGCAATCATTGATTCGAGCTGCCGCCAAAGGAATATGTCTTGAAATTACTAATCTGATTATTCCTACTTTAAACGATAAACCCGAACAGATAGGCGAACTTGTTAAGTGGATTAAAAATAATCTCGGCTCGGAGATACCGCTGCATTTTTCGCGATTTTTCCCTCAGTATAAGATGCGTAATTTGCCTTCGACTTCTGCGCAAACTCTCGATATGGCAAGGCAAATCGCGATGGATGAGGGAATGCATTATGTTTATATCGGCAACATAGCCAGCAAAGAAGGGCAAAATACGTATTGTCCCGGCTGCAAGAAGCTTTTGATTGAACGAAGCGGGTATCGGATTTTAAGAAATGTTTTGGAAAACGGCTGCTGTCCGGATTGCGGCAGAAAAATATACGGAGTTTGGAAATGACCAGAAGAAAATTTCTTGAGGCGGTTGTGAGAATTGGTTCGGCGGCGGCTGTAATGGGGACAGTCTCTCTGCGATGGATTGCTGAAAAGACATCACCTAAGAGATTTATCCGAGCAGCCCAAATGAACCGATATCCGGGCAAAATAAAGCAAGCAGAATCAATTAACCAACAAGGTAAATGGAGCGGCTGATATGAAAACAAAAATATGGAAAGTATTAAATGCAGCTGTTTTCGCGGGTTTTTTTATGATGATTTTATTCACAATCGCTTGTGATAAAAAAGAATCGCCGCAGCCCGAACAGGAGCCTCAAGTTCAACAAATACAACAGCCGATTCCTGAGAAAAAAATCGTACTTAATTCTCCTTTAGCGGATATCGGATGGCATGAGAAAGACCCTGTCTCTTTGAAATCACAGATTCAAAGGTTTTTCGACAGAGCTCAAGTCGAACCTGTTGACAATCCGATAGCTCTTATACAGCCCCACGCAGGCTATGTTTATTCCGGCCAGACCGCTGCTTACGGCCTCAAAAGCCTCGGCAAAAACTACAAACGGGTAATTGTCATCGGGCCAAGTCACCGAGTTGCGATGAACGAAATTTTCAGTGTTCCGAATGTAACACATTTCGCAACCGAGCTGGGTGAAACTGAAATTGATACTGAATTTGTCGGGCAATTGTTAAAATATTCGATTTTTCAAAATATCTTATCTGCGCATCAGCATGAACATAGCGTTCATATTCATATTCCTCTTTTACAGTATAAACTCGGCGATTTTAAGCTCGTACCTATTGTAGCGGGCTCGTGTTCTATCGAAACGATTAAAAAAGCAGCCGCGATTTTGCGAGGCATGGTCGATTCGCAAACATTGGTGATTGCAAGTTCTGATTTTACTCATTACGGCCCGAACTTTAATTATGTGCCGTTTACAACGGATGTACCCGAACAAATCAAGAAACTCGATATGGGTTCATACGAACACATAGCTGCTCTTGATGCCGAAGGATTTCTCGACTACAAACAGCGCACAGGGGCCACTATATGCGGCGCGGTTCCCATTGCGCTGCTGCTTTCTATGCTCGAAGACAATACATCTGTAAAGCTGCTCAACTATGATACCAGCGGACGGCTGACCGGTGATTTTAGAAATTCAGTCAGTTATCTTTCCGCTGTTTTTTCAGGAGAATGGCCGCAGCAAAAACCCGTTGATATTTTAGAAGGAACATTGAGCGAACAGGACAAGCGAAATTTATTAACTATGGCCAGAAAAGCAATTTTATATCAGCTGCAGAATAAAAGGGTTCCGTCGCCTTCGGATTTAGGCGTTCCAATCAGCGATGCTATGAAAGAACGCCGAGCAGCTTTCGTAACAATTAAAACGCCTGTCGAAATTTATGGCCGGACAGAGTTGCAGCTAAGAGGCTGTATCGGTGAAATTTTCCCGAGAGTTCCGCTGTATCAATCGGTTATTTCAAATGCCGTCAACGCGAGTCAGAATGACCCCCGCTTTAGAGCGCTGCAAATGGCTGAATATAATGACATTGTTATAGAAATCTCCGCTCTGACGGTTCCTAAACCAGTTGCTCGGTATGATGAAATTAGAGTCGGCATCGATGGAGTTGTTCTTAACAAAACCGGCCGCTCATCGGTTTTTCTCCCTCAGGTTGCGCCCGAGCAGGGTTGGAACCTCGAAGAAATGCTGACGCAGTTGTCTCGTAAAGCCGGATTGCCCGGCGACGCTTGGCGCGAAGGAGCTGAATTTTTGGTTTATCAGGCTGAAGTATTCGGTGAGGAAAAATGAAATTAGCCCGCGTCTTTCTCGTATTCAGCTATGGCTTATTTATTATCGGCGTACAGACTTTGCTTTTCAGGGAGTTTATCACCGCCCTCGAAGGTAACGATATAAGCGTAGGATTGTTTTTCTTCTCATGGTTTTTATGGGTAGCTATCGGCGCTTTTTTCATTAGTAAAAACACAAGGCTTGCCGAAGCTATTCTTTCGAAAATACATTGGTTCCTGCTTTTATATTTGCCTGCGGTTGTGATTCAATTTTTACTGATTTTATACGCGCGAGAGCTTGCCGGAATTAAAATTTATGAGCTCCCTGCCGTAGAAATAACCGTGCTTCTTGCAGTATTAGTAAACGCTCCATTTAGTCTGTTAACCGGTATATTTTTCCCGTTAGCCTGTAAATGGCTTTCCATGCAGAGCAAAATGCCTGTTTCGCGTGTTTATATCCTCGAAGCAGCCGGAAGCTTCGCTGGGGGATTAGCTGTTACGATTCTGCTCGCAGCCGGATTGAGTGCGGTTAGAGTTTTTGTTCTTCTTGCTTTTTTTCTTAGTATTGCCGCTTTTTTTGTCGAAGCATCGAATATTTTTTTCAGCAAAACCAAATTTACAGCTTATCTTAAAATCGCGGTACTTGTATTTCTTTCTTGTGCTTTTCCGGTTTTCATATTGCTTCAAGCGGACCGTACTTTAGTCCAAGAAATACAAAAAACCAAGTGGTCCAAACTGCTCCCCTCCGAAGCTTTTGAGGGTTCGTTCCAGACCGCCCAAGCGGAATATCTTTACGGATTTTATCAGGGACAATTCGTTGTCGTATCTCAGGGAAGCACGGTTGAAGTTCTCGGAGACCGGACTATATACGGCAAAATTGCCGCAACAGCTCTGTGCCAAAAACCGAATGCTCAAAATATCCTTGTTCTCGGAACCGGCTTAGGATTATGTCAGGAATTTCTGCATCTTGAACAAATACGAAAAGTTAGTTGGGTACAGTCCGATGAACAATATTCGGCCGAGCTTAAAAAAGTAATACCGGAAAATTTGCGAATTGCGGACAGCCGTTTTCATATCATCGATGGTGATATCCGAAGACATCTGGCCGAAGGTTCGGAAAAATACGACATCGTCATAACGAATCTGCCCGATGCGACAAGCTCTGTTTTAAACCGATATTACACTCTGGAATTTTATCAGCAGCTAAAAACTTCTTTGGCTGAGTCGGGAGTTTTAGCCGTTTCATTTACAGGCGGTGAGAATGTCATGGGTGCCGAATTAATTAATCTCGGAGCCTCAATAAAAAATACACTCAGCGAGGTATTCGGCAATCTCGTATTGGTTCCCGGCGACCAAAGCTGGTTTATCGCATCGGATAGTTCTAAGATAACCGACCAGCCGGGCGTACTGAAAGACCGTTTTTCTCAGATTAAAGGCGCATCGGAATTGCTTGTGCCTGATGGTCTGTTTACTATATATCGGCCTGAACGTGCAGCGAAAGCTTTGGAGTTATACGAGCAGTCAGATTTACCCGAAAACCTTCTTATTAATACAGACAGCCGTGCGCTGGCAAACCTTTACAGCTTGCTGCTTATGACCAGACAATCCGGCGCGCCAGTTACCAAGTTTTTTAAGAACCTTGCGCAGACAGGCCCGGTTCTGCTTATTGCTGTTTTACTCATTTTTGTTTTGCTGAGAATTTTTTATATTTTAGGCTCGCCGAAACAAGGACTGCATAACAGCTTTCAAAGCAGCTTTTTGGTTTTTTCTGCGGGTCTGGCTGCTATCGGTTCGGTTATTGCGCTGATGTATCTTTACCAGACGTATTTTGGTTCGCTGTATCTGCATATCGGCATCATTTCATCGTTATTTATGATAGGATTGACAGCGGGCGCTTTTTTAACAAGCGCACTGGCTCAAAAAATCAGACGTATTACCCCGCTTGTTCTCGCTTCGGTTTTGATTCATATTCTGATTTTGTTCGCTATTATTCTCTGGCCGGATTCACAAAAAACTCAGGTGTTTTTTACCGCGGCGTTTTTTATTTGCGGTTTGTGCAGCGGATTTTATTTCCCGTTTGCAAGCCGTTTTTTGAATGATGCGGGTATCGACACGATACAGGCCGGAAGCAAGCTCGAAATAAGCGACCATTTAGGCGCATCGGTCGGCGGAATACTTAGCAGCCTGCTTATTATTCCAGTTTTCGGTATCGCCTGGACTTTGTTGTTTATGATTCTGATTTTAGCGGTTAATATCCCGCTGATTTTACTCGAAAAAATAAAATTCAAAGAAATCTATTATGAGGAATCTTTATTATATCGTTGTCGTCGAGCAGGATATGTGCTTTTCGGCATTGCGGCGGCTGTGGTTATATCTTCACATCTGATTGGTTATCCATCGCAAGATAGGGTAATATCCTCTACGCCGCAGACCGCAGAACAATTACAGCAAGAAAAAATTGCAATAGGCCCCGGTGATGCCCCGCGCGAAATAACTTACACTAAAGTGTTCGACAAAAACAACAATATCAGCGGTTATATTTTTGATTCTTTCGATTTCACTCCTCAAATCAGCGGATTCGGCGGGCCGATTCAATTGCTCATCAGAGTTGATAATGCCGGAGTATTACAGGATTTTCAAATAGTAAAATCGAACGAGACGGAAAGTTATCTGGCTATGCTGAGCGATTGGTTCAAGACGCTGAAAGGTCAAAATTTATTTGCGAACGACTCAATCGAAGAGGTACATACCGTAACCGGCGCTACAGACAGCTCAAAAGCGATAATAAATATTTTGCACAAGTCAGGGGAGCTGTTTTATCAGCAGGTGATACAGCAAATAGAGCCTGCTGAAAAATCAAGCATCATTTCAGACAGGTTTGCTTTCGATATTCATACTCTGTATTTTGCTTCGGCAATTATTCTAACGCTTCTGACGATTTACTTCGGAGGTTTCAAGAGCAGACTTTTTGTTCTGATTTTCAATCTTATCATCGCAGGCATGATTCTCAACATGCAATACTCCAGCGAACAGATGATTAATTTACTGACTCTGCGATTTTCAGCATTTCGATTTTCCGGCTCGATGCTGTTAACTTTTACCGTACCGGTTTTGATAGTTCTATTTGGCAATATCTATTGCGGATACTTATGCCCGTTCGGAGCCGCACAGGAATTACTAAGCTATATCATACCCGCGAAATTCAAACGTGACATTTCCATAAATAGTATGCAGCGGGGACGGTTCGTAAAATATATCGTTCTTTTTGTTTTCGTTATTGCGTTTTTTATTTCAGGAAACCGAAAAACAGTTTCCGCCGACCCGCTTATTACAGTCTTTTCAAGTCAAATAACTGACATTGTAATGGTTTTGGTATTGCTAATCGCGGTCGGTTCGCTTTTTTATATTCGATTCTGGTGCAGATATTTGTGTCCTGTAGGGGCTTTTTTATCACTGTTCAATTCTTTAAGATTGTTCAAAAAATTAAACCCCGCCAAACATTTTAAAAACTGTGAATTCGGCCTGAGCTTGCAGGACCAAGCCGATTGTATCTACTGCGACAGATGCAGGTATAAAGGTTTTAATTTTACTCCGGTTTCAGATGGTGATTCGCAGCAAAACATAACAGCTAAGTTTCTGAGCATATTTTTGCCTATAGCCGCAATTATAATAGCACTTTTTATTTCCATAGCTGCTCTGAAACCGCTCGGCAATATGGTTCAGCCGAGCCGGGCTGCTGTCGTCTCCGAAATGCCGTCCGGCAGCGTGCGGGATATTGACGCGGAGAAAATTAACGAGCTGATTCGTCAGGGCAAACTTTCAGACGAACAGGCCCTGTTCTATAAAAAAGCGGAATAAAAAGGCCCGCTTGAATCACGGGCCTTTTGTTTAGTTAACAGTCTTCAGATATTTGAGCAGTGTAGTTATATGACTTAATTCTTCGAGGATGATTTTTTCAATCTTATCTAAGCCTAATTCTGGCGGAACCATGCTCTTTAATCCGTAATAAAACACCACAGATTCTTTCTCTGCGTTAAGAGCGATTTCAATCACCTCTTTCATTGACTCAGAACCCGTAAAATCCTGAGTCGGGCTTATTCGCCCTTCGAAACCGTGGCTGTCGGCCATAGCCTCGAGATATAATGCAGCTTCATTCTGAGGGTCGTAAACCGTATCGCCTTTTTCATTAGGCTTGAGGTCTTTTCGCATCTGCTGAAAAATCTCCAGATGGCGGGCTTCCATTTTTGACATATTGTTGAAGAATTTCTTGGTGTCCTCATTCGGCGCTTTTTCGGCAGCCTGATGGTAAAATTTTGCACCGTTGCGTTCGATTTCTTCAGCCATTTCGAAAATTTCATCTGCGTTGAATCTTATAGGCAC
>CAYMOE010000002.1:0-204958 GCA_964391985.1 uncultured Pirellulales bacterium
TCTAACAAAATAAACAGTGGCACGGGCATCTTGCCCGTGAAACCTGTAAATCACGGCCTTGAAGGCCGTGCCGCGAAAAAAGGCTCTTTTTGTTAGAAACTCTTAATTTGTTGTTCTGGGTAAACCGAAAATCTTGTTAAATTACGGGAGTTATTATTATGTCTCGGAATAACTATTACAAAAGCAGCATAAAGTTGCCGCAAAATGCACAGGATTTTATCGACCTGATTATCAAAAGCATGAGGTATCGAAAAAAGATTCGTCTTGAAGTGCAGCGAGAGCTTGCCGCACATTTCGAAGATGAATTACGGGACTGTACAGACGATAAGCAAAAAGAGGATAGAGCAGAGCAATTGATTGAGCAATTCGGTGATGCAAAACTGCTTGGCATTTTGCTTCGGCGTGCCAAAAAACGCTGTCGGCCTCTTTGGCGGACTGTCGCAGCAAGAACTTTTCAAACTATCGGTGTATTTATATTGTGTATTATATTTTATGCTTTTTATATTTCTATGGGGCGACCAACCGTTAATATCGATTACCTTCAGAAAGCTACTAACATGGTTCGACCTCTGGCAGATGAAAGTCAAAATGCGGCAAATCTGTATAATCAAGCAATCGCTATTTATGTAAAGCCGCCTGAAATAGCGAAAGATTCGTTGCAGTTTACTGATTCGAATGAGCCGAAGGACGATTTGCTCATTGTAATAAGTAAAAAAAACAGTGTTGATGAATTAACAGAAACTGAGTTTGAGTTGTTAAATAAATGGATTAATGAAAATTCTGAGGCAATAGACCTATACATACAAGCAAGCAAAAAACCTTATTGCTGGTGGAATCGCCAGTTCGATAATGAAAAGGAAAGTTTTTTTGATATGGTTTTCCCTGAACTTAGCCCTATTAGACAAATCTCAAGGCTTGTTCTCTGGCGTTCAAGACTTAATTTTTATCAAGGCGATATCGATGGTGCATTCGAAGATTTGTTTACTTTATATCGAACCGGAGGACTTTTCAAAGGCCCTCGAATGCTTATTGAGCAATTGGTAGGTATCGCAATTCAAGCTATGGCAGTACACAATGCATTTGAGATTATAGACCGCCAACAGATAGGTGAACAAATGCTTGGGCGCATACAGAATGAATTCCAAATGCTTGTGGATAATGGCATCTTTCACATCAACTTTAAAGTCGAGATGTTTTACGTAATGGATTTTATTCAAAGGGCTTACACAGATAACGGCAGAGGCTCTGGTCATATGGCACCGATTGGTTTACAACAGTATTTTACAGACCCAACTTCGGATAGTTCATATTTTTTTGCTCTTGGGGCTTCGCTAATTAGTCCAAACCGGGCAAAAATGACAGAAATGGTTGAGTATTTGTATGATTCTTATGATAAATTGGCACAATTTACACCTTTTTCTCGACGGCAAATGAACATTGATACAGAACTGGATATTGACCAATGGCCTCGTATTAAACAGGCTAGATATTGGTTTTTTATGATTATGGTGCCGTCTTATAATCAGGTCTTAAGATTATCTTATAGAATACAAGCTGATTCAGAAGCATTACTTACGGTTTTGGCATTACAGAGGTATAAGCTGCGATACGGACAATATCCTGAAACATTAGACGCACTGGTACAGGCTAAATTACTTGATAAAATTCCAATAGACCCTTTCAGTGATAAGGCATTCGTTTATAGGGTTATTGGCGAAGATTTTATTCTCTACAGTGTTGGGCAAAATTTCACCGACGACGGCGGGCAGATATATCGGGACAGAGAAGGTAAAGCTCGATTATGGGCAGACGAAGGAGACGCGGTTTTCTGGCCGGTGCAGAAATAAAAATAATTTATATTTGTCTGGTTCCTTTAGCTCTCATTTCTTGCGATAGAAAGTTTTAAGAGAAATAGTTTTCTAAAAGTTATCCTAAAAGCTAATCTATCTTAACGGATTGAAGTTTTTGTCCATATTCACAGATTTTTTTGATTATTTCTTTAGCTTCCGGTACGTTTTCAATGCCGATAAAAAGCAAGCCCACTCGAATAGTGTCATCTTGTGCGGAAACTGCGATGCTCTTGACCTGTGCGGTTAGGTTGAGGTTGCACTGTTCGAGAGAAGTTTTAATAAACACCGAAACATTTTTGCCTACCGCAAGAACATTCCGGCAGTCGCAAGGCAGAATAATTTGAGCTCCTTCATTCGATATATCGGCTAACAGTCCTGCGGGGCAGTTTGAAATAGTCGCCGTTGCCCTAATGAAATTATAGACAGACCATCTTGTTTGTTTTCTGCGTTCCGAGGGTGTTAAATTTTGTTCATTCGGTTCCATCTGGTCATCTCCTGTAAGGTTGTCGGTTTAACTCAAAGCCAAACGAAATGTTGTTATCCATATAAAACTCTATTATAAAAACAGGCCGCCCCTCCCGAGGCGGCCGATATTACGAACCTCTGCATCCGTGCAGGGAGAGGTATTTAAGCAGCCGGGCTCCGGATTCTTCAAATCTAACCCAAAGCAAATGCCGGCTGTAGTAAGCCGACTCTTACAGAACCCGGCTCTTAAATAAAAGGGTAACGAGCATACTGTATTTCTGTTTTCAACTTCTTTTTTGTTCGGATTCCGACTTGTTTTGGTTATTTTCTGTCTGAGCAGTATTTTTGGCAGCCGGATTTTTATCACGGTCATTTTTTCTAACCTGAAACTCGAGTTTAATAAGATGTTCTGCAAGAGCTTTAATATTATCTTTATTGGATTTCATGCGGTGCCTTGTAAAGATAAGTCAGAATTTTTTATTTCGTTATATGAATCGTATTGGTTGATTACGCTATGCGCCATTTTGCGGATTTTTTCCTGCAGAATCTCAGGGCTTATTACTTGGACTTTATCGCCGAATCCGAAAATCCACGATGCAATTTCATCCAGCCCGTCGACCCTAAACTTAAGAATTACAGAACCATCTTCTTCGGCGACTGCATATTGTGTACTGTGCCATTGAACGGCACTGACTTCGTTAGCTATTTGCGGTGCGAATTTTAACGAAACGTTATAAAGCCTGCCCTCCGGAAGCGTTGACCAAGCACGTCCGTAATATTCGGCCGGGTCAAATTTGTTGCTTTCAAAAAAGTTTTTCTCTGTCTGCTCAATTTTTTCAATGGCGTCAAGCCTTATAGTCTGAATAGTTCGATTGATATTTTCTTTGCCGATAACATGCCAAGCATTTGTGTATATGATATGCATCGGACTAAAACCGCAGTTGATGATTTTTTGTTCGGATTTACAGTAATAAGAAATGTTCAGAATTCGCTTGTTTTGTATGGCATGCTGCAGTTTTGCGAATTTATCATCTAAAAGCTTGGATGATTTTGCCGGAACCGGCCAGACCGAGATATTTTTAAGCCTTTGACGGCAGTATTCTTTCAAACTTCGCGACAGCTGGCTTTCGATTTTAAGAGCGGCGTTGTAAACATACCGGCTAAAGGGAATATTAAGACATTGCTGGGCCCTATGAACCAGCAACAAAAGACTAAAAGCCTCCTGTTCGGTAAGGTTTGGCGGGGGCATGAAAAAATTGCTGCTGACTTTGTAATAGCCTTCGACATGGTCGAAATAACAGGGTACTCCTGCTTCTTGCAAGGTTTGCAGGTCCCTATATAGAGTTCTTTTGCTGACCTTTAATCCCTCTGAAAGTGATTCCGGGCTTTTATAGTTCTCGGACTGGAGCATCATGAGCAATTTAAGTATGCGGCATGTTCTTTTAAGGCTCACGTCAGACCTCGCAAATCTTTACGACAGAAAATATAACAGCACAAATAATTAAACTCTGCTAATTATTAAGCGATTTGTGATAGTGAAATTTTGATTAATTCTTTTAAAAATAATAAAAAGCCTTTTTTGAAAACAAATAGCACCTAAGACATTGTATTTAAAGGGCTTAAGGCTTTTTTGAGTTTTAGTTATTGATTTATTAGGGGCAAAGTTGTAAAATCACAAACTTACATATAAGGTGGTGCTTTAAAACGCAAATCCTGTTAAATTAAAGTACCGTAAGGTGATGATAATATCCATTCAGGAGGAGGCATGCCATGGCTAACATGCCCAAAGTCTTATTTTTGGCACTTATTATTCAGTGTTTTGCTTTCGGTGAGGTTTCCACAAAAGTGTACCTGCGAGACAGCAACGAGTTTTTTGTACCGATAGATGTCAATTCGGCCTTGCAGTATATCGATTACGGCCAAATTATGGCGGGTACGCAGCTATCTATTATTGTTGATTCCAATGTTGCAGAACACTGGTCCGGAAGATTGCTTTTAGAAGATGATAATATGAATCAAGGCCAGCTTTACGGCAGGGGACCTTATGATGAATATGGAATAGGTTACAGCGGGTCTATTCTTGAAGCTGCGGGCTTTTTGGCGGCGGTTTTTTCCGCTGATTCGTACTGGGAGGATGAAGACAAATATGTTCAGGGCCTTGATTTCTACAATAGCCCGACGCAATATGTCAGTGTTGGAGAATGGTTTATCGCAGACTACAACGCTATAGAGATTGGGGATGTCAATCTCGCATTTTATTGGCAGCAGGATTATCCTCCTTTTGATTATGGTTTGATTTATCAGATTAAGTTCGAGCATGTTCCTACACGGGATTTTGATTCGAACTATCGGGTTGATTTTGCAGACTTTTCGATATTGGCCGGATATTGGGAGCAGGGCGGCTGTGCAGAACCCAATTGGTGTGAAGGAGCTGATTTGGATAAATCCGGCGAAGTTTATATTGATGATTTAGCCCTTTTTGCCGAATTTTGGCTTGAAAAGACACGTTAATTTAAGTTTATAGCTGTGTCATTATCATTTTATTAGTTTTATAGCTCTTTTTGGGTTATCTAACGCCCTATAAATAGCATTTTTTTATATTTTCAAGAAATACCTCTATCTGCCCCCCTTAGTCGCCGAAAAAGAATCAATAATTGTGCATTTGCATACGCTTTAGTCGTTAGATTACGGGCTAAATTGTCAGGCAAAATAGCAAACTATGAAGATTCTAAAAAATGTATTTAGGAGGCGGATTAAAATGGTGCGCAAAAATTCTATTTTATTGATTTTATTTTTAAGTCTTTGCTGTTCTTTGTGCTTTGGCGAGCGAAAGCTGGAAAGAGCTGAAATTCTCGAAATATTAGAGCAGTTAACCTCACAGCAGAAAAAAGCATGGATACCGGCAGGAACTATCGAAGCTTCTCATGAAGAATATCGTGCAGTAAAAACCACTGACCAAAAACAAATTAGAGAAGCTGTTTTGAGAAATGTTACTGAATATCAGGCAAACAGCCAAAAACGTGAAAGAGCCGAATATCTGCAAAAACAAAAGCTGGATGCGATTCCTTTTAACACTCGTTATAGAATGTCTAATGAGCATACGATGATTTCTTCCGAAACGGTCAAGTACGACGGAGAGCGTTTTTACTGGGAAATAAATATAGAATCACGAAATGATTCCATTAAGCCGGAAAAGAATCTGCGCGGCAATGAAATGACTGACGATTTCAATATGGAATTAAACGCCAAAAAAATATATGCGTGGGACGGCGAAAATTATGTCAGATATTCGCCTTTGGCGGAGTATGCTTTTGTAAGTTCATCCGGCCAAACCCAGCAAACAGTAAACGGTCCGCTTACGGCAGGGCTGATACCGTGGGGTTTAGGTTATTATTCGTACGATAATCTTGCGGCGATGCAGTGCCAAGCGGTTGAAAAAGTTTCCGGCGGTGCAGTAACAATATCTTTAACTTTTACGGATAAATTCGGTGCTCAGACATCCGTTGCACTGGAGCCGTCGAAAGACTATGCGATGGTTTCACTTACTGTGACAGGCCGCGGCAATTCGGTGATTTCGAATGAATATTCTGATTATAAATATGTTTCGGGCCGCTGGGTGCCGATGTTCGTTCTTATAGAAAAATATGACGGTGTTTCGCGAAGACTTTTGGAACGGGATATCTGGACGATTAATTCCATTGACGCGGCAGTTCCAAAAGCCGAGGCCTTTAGGGTCGATTACGAAGACGATACGATTATCGAATATGCATCGCCGATTAGCGAGCATTCTTTAATATATAGTCATTCGAAGACAGCTGATACCGAAGCTCTTCTCGGCGAAAAACTCGCTTTTGATACCAGAGAAGGGCAGCAAAAACAAAATTGTGCGACAGGTGCGGTAAAATTCGCCTTATCAAGGCTGGGAGTTCAAGTTGATAATGCAAAACTCGCGGCTTTAGTCGATGAAAAAGATAATACGACAAGTATCGAGGCAATACAGTCTTTTATCCGTAATCTTGGTTTAGACTGCAAGGTAATACAGACTGATATCGAGACTGTAAAAATGCTTTCCGATAAGCAGATAATCTTTTATCTGCCTGAGAAGAAGCATTTTGTCGTGATGGAGAGCATTGACCAGTACTCGGTGCGTTTGGTTGATATGCCCAGCAGAAAATTTTATGACCGTGCTGACTTGAACTTTTTCGATATGGACTGGACTACGGGTATAGCTTTGGTAATATCCGGCGGCAGTATCAGAGGGGATTTTAAAGAAGTTTCGGGGGCGGAGCTTTCATCTATGGTTGGCGGTGCAGGTTATAGCTGTACAAAACTGCTTCAGCAATATGACGTAGCGTTCTGCGAGTATATAGGCGGCAGTTGTGAAAGTCTTTATATCGAGTGGTCCGAAAGATGGGGCTGTGAGGCTGCAGAAAGCGGAAGCTGCTCATCAAAATGGATGATTCGTTATATAACCACTCCGTGTGTAAACGATTTATTTAATCCCGATGGGTGTAAAGTCACAGGAACTTGGACGGAATATTGGATAAGGGCCTGTTTGTAGGATTTAATTAAAACCAACAGGCAATCAGAGTTAATTATAGTTGCCTTTTTTCATTTAAAACATAGTTTGACAAAAGCCCGTTTTCTTTGTAAAATCACAGTTTATGAGGAGAACGGGCTTTACAGTTATCGAGCTGATTATAGTTGTATCAATACTGGCGCTGTTGCTGGCGATATTATCCCCTGCATTGCGCAATTCAAAAGAACACGCCAAAGCCGTCAAGTGTGCCCATAACATAAAACAGCTAATTTTAGCTTTTTCAGCCTATGGAAATACAAACAATTCTCTTCCTTATGGGTTTAATAATCAACAGTTAATTATGCCCAAAGGAGGATATGCCGGCAATCCGCGATATGATAAAATTGGGTGGTGGTGGTTTAATTTTATCGGGGGGATTTACGAGGACTGGCAGGGAGAAAAGAGTATTTTGTGGTGTCCGTCGAATCGTTTAAAAGACCCTGTTTTTTCCGGTAATATGCTCTGCGGTAACTACGGAGTAAATCAGTCTCTCTTTAAAAGCGCACCCGACAGCATCAGCCGGCCGGAGTTTAGCGGCACGCCGGTTAGGCTGGAAAATATAAGAAATCCGGGCGAAACTTTACTAATAGCCGATGCCGGTTATAGTCTTATTAACTGGTGGCATGTAACGGAGTATCCGGCCGGTAGGCTGAACAGCGGTCGATTTGAGGATTGCAGTTATATTCCGGGATTAACGGTTAACCGAAAGAAAGAGATTTGGCAGGGAATGGAATATGACGCTGTTTACGGAAGACATTTGAACAAAAAGATTAATGCCGGTTTTGCCGACGGACATCTCGAATCGCTATCTGCCGATTCTGTTTTTGTCGATAAACTCAATGATGGATATACAAATCGTATTCCATTATGGGGTTCCATGTAATATGCTTTTCAAGTCCTAACTCGCCAAGCAGATTAATTATATCCTCGTCAGATAAGTATTTAATTTCATTAGCCGTTATTAAATTATATTCAGCTTCATCCGGCAGTTTTTGATAAAGCTCTACCCTACTTGGCAGTTGTGTTTGTTTGTCGATATATACGCGCCATTTAAAAGCAAGCAATGATTGTCCTTGTGTAATCCGTGTCCATAGAAGCTCATAAACATCGGAGCCTTCGAGATAGACGCCATTGATTTTGTTCCATTTGGCATCGGCTGGAATCTGAGAAATATTCTCAAATGGCGTCAGTTCTAATGGACCTGTGATTTTTTGTCTAATATTATTTATGGCTGTTTCAGAAAGTGAAAACACTTCAGTAGCGAGGCTGTCTTTGGCCCTAAGGATGTGTTTTCGATTGGACAAATCCCAAACAGCAGTGCCTTCGGAAGTCTTTAAAATATATAGTCTTAATGATTTAGAAATCCATCTTTCCTGAATAGGTTCAATGCTGTCCGGAGTGTATCTTGTAATATGAATATTAACAGCTTTCTGAATTGCCTGATATACCTGCTCGATGCTAACAGCGGTAGCGGACGGTATATTGTAAATTAAAATCGAAACTGCCATTATAATCACCGCAGCGGCAGCGATTTTTGTCAAATATTTTACGCCTTTTGCAATACCGGCAAATGACCAATGCTTTTTCATGTTACGATAGGAAATTATTGTCTGGACGTTGACTGGGAATCCTTCATAAGTGTCTGCGGCTGCTGCACTTGCAGTTAAATCCTTGTCGCCGCTGAGGTTATAGATTGTTTTAATTGCTGATTCAAGCCTATTGCAGATTGAGTAAATTTCCTCATGTATTTTTTGCAGTCTGCCAAGGCACACAGGGCATTGTCTAAGATGTTCAATAAGTGTTTTGTTTTGATAGGCGATTTTGTCCGGCAATAAATAATCAAACAAATCCGAATCCGAAACAGATTCGCATATTGAATTGTTATTTGGCTGTAAATTTTGAAGTTTTTTCGCTCTTGCCTTATGAATTAATAACTGACATAAACGGCAGCCGCATAAGTGTTCGAGCAATTGCGGCGAAATTTTATCAAATTCGAAATTTATAAATAGCTGTATTGCTTGGGCAATATCGGTTTGGGTCGCACAATCTTCATTTGTTTTGGAACTCAAAGCAGAGCTTAATATTTCAAGCTGTTTATCTTTAAGCCGCATCGCTTCGATTGCGGCAAGGTCTTTTTGGCAGGCGGGGCATCTGTCGATATGCACTGTTATCGGGGTCGGAACGGAAATCTTTTGCTTTAACATATCGGGCAAAAAGGGTTTAACCGTATCACAGCCTACTTCTTGACCGGCGTAGTTTAAATGCACCTTAAGAGTCGATTGTATTTGCGATTGGCTATCTTGAAGGCTACCATCTTTTTCCTGCAGATTATTTTTGAGCTCATCTATTCGATTTTTACAAATACTGCATGTTAAAATATGCTCTTGAATATGCTGCGGCACTTGGCCGTATTCAGAGCCGTAAATAATGCTTAGGAAAAATAACTCTGCTTCCGTGCAAATCTGATTTTTATTTATTTCGCTCATACACAATCCCGTTCAGTATGACCCAAACATTCACGTAATTTTTTCAGTCCTACACAAATATATCTGCTAACCGAAGCGGGTTTAACCCGCATTATACTTGCCGTTTCCGCGATACTGTATCCTTCGATATATCGCAAAGAAATCGCATTAGTTTCTTTGGGTGATAGCTTACCCCAAGCGTCTTTCATTATGATTTCCACTCTTTCCTCATTATAAGCGTTTTGGGAGAGATGTTTATTGACTGAAAATTTATGGTTTTCAGCATATTTATTTAGCAAATTCCTATAATTTTTGACCCGGCGGCCGGAATCATGGATGTCATTTATTATCGAACGATAAAGAAATGCCTTGAGTTCAGGCCCTGTCAGTGCCACAGGGTTGGCAGCGAGTGACAGAAATAGGTCTTGGTATAGGTCGTCTATCAGAGATTTATCGGTTGTTTTATAGCTTATAATTTTACGGATGAATTCTCCGTGTTCCTCGAAAATCTTGGTAACTGCGGCAATATTTTCATTATAGTTTGCATTTTCCTCGTTCATAAACCCAAACCTAAGCCAAGCTACCCTCGCAACAGAACAAGAGGAATTAATATTTAAATTTAATTGCCGGCTGTAAGTATAGCCTAAAACCACTCTAATCGCAAGAAAACCAGCTAAAAACCTTGTTTTTCTCGGTCTGTCTGTGATTTTATTGCATTTTTCTATTTATTGCAGATAATCGGCAATTAGAAGTTTAATCGGCTTATAAACTTTAAATCTTCGTGTGTTTTTCGCTGAATATCAAGCTTTTTAGATTTGCAGCAATGATTAGCTGTTTACTTTTAACAGGCACAGAGTTATTGAAGTTGGCTAAAGTATAAGCCTTTTTTGGACAAGGAGTTAAGATTAAAAATATTTGACGAGGCGACAGTATTGATTTATGTTTTTTTCTGAATAGAAACAATCTGATCGCAGTATTTATTTTAACTTTTGAGCAGTCGTACTTTTTTTGTTAGAATCCCCGCAAGTATTCAGGGAAGTCTTAATTTTTTTATACAGGAAGCGAAAAATGGAACACAAAAAGCCAAATTGTCCGGGCAAGCAAAAATACCTTTCCGGGAAAAGAATTTTACCCAAACCTATCAGCAAAAATACCGATGTGCTTACGCTGATAGATAATTTAGACGCTTATAACGGAGGCAGGTTAAGGGCTGCCTGTCATTTAATGAAAGAAAAATATTCTCAGGAGGATGTTACTATCGGTTTAAGCTTGGCAGGGGCGTTAACTCCGGCAGGGCTGGGGCCTTCTACAGTCATACCGCTGATGAATCACGGCTTTGTTGACTGGTTAGTGGCGACCGGCGCGAATATGTATCACGATATGCACTACGCTTTGAACCTGCCGATGTTTCGCGGCAGCCATAATGTGAACGACAGCGACCTGCGAGATAAGGGCGTAACGCGAATCTATGATATTCTATTTGATTATGAAGATGTTCTAATGGAAACCGACCGTATCCTCCGAGAAATACTCGTTCAGCCGCAATTTCAAAAGGAAATGGGAACAAGGGAATTTTATCATCATCTCGGGAAAATTCTCGATGAATACGAAAAGAAAAATAATTTAGGTCAGGTGAGCATTTTAGCTGCGGCTTATAGAAACGGGATACCTGTTTTTACGTCGTCGCCGGGCGATTCGACAATCGGAATGAATGTGGCGGGGGTGGAGCTTTTAGCTGACGCTCTGAACCTTAAGGATAAATTTAAGTTAAAAATCAATCCGAGCATCGATGTAAACGAATCGACAGCTATAATTTTGAATGCCAAGCGTTATGAAAAAGGCAAAACGGCTGTGATTCTTATCGGAGGCGGCAGCCCGAAGAATTTTATGCTCCAGACCGAGCCGCAAATTCAGGAAGTTCTGATGATACCGGAAGTAGGGCAGGATTATGATATTAATATAACCGATGCAAGGCCGGATACCGGCGGCTTATCGGGTGCTCCGCCTTCAGAAGCGGCAAGCTGGGGTAAAATCGACCCGACCAAATTAGATGAAACAGTAACAGCCTATCTTGACGTTACTTTGGCTTTTCCGATTCTGGTTGCTTATACGCTCCAGTCTGCCAAACCCAAGAAATTAAAAAGGTTATACGACAGAGGTGCCGAGCTGCATCAAAAGCTCATAAAATCGTATCTTGAAAATAATACGGAAGTCGAAAAGCTGAAAACATTAATTATGAAACTTGGGAATTAGTTTAAGAAATGAAAAAAGAACTGATTAAATTAGCAAAAAAACACGGGACGCCGCTGTTTATAATCGACCATGATAAATTAAGACAAAACTACAAGGTTTTTAATAAGCATCTGCCTCGGGTTCAGGCATATTTTGCAGTCAAAGCCAACTCAAATCAGCAGATTATCGAAACTCTGTTTAAAGAGGGGGCAAGCTTCGATGTAGCTTCATACAATGAATTTATGCAGGTGTATGAGTACTTGAAGCATTTCAGGCCGAAGGAAAAATATTTCTTCATCTGGGATAAAATAATCTTTTCTAACACAATCAAAGACAGGGATACTCTTAAAAAAATAAAAAAGTATAAACCCCTTGTTACTTATGATAATCCCGATGAAGTAACGAAAATAAAAGAATATTGTCCGACAGCCGGGCTTGTCCTTCGTTTGAAGGTTCCGGATACCGGTTCGCAGGTTGAACTGAGCTCCAAATTCGGAGCAGAACCCGGCGACGCGATGGCTTTGATAAAACAAGCATTCGATGCGGGTCTGGCAGTCGAAGGATTAAGTTTTCACGTCGGCAGCCAGTGTACGAATTTTAATAATTATACTTCAGCATTGCAGATAACATCGGAGATTTTTCACGACTGCCGAAAGAAAGGCTATAATACGAAAATAGTCGATATAGGCGGCGGATTCCCTGTGCCTTACGATTCACAGGTGCCCCAATTTAAACAGCTTGCCCAAATCATAGATTCCGAATGTAAAAGGCTGTTTCCTGCGGATGTAGAACTCATAGCCGAGCCGGGCAGATTTATGGTTGCTACGACGGCGACGCTGGTTTCGGAAATAATCGGTAAAGCCCGCCGTGACAGCAAGATTTTCTATCATATAAATGATGGCGTTTATCATACGTTTTCAGGGATTGTTTTTGACCATTGGGTTCCGAATTTTCAGGCTTTCAAACGGGGCAGGACGGAGGTTTGCGCTGTTGTAGGCCCGACTTGCGATAGTTTCGACAAAGTTTCTGTTTCTCAGCAGCTTCCGGGTAATCTGCAAATCGGCGATTATCTTTACACCGAAAACATCGGTGCTTACAGTATAGCATCTTCGACAAAATTTAACGGTTTTGATGGTGCAAAGGTTATACACATTAACAGGTAAGCAATTTTAGATACTAAACGGGAGGTTATTGTGCGATTCGAGCATTTTGGGATAAACGTTCCTGATGCAGCGGCGATGGCGAGGTGGTATGTCAAAAACTGCAATATGAAGATTGTCAGGGCTGTTCCTATGAATCAGACTCATTTTCTGGCTGATGAAAGAGGACAGGTAATGATAGAGATTTACACCAATCCTGCCTCGGCGATTCCGGAGCATTTTGCGGAACACCCGCTTCGATTCCACTTTGCGTTTGCCGTAACAGAGCCTTCGGTGCTGAAAGAAAAGTTAGTCGCCGCAGGAGCCTCGGTAGTGGAGGAGCTTAAGATGGATGACGGTTCACATTTAATCACGCTTCGAGACCCGTGGGGTGTGCCATTTCAGTTGTGCAAAAGAGCCCGCCCGATGGTATAATTATCGGCGTTGAGTGAGTTTAGTTATAAAGGAGGCCTGAAAAATGGAAATGCGATATACCGCCGATTCCGTGCGATTCGAAAGAATGAATTCGCAGGAGCTCAGAGAGAGTTTTCTTTTGGATAAACTTTTCAGTCATGACAAGATTGATTTAGTTTATTCGTTCGATGACAGGGCGATAATCGGTACGGCTGTGCCTGTTAAGAATGTTCTGGCATTAGAAGCAGGCCAAGAGCTTGCGAGTGAATATTTTGCCGAGCGGCGCGAGATTGGAGTTATTAATATCGGTGAATCCGGGAATGTTACGGTGGACGGTAAAAAATTTCAGCTTGATAACAAGGATATGCTTTATATAGGTAAGGGCAGCAAAGAGATAAAATTCGAAAGCGGCGACAGCAAAAAGACCTCAAAGTTTTATTTTGTAAGTTATCCTGCCCATGCGTCCTATCCGACAGTTTTGGTTAAAAAGTCAGAGGCTGAGAAGGTTGAGCTTGGCAGCAATCAAAACTGCAACAAAAGAACAATCTATAAGTGCATTCGCCCTGATGCCGTCAAAAGCTGTCAGCTTGTAATGGGTTTTACGGAGCTGGCTGAATGCAATGTCTGGAATACTATGCCCGGTCATACCCACGCGAGAAGAACTGAAGTTTATATGTATTTTAATGTTGGCGATGATTCGGTTGTATCGCATTTTATCGGCAAACCAGACCAGACCAGACACATTATAATTCGCAACGAACAGGCTGTTTTGTCGCCGAGCTGGTCGATTCACGGCGGAGCGGGACTGAGAAATTACAGTTTTGTCTGGGCGATGGGCGGAGAAAATCAGGCATTTACGGATATGCAGGGATTTTCATTAGACCAGTTGCGTTAAAAAAAGGAATTAGAAAATGATTCTGGAAAAATTCAAGCTCGATGGAAAAATCGCGATTGTTACGGGTTCTTCGCGAGGGCTGGGGCAGGCTATGGCTTTGGGGCTTGCTCAAGCGGGAGCGGATATTGCTCTGGTTGATATTCTCGATATGAGCGAATCTAAAAAACAAATCGAAAAATTGAATAGGCGATGTATCACAATAAAAGCCGATTTAAGCTCGAAAGACTGTGTCGAGCAGATTGTAAATACGACGGTCGATAAATTCGGAGGAATCGATATTCTTGTAAATAATGCCGGTATAATCCGCCGCGCGCCGTTTGTAGAGTTCAGCGAAAAAGACTGGGACGATGTTATGAATATCAATATCCGAACACTTTTCTTTTTAAGTCAGGCTGTTGCAAAAGTTTTTATCAAGCAGAACCGAGGCGGAAAGATAATTAACACAGCTTCTTTGCTGAGCTTTCAGGGAGGGATTCTTGTTCCTTCTTATACGGCTTCGAAAAGCGCGGTAGCGGGCCTTACGAGACTGATGGCGAACGAATTGGCTAAATATAATATAAACGTCAACGCGATAGCTCCCGGTTATATGGCGACTGATAATACCGCTCCGCTAAGAGCCGATGCCGCCAGAAGCAAAGCTATTCTTGAAAGGATTCCTGCGGCAAGATGGGGCGATACTGAAGATTTGATGGGAGTTGTGGTATTTCTGGCATCGCAAGCATCATCATATATGAACGGCTCGATAGTGCCTGTTGACGGCGGCTGGCTTACAAGGTAATTGTGAAGAATGACAAAAGACCTCAAGAATAAAACGCTAAGTGAGTTGGAGAAAATTATAGCAGGGCTTGGTTCTCAGAAGTATCTCGCGAAGTATATTTTCAGTTTCATCCACACAAAAAATGTTAATGATATTAATCAGATTACCCCGCTAAGCAAGATTTTGAGAGAAAAACTGCTTTCAGACGGGTATTTCATTTCTCAGATTAAAATCGCAGACAAACTGATTGATTCGGACGGAACAGCTAAATATCTTTTCGAATTAAGTGACGCAAGTAGGATTGAATCGGTGCTTTTGCCGAGTTCTCAGCGGCAAACGGTTTGTATTTCAACTCAGGTCGGCTGTGCGATGAATTGCGTTTTCTGTGCGACCGGAAAAGTTAAGTTCGAACGAAATCTCACCGCAGCGGAAATTGTCGACCAGTTCAATGCTATAACCAAAGATTGCGGCGAGAAAATCACCAACGTGGTTTATATGGGCATGGGCGAACCTTTGAATAATTACGATGCCCTTTTAAAAGCAATACGGATTTTGAACGAGCCGAACGGTAAAAATATCGGTGTTCGGCGTCAGACTATAAGCACGTGCGGTCAGATAGACGGCATAAAAAGATTGGCCCAAGAAAATATATTCCCAAGGCTGGCGGTTTCATTAAATGCCAGTACCGACAAAGTTCGTTCAAAGCTTATGCCGGTCAATCTGAAGTATCCTATTTCAAATGTGATGCATGCGGTTAAATTTTATCAGTCAAATACCAAGGCCAGAGTAACATTTGAGTATGTGATGCTCAAAGGTCTAAATGACAGCATTCAAGACGCTCGCAGGCTTGCAGAGCTGCTGAAGGGTTTAATCTGCAATATAAATCTGATTGAGTATAATCCTCATCCTAACTGTGAGCTTAAAGGTACCGAACCTGCTGAGATTAAGCGGTTTGGGGCTGTTCTTGAAAAGTCCGGTTTTGAAACTTCAATCCGTTTTAAAATGGGGCGAAAAATCAAAGCTGCCTGCGGCCAGCTTGGAGCCGGCGGTTTTGTAAAAAGCGATGATTCGCAATAGAGCTGTTTATCAGGCAGCTTTAATTTAGAATATAATTGTCAAACCGGCCTTCATTGCAGTCGAGTCTTTTCCGCCGTAAGTTTCACATTCATAGCGGAAGAAAGCCGAAGTCTTATTTCCGAGCAGACCGCTGACTCCGGCACCGTAAAAGAAGCTGTCGTTGCGTTCGTTGTCAATGTTTGTCGTAAAATTAGAAGTACCGCCTACAAAACGTGACCTGATATTTTCCTGTCCCATAAATTCATACGAATAGCCTACGAACAATTCCGGCGCAAGCTTGAAATCGTATAATGTCGTTACTGTATAAAGTCGAAGCCCCAAGCGTGAAAGCAAAGACTGCTGGGTTGTTGCTTCGACATCCATTCCGATGTCTTGGGCGCCTGTTTCGACGAAGCTTTGATTACGGTAGCGTGTATATTGTATAGAAGCCGAAGGCGTCAGAGTCCATTTCCAGAAATCAAGGTCATAGCCTGTTCCTACATATGCTGAAACATCCCATGCGTCATATTTTGCCTTGGCTGTGCGGTCGATTCCCGGAAGCAGTATATCCCTTTCTGTTTTATTAATGTGATAACCGATAGTAACCGAGCCGTCTACATACCATCTGTCCTGAAAGTAGCTTGCATAAGGCCCGATTCTGAAACTGTCGATTTGTGCTTCTCCGGCACCTTTATCGAAGTTAAGACAGGAATGTGTATATGAGCCGCCCAAACCTAAAATCCAATTATCACGGAATATTTTATCAAATCCGAAATGTGTACCGAATGATTGTCCCGTATAGCCTGTAAATTCTTTGCCCGAAGACTGGCTGGACCACACACCAAACGGTCTGAAGAATGTGTGGATTTCTCTGCTTGCATCTTCGTGGCGCTGTCTTAGTCTTTCTGTTTCTCCTACTACCTGCGTAAGCAAATCAGGATTTCCTGAAGCATCCGCCAGCAGAAGGTCGCTCTGGCGAAGAACATCGAATCTGGCCATATACTCTGTTCCTCGGCGTCTCGCACCGAGATAGCTTGTTAAATCTCCTGTTAGATTCTGAGCCATTCTAATATTGAAATCTCTTACGCTGCCGTGCATACTGGGGCTTAGTGCTTCTGCAGCCGAATTGACTGCTGCATCACCGAGGGCATCCAGTATGGCTATGAGATTGGCAAAATCACCGGTAGCAGTGAGATAATCCTCGTTAACAGCCGACAAAAGGGCGAAATTATTTTCTGAATACACATCTTTCGCGTCGGCGGTTAAAATATAATCATTACCAACCACTTCGCCTGTAAAACTCAGAATCACCGAGTTATGAATGACTGAAACACCGTCATCATCGATGGTGCCGGCGGTAATGATTGTGAATGTGTCGCCGTCTGTAATAGTTTTTGGTGCGCTAAGATTAATAACACGAATAGTGCTGCCTAATTCGAGTGTAGCTGTGCCTGAAACATCAAGCAAGTCACTGTCCAGAACGGCTCCGACTTTCAAAACCTCAGCGTCAAATATCGCGCCGTTAGACAGAGTGAAATCTCCGTCTATCGTAAGTGTACCGATACTATTGCCCGGGGCCACAGAGCCGCCGCTGTTGACGGTCAGGTTATGGCCGGAAACAAGACCTGTTCCCATAAATGTTCCGCCGTTTACCGTAACATTACTGGCAATCTCTCCGTTCAATATCAATCTGCCGGCCGTTAGAGTTGTGTCGCCTGTATACGTATTAATTCCATTCAGCTGCAAATATGCAGAACCCTGTTTTGTTATTCCACCGTCACCTGATACTATCCCTTCGAGAACAATATTATCGCTGCCGTTAAATACAATTCCATCACCGGCGTTGCTGACAAACTCTATATTAAGTGTGTGCGTGTGTCCGCCGTCGCCAAGACCGACAATACCTCCGCTGTCGATATCGAAACTGCCCGTTCCGGTTATGGTGTAGTTTCCCCTTGCACCTGAAAAGCTAATAGTTGGTATATCTGTATAAGCACCATCGACATCGGTTAAGACTCTGTCTCCGTCGTCTCTGTTGCCGAAGGTTAATATTTCCCCGATGGAATCTTCTGGTACAGTATGACCTCTCCAGTTGTCAGGGTTGTTCCATGAATTGTTTGCATTTCCACTCCAGTTAAAGCCGCCGATAAGATAAACGGCCATAGCCAAATCTCTTCTCCAGTCTTCACCCCAGCGAAATTGTCTGTCATTATTCGGTCCGTTTAGTGCGACATAAAAATCACCGCCGTCATATACACTTCCACCAAAGTTTAAACGATGCCACCAGAATCCGCTGCTTGCATTATTGCTTACAAGTTCGAATACATAAGTATGTCCGGCTTGCAGGACTATTTCGTCATCGTCGGTAAAATCGAATTCTCTGACAGAATCTAATGTTGCCGTTATAGTTAAGCTTGTAATATTAGGTAAAAGATCTTCGCCTGCAGGATAACTTGTGGGCGTTACTCCTCCTACAACAAGGTCTGTAATATCAACTAAGCGAATATTAGTGTAGGTTTGGCCGCCGTCACCCATAATAGCTATTTTATCAAGAACCAGCGGGTCATCTAAACCTACTGTAAAGGATTGGCCTATCATATAGACAGGGCTGACAGTGGCGTCCTTGGTAGTAGAGGCTAAGGGTAAGTCTATTGTAGAAATTGTCGGTGTGCCAAGCCATGTAGATGATTCGGTGTCTATGTAAACCAATCCTGCATAGCTCTGTACGGTTAATAAGGCCATTATTAGGATATGGCAAATAAGCAAAATATTGCTTTTACCTTTGTGAAACTGTGATGTTTTTTTGCACAATTTCATTTTTATTCTCCATTTTAATTATGCCTTAGCAGTCAAATTTTGTGTTCTGCCATAAGGTCTTATCCGCAATATTCGTTAAAATCGTTAGCTTCAACAAAACCAGCATTATCTTCGGACATAAAAAAGGCCTTCATTAGAAGGTTAAATGTTTTAAAAATAAGGTTTTCCGTAAGTAAAACCCTTAGCGCCGATGTCGATAACCAGTTTCGCCGTTTTTCACATAAAGAGGCGGTTTTTGATGTAAAGAGGTTTTCGTGGGAAAACACTGATTCTTGACGCGGGCGGAGGTTTAATCTATAATCCGATACCGGATTTCCTTGTTATAGGACGGTTATCGCAGTTATAACCATTTCGATTTTGAGTTAAATACTAAGGTATTATTGGATGCCGATATTCGAATATAGATGTTCTAAATGCGGAAAAATAATCGAGCATTTTGAGAGAAATTCAGACAAAAGCCCTAAAACCTGTCCTAACTGCGGCGGCAAGAAGATGGAAAAACAGTTCTCTGTTTTTTCAGCACAGGTCAAACAGGGCGAATCGAAACGCTGCATGAGCTGTTCAGATGCTCAGTGCCCTCATGCCGGGCGTAATCTCTAATTTCAACACGGGAGTCACAGATTAATGGCTGAAAACAAAAGCGGTTATGATTTTAATTATATAGAAAGCAAATGGCAAAAGTACTGGCAGGATAATCGTACTTTTCGGGCGGTTGACGAAGACCGTTCCAAGCCGAAATATTATGTTCTCGATATGTTTCCCTATCCTTCCGGGCAGGGGCTTCATGTCGGACATCCCGAAGGATACACGGCCAGTGACATAGTAGCTCGCTACAAACGAATGAAAGGGTTTAATGTCCTTCATCCTATGGGATGGGATGCTTTCGGATTGCCTGCCGAGCAGTATGCTGTGAAAACAGGAACACCTCCGAAAGAAACGACGCAGAAAAATGTTGATAATATGCGCAGGCAGATTCAGTCGCTCGGATTTAGTTATGACTGGGACAGGGAGGTAAATACCACAGACCCTGCTTATTATAAATGGACGCAGTGGATATTTTTGAAATTGTTCAACAGCTGCTTCGATGAAAAAGAGCAAAAGGCAAAACCCATTGAGCAATTAGATATCCCGCATGGTCTGAACGAACGGCAAAAACAGCAGTATATCGATGAGCATCGTCTTGCCTATGAAGCCGAAGTCGCGGTTAACTGGTGTCCTGAGTTAGGGACTGTTCTTGCGAACGAAGAAGTGGTTGGGGGCGTAAGCGAACGAGGCGGTCATCCTGTAATACGCAAACCTATGCGGCAGTGGATGCTTAGAATTACAAAGTACGCCGAGAGACTTCTTAATGATTTGGCGGAGGTGGACTGGTCCGAATCAATCAAAAAACTTCAGGTTGACTGGATTGGAAAAAGCATCGGAGCCGAAGTCGATTTTAGAGTACCAAGTGGCACGGGCTTCCAGCCCGTGGAATCACGGCCAGGATGGCCGTGTCACGATTATGTAATCCGCGTGTTTACAACAAGACCGGATACTTTATTCGGCGCTACTTATATGGTACTTGCGCCGGAGCATCCTCTTGTTGAAAAAATCACTACCGCTGACAAAAAGGATGCGGTTAAAAAATACAGAGAAGAAGCTGCCCGAAAAAGTGATTTGGATAGGACTGACCTTGCTAAAGAAAAAACCGGCGAATTTACAGGCGCATTCGCGGTAAATCCTGTTAATAATAAAAAGATTCCGATTTGGATAAGCGATTATGTTTTGATTAGCTACGGAACCGGCGCAATTATGTCGGTGCCTGCTCATGATGAACGTGATTTCGAATTTGCCAAGAAATTCGACCTGCCGATAATTGCTGTTGTTGAGCCGAATGATGCCGCTATTGCCGAAGACGTCAAATCCGGCAAGGCTTGTTATCCGGGTGACGGCAAGGCAATAAACAGCGGGGAATTCGACGGTTTAAGTACATCAGAGTTCAAAGAAAAAATTACAAATTGGCTCGAACAGCAGGGGCTCGGTAAAAAAGCCATAAATTACAAACTTCGTGACTGGCTGTTTTCCAGACAAAGATACTGGGGCGAGCCGTTTCCTATCGTACATACTGACGACGGCAGGGTGGTCGGGCTTGACGAAAAAGATTTGCCTTTGATGCTACCCGAGCTTGAAGATTATAAGCCCCTCGGCACCGGCGAACCTCCTTTGGCCAAAGCAAAACAATGGCTTGATGTTACTTTGCCCGATGGAACTAAAGGCAGACGCGAGACAAACACTATGCCTCAATGGGCAGGAAGCTGCTGGTATTATCTTCGTTATATCGACCCGAAGAACAGCGAAATCTTTTGCTCGCCCGAAAAAGAAAAATACTGGATGAATGTGGATTTATATATAGGCGGCGCCGAACATGCGGTGCTGCATCTTTTGTATTCGCGATTTTGGCATAAGCTTCTTTATGATTTAGGTTATGTCAGCACTAAAGAACCGTTCCAAAAGCTGATTAATCAGGGAATGATTCTCGGTGAAGACGGCCAGAAAATGAGCAAGTCCCGCGGCAACGTGGTCAATCCTGATAAAGTGATTTCTGACTACGGAGCTGATTCGATGAGACTTTATGAAATGTTTATGGGGCCTCTGGAAGCTGTCAAGCCGTGGAGTATGCAGGGCGTCGAAGGGGTGCATCGATTTTTGCAAAGAGTTTGGCGGCTTGCGGTGAACGAGGAAAACGGACAATTGTGCAAAGAGATTCAGGATTCTGACGGTGATGAAGAAACATTGCGTCTGCTTCATCAGACGATAAAAAAAGTCAGTGATGATATAGATAGCTTCGGATTTAATACCGCTATCAGCGCGATGATGATATTGGCAAATCATCTGATAAAACAGACTGTCAGACCTAAATCAGTTATGGAAAAGTTCACCCTTATACTTGCTCCTTTCGCTCCGCATTTGGCAGAGGAGCTTTGGTTTAGACTCGGCCATAGTCAAAGCCTCGTTTATGAAAGCTGGCCTGAATACGACCGGAATCTTATAAAAGAAAAAGAAATAGAGCTTGCAGTACAGATTAATGGTAAAATAAAGGACAGAGTATTAGTCCCTGCCGATTTAGACGAACAGAAAATAAAAGAGCTTGTTCTCGGCAGTGAAAAAGTAGCAGCCGCTTTGAACGGCAAAACCCCGAAAAAAGTGATTATAATAAAATCAAGGCTGGTCAATATTGTCCTGTGAAAATGATGCATCTTCAGCGACAGCTTTGATTTGATAAATTATGAAACCGCAAGACGGATATATAGCTTTTATTGTAAATCCGAAGTCCGGAGCGCAAAGCAGCCGATTTCGAATAGGTCCCCTCGAAAAGTATTTAATCAATAAGGGCTTTGAAGTTCGTCCGCAGCTTACGCATTCTCTTGGTGATGCTTGTGAATTTGCGACCGAAGCCGCGGTGGATTATAACTGTGCCTTGGTCGTGGCGGCAGGGGGTGATGGTACTATTCGAGAAGTTGCCCATGGTCTTGAAGGAACTAATAAGCCGCTTTTGATTGTTCCGCAGGGAACGGAGAATCTTCTGGCGAACGAGCTTGGTTTTGATAGAAAACTGCAGACCGTTGTAAAAGCGTTCGAAGGCGGCTGTATAAAAACTATGGACCTTGGCCGGATTAACGGCAGGTGTTTTACATGCATCGCCGGATTTGGTTTCGACGGTGATATTGTAAGACGTATCAGCCGCGAGCGCAATGGACACATAACGTATCTCGATTACTTCTGGCCGATTTGGCGGACTTTTTGGGCGTATAAATATGAGTCTGTTAAAGTTGAAGTAGATTCGGAGGTTATTTTTGAAGGCCGCGGAATAGTATTTGTGGGCAATATTTCCCGATACGCTTTGGGGCTGAATATACTTCAGCGGGCGGATTTTAGCGACGGATTGCTCGATGTCTGTGTATATGCCTGCCAGTCAAGAACCTGCCTGATAAAGCATTCGGTTCTTACGGTATTCAAGCAGCATTTAAAACATCATGATGTAGTATACAGACAGGGGAAAAAGATTAAGATAAGCTCAGAACATCAAAATGTCTTTACAGAGATAGACGGCGACCCGGGACCGGCATTACCTGTAGAAATTGAGATTGTACCTAAAGCTGTAAACTTTTTAGTTCCTCCGGGAGCAAAACCTGCCGGATTCAGGGAGAGATTTTTAAGATTATTTAAATAAAAGAACAATTTTGAAAAGATTTTAATTTATGACAGCTAAAAACGCATTTGTAATAGGTGATAAAATCGGAAATTTACCTGCTGTTAAAAGGCCTGTTGCAGCAGGAGCTGATGAAGCGTTATTTCTTATCAGCGGCCCGTGTGTTATTGAAGACCTTGAGCTTTGCCTGAATTTGGCTGAGCAGCTTTTGAAAATATGTGAAAAATTATCTATAGGATTGGTGTTCAAAGGCAGTTTTGATAAAGCTAACCGAAGCAGTATATCCAGCTATAGAGGGCCGGGTCTTGAAAAAGGATTAGAAATTCTTGGGCAAGTTCGGGCGAAATTTAACGTTCCGGTTATGACTGATATTCACGAAACCGCTCAAGTCGAACCGGTAAGCAAGATTGTGGATTGTCTTCAAATACCCGCTTTTCTATGCAGGCAGACGGATTTGCTTTGTGCAGCTGCTGAAACCGGAAAAAGTGTAAATATCAAAAAAGGCCAATTCCTTTCACCCGAAGAAATGCGAAATGCCGTTGAAAAGGTTCGCGAATGCGGCAATAAAAAAGTGCTTTTGACCGAACGAGGTACTTTTTTCGGGTATAATCGGCTTGTAAATGATATGGCCGGTATCAAAATTATGCAGGAAATCGGATGTCCGGTGGTTTTTGATGCTACACATAGTACTCAGCGTCCGGGCGGTCTGGGAAAATCCAGCGGAGGACAGCGGGAAATGGCTCCGATTCTTGCAAGGGCTGCGGTTGCCGCCGGAGCAAATGGATTATTTCTGGAAGTTCATACCGAACCTGATAAAGCTAAATCCGACGCATCTTGTGTTATGCCGGTCGAATCCGTAGAAAAAACACTGTCTATTTGCAAAGAAATATTCGAAATTGTCCGCAAAAAATAATTCATCTCGGCAGAAACGTTATATTTTTGGACCAGTTCCTTCGAGAAGGCTTGGTCTTAGTCTGGGTGTTGATATTGTTCCGTTTAAAGTTTGCCCTCTGGATTGTGTGTATTGCCAGCTTGGCCGAACAACAACAGCAACGATTCAAAGACAAGAGTATGTTCCCATTAATGATGTGCTGGAAGAGCTTAAGTCCAGACTATCCGAAGGTATCAATCCGGATTACATTAGTTTAAGCGGTTCCGGCGAGCCAACCCTCAATATTAGTATAGCAAAGCTGATATCCGGCATAAAAAAGATTACAAAAATACCTGTCGCAATTCTTACTAACGGAGTTTTATTTAATGACCCGGATGTTAGAAGGCAATGCCTTGAAGCAGATGTGGTTTTACCTTCTCTCGATGCAGCAGATGAAAAAACTTTTTCTAAAATTAATCGTCCCTACCCCGGTATCAGTATTGAAAACGTAATTTCGGGGTTAGAAGCTTTTAGAAAAGAGTTTAAAAATCAGGTATGGCTTGAGATATTTATAGTCGAATCGTTCAATACTTCACCGGAACAATTGGCAAACATTCGCTCCGGTATAAAGCGGATTAAACCGGATAAGGTTCAGATTAATACCGCGGTTAGACCGACCGCCGATATTAATATTGAAAAAGTCGATTATAAAAGGTTGAAAGAAATCGCATCGCAGCTTGGGGAAAATTGTGAAATTGTTGCGGATTATGAATACAGCCGAAAAGGTGAGCATGTTAGCGGCAATGAGGAGAAAATTTTAACGACATTAAGCCGCAGGCCTTGTTCATTGGAAGATATTTGTGCCTCTCTGGGGCTGCATCGCAACGAAGCCGAGAAATATTTGGCGATTCTTATACAAGGCGGACTAATCGAAAAGTCCCAAAAAGATGGTGCCGTCTTTTTCAAGGTCCGTTAAAAATTTTGAAATATTCAAATAAAACAGCATTTCCTTCATCTTATTTTGTAAAGTGACAGTCGATTCTGGCCGATAAAACCTTTATAATTTTGGTCTTACCGCCAATTTTATCAAATTTCTTCAAAAATATTCGATTTTCAGGTTTAGTCGTTTGCTCATAGGCCGATAAAGTAAGAAGAGACAAAAGTTTGTTAGTTTAGAAAGATTCGGAATGATAAAAAAACAGAGGCAGCTGGTTTTGAGCAAAGGACCGCAAAAGTTTATTTTCCGGTACGATGCCGGTTGTGAAGACGAGCTTCTCGATGCATTAATTGACCAAGCCAAAAACCCTGTTACCGGATTCGATTGGTTCGATGCAGCAGTATTAAGTTTTAAACTCACTCAGTCGCTGATGTGCGAAGCGGATGAATTGATACAGCGTAAAACAGGTCATCAAAAAGACATGATAATAGATAAGCTTGAATAAAGGTGGATTAATTATGGAAAACAGCGCGATTGTCAGGGATTTTCTTAGTTATTTAAAATTCGAAAAGCATTTTTCAGAACATACTGCTAAATGCTATGGTGCCGACTTGACTCAGTTTGCTGAGTACCTTTGTTCCAAGCAGTCAGGCGGCAGCAGTGATTATTCGGGTATGTCGGGGCATAGTGACCACACCGCAACGGCTGTGGCTGTTCAGGCCGAGGCAAAGCTTGACCAGAAGCTGCTGGCTGTCGATGTAAATTCTGTTCGGGAATATATGGCGTTACTGAATGACAAACAGTATTCCAAGTCTACCATAGCCCGAAAATTAGCAACCCTTAGAAGTTTCTATAAATTTTTGGTTAAAAGAGGAACCATTGCCTCGAATCCTGTAACGGCTGTCCGAACGCCCAAACAGGAAAAGAAGCTGCCTAAGTTTCTTGAATTCGAACAGGTCAAGAGATTGCTTGAGACTCCGCCGATGGACGGATGGCTCGGCGCCAGAGACCGTGCTATGCTCGAAGTGCTTTATAGTACTGGTATGAGGGTTAGTGAACTGGTAGCTTTGAATATGGATGATATTGATTTTCTCGGAGAGGTTGTCCATGTCCGAGGCAAAGGCAAAAAAGAGAGAATTACGCCGGTCAGTTCATCGGCACTGCAGGTTATTCAGCATTATCTGGAGTACAGAAATAAAAGAGCCCAGAACAATTCGAACTTTGACCAGAAGATTTTATTTGTTAATAAGCACGGCAAGCGGCTTAGTACACGCAGCGTAAGACGAAAGATGGACAAATATCTTAAGATGGCCGGTTTAGACCCCTCAATCAGCCCGCATACACTAAGGCATAGTTTTGCGACGCATATGCTTAATAACGGAGCAGATTTGAGAAGCGTTCAGGAACTGCTCGGGCATCAGTCACTTTCGACGACACAGGTGTATACGCATCTTACAACGAAAAAGCTGAAAGATGTTTATGAATCCGCCCATCCGCGGCAGAATCCCGATGAGCAATATTAGTAGTATTAAGAAATATTTGAAAATATCAAAAGAGCCGTCCTTAAAAACGGCTCTTTTTTTATTGTGATTTTATTTAGCGGCTGTAAGTGTCGCCGACATATTCAGGAATAAGCTCTTTGATTTTTCGTATGATTTTCGAATGGTCCTGAGTTTGTGCGATTGCTACAAGTTCGTTAATTGCCGAGCGAAGTTTTTCTCTTTCAGCAGGTATATTTTTCCATACACCTATTTTCGGGTGGCGTGTCTGAACCATATCTTCCCCTTTGATTGAAAGCTCTTCGAAGAGTTTCTCGCCGGGTCTTGTGCCTGTGAATACAATAGAAATATCTTCACCGGGTCTAAACCCGCTAAGTGTGATAAGCTCGCGTGCCAAATCGACAATTTTCACCGGCTCACCCATATCCAAAACGAATATCTCTCCGCCATTGCCCATTGTAGCAGCCTGAAGCACTAATTGGCTGGCTTCGGGTATTGTCATAAAATAACGTTTCATTTCAGGATGGGTTACCGTTACCGGCCCGCCATCGGCTATTTGCTTGCGGAAGATAGGAACGACCGAGCCGTTAGAGCCGAGTACATTTCCGAACCTAACCGTAACAAAATGAGTTTTACTGGTTTTGCCGAGGTCCTGAATATACATTTCGGCAATCCTTTTGGAAGAGCCCATAAGCGAAGAAGGATTAACGGCTTTGTCCGTACTTATCATTACAAAATTTGCTGATCCGAATTTATCCGAAGCGTCGGACATTACCTTTGTTCCAATTACATTATTTTTTATCGATTCGCCCGGATTAATTTCCATTAACGGGACGTGCTTGTGAGCCGCGGCGTGAATTACCACCTGAGGTTTGTATTGCTCGAAAAGCTGCTCTACTCTGATTTTATCCGTAATATCGCAGATAACGGCTTTGGTTTCTATATTCGGAAATGCTTCGCGAAGTTCTCTATCAATAATAAAAAGCGGGTTTTCAGCTTGTTCTACGAGTAATAACAGCTTAGGCTCGAAATTACAAACCTGCCGGCACATTTCCGAGCCGATAGAGCCTCCGGCCCCTGTAACCAAAATCACTTTTCCGCGAAGAAATTCTTCTATTAGATGAAGGTCAAGCTGAACAGCCTCTCTGCCCAGTAAGTCATTGATATCGACATCGCGTATTTGTGAAACGCGGAACTTGCCCGATGCGATATCTGTAATCGAAGGTACGGTTCTAAAGCGTATCTTCGCGCCTTCGCAAACCTGAATAACATGACGCATTTGCTGATGTGTTGCCGAAGGCATAGCAATTGCAATTTCATCGACCTCGTGTTCTTTACAGATTTCCGCAAGCCTGTCGACGTTCCCGAGGACCGAGATTCCGTGTATGCTCATACCTTGTTTTGCAGGGTCGTCGTCAATAAACCCGATTACTTCGTATTGGGCGACGGGCATGCGGTGTATTTCTCTGAGCAGAGATTCGCCTGCGTTACCTGCTCCGACAATCAAAAATCTTTTTAGTCTGCCGGTTTCTACGGTTCGGAATTCCTCATGATATAATCGGATAAGCATTCTCATGCCTGCCAGCAGCAGCAGTGTTCCGAACATATCAGCCATGAAAACGCCTTGACTAACCTCAGGCAGATGTTCAAGCCACGGAGTTCTTCTGACAAAAGGCTGACTGATTGCTAAGTACCATAGCACAACGAGAATTAATGTACTTATCAGCGAAGCCCTTAGTATGTCGAACAAATCGGTAATGCTTACATATCTCCACCAGCCTCTATACTGCTTGAATAACCCAAAAATAGAGACCTTAATCACCAATACCAATGCCAGCATAACGGGGTATTGTTCGCCCAGCCATTCTGTGCGTAATTGCATAGAGTTGGCTACGAGAAATGAAAGAAACAGCGACGCAGCAAAAGCAATTATATGCGCAAGAATTATAAGCGGCCTGCGCATTTTTAGAAACAAACTCGCCGATGCGTATGGCTGAGAATTTGATTCGCCTAAATTTGTCGAATGAGATTCGCTTTGAGGCATTTTTTGAAGCTGCTACAACATTATCATATAATAGTTCAAATCACGTAACGTCAATTATACAAACAAGTTATGAATATGTCAAGAATAGAACTCGGCAACGGCTTAGCCGGTTAAACTGCGGCATTGTATTACGACGACAACTATATGTCCAGTTATTAAATATTAAAGCCGCGGCGGTCATAATCGAAAAATTATCGAGATTTTATTGGCCACTGTCTAAAGGTTCGGTTTTATCCTGCGAAGCCGATTTTTCTGAGTCAGGCTGTAGGGACTCAATTTTTTCTTCGGTTATATGTATTTCGTCAAGGGGCGTGTTATCAACACGGCTTCTCATCAGGGCATATATAATTGTGTTTGCTGAGAAATAAAAACTCAGCAGAAATGCCATAACAAGCCCGAGCACAACAAGAACAAATAAATAAATTATGAAAGCTCCTGCGGATTCGCTCCAAATAGCCGCGTCTGTCTGCGCGGTAATTAGATTAGAAAATTCCGGCTGAGGCCAGATTGTATCAATCTTATTCATTCCTCCGGATGATTTTACAAAAACCCCTAAACGAAGTGCCCAGTGTGTAGAGTAAAGCATTAAAAACGCGAAGAATCTTACGAAAATGTAACAGATTGCTCCATAAACCGAAACAAGAGCGGTATAAAAACCCATTCTCCACGGTTTGGAATAAACGTAATTGAAAGAACGGCTTATAGCGTCAAAACAATCTAATCCATCATAGGCAAGTGCCGGAAACATCAGGTTAAAACCGCCTATAGTTCCTATTAATACGATTGCTATTAATGTACCTGCGACAAGAGCCAACGGCAGCCCGATAGCCACGATAAGTTCGCCGGCTCGGGGTATATTTCCGAAAAGACCAATAAGGAATATGAACACACCCAGACATAAACTGATTCCAATTGGTGCCAGCGGGGCCGCAGCAAAACTGGGGAATTTTTTAAGACTGTAAAGAATAGCGTCAGAAATGCCGGGTTTTTCGCCGAGTGCGAATTGCAGTGCCGATATTCGGCAAATAGCACCTCCGGCTATGCATATCACAATCAGTTTTATAATTCCGAATATTGCGCAGTATACCATATGATGTCTAAATGCCCAGCAAACGGCAGTCGTATATTGAGCGATGTTTTCGACTGCGCCGGGAAAGTTGAGTCTAAGCAAAGAATCTACCGTACCCTCGAATCTTTCTGCGGCAAACGACCATAAAACCGAAAAGACACCTCTGCCTTTTTCGAGACCTTTGTTGTTTTGTATAAAAGTTTTGACATTATCCGGATTGTGCATGTATATTTGCAGTTCTGTGACTTTTCCGTTAGTGTCAGGTCTAACAACGACCGTTTTGGCAATATCCATCAAAGTTCCTGCTACAGCGATTATCGCTATGGCGCCGAAAGCGATAACCAGTTTGCTGGGATGAATCGACAGTCGAAAAGTCTGAAAAATTTTTGTAAACATACAGGATTCGAGGAAGTTTGGCTCGGTCTGTAAATTGGCCATATTGCCTCCTTTCAAATAAAATATCCTATGCTTAAGACCTTTGATATTACTACAATCGTGGTTATTATATGTTCATTGGGATTGGTTTTGAAGAGAAATTTTTGCCAATTAAATCTTACCTGTTCCGGTTTATTCGCTGATATTTTTATCAGGTTCGCAGGGATTCAGAGGGGTACAGATTTTGTAGTTCGAATCGAACCACGCCCCTAAATCAATCATCTTGCATCTTTCCGAGCAAAAAGGGAAAAAGCGTGAATTCTCAGATTTTTGGTTGCTATCGTATGAAATCTTCTTTTTACAGGTTGGGCATCTATAAATCATATTTTAATGCTTGGGCGGTTCCCCGTTTTCCATTTTTCTTGCATACTCGACGCAGTATCTTGCCCAAGGTTTGGCTTTGAGTCTTGCTATCGGGATAGCCTTTCCATTGCCCTGGCAAATACCAAATGTTCCATCCTGAATTCTTGCGAGAGCTTCGTCGATTTCTTTGAGTATTTTTTTTTCGCCGTCTACCAAGCCCAGCGAGAATTCCTGTTCGAAAGTATCGGTTCCGCGGTCAGCCATGTGAATCGGCATGCTTGAGAGGTCGCCGCTTGCATCTATTTGAGATTGTTTCAGAGTTCCCGATTCCATATCGTTAACAGAGCCGATTATTTCGCGGCGCTTTTCAAGAAGCAGTATTCTGAAATAATCTAAATCAGAATCCTTAAGCCCGTTTGTTTTTTTTACTTTCAGAGAAAGGTTCTCTGCCGAATTTTTGTTATTTTTACCAGCCACTATGCTTCACCGGCCTCCATATTAAAAGTCGACTGTTTGCCGAAACAAGCATTATAACATCTTTACAGTGTTTAGTTAATAGCTGGTTTTATCTATAGCCGACGAATTTGGAAAGATAACTTTTGGGCAAACTGCAAGTCTTCCGTAAGTACTTAATAAATCGTTAGATACAAGTTTTAAGTCAAAAATATTATCGGAACTATAAGCGAGTTTTAATTTGTGGTGTTAAAAAATTTTCCTACAGGCATTATGATGCTTCGAGAACCGATATCAGCTTTCAATGTTCTAACACCGAATGCCTGTTCGATTTTATCTTTTGTCAGAACATCTAAAGTTGCACCGATATGATAGTTTTTGTCCGGACATAAAAGCAGTGTTTTCTCGCAATACTGCATAGTTAAATTAATATCGTGCGTAATAGCGATGATAGTTTTATTGTTTTCGAGCTGGGCTTTTTTAAGCAAGTCGTAAATTTCAACCTGATGCCTGAGGTCCAAAAAGCTTGTAGGTTCATCGAGTAAAATAATAGGTGTGTTTTGTGCGAAAGCCCGTGCGATGAAAACCCGCTGTCTTTCACCCGAGCTTATTTGGCTCAGAGGACGAGATGCTAAATGTATTGTTTCAGTGATTTCCAATGCCTGAGCAACGATGTCTTTATCTTCGTCCGATTCGAAACCTAATATTCCAAGATAAGGGGTTCTTGCCATAGAAACAGTGTCGCTTACGGTAAAATCGAAAGAAGGTATAAATTCCTGTCTGACAACAGCGATTTTACGGGCAAGATTTTTATACGAATAATTTTTGATGGGGACGGAATCTATTGTGATTTGTCCGGAATCAGGTTTTAAAATTCCGCAAACAAGATTGAGAAGGGTAGTTTTGCCTGCTCCGTTTGGGCCTGCTATAGCCAGAAAACTTCCGGCTGAAACATCAAAACTCATATCTTCGATGATTGCATTTTTATTATACGCAAAACCGAGATTTTTAACGTTAACTAACGAATTCATTTTATCCAGCTTATCTTTCTGCTGTATTTGGCTAATAAAATAAGAAAGAACGGCCCTCCTGCCAGCGCTGTAATAACCCCGACAGGCAATTGAGCAGGGGCGGTTATTATTCTGGCGATTGTATCGGCGATTACTAAAAAGCCCGCTCCGATTAAAGCACTTAAAGCAAGAAGCTGTCGATGATCCGGCCCGAATATCAGGCGAACTGCATGAGGGACTATCAAGCCGGCAAACCCGATTAGTCCGCTGAGGCTTACCGCAATAGCTGTTATAAATGCCGAAACGGCGAAAGCTATTAGTCTTGTCCGAGCCGTGTTGACGCCGAGATTTTTCGCGTGGGTTTCGCCGAAACTAAGAATATTAAGTTTGCTGCTCAGGAAAAATAAACAAACCAGCCCTGCAATAATCAAGACCGAGCTTAATATCAGTGTGGAAATATCTTTTTCAATAATGTTTCCCATCAGCCATAATACGGTTGCTCTTAACTGGTCGCTCTTGGCGATTGAAGTCAAAAGCATTATCACTGCCGACAAAAACGCGTTAACTACAACACCGGCCAGAAGAAGCGAAGCAACAGCTTGGCCGCCTGCGGCGAAATGACCGATTAGCCATACCAGCCAGACGGTTAATATGGCCCCTATAAATGCAAAAAAACCGATTCCGATACCGCCAAACCATGTAAAAGCTGAACCGAAAATAATTGCTATGACCGCTCCAAGAGCTGCACCGCTGCTTATTCCAAGAATGTACGGGTCAGCCAAAGGATTTCGTAAAATCGCCTGTAATACGGCTCCGCAGCAGGCCAAAGCCGCGCCAATTATCGCGGCCATCAGCACGCGGGGCAGTCTTACCCCGAATAGAATCTGGTAGTCCAAATTATTTATATCTCTGTCAATAAGCCCGGCAAAAGCATTTTTTAGTGAAATTGATTGCGAGCCTATCAGAACGCAGCAGCTCATAATTAATATAAGCACAATCAGGCAAATTAAAAATTTAACAGCTAAACCGCTTGCGGTGAGATTTTTAACGGATTGTCGCGAATTATCCTTCATTTCTGTTCAAAAAGTTCCGGATGAATCAATTTTCCGATTACCTCGACCCCGTCGACAATTCGCGGGCCGAGCCGCAGCATCATATCCGATTCTATAACATAAATCCTTTTATTTCTAACGGCTGCAAGAGATGGATATCTGCTCCAGAACTGCTCGGCAGATTTTTGCTGTTGAGTGATACTGGTTTGGGTCATTGAAGATTGAATTATTATGTCAGCTTTGCTTGCCAAAATCTCTTCGGAGCTAAGCTGCGGATAATGCTGAACTGTCGGGCCGATTGCGTTAATACCGCCTGCAAATTTGATAAGCTCGCTTACGAACGTTTCTGTGCCGGCAACGCGGGTGGGCTGCTGTTCCACGACCCAGAGTACTTTAGGTTTGTCGGGAACATCGAATTCATTTCTAAGATCATTTAGCCTGTTTTCGATTTTTTGCACAAGCTCGGCGGCTTGCTGTTGTCTGAAACATGCTTGCCCGATTTGCTCAATTGCAGCCGATAATTCGCCGAGATTAGTCAGTCTAAAAGTTAGTACTTTATAATTAAGACGTTTTAGGCTTTGAGCTACGAGATTCTGCTGTTCGAACCACTCTGTGATAACCAAATCCGGCTTGCAGGCGATTATTCTTTCAGTGCTTGGCTGCCAAAACGAACCGACTTTTTCTTTTTCCTTGGCAGCAGGGGGGCAATCGCTGTCAGAGGACACAGCGACAATTTTTTCATCTAAGCCCAGAGCAAAAAGAATCTCGGTTATATTCGGAGCCAGCGACACGATTCTTTGAGGTTCGGTTTGAGCAGCATCGGTGTTATTAGTATTCTCTGTTTTGATTCTGTAAACCGCGGTAACCGACAAAACTGCGGCTATTACGGTTATAATCAGAACGAATATAAGCAGATTTTTTTTGGGCATTTTTAGGTTCTCTTGAATTGCTTCTGAAGCTCTGTGACGGAGAATTTAATCGTTGTCGGTCTTCCGTGGGGACAGCGTCCTGAAAGCTCGGCGGAATCCGCGTATTCGAGCAATTGCAATATTTCATTATCGCTAAGCTGCTGGCCTGCCTTAATTGCGGCTTTGCAGGCTGCCATATTTAAAACGTCATCAAGAAGTCTTTCAGTGTCCGGATTTTTCCCTGCATCACAGAGCAGGTCAAGCAAATCACGAACAAAATCAACCGCACAAGCCTTGCTAAGCAGCGTTGGAAAAGATTGTACTGCCATTGTTTTAGGCCCAAACGGCTCGATTTCGATTCCGAGCTGTTCGAATATTTCCTGATGATTATCAAACGCCTGTTTTTGTATTTCTGTAATTTGAAAACTTTCCGGTATCAGCAGTTTCTGCGATTCGAGTTTGCCTGCGGAAGTTCGTTTTTTAAGGTCATTATACATCACCCTTTCATGAAGAGCGTGCTGGTCGATAATCACAAAACCGTCTTCGGTTTCGGTAACTATAAAACAGTCGTGTATCTGAATAAATTTTTGCTTCGCAGCAGACTCGGACAAATCAGCAGTTTGGCTGGGAGCGGTTTGCCTTTGATGCTGAACAGATGCTAAGCTGTTACCGGCGGGCCGAAAAGAAAAATGCGGCTGGGACGAACCGTGCCGATGCTTTTGAAAAAATTCTGCCATAGCCTGATTTATTTTTTCGGAATATTCGATTTTCGATGCGGGCTTCGATTCGGTGCTGATTTCGGATATCTCGACAGGTAGTTTGGCTCGAACGGTTTGAGCGGTCGAAAGAAGTTTTTCTCTGAGCGCCGCTAAAATCTGCGAATGAACCAGATTCGAATTATAGAACCGCACCTCGGTTTTGGTCGGATGAACGTTAACATCGAAATCATCGCAGGACATTTTAATAAAAAGAAAAATTACAGGATAGCGGTCCCACTCGATATAGCTTCGATAAGCTTCGCGAATCGCGTGAGAAATAAATTTGTCGCGAATGAATCGTCCGTTCAAAAATATGTATTGGAGGTGGCTGTTGGTTCGTGATAATTCCGGCGAAGCTGACAGGGCGTATATCTGCATCGATTTTTCGCTGCTGCTTATTTCAAGAAGGCTTTCGGCGATTTCATTCGAGAACAGTTCAGCGATTCGGCTTCTAAGCGATTGGTCGGCGGATAAATGATAAAGCTGTTTGCTGTTATGTAAAAGACTCAAATCTAAAGATGTATTGGAAAGAGCTATTCTTATAAACTGCTCGGTTATATGAGACATCTCCGTATTGGCTGTTCGCAGGAATTTTCGCCTCGCCGGAAGCTTATAAAAAATATCTCTGACGGTTATACTTGTTCCGTAATCTATGTTGCAGGGCATAACAGGTCCTTTGATGCCGCAGTCAATTTCTATCGAGCTGCCGGCCCCGCAGCTTTCTTGCGAAAGCAAGATGCTGGGTTCTTTTGTCCTGCTGGCTGCTTTTACCTGTGCAATCGAGGCGATACTTGCCAGAGCTTCGCCGCGGAAACCTAAAGTGGCGATTGACCGAAGGTCTTGGCTGGTTCGTATTTTGCTCGTAGCGTGCGGTTCGAAAGCTTTTTCGAGGTCATCTGCCTGCATCCCGCAGCCGTTGTCGGTTACGGATATTAGTTTTCGTCCGCCGTCCTCGATTGATACGGTGATTTTAGTCGCGCCTGAGTCGATGCTGTTCTCCATCAGTTCCTTGACAACGCTGGCAGGCCGCTCGATTACTTCACCAGCGGCTATCATATTAACCATATTGTTGTCAAGAATGCTTATTTTGCCCATATCTTCACATTGTATTCGTTTCCCTGCCGAATTCCAGTATTTCATTGGAACAGACAGTCAAACAGTTTCCTATGTGTTTTTTGTGTCTGCGTAAAGCAGAACCCGCTTTTTTGTAATGTGTATAGTTAGGTTTATTTTTGGCGTGGACGGATTAGGGCATTACTGGTATATTCCTGATGATATGAAAATTGGAAACATTGATTTTTACAGGGCGGCAAGATGGAGAAAATAAAAGAATTTTTCGGTCAAAAGGACGCTTTCGCCAAAAAATGCGGTATCGAATTGCTCCAAGTCGGGCCGGGTACCGCTAAAGCAAGTGTAAAGCTTAAACCCGACCACCTTAACGGAGTAGGTATTGCTCACGGCGGCATAATATTTACCCTTGCCGATTATGTTTTCGCGGCGGCTTCTAATTCGCACGGCACGGTTGCAGTGGCGATAAACGCGAATATCTCATATCTTAAAGCTGCCAAAGAAGGGGTTTTAACCGCCACAGCCAGAGAGGTTTCCTGCGGCCGCAAGATAGCCTGTTATACAATCGATGTTGCCGACCGGAACAATGAAATAATTGCTGTTTTTCAGGGGATGGTGTTCAGAAAAGATGCCCCGCTTATGCAATAGCAGTATTGTGCGGCTCGCGGATGTGCTGAGCAGATTGTATGATAAATACAATCGTTTCGAATTGATAAAACCTGACCCGCTGCAATTCGTTTACAAATATTCGAATGGGCGGGATATGGAGATTGCGGGGTTTCTGGCGGCTGTGCTTGCGTATGGCAGGGTCGCGCAGATAGAAAAAAGTGTCGGGACACTTTTAGATAAGATGGGCAAAAGCCCGTTCGATTTTGTTGTAAATTTCGGAACAAAAAACAGAAAGGAATTTGGAAATTTCAGACATCGGTTTACCTCAGGGCAAGACATTTGTGATTTGCTGGAATTGCTTAAATTCGCGTTGACAGAATACGCAAGCATAGAGAAATATTTTATAAGCGGATATTCGAAAAATGATGAGACAATAATTCCGCCGTTATCGGTTTTTTGCAAAAGAATGCTCGATAAATATAAAAAAAATAAGCGAAAAGATGCTTCGAGAGGTCTTCGGTATTTGCTGTGCGACCCGGCCCAAGGCAGCGCGTGTAAAAGACTTAATCTTTTCCTGCGGTGGATGGTTAGAGATGATGACGTTGACGCCGGTATTTGGAAGTCGGTCGATAAAGCTAAATTGATAGTTCCGGTTGATGTGCATATGGCGAGGCTTTGCAGGTTTTTGGGTTTGTATGAGAGCAGAACCGTATCTTTGCCGGCGGCGATTGAAATTACAAAAGCTTTTGCACAAATAGAACCGTCCGACCCTGTTAAATACGATTTTGCGCTGTCTCGAATAGGGATAACCGAGCAATGCACGGGAAAATATCGCCGGCAATGCGATGATTGTGAATTAGTCGATTTTTGCAGAAAGAATTTATAAGCTTTAGACAGAGGTTTTTATGGCAGAAAAATTAAAAGTGCTGTTTCTTTGTACAGGCAATTCCTGCCGAAGCCAGATGGCCGAGGGATGGGCAAGACATCTAAAAGGCGATATAATCGAGGCATTCTCGGCGGGAGTAAATCCTGTCAATGTCAGTCAGCGAGCGATAAAAGTTATGGCTCAAGCCGGTGTTGATATTTCGAACCACAGGTCAAAACATGTAGAAGAGTTGACCGGGCTGGATTTTGATTATGTAGTAACAGTCTGCGACAGCGCGAAAGAGCATTGTCCGTTTTTTGCCAATGCTCGTAAAATGATTCATAAATCGTTCTCCGACCCGGCAAACACTTCGGGGACAGATGAACAGGTGATGGCTGAATTTCGTAGAGTGCGAGATGAGATAAAAGCTTTCGTACAATCAATGCCGCAGATTCTCGAAAAGGAATAAAATAAATGAGACCTGATGAACTGGAAAAATACAGCTCTGCGATAACGCTTTCAGATATGGAGATATTCGTATTTCCGGATTTGATGTACAGCCTTGTTCTGGCAAATATTATGAGTCCGATTATTTGGCAATGGCGAGAGCTTGATTGTTTTAAAAAGCTCGATGGCAAGGACAGCTATAAGAAATTGATGCGGCTCAAGCAGTTTATAATGGACGAGTACGATTTTAATCTGGATTTGGAAACTTGGGGTCTGACAAACCGTAATACCGAGCTGGCGAGATTTTCGAAATTTATTGCCCCTGAAGAAATAGCCAAAAGCAATGCTCTTTTCGGTTACGAGGGAGACAAATATTATTTCGATGTTGATATACGAAAACATTTCGGGCTGGATAAATACAACAGCGATATAATGCCTTACTGGAAGACGGAAACAGTCGAGGCGATGGATGCGTTTAGGTATAAGCAAGGTTATAAAAGCGGAGCAGGCGAATGTGTTTCTCTCTCGGCGCTGTACGCCGCGGCCGCTTTTATCGTATGCGGAATACCGCTTAGCGATATATATATGATTCTTACGCCGCTTCATTCTCAAAACTTTATCGATATTAACGACGGGGTGCTGACGAATAACCGCAGGCTTGTAACTAAGACTATGTGGTTCAACGGCACTGCGATAACAGATAAAGCTCAGCGGGCTTTGCGCAATGAGAATATAACCATAATTGCTCATGCCTGCGGTTATATACACTGCATATATAAAGACGCTACGATAGATAAAGAGGTGTATCAGAAATTTACACGGCTGCTTAAAGATTATCTTACCGAAAAAATGTCCTTGCTTACGCTCGCTAATTTCCTGCGATGTAATTCGAAATATCAGCCCTATTTTCAATTCTGCTGTGAAGGCTGCCGGGGCGGAGCGAAGTTTGCCAAAGCCGAGGTTCTTTTTCACTATGAGCACGGAACAAGTCTGCGGGTCGCCGATGATACTTTTGAAAAACTGATACAGGAAATATCCGACCAGGAAGTATTGTCAAGCAGGCTTACCGATAGGATGTGCTGCCAGCAGTTAATTAAATTCTGTGAATATGAGAATTTAGATGTGCGCAGAAAAGATGACCGGCCTGCTATAAAGGAATATCTCGAACCTTATGTTCCTTGTGTTGATGAATTTTTAAAGGACCTTACTGATTTTCTGCATACCGAACCAAAACTTCCCATCGCTCAAAAGGATTATTTACAGAGCAGTCTTATAGAAGTTACCCCCGAAATGAACCGCAGCGATATTATTGATTATCTTAGCTCTATCAGAGACAAAAATGTAACCGCTGATTTGGCTTTTTACGCATTTAGAGATATGTACCGCTGTGATTGGTCGCCGTTTATTAAAGCTGCCGTGCAAAGAAATCCGGTTTCGCTGGAAATGACAAAGGGTAAATCGACAGATGAGGTTTATCAGTGGCTTTCGGCGATGCCGAATGAATCTATATATGACGAATGCAGGCTTGCCCAGCCTGATGAGGTGGCTAATTACGGCAGGGGAGACGGACTTGAAAAAGCGTTTTTAATGGCAAATATTCTGACAAAAACAGAACCCAGAAGCGATATTAAAATTCAAATCAGTAATAATATAGTTACCGTTTCGAACGAAAAACAATATCAGTTTGATTCGCAAAAAAACCTTAAAAAACAAATTTTAATTAAGGCCGACGATTCAATCGAAATTAGAGAATAAATAAAAAAAGAAACGGGAGGAAAAAATATTTTTAAAAATTTTTATTTTTACTGTTGACGCGGAAGTCTAATAAGACTATATTAGTCCTACATAGAATGTTCAGCGGTTGTAAGGATTTATATGGATGTATTGAGACGAAATACTGATTATGCTCTTCGGGCAATGGTTCATCTGGCTAAGAACGGTCAAAACTCCCCTGTATCAGCCAGGCAGATTGCCAAAGAGGAGGATATTTCTTATGAGCTTGCCTGTAAACTGCTTCAAAGATTACAAAAAAGCGGTTTGGTCAGCAGTACTATGGGCAAAATGGGAGGTTTTTCTTTAGGTTTAGAACCTTCCAAAATCAGTCTTGGGAGTATCATCGAAGCTATACAGGGGAAAATAAGCCTAAACCGCTGTTTAATCGGTAATTATAAATGCCCAAAAGGTTCTCAGTGTCCGGTTTATGAAAAATTAGCCTGTCTTCAGCATGATATCGATAATTATTTCGAGCGGCTGACTTTGGCGGAATTAGTTCATAAAAACTCAAAATTAAAAGGCAAACATAATGTCAGAAAAAACAGATAAGATAAAAATATTGTCCGATTGTCTCGGCAAAGCCGGTGATTTAGGCGGACTTATTGAATACGGCAAGGATTCGGTAGTCAGCAAGACTATACTGGACAAGCCCGCAGGGACCATTACTTTGTTCGCGTTCGATTCGGGGCAGGGCCTTAGTGAACATACATCACCCTACGATGCGACTATTTTTGTTTTAGACGGTTCAGCTAAACTGACTATCGGCGGAAAAGAACAAAACGTGATAAGCGGACAGATTATAATCATGCCCGTAAATGTCCCTCATTCCGTTTACGCCGAACAGCGTTTTAAAATGTTATTAATTATGATTCGTTCAGCAAGTTAAAATTTGTCGGAATTGACTGTATGGCTGAAAAAATAATTGAAAATTTGAAAAACGAGATGATAAGGCGATTCGGCAATGATATAAAGCGTATTAATCATGCCTTGAAGGTTCTGGAATATGCTCGGAATATACAATTACTCGAAGGTGGAAATGAGTTAGTTGTTAATGCCGCCGCGGTATTGCATGATATAGGGATACATGCAGCACAAGAAAAATACGGTTCGGCGGCGGGTAAATATCAGGAAATCGAAGGACCGCCGATAGCTCGCGATATATTGATTAAATATGGGTTTAACCCGGAATATATTTATCATATATGCTTGATTATAGCCAATCATCATAGTGCCCGCGATATCGATACGCTTGAGTTTCGAATTATTTGGGATGCCGACCGGCTGGTAAATATTCCCGATGAGCTTGATATAAACGATACGGTGAAATTAAATAAATTTATTGATAAAATTTTCAAGACCAATGCAGGTAAAAAGATAGCTAAAGAGACTTTTCTTATTTCAACCGTCAATAATTAATTTAAGAATAGGAGAAATTAAAATGAACATGATGTGTTATCAATGCGAACAGACAGCCAAGGGCACCGGTTGTACAGCCAATGGAGTTTGCGGCAAAAGCCCGGAAGTAGCTGCTCTTCAGGATTTATTGGTTTATGCAGCCAAAGATATTTCTCGATATGCTCATCACGCAAGGCAGTTCGGCGCTGCTGATAAAGAAATAGATGTTTTTGTCATCAAGGCCTTATTCAGCACACTGACGAACGTAAATTTTGATGCCGTAAGATTCGGGAATTTGATTAAACAAGCCAAAAAGATAAAGGATAAAGCTGTTGCGCTTTATGAAAAAGCGGCGGGCGCCAAAGCACAGCAATTAGAAGAGCCTTATAACTGGTGGGATGAGTCCGACGATATAAACGCCCTCATCGGTAAAGGCGAAGCCCTTACAATTCAAGCGCGTATCGACGAGCTCGGAGAAGATGTGACCGGTCTTCAGGAATTAATTGTTTACGGTCTTAAAGGTGCTGCCGCCTATATCGACCACGCACAGATACTCGGCAAAGATGACAAAAATATTTATGGTGACGTGCATAAAATGCTCAATTATTTGGTCGAGCGGCCGACTGATATTTCCGACCTGCTGGCAAAAGCTTTGGAGACCGGACAGATAAATCTAAAAGCAATGGAAATGCTCGATGCCGCTAATACCAGCGCCTACGGTCATCCTGCACCGACTAAAGTTCGTATAACTCCGGTAAAAGGAAAATGCATAGTTGTTTCCGGCCATGACTTAAAAGACCTCTGCGAACTTTTAAGACAGGCACAGGGCAAGGGGATAAATATTTATACTCACGGCGAAATGCTGCCTGCTCACGGTTATCCGGAGCTGAAAAAATACAAACATCTTGTTGGAAATTACGGCGGAGCATGGCAGGACCAGCGCAAGGAATTCGATGAATTTCCCGGTGCGATATTGATGACTACTAACTGTCTGCAAAAACCCAAAGACAGCTATAAAAACAGAATATTTACCTGCGGACTGGTTGGATGGGATGATGTAACGCATATAACCAATCGGGATTTCTCACCGGTTATCGAAGCGGCTTTGGCGGCGCCGGGATTTGAGAAAGATGAACCTGAAAAATATATCACAGTCGGTTTTGCGAGAAATGCAGTGTTAAGCGCAGCCGGCCAGATTGTTGAACTGGTTAAAGCCGGCAAGATAAAACATTTCTTCCTTATAGGCGGCTGCGACGGAGCCAAGCCCGGCAGAAATTATTACACCGATTTTGCTCTGGCAGTTCCGAATGATTGTATGATTCTTACGCTGGCTTGCGGAAAGTATCGTTTTAATAAACTTGAATTCGGTCAGATAGCGGGTCTGCCGCGGCTGCTGGATTGCGGACAGTGCAACGATGCATATTCGGCTATTCAGATTGCCGTTGCACTTTCAAAAGCATTTAATTGCGGAGTGAATGACTTGCCGCTGACGTTAGTTCTGTCGTGGTATGAGCAAAAAGCAGTGGCGATTTTGCTGACGCTGCTTGCTTTGGGTATTAGAAACATCAAATTAGGTCCTTCACTGCCTGCATTTGTGTCACCGGCGGCTTTGGATGTTCTTGTTGAGAAATTCGCTATCGCCCCGACAGGTGAGGTTCAGAAAGATTTAGCTGAGGCATTGGCATAAAAATGGCGTTACGGAATATAATTAAAATTGATGAAGAAAAATGCAACGGCTGCGGCAAATGTGTCGCAGCCTGCGCAGAAGGCGCAATAAAATTAATCAACGGCAAAGCCAAATTAATAAGTGAAACTTATTGCGACGGTCTGGGCGCTTGCATAGGTCACTGTCCGATGGACGCGATTACAATCGAACAAAGAGAAGCTGCCGAGTTCGATGAAGAGGCTACGAAACAGCATTTAGCCAAACAGAAAGAGATTTCTCAAAAGTTAAATTTTGCCTGTCCGGGAATGATGACCAAGACTTTGAATCGTCCTTCGGCTAAGAATAGTTCTTCGACCGGCGATACTTCTTCACATCTTGGCCAGTGGCCCGTTCAGTTGAAGCTTGTCTCCGCAAATGCACCATATTTTGCCGGTTCAGATTTGCTTTTAACCGCGGATTGCGTACCGTTTGCAATGGGAGATTTTCACAGTAAACTTCTCAAAGACCATAGCGTAGCGGTCGGCTGTCCCAAGCTGGACGACAAGCAGTTTTATATCGAAAAGCTTGCCGATATTATTAGGACGAACAACCTAAATAGCCTTACGGTGGTTCACATGGAAGTTCCCTGCTGTTCGGGTCTGACGCAAATAGCACAGCAGGCTATCAAGCAATCCGGCTTGCAGATGTCCTTCGAAGATGTTACCATTACGCTTAGCGGCGAGTTAAAACAGCGGCAGAGTATCGAAGTGAAATAAGCACTTCGAAATGGCGGCATTTTTGGCGGATAAAAATATATGGCAAAAAAAACTAATCGCGAGGTTAAGGTTAAACAGCAGGCTCTTTCCACACGCGCTGTTCACGCAGGAGAAGGCCGCAGAAGATATGCTGATTCGATTACCACGCCTATAATTCAGACTTCTACATTTACTTTCAGCGACAGCAAACACATCGAAGATTATACGAAAAAAGGCAAAGAGCATTTCGAATACGGCAGGTACGGCAACCCCACGGCGAAAATCGCTGAAAAACGTCTGGCGGATTTAGAAGGCGCCGAAGATTGTGTCGTTTTCACCAGCGGCATGAGTGCGATTACCACAACCATTCTTTCACTGGTTCAATCCGGCGACCATATCGTTATGACTGATGACAGCTACAAAAAGACGCTCGAATTCTGTAAAACTTATCTGAAACAATTCGGTGTGGGCTGTACAATCGTACCTTTCGGAGACTATAAAATTCTGGAAGCGGCTATTAAAAAGAATACCCGATTTATCTTTTCCGAATCGCCGACCAACCCGTATCTGAATATATTTGACCTTGTGAAAATTAAAAAAATAGCCGACAAGCATAAGGTTTTGACCTTAATCGACAGTACCTTTGCTACGCCGTTTAATCAAAAACCGCTCGAATTCGGTATGGATTTAGTTTTGCAAAGCTGTACGAAATATCTCGCCGGTCATAACGACATTCTGGCCGGTGCGGTTCTCGGCAGCAGCAAGCTCGTCGAGCCGATTCGAAATCTGCACAAATCGATGGGCGGCCTGATTGACCCGCATTGCTGTTATTTGCTGCTTAGGGGTCTAAAGACATTTCCGCTTAGGGTAGAAAGACAAAATCAAAACGCTCTTGCTATAGCCGAACATCTCGAGTCGCATCCGCGAATCAAAAAAGTCTATTATCCGTTTTTGCCCAGCCATCCTCATTATGATATTGCAACGACTCAGATGAAAGGCGGCGGAGGGGTCGTAACGTTTGATATTAAGGGAAATCTTAATGCTGCTAAACGATTCCTTGACGAGCTGAAACTCTGTTATATAGGGCCGAGTTTGGGAGGCTGCGAAACGCTTATAACGCATCCTGCTTTGGTCAGCTATTATGATTATTCACGCAAGAAACGCTATGAGCTTGGAGTCACTGATACACTGTTCAGATTGGCGGTCGGTATCGAAGCTGTAGAGGATATCATAGCCGATTTGGACCAAGCCCTGCTCAAATCTTGCTAACACAGCAGTGTAAAATCAAAAGCATAGCGTGTTAATCGAAGGGCCTAAAGCTGCACTGCCGTAAATTTTTGTGAATCCGTTTGTTAAATTCCCACAGCACTGGTATGATTTACTTTCGTATAATAATATGAACGTATATTTTGTATTAATTGGTGATTATCCATGGCAGAGTTTTTGAAAACATTAGTTTTTGACTTCTGGGCGACTTTGGCAGAAATGGCTCCATATCTGTTATTCGGCTTTTTAGTAGCCGGTGCGCTTTCAGTTTTGATTTCGCAGCGCATAGTCGAGCGTCACTTGGGCGGAAAAGGAATTTGGCCGCTGGCGAAAGCGTCGTTATTCGGGGTTCCGCTGCCGTTGTGTTCCTGCGGGGTTATTCCGGTTTCAATGTCTCTTCATAAACACGGAGCCGGCAAAGGCTCGACAATTTCTTTTTTACTATCTACCCCCCAAACCGGCGTAGATAGTATTTTCGTAACTTACAGTTTAATGGGGCCGGTTTTTGCTATCTTTCGACCGTTAGCGGCTTTTGCGACTGGTATAATCGGCGGTTCTTTAGTAAATATTTTCGACCCGCCGGACCAGAAACAGCAGAACAATATCTGCAAAGACCAATGCTGCAGCAATACGAAGGAAAATAAGTTCAAAAAAGCTTTCCGATTTGCTTTTGTTACTCTGCCGCGCGATATAGGCGGAGCTATGATTGTCGGACTGATAATAGCTGCTTTTATTTCCGCGCTTGTGCCCGAAGATTATTTTATGGGTAAATTTGCACATCCTATAATTGCTATGCTTGTAATGATGGTTCTCGGAATTCCGGTTTATGTTTGTGCCACTGCCTCGGTTCCTATAGCCGCGGCATTAATCGGCAAAGGGCTTGACCCGGGTGCGGCTTTGGTGTTTTTAATGACAGGGCCTGCGACAAACGCGGCTTCATTTACCACAATTTACAAAGGTCTGGGAGGCCGAACTGCGATTTTATATCTGATTAGCGTAGCCGGATGTGCTTTGGCAGCAGGATTAACCCTGAATTCGATTATATCAGGGCTGAATTTGCCGGTTGCTCATCATCACGGCTGGATGCTGCCGCAAAATATCAAAAATATATCGGCTGTTGTCCTGCTTTTGATTCTTTTACAGGCAATAGTATTCAAAAAGAAGCCTAATCATAAAACCCCGTAAATTAACGCCGAAATCAAAGCGGCGTCAATTTGGGAAAAACAGTTGCATTTCTGAGAGATTCGTATTAGGATTCCCCGTACAGAGGTAATCGTTGAATGGTTCAGCCTGAAGGACAAGGGGTTAAAAGCAGCGGAACGGCACAAAGCAAACCGGTGACTGATTACGTTAGCGGTTTGAGTGAAGAAAGCCGTATGCTTGTAATTTTGAAGGCTCAGTTATACGGGGGTTCATGGGAACCGATGCTCGATGACCTTCGTAATCGGCTGGCGGGCAAGCCTTATATTTTCAAACTGGCTAATCGCATCCAAGATGACATAGAACGGATTGAACAGTTATCTCAATTTGAAAATGAAAACCGCGTCGATTTGGCGAATTTCGTGCATATACCTTAAAAGGTTATTTTAATTATTAGCTTAGAATGGTTGGGGTAATGAAGAGCATTTGTTGAGGAAAATTAATTATGCAGAAGATTCTATCTTGTTTAATGTTATTTTGTCTGGTGCTGGTCGGATGCAGAGAAAAAGCCGCGGATATAGAAACTCCTTCACTCCAAAGAAAAGCCGAGGTTCTGGTAAACTCAGAAATGGTTAGACCCCTTGGTCTTAAAACGGCTTGGAATAATGTTGTGCCGCTGCAGCGCAACGAAAAGCTGAAAAGCTTAGAGCTTGTCGGGTCGAGGGTTTATGCTTTTACAAGCCGAAACTATGTTGTCTCGATGGACAAAGTTCAGGGCGACCCTGTTATCAATTTTTATGTCGGCCAGAGAGGATTCACGTTTAAAGGGTGGGATATTTGGGGCGACATGATATATACCGTGATAGGTGCTGATTTGGTCGAAATGGACTGGCGAAGCGGTTCTAAGATACGTTCTTTCGGTCTCGGATTCGGGCCGTCCTGTCCGCCTGTTCGCAACAGGCAATTCTACTATTTGGCCGAGCCGGATAAAAGACTGCGGGTTTATCAGGCTTCGGATTTGGTCGAATTATTTAACGCAACAGCCGATGACGACTCGGCGATTATATCCGTTACTGCCCAAGACGATTTTATTATATTTGGAACTAATACCGGACTTGTTACGGCTATGCATTCGGATAGAGCGGTGAAAATTTGGGATTTTAAAGCGGCCCAAGGTATCAACCCCGGACTTATTCGCGATTCTGGAATAGTATATTTTTCAAGCGGCGACACGCATGTTTATGCTTTGAACGAAAACACCGGAAGGTTAATCTGGAAGTACCGCACGGACGCTTTGCTTAGAAACGCTCCGGTAGTAACAAGGCGGTTCGTATATCAGAACGTTGACGGACAAGGTTTAATTGCACTGGACAAAAGGACAGGCCGAATGATGTGGAAGATTTCTGAGGGGCTTGCTCTGCTTGCGGAATCTTCGAAAGGAGCTTATGTTCTCGGCAAGAACAGCGAATTGATTTTTGTCGACGCGGTCAACTGGGAACAAGCCGATTCGGTTCTGCTTCCGAAAATATCGCTGTATATATCTAATATTGATGATTCGAGGATATATCTGGCTGATGATTTAGGCAGGGTAGTCTGTCTTGAGAGTATAAACTGAGATTCGGTTTAATTTTCGCAATAATATAACGCAACAAAATATTATGAAGGGACTCAAATGGACGTGAAGATTAAAAGGGCGATTGTCAGTGTCTCCGACAAAACAGGGGTGGCGGATTTTGCCAAAGAGCTTGTTAAAATGGGTGTTAAAATCATAAGCACCGGAGGCACCGCTAAGGAACTTAGTAAAGCCGGTATCGAAGTAATCGGTATTGAGTCCGTTACCGGATTTCCTGAAATGATGAACGGCAGGGTAAAGACCCTTCACCCGAAAATTCACGGCGGGCTTTTGGGGCTGCGTGATAATTCAGAACATACAGCCGCTATGCAGGAGCACGGCATAGAACCTATAGATTTAGTATGCGTTAATCTTTATCCGTTCGAAGCTGCAATCGCAAAAAAAGACTGCAGCCTCGAAGAAGCGATAGAGAACATCGACATCGGCGGCCCGAGCATGCTGCGCTCGGCTGCCAAGAATTATAAATTCGTTACCGTTGTTACAAGCCCTGACCAATATCAAAGAGTAATTGAGCAAATGGAAACCAACGGCGGAGCTACTACAGAACAGCTTCGCAGTGATTTGGCACGGGTTGCTTTTGGTTTGACCGCTTCTTATGACGCCGCGATTTCACGATATTTGAATAAACGTTCTTCTATCGAGTATCCCGAAAGAATTTCGGTTGCTGCAATAAAACATTCTTCGCTTCGATACGGTGAAAACCCGCATCAAAGTGCAGCTTATTATAAACTGCCTGCGACCGAAGAAACTTCCATCAGCAGCGGCAAACTGCTCGAAGGCGGCAAGGAAATCAGCTTTAATAATCTGCTCGATACCAACGCTGCATTCGAGCTGGTCAAAGAATTCGATGACCCTGCCGCGGTTGTGGTTAAACATCTTAATCCGTGCGGCTGTGCCGTAGATTCGGATATTTGCCAAGCCTACCGAAAAGCTTACGAAGGCGATGTTGTCAGTGCTTTCGGAGGTATTGTTGCTCTTAACAGAAAAGTCGACGAAAATCTTGCCCGTACGATTATGGAATCGTACAGCCGTTTCGGCAAAGCCCGCGGCGCTGGCGGGTTTTTTGCCGAAGTTATTATAGCTCCTGCATTCGATGCTGAGGCGGTTCAGTTAATCAGAACACTGAAAAGCTGGGGTTCAGATGTAAGGCTGATTGAAACCGGCCCGATTGACCGAGCGAAAGTCGCGGCAAGTGAATATGATGTCAGATGTGTTGTCGGCGGGCTGCTGCTTCAAAAAAGAGACCTTATCGGTTGGGAACCGGATGTTTTAACATATCCGACCAAAAACAGACCGACCCCTGAACAAATGGAAGATTTGAGAATTGCTTGGCTTGCTGCAAAACATACCAAAAGCAATACAATTGTGCTTGTCAAAGGCCGTAAAATGATTGGCGCCGGCGCGGGCCAGATGAACCGAGTCGAATCCGGATACATTGCTTTCAGACATGCCGGTGATGAAAGCAAAGGATGCGCTATGGCTTCTGACGCGTTCTTCCCGTTCCCTGATAATGTTGAAAACGCCGCCAAAGCGGGAGTAGCATGTATCGTTCAGCCGGGAGGCTCGAAAAAAGATGATGAAGTAGTTGCCTGTGCGGAAAAATACGGCATTGCCATGGTCTTTACAGGAAAGCGGCATTTTAAACACTAAATTTTAAGAAGCTCACGCAGCGTGTTTGAAACTGTAGACAATATTCTGCATGTTACATTTTTTATTGCAGCAGGCGGGCTGGTCGCGATTGTTTTTTTCTTTGTTTTTGCCCAGACAATCATCGGCTCGCGTACAATTCATAAGCAGCTTGAAAAACTTATCGAACAGAACCGGCAAATCATCAGCCTTTTAAATTGTTTTAAATCCAAACAAAATGACGAACAATCCGAAAAAACATAAGTATTTTTTCTGATGCTTATGTTAGTTTTGGGCAGTTACTTACGGCTATTTTCAGTTGTTATGGGGCGGTCGGAGATTAAAAATAGAGCGGATTATTTTTGTGTTTTTTGTCGATAGATGTTATTATCCGAGCCTGTTAATTCACTGCGATTAGACAGGTTTGGGGCTGGACGGCATTTAAGAGAGTATTACGATAGTTACCATTAATCATAAAAAACCGGGCCGTTATATCAAAGGCGCGGCATTTGGCGCGATGGGTTTTTGTACGCCTTGGGCGATTGATATTAGCGGTATTCATAAGCAGTGGCTGGAAATCGTCCAAACAGAGTTAAAGCTCCCTAACCTCGGCGAGTCGTTTAAAGGTCTGAAAATGGTGCAAATAAGCGACTTGCATTGCAGCACCACAGTCAGCAAAAGATACCTTAGGCACTGCGTCAAGCAAGTCAATAATCTCAATGCAGATTTAGTTGTTTTGACCGGGGATTATATAACCCATGATTATTCCGGCAGATTCAGATGCAAGGTTGTTGAAATTCTCGGCGGGCTTCAGGCGAGACTCGGCGTATATGCTTCGCTGGGAAATCATGATTATGGCATCGGCGGCGGATTTCTTCGAAGAAAAGATAAAGAGCTTGAGGGGATGATATCTCTGCTTGAAAAGACGCACATTAAGCTTCTTCGCAATTCTGCAAGCTGCGTCGAAATAGACCGACAGAAGTTATGGCTTGTAGGGTTAGGCGATTTGTGGGCAGGAGATTTTTATCCTCAAACAGCTTTCGAAAAAATCGATTCGGCAGGTGCGGTTATAGCTTTATCTCATAATCCCGATACCATCGACCATCTGATAGATTTTCGATGTGACGCCGTAGTGTCCGGCCATACGCATGGTTCCGGATATGAATGGACAGCGATGCCGGATAGGCCTATAGTTAATCGGCGGCGGTTTCATTCCGGGATGTATTATTTCGGCGATAAGAAGCTTTATGTTAATCGCGGTCTCGGAAGGCACGGCCGAATAATATTTAACAAAAGGCCCGAAATAACCGTATTCACACTTTGTTAAACTGCGGATTTTTTCGCAAATTAACCGCTCTTTTTCTGCGGTATCTGAAGCATCTTTGAACATCGGGGACATTTGACGCTATCGGATTTGAAATTGGGCGGAATTTTCAGTTTTAATCCGCACACACAGGACAAAAACACAAAACCGTTTACTACCCGCATAATATCTCCGACCTGATGCATTTGGGCGGCGCGTTTTTGCTCTTTTACTGCCTGCTCAGAGCCGCTTCGCAATTCGACGGGTTCTTTACTTATAGCTGTCGGCGGGACAATCGAACGATGTTTTGTGGTTTTCGAGTACGCTTCGGAGTAATCTTTGAATGATGCTCCGCCGGTCATATTTCGCAGAATCCTTACCCGCTCTGAAATCGGAGGATGAGTGCTCGTCAAATCGGATAATTTCATCTGTCCGCTCCGCTTGAACGGATTAACGATATACATCGGTGCGGAAACTTTGTTGGCTGTCGATAACTGCGGCGATGGGTCATTGGCGATTTTTTCAAGAGCCGACGCCAATCCTTCGGGATAACGCGTCAATCTCGCAGCTCCTGCGTCGGCGAGATATTCACGTTTTCTGGATAAGGCAAAATACAAAAGATACGCAAAGACAGGAGCTAATATAGCCGCCAGTATCGCCAAAGCGATAATGATTCCCTGTTCCTTGCCGCCTCCGCCTCGTCTGCCCGAAGAATATCTTCTTCGCCCGCCGAGCGAACTGTAAAACATCGTGCGAAGAAAAACCTCCGAAAGCAGAGCGATTGACCCTAACATCACGCCCGCCATCGTAACGAAAAGAATATCTCTGTGTAAAATATGGCTCATCTCATGTGCGACGACTCCCTGAAGCTCGTCACGGTTTAATCTTGATAATAAACCCGCCGTTACCGCTATAGATGCTTTTTGAGGATTTCGTCCGGTCGCGAACGCGTTCGGAGCCGGGTCGGGTATGATATAAATTTTCGGCATAGCCGGCAAACCCGCGGCGATTGTCATTTCCTCGACAATATTAAACAGTTGCGGATGAACATCTTTAGTAACCGGCTTGGCCCTGCTGGCAGCTAAAAATATCTGGTCTCCCTGCGAGAAACTCACCGAAGCAAGTATTAACCAAATAATCCCCGCCGCTAAAATTCCGTATACGGCTGCGTCCTGTCCGGCTATGGCAAAACCGATGACATAACCCAAAGACAGCAAAACCGCAGCCATCAGGGCCATCAGTATTATCGAGTTTCGCTTATTGGCTCTGATTAATTCCCACATATTATCGAATTTCGAATTCTAAATGCTTTCTAAAAAGCGAATTAAAAATTAAAAACTAACCTTCGGAGCGTTTCTTTCTGCGGCGTTTTCAATCTCGAAGAAATCACGTTTTGCAAAACCGAACATTCCGGCGAAAACGTTCGACGGGAACATTTGAATCTTATTATTGTAAAACATTACCTGGTCGTTGTAGTTTTGCCGTGAGAACGAGATTTTATTTTCAGTACTGCTCAATTCTTCCTGAAGAGCCAGAAAATTCTGGTTTGCCTTCAGGTCAGGATAATTTTCAACGACGAGCAGGAATTTACTCAGCGCTTCACCCAATGCACCTTCGGCCTTGGACGCGTCGGCGACGTTTTTAGCTCCCATCGCCTGACTTCTGGCGTTGGTTATAGCTTCGAACGTCCCGCGTTCGTGCTGCATATAGCCTTTGGCGGTCTCGACAAGATTGGGAATCAAATCATGGCGGCGTTTAAGCTGTACGTCAATCTGAGACCATGCGTTTTTAACCTGATTCAGCAGCCGCACAAGAGTATTGTAAATTCCGATTACAAAAAACAGAAGGACAACTACAACCGCGACAATAATAATTATTGCTGGAAGCATTTTTGTCTCCTTAACAAAAATTGTTTAAAAGTATCGCTTATTTTGCGCTGAATTTATAAATTGTCTGCGTCGAATATTTCGCGCCGGGTTTTAAGACCGTAGTCGGAAATTGCGGTTTATTCGGCGAATCGGGATAATGCTGTGTCTCGAGACACAAAGCATGGTTCTTATTATAAACCGCTCCTTTGCCTTTAACCTCGCTGGTCAAAAAGTTTCCTGAATAAAACTGCATCCCCGGCTCGGTCGTATAAACTTCCATAATCCGTCCGGTCTTGGGTTCATACGCACGCCCTGCGAAAGCGGGGGTCTTGTCCGATTTATTCAAAACATAATTGTGGTCATATCCGCCTTTGACTTTATCGATACGTTCGCCGACGGTATGAGGTTTGGTGAAATCCAAAGCCGTACCTAAAACAGTGGCTATCTCGCCGGTCGGAATCGATGTGTCGTCCGGAACGGTGTAATTATCTGCGTTGATAGTAAGCTCATGGCCTAATATATCGCCGCTGTTAAATCCGCCAAGATTAAAATAGCTGTGCTGCGTCATATTTATTACCGTTGCTTTATCGGTCTTGGCTTCGTAGTCGATTTTCAGCTCGTTATTCTTTGTCAAAGTATAAGTGACAGTGCAGTCTAATTTACCGGGGAATCCCTCTTCGCCGTCAGCGGCCGTATAGCTCAATTTAATTGACGGTTCGCCGTTGTTCTCGGAAGTCTGGGCTTGCCATACTACTTTATGAAATCCTTTTGGCCCGCCGTGCAGATTATGTGCGCCGTTATTCGCGGCCAGCTTGTATTCTTTGCCTTCAAGTGAGAATTTGGCGTTTGCTATACGGTTGCCGTATCTGCCGATAATCGCGCCGAGATATACGCTGTCTTTTTCGTAATCCTGCACATTATCATAGCCCAGTACAATATCTGCGAGTTTGCCGTTTTTATCCGGAACGAACAATCTCGTTATAATTCCGCCGTATGTTATTATTTCAGCTTTTAATCCGCTGTTATTTGCCAGTGTATATGCCAAAATCTCTTTGCCGTCCTGCGTCTTGCCGAAACTTTTCTTCTCGATACTCATCTTTTTCCTTTCATTGTTTTTTTCTCTTTTGTCATTCCCGCGAAAGCGGGAATCCAATTTTTTACTTTTACCTTTTTACTTTTTACCTTGTGTTTTTCCGCCGAACATATCAGCTAAAAGCTGTTTGATTTTACTATTCTCATCGAGATTTGCCCGTTCGAGTATTTCGTCTAATTCACCGGCATCGAACCACAAACCGTGATTTTTATGACAATTGTCTATCAAAAGTTTTGGCTGATTTTTGCCAACTATGACTTTTTCCATTTTTTTTGAGCATATCGGGCATTTTCTTTTTTCTTCGCTCGATTTTTTCTCGATATCGAACGACTTTAACAATTGGGCCGCCTTTTGCGCATCGTCAATCAGCAGCTCCAGCTCACCTGCATCGAGCCATATCCCGCCGCACCCGAAACAGTGGTCAATTTCCACGTCCCGAAGCTCAAGAACCACCATAGCGTTTTTACAAACCGGACAATCCATCTTTTTCAACTCAAAATTCAGAATTCAAAATTAGAAATTACCTAAACGTTACCCGCATCAAGTATCCAGTATCCAGAATCAAGAATCCAGTATCAAGAATCAAGTATCCAGCAATTAAATACGCATCTGGCCTACCGTTTATTCAAAAAACCCTGCAAATCTTACTTTTTATAACCCCGAAGGTCAATTATATTTAACTCGCGGCTTCATTAACGGCTAAAAACCAATATTAACCACAAATGAACACGAATAAACACATAATAATTATTAACCGCGGATTAACGCGGATTTGCACGGATTTTCATTATTAAATCATCACAGAAGCTATAATATGGGATTTTAATAAATTTCTTGCCTGAATTAACATTTACTTGTATTATTCTGGTGAAGGGTAATGATGGCGGAAGGTTGTGTATGTATGTTTACGAATTACAATCTATTATTTTCGATTTGTGGTTTTTAATTTAAGATAAGAGTACGTTTAATAAAAATTAGCGAAGACGCAGCCAATAATATCGTGATGGTGGTACTATAAAAAACAAGGCAAAAACTGAATGGGAGTAGCATATGCCAGATAATGAAAAAGACAAATCGCAAGCGATGGAACAAAAATCGCTTCAACCCTCGTCGCCCCTGATTTTTATAAGTCATGATTCACGGGATGCCGATCTTGCTGCAGCTTTTAGCAAATTATTAGGGAGCGTTAGCGCAAATATGTTGAAATCGTTCAGATCGTCGGACAAGAAAGGTAGAGAGGGTATTGAGTTTGGAGACGAGTGGTATAAAAGAGTTATGGCAAATCTTGGATCTGCTTCAGATGTTGTATGTCTTCTCACGGAACGTAGCCTCGAAAGGCCATGGATACTTTACGAGGCAGGCGTGGCAAAGGGATCCTCTAATACACCCGTTTTTGGAGTAGTTCTTGGTGTTCCTCTTAGCAAAGGCAGTACAGGCCCCTTTTATCAGTTCCAAAATTGTGATGACAGCGAAGAAGCTCTGACCAAACTTGTCATGCAGCTTGCTTCTCGGATTCCGAATTTGAAACCAGACGATGATGTTGTAAGATCACAAGTGCAGACGTTTAAAGCAACTTCAGACGATATTCTCTCAAGTCTTGATGAATCAGGTGAAACCGCCGAAGATGAGATGCCCTCGGCGGGTGCTACGGCAAAGCTCCTTGAGGAGCTAAAGGTTATGTTTAGAGATCTACCCTCTCGCGTTGAAGACCAGTTGGCCGAGAATATAGGAGTTAGTCGACGTCGGAAAATGCGAAGATTTAATCCCATGATGTGTGAAGAATTGTTGCATACGGGCAAGATGGATAGCGGCACAGTTGGAATTCTTGTCTTCGCCAGTTTAGTTCGTGATGATGCACCATGGTTGTACGAAGTCGCGATGGAAGCGTTCAGAGCATTGACATCCGGCACACAGAAAATGGTAGAACAGATTATTCGGGCAGTAAATATGCTCAAGAAATTTCCCATGCGTAGCCCTATGTTTGGTGAACTTGGGTTCATGGATAACAAAGAAATGCACTGGCTTATGATTGAAGGTCCTCAGATACTTGAACGCATGGTTATGATTTGTTTGGAAGAGAAGAAAGGACATTAACAAGATAGAATACACTTTACAATGATGGTTTTGTAGGATTACATCGTACTGTTGTAAAGTATTTTTATGGAAAGAATAAAAAATTTATATTTAGTATTGAGTGTGATTACAGCGATTCTTACTTTATTAGGGATCGTGACCGGATTTTTCTCCAAAGCGTGGGGTTGGATTAAAAATAAAATAAAAACAGAGTCCGCAACTTATAATATTCCCAAGAAAACAATTACTATATTGCCAAAACCTCATCCAAATGCAACTTCGTGGCATATGGGTTCAAGCAAGGATAAGCCTGCTATGCAGATTGCAGGTACGTTCACAGTTACAAATATTACCAAATACAATATTTTACTTACTGTGGCGAAAATGAAAAAACCTAAAAAAATCCTTGGTGCTGTAATGGTAAGCGATATCGATTCTCAATATCATGGAAATTACTATATCCCACCAGGAGCTACGACAAATTTAATTTTTGATTTCTGGATTATTCCTCCATTTAAAAAGCAGGGTGAGAACTTCATCGCAGATATAGAATTTCTTGACCAATTTGGTAATAAGCATTTGATTAAAAAAGTTGAATTCAAATATAATTAACTAAGGCCAGCCGCTATTTTGACTTATAACCCCGCCTTTAATAATTTAAAGTTTAGAATTAAGAATTTATGGCTATGCCATGCCAAGGGCAGAATTAAACTTTGTGCTCTGCGGCAAAAAACATAATCCGTGAAAATCCGCGTTAATCCGCGGTTACACTTTTTTACTTATAAATTACTTCTACATTGGTTATTCTGCATTCGATATTTATCCGCCTTCGGCGGAACAACTTACAAATTAACCCTTTAACCAATTAACCATTCACCAATTTTTATCCGCTTCGGCGGACAAGCCGAGAAATGTTCTTGACTACTCTAAACGAATTGTTTACCCAATGCCGATAAGTATATATAATAAGCGAACATATGATAACCGATTGCCATACACATATAAGTTGTTCAGCGGCTCAGCAGCAAGGCCTCGGCGAGCGTCTGGCGGCTGAGGAAAACGTCGATAAATGCATCGTTCTTGCCGATAACGGGGGTTCGCCCGCCGAAATTAACGAGCAATTAGCCCAGTTTATCAGCCGGCACGACAAAAAAATGGTCGGTTTTGCCCTGATTGACCCGACCAAAACCAGTATTACCGAAAAAAGCATAAATTCGGCGACGTTGAAGCAGGGTCTAAAAGGCTGTGTCCTGTATTGCTCCGAAGGCGGGTTTCATCCTGCCCATACCAAGGCTATGCGGCTCTATGAAATCGCGCAGGAAATGAATCTTCCTGTCTTTTTCCATAACGCCGGAGACCTTAGCCCTGATGCTGTGATGGATTATGCCCAGCCTTATCTGCTCGATGAAGTTGCCCGCAAATTTAAATCTCTTAAAATTGTCATCGGCACAATGGGAATGCCGTTTATACAGCAGAGCCTTTATCTGATTGCCAAACATCAAAATGTTTATGCTGATTTGACGATTAATCCTTCCCGCATTTGGCAGGTTTATAACACAGTTGTTGCAGCGCACGAGCGGGGGGTTCTGGACAAGCTGCTTTTCGGAAGCGGGTTTCCTTTCGGCAGCGCCAGCGACTGCATCGAGACGCTGCTTGGGTTTAATAAACTTTTGGGCGAGGCTTTTTTGCCGACTGTCCCCCGCGGAGATATTCGAAATATAATCGAGCGGGACAGCCTGAAGCTTTTAGAAATCGAAACCGCAAATTAATCGCCGACCGCACGGAGGCAGAGCAATAATGTCACAGCTTCTTGGAGAACAACGTGAAAGCTGGGGTACACGAGGCGGATTTATACTGGCTGCGATAGGCTCTGCGGTGGGGCTTGGCAATCTCTGGGGGTTTCCATATAAACTTTACAGCTTCGGCGGCGGGGCGTTTCTGATTCCTTATATCATCGCGCTGTTCGTCATCGGAATACCGCTGATGATTTTGGAATTTAGTCTCGGTCATTATACCCAAAGAGCCGCTCCCGAAGCGTTTCGGCACGGCAATCGGGCGTTCGAGATGGTCGGCTGGTGGGGGATTCTGCTGGGTTTTGTTATTATCACATATTATCCGGTAATACTTGCGTATTGTTTTAGTTTTTTGGGGTACAGCATACAGGGCATTTTTAACGGCGGACAGCTTCCGTGGGCAGGAGAAGGCATCGAAGGGGTTGCCAACGCCAAGAATTTTTTCTTTTCGGATTATCTGGGTTATAAAGAAGGCTTGGCGTTAGGCTCGATTAGATGGAATATAGTTTTTCCGCTGGTTATCGCGTGGGCGTGTATGTATTTCTGCATTTTTCGCGGGGTTAAGCTCGTCGGTAAAATTGTGTGGTGGACTGTTCCGCTGCCGTGGCTAATGCTTCTTATTTTAACTGTGCGGGGACTGACGCTGCCCGGAAGCATTCAAGGTCTTGGGTATTATCTGGACACTGATTTTTCGCAGCTTGCCAGACCGATTGTTTGGCGGTACGCGTTCGGACAGGTTTTCTTTTCTATGAGTCTTGCGTTCGGCGTGATGCTCACCTATGCGAGCTTTCTTCACAGGAAAAGCGATTTGAACAATAATGCCGCAATCATCGGTCTTGCCGATTTTGCTACGAGTTTTGTAGCGGGACTTGCGGTTTTTGCGACGCTTGGTGCGATGGCGTTTGCGACTCAGCAGGAAGGTATTCCCGTGCCGATTGAGCAGGTTGCCGGCGACGGGCCTTCGCTGGCGTTCATAGCTTTTCCTTATGCACTTGCTCAGCTTCCTTATTCGGCTTGGTTTAGTTTCGTATTTTTCTTTGCGCTGGTTACTCTGGGGATTGATTCGGCTTTTTCAATTACCGAATCGATACTCGCAAGCATCGTTGATAAGACCGGCTGGCGAAGAGATGTTGTTCTTCCGATGATGAGCCTGATAGGTTTGCTGTTGGGTCTTATATATGTCACCGCGGGCGGGCTGAATTGGCTTAGCGTTATCGACGGATTCGTCAACGGGACATGGGGCATAGCGTTTTTGGGATTATTAGAATGTGTTATTCTCGGCTGGCTTTGGCGGATTGACACGCTCAGAAGACACGCTAACAGCCGAAGTGACTGGCAGCTCGGAAAATGGTGGGACTATTTGATTCGGATAGTCATTCCGATTGTTTTAGGGACATTATTCTTTTGGCAGCTTTTCGATGATGTCAACGCCGGACAAGGCCTGTTGAGAAACGCCCGAGGCCAATGGAACATCGGCAATTGCGTCGGAATGCTGATTGTTGTGGTAATCACTCCGATGATTTCGCTGGCGTTTACGATTTACCGAAGCCCGAATAAATCCGATTCCGATTCGAACGAGAAAAATATATCCGCATACGCGGGTCGAAGTTTGGGATTTGCTGCTTTGGCGTGCTCTATGGCGGCGGCGGTTCTTTTGGGTCTTAATCTATTTTTAAGTCTGAACGCAAATCTTTTAGGAATCGTCTCTGTGGTTTTGGCTGCCGCGGCATTGCTGGCTGCGGGTTTCGCAGTGGATAAATATAATACTGCTGTTTCGCAGGCATCTTGGTCCGCAAGATGGGCAGGTGTAATCGCAGCGATGGTTATAAGTCTTTTTATCGCGGCAAAACTTTTCGCGCTGACCGCAGGTTTGGCCGCTCAGCAAACAGAGCCGATGATTCACGAAGGATTAAGCGGGATTTCCTATATTATTCTTGCCGTTGTGTTTTTGCTGATTATCGGAGGGCTTGGCTGGTGTTTCTACAAAGCTCTAATCGCAGCGGGTCAGTCAGCCGAGCCTCAATCACCCGACGAAATCGGCGACGAAAAAATCTCAGTAGATTAGTCCTTTCTTCGAATAAAACACGGATTTTTACAAACTAAAACCCGTTCCGTCAAATCTAATAAAAGCTGATGTTATCCGAATGATTATTTTGCGAAGAACCTTTTGACGCCAAATCGGCGATTTAGCTAAAGACTTTGGAAAATATGCTGGTAAACAAGCGGTTTTTGCTTACAATATCACAAATTGGAACAAAAAATCCGCTAAAACCGTGATAAAGGATTATCCAAGAATATGGTTTTTATTCTTCATAGATATATATTCCGCGAACTTCTGAAGGTTTTGATTCCGGCTACTGTGGCTCTGACGGTTATTATGAGTCTGCTTAGCATATTAAGGCCCGTTCAGGAATTCGGAATCGGGCCAAGTCAGGTTCTTCCCATCCTCGGTTATTCGCTTCCTATTACGCTGACGTTTGTTCTTCCTTTGTCAACTTTGTTCGCGGTGGCTCTGGTTTATGGACGATTTGCAGGCGATAACGAGCTTGATGCCTGCAAAGCGAGCGGAATAAGTTTATGGACGCTGGTTTATCCGGGTTTGGCGATAGCGATAATCGTGGCGACGATAAATCTTCTGCTTAGTTTTCATGTGGTTCCGATTTTCGTTCAGTTAGGCGAATCAACATTGAAATCCGATGCAAAACAGATTTTGTTTCGAAATATCGAGCGAAGAGGTTTTTACGACCTTCCGCCGAAAGGAAAATATGTTATTTATGCTGACCATGCCAACCTTGCCAACGACGTCTTATCAGGGCCGATAGTTTTTACGCTCGAACGAGGTATGGTTCGAAGAATCATCGCCGCCGAAAGCGCTGCTGTTAAATTTACTTCTCGTCAGAAATCCAATGAGGTTCAAATCGTAGCGAACCGTATTTATCAGATGGATACCGAAAATCAGCAGTGGTTTTATTTCGAAAGGCTTCCGATAACTCACGAATTTGCTTCGCTTTTGGGGGACAATATTCAATTCAAGAGAATCGGCGAGATGAAAAAAATCCAAGCCAACCCGATTGAATTTTATCCCGTCGAAGCAGCCGCGCGTCAAAGTCATGCCCAGCTTGTCATAGAATTGTTCGCTCAGGATATTTCCCTAAAATTATCCGACAGCAACGATTATTACGAATTATTCGGCGAGCCTAACAGTATTAGATTTCGAGCGGATTCGTGCAGGCCTAACATAAATCCGAATAATGATGCGAAAGAATTGTATCTATCCGGACAAGTCGAAGTTCAGCAATACGATACGGATACCGGAGAGCTTATGCAGAACTGGTACTGCTCCGAAGCGGCTCTTCAGATAGAAGGCGATGAATTTGACCCGACAATAAAAATGGAGCTTTACAGCCCGCGATGGCAGAGACCCGACGGAAGCGAGGGTTTTGCGGCAGGACGAAGATTTATTCCGGGGCTGTTATTGCCTGCCGAGTTAAGGCACAGACTCGATGTTCACAGTATTTCGAACAGCGCTTCAGGCGATATTGAAAAATCAATTCTTGAAATCGAACCGAGCGATAAGCTGCAGCGGCTTAGAGATATTTTCAATACAAGGGTTTCCAGTACGTTAATCGACATACAAGCTGAGATTCATACTCGGCTCGCACTGGGAATCAGTTGCGTTCCGTTAATATTAATCGGAATCGCATTGGGTGTTATCTTTCGAGGCGGACATATTCTGACGGCTTTCGGTATCAGTACTATTCCCGCCTTACTTTTGACTGTTTTTTTAATGATGGGCAAAAACGTAACAAAGCACAAAGGGCTGTCACTGAACACAGGTATTATGCTAATATGGCTGGGATTTGTGGTTCTTGTGCTTCTGGCTTTTTATTTATATCGCAAGCTTTTGAAAAATTAGAGTTTTTACAATGAAACTGCTCGATAAATATATTGCTAAGAACTTTTTGGTCGGTTACGGCATATTTTTTGGCGTGCTGATGGGCCTTCGCGTAATCATCGATTTGTTCGTCAATATTGACGAATTTGCGGAGCAATCAGGAATCGGTTTTTTTGGGGTGCTCGGTAATATTCTCAGCTATTACGCGATAAACAGCGCTTTATATTTTAGGGATTTTGCCGGAATCATAATTGTCGTAGCCGCTTCTTTTTCAATCGGAAAAATGGTACGAAGCGGAGAATTTGTTGCACTTATGGCTTCGGGCGTGAGTCTGACAAGGGTAATAGTGCCGATTCTTATTTTAGCTTTGATTTTGACCGGATTAGTTATAATCGACCAGGAAATTATTATTCCGTCGCTGGCCCCTCATCTTGTCCGTGCTCGTGATGCACTTCCGGGCGAGGAAACTTATAGAGTCGAATTTATAACCGATGCCAACGGTGCGCTGATTCGTGCTTTGAATTTCGATGTAAAAACAGCTACGATGAACTATCCTACGATTCTTACCCGGCGGAGAATACCCAATTCGCTAAGCTGGACGGTTACAGGGGTAATATCTGCAAAAGAGGCTGTCTACGACGAAAAGGCAAATATTTGGCGGCTGGTCGAAGGCAGATATACCCCCAAAGCATCAGCTACCGGAGCCGAACCGATAGAAAGCTTTTCTACAGATTTGACTCCTACCGATATTCCTCTTAGACACAGGGCGCAGCATTTGACTCTTTTAAGCTCTTCGCAATTATCTAAACTTGCGGCGAATCCGACCAAAGTTCGCGACCTTGCCCAGCTTCACAGCCAGAAACAGTTCCGAATTACCGACCCGCTTATTAATATTGTGATGCTTTTGATAAGTTTGCCTGTTTTGATTTGCCGTGACCCGCGAAGTATGAAAAGCGCAATAGCGATTAGCTTTGTTTTGACCGGAGCCTGTTTTATCACCACTTTCATCTGCAAAATGATGGCAACTGAGGTATTTTTCGAAAATATCATACCCGCTTTCTGGGCGTGGCTGCCGGTATTCATATTTTTGCCTATTGCGGTGATTGAGATAGACTCGATGAAAACATAAAACCGGCTTTAGTTTACAAAAGTTCGTATCTGCACGTCTGGGTTGTTCTTCTGCTTAAAGCTAATCACGAGAGAAACGAATTTATCTTTAATAATGAAAAGATGATACTCAATCCCGGCCAGCTTATTATCGGTAGAAAAGAGCTAAGTAAAATTACAAGAATTTCACAAACTACCATCGAGAGAATTCTGAAGTACCTCGAAAACGGACAGCAAATCGGACAACAAACAACCAGCAAATACCGCATCATAACCATACTTAACTGGCAAAATTACCAAATCGATGGACAGCAAAATGGACAACAAATGGACAACAAGCGGACATCCAGCGGACAACAAGCGGACACAAACAAGAATGAAAAGAATGAAAAGAACTATAGGGTCGGTTCGTTTGAGAAAGATGTTTTTGTTACTTTGCCAAGCGGTTTACGGATTTGAGCAGATTTTCGTTAACTTCCACGCCGAGCTGCTGTGCGATTGTAAGATGTTTTTTGGCAGGCTGATATAATTTAAGATTATAATACGCAATTCCCAGTCCGTGATGAGCCTCGGACATTTGCGGATTAAGCTCGATAGTTTTCAGATAAGGCGCTACGGCGTCTTTAAAATTTCCCTCGTTGGACAAAGCCGCGCCGAGATTATAGTGAACTATAGGCTCATCGGGAGAAAATCGTATAGCTTGGCGATATTGCTTAATAGCCGAGTCGTATTCTTTCTGATTGAAATACGCGTTACCGAGATTAATCATCGCCGATGCCATATCCGGCCTGACCGATAGAGCGTCTTTATATGAACGAATTTCGTCTTTATACTTGCCGAGTTTGTTGTAGCAAAGAGCAAGCCCGAAATGTGCGTCAGTGTCTCTGTGGTTGAGCTGCAGGGCTCGTTTATATTCTTTGACGGCGTCCGGATATTTTCCGGAATCGAAATATATACTCGCGAGCCTGCTGAAGAGCTGGCTTCGGCTGGGGTCTATTTCGATAGCCTCTTTTAAAACCCAAACGGCTTTGTCGTACATCCCCAATTTACTGTAAAGAATCGCCAAATTACTTCGGGCATCTACGGCTTTATTGTCGAGCCGGATAGCTTTTTCGTAAGCACCGATAGCATCACTGAACCAATCTTGCTGCATGTATGCGTTACCCAGATTATTATATGTTTTGGCGTCATCTGGAATAATCCGCAAAGCCTGACGGTACTGCGCTATCGCTTCATTGACGCGTCCTTGCTGAAGATATATGTTCCCAAGGTTCGTTCGGGATTCGGCGAGCGACGGGTTGATTCTAACCGCGCTCTCCAAAGCTTTTAACGCCGCTGCGGTGTTGCCGGCTTGGCTGTAAACATTTCCTAAATTATTGAACAAGCATCCGATACTTTGAAGCTTATTGAGGTTTTTAAGATATATGCTGTCATTTGCGCCCTGCGGAACGTTGAATTTTTTCCGATAAGCCTCATCATCCTGATACCCGCCGCCGCTGGTAGTTTCGATATTAAATCGAACCGAACCGTTATCGTATCTGACGAAAAAATGTCCGGGCACGACAACTCCGTAAAGGGGCAATCCTACTCTTTCGCCGATAGCCAGATAAAGAAAAGAAAGACTCAAACAATATCCTTTTTTGCGGTCCATTACCGAGTTCAGAAATAAATCGTTGGCGTCGGAGGCTTCGGTGACGGATTTGAAACCAAGCTCATTGTAAAGATACTCGTTAATTATGTTAACGGCTTTGGGGCTGTTTTGAAGTTTCTGTTTGTCAATTCGACGGCGGATTTCATACGCCATATCGTCCAGCCGCTGCTGATACCTTCGTCCGGGCAGAACATCAGACCATTCTTCGGCGACTATCAGAGCGGCTATCCCTAAATCGATTTCGTCCGGGTCAAGCCGCAGAACCTGCTCGATGGATTTGACGTACAGGCCGCTTTTGTTTTGGTTTGCCAAATTAGCGTTTGCCCGAGGAGCAAATATCACCGGACTGAGCAAAAGAAAAATCGTTATGTATGCGAGTTTTTTCATTATATTTTTGCCTATCGGTATTTTTATTCGACAGCCGGCCCGATTTCCGCAGGCATCTCCATAACGCGTCGTTTGAACAAATCTATTCTCATCCACTTCTTGCTCTTAAATCTGTAATGATGAGCGGTCGCGACAAACATTATTTCGGCAAGCGCCGCCGACCAAGGTCCGAATTCACCGGTTTGCGGGAAAAAAGTTACCATTAACCAGCCTCCCAGCCCCAGTATTATGAATACTCCGAAAGACGAAACCAAAGCAAGCCAAACAGTATCGCCTGCGCCCCTAAGAGCGCCGGTATATGTTATCGTAGGAGCGTCAAAAAGCTGAAAAATCGCGGCGATAATCAATATATTAACTCCGGCTGCAACGACTTTATCGTCTAACGGAGCCCAGAACTTCATGATTTGGTATCTGAACAAAAGAAAACATATACCGATAAAACCCATGTAAACCATAGCAATACGCACGCACATTCTAATTTGCTTTACAGCCAGTTCCTTGCGTCCGCTTCCGATGGATTTACCCACCGCAGCGGTTAACGCCGTAGATATACCTACGACCGGCATGAAGGAAACGTTCATACAGGAAAGTACTGCGGTTGTCGCGGCCATTGTTTCTTTTTCGAATCTCGCTATCAGAGCCGCCAGTATTATGCCCCACGAAGCTACTCCTAACGCAATAGCCAAACCCGCGGGAAACCCGATTTTGACAAGGTCCATAATTCGCGGAATATCAATTTTAAAGCTTTTACGGCTTTGATAAACCCTGTTCACATCACCGCTTAAAAACGCAGCCATTCGTATCGCCGAGCCGACGCTCATCCCGATAAATGTTCCCCATCCTGCACCTGCAAGACCCATCTGCGGAAAACCAAAATGACCGAATATCAGGACATAATTGCAAAAAACATTAATAATTTGTTCGATAATCGCGGCCCACATCGTAATTATCGGGCGGTGAATACCCATAAAAAATTGTGTGCTTGACCAGATAAACACAGCCAAAAACTGACAATAAAGCATGATTCGAAGATATGTTACTTGCATCGGAATAATCGATTCGGGCTGACCCATCATTCGAAAAATCCAGCCCGCCGCAGGCCAGAAAATCATCAGCGAAATAACCGAATAAACTAATCCCAAGTTTACGGACTGCCAGCAGTAATTCGCGCAGTCGTTATATTGTTTTCTTCCGAAACACTGGCTGACGAAGGTATTGACGCTTGTTAAAACTCCCAGCAAAAAACCTGAAGGTAAAAATGAAACCATCACGGCAGGCCAAATCGCAGCAAGTGCGCTTGTGCCGACGCGGGAAATCATCAGCCTGTCGATAAACTGCATAATCGTAAATGAGATATTGGTTATCACCATCGGCCCGGCAAGACGAAGCATATATCCCAGCGAAGCTTCGCGTTCCCAAAGATTAGAACCAGTTGTATTTATCTTTTCAGACATTCGATACTTTGCTTAATCCGGCTCCAAGGCCGAGAGAATATTTTCAATTGAAATTGAACCGATACTTACAGTCTTGACGGGACTAATCTGACCTGACACGATAGCGATGTTGTTTTTCTTTACGCCCAGTTTTTTCGAAAGAAATTCGATTAGAGCCTGATTAGCTTTTCCTTTTTCCGGAGCAGCGGCGATTTTGACCTTGAGCATTCCGTCAAGAATTCCGGCGATTTTCGTTATGCTGCTTCCCGGCACAACTTTGACGTGAAAAATTACCCCGCTGTCAGTCTGTTCGATTTTTAGATTATTCATTATAAAAATAGACACTGCGGTTTCGCAGGTTCTCTTATTGGATATTTTCACGAAGATTTGAGCCGAGAGCCATCTGGACATATTTCTCAATCTGCTCTGCCAGTTCGCCGAGCGAACCGAGCTGAAAATCTTCGTAATGGCCGGGTACGAATTCGCCGTTCAATGCCTTTTTGAAAACACGAACTCTTATAGTCGACGGCTGTTCGGTATTTTTACTGAAATCACTGTCTTTATGCTCGGTAAGCTCGACCCGCCAGTCTTCGCTTATAAATACCAAGCATTTGCCTGTATAAACAGCGGTCGGAAAATAATCTCTTAGCATCTGAAGCGTTTGCATTTTTACACCTGTAATGTTCCGATTAACTCTTTTACGGAATTAATATTTTGCCGGACGAGATATTTTTTAATCCCTTCGATAATTTTCATCGAGCAGCTTGGGTCAATGAAATTCCACGTCCCCACGGCGACCGCCGAAGCTCCGGCTATAATAAATTCGATTGCATCGCAAGCGTTTCTAATACCGCCGGTTCCGAGAATCGAAATACCGCGGTTCTTGGTGACTTCATTGTAAACTTTATTCACCATATAAAGGGCTATTGGTTTTATCGCAGGGCCTGAAAGTCCGCCGGTTTTATTGGCCAGAACAGGTTTTCTCGATTGGATATCTATAGCCATCGCGGTGAAGGTATTGATTAAACTAAGCGCATCTGCTCCGGCTTCGACGGCTGCTTGTGCGGTTTCGCAGATATTCGTTACATTCGGCGAGAGCTTGACGACGAGAATCTTTTGTCCTGCGGATTTTTTAACTGCCGAGGTGATTTCATTGACCAGATTCGGGTCTGTTCCGAAAGTTATCCCGCCTTTTTTCACGTTGGGACAGCTTATATTCAGCTCAAATCCGGCGATAGCGTTAACATCCTTTAAGCGTTCGACCACAGCGGTGTATTCTTCGATTGTCTCGCCGGCGACATTAACAAAAATCGAAGCTTTGAGTTTTTCCAGCAGCGGAACCTTATTTTGAACAAATTCGTCCAGCCCGACATTTGCAAGCCCGATTGCGTTCAGCATTCCGGCATCGGTTTCGACGATTCGCGGAGCAGGGTTGCCTTTTCGAGGTTTCAGCGTGATACTTTTGGTAATAAAACCGCCCAGCCGGTTCAAGTCCGTAAAATCACCTAACTCATCAGCGTATCCGCATGTGCCCGAAGCCAAAAAAACCGGATTAGCCAGCTTCAATCCCGCAAAATCAATCGAAATATCTGTGTTTTCACTCATAATCTATTTTCTAATAAACGATCCCATTACGTGATTGTTTGAATTTTTATTGCATTTTTTGTCCAAATCCCCAATCCATTTGCTTAGGAATTTTTCAAGTTTTTTATAAGAATCAAAAAATTTATCTATTATCGTCATGAGTTTTCTTAGAGTTTCTAACAAGAAGAGCCTTTTTTCGTGGCACGGCCTTCAAGGACGTGATTTACAGGTTTCACGGGCAAGATGCCCGTGCCACTGTTTATTTTGTTAGAGGCTCTTAATTTAATTTTGTTTTCTTTTTTTTCTTTCTTCTACATGCATTTCTTTTACTTCAGCTAAAAACCCGATTTGTGATTTTGGTTTTGATTCAGTCGCAACCATTTCTGAAAGAACATTGAATATCAGTTTGAACTGTTCTTCGTATTTTTGTTCCATCGATTCTATCTTTTTTCTTAGCATCTCATTAGTTGAAAGAATTTCTCGCAGCTTTACAAACGTACGCATTATAGCGATATTAACTGCGACGGCGCGTTTGCTTCGTAACACACTGGAAAGCATAGCAACGCCTTGTTCTGTAAAGACGCGAGGTAGTTTTCTTGTTCCGCCCCAACTTGATGTTCCAAAATGGAACTTCAAGTTTTCAAATTCTTTCTGGTTTAAATGAAACATAAAATCATCAGGAAACCGGTCTATATTGCGGGCAACAGCTTTATTCAAGTTACTTGTTGATACCCCATATAAATCTGCCAAGTCCTTATCTAATATGACCTTATGCCCTCTCATCAGGAGGATGCTCCGGCAAATCCTCTCGGCAGGTATTATAGAAGTGTTTTTCTCAGACATCCTTGGTTTTCCATATAAACTGTTTATTTTAAGCAACTTGAGGTGCCAATTTGGCGCCTCAAGTTAAATTCTATGTTCTCCTGCACTAAAAACAACTTCTTTTGCGTCGAAGACCGGGCCGTCTTTGCAGCATAATTTATAAACAGTTTCCGTTGAGTTCGGCGTTTTACATTCGACCGTACAGCTTTGGCAGACTCCGATTCCGCAGGCCATTCTTCGCTCCATACTGACCTGACAATCTATATTTTTCTCATTTGCGATTCGCGCGACCTCAGCCAGCATTGCTTCAGGCCCGCAGGCGAAAATTACAGCTTCTTGGGCTTTCTGCGGATTTTTATCGAGCCACTCCGTCAGACATTTTGTTATAGGCCCGGCAAAACCCAAAGAGCCGTCATCGGTTGCAATCTGAGATTCAACGCCGTATTGTGCGAAAGCATGAACGGGAAAACCGATTTCCTTCGAAACTTCGTCAATGCGTCCTTCGAAGGGCAGCTCCATTTTCGTTTTCGCTCCGACAAAAGCTATTGCCTGAATCATCGGATTTTCTAAACCGATTATTTTCGCAAGATGAAGTATCGGCGGAGCTCCCATTCCTCCGGATACGAGCAAAGCTATTTTTTTGTTTTGCGGTATGCAAAAACCGTTACCGAGCGGCCCGATAATGCTCAGCGTATCCGATTCTTTGAGAGTAGTTAACCGTATCGAAGCAGGGCCTACCACGCAGTAGAGAATCTCGACCGCGGTCTTGTTATCTTTAGAGATTACATCGCAGAAACTATAAGGACGGCGAAGGATAATTTCGCGCTGAACGGCATCGGCCATATCTTCCGGTATTTTTTGCTCAGCGGGCAAGGCTGTTCGAGACGGGTCAATTTCTGCGAACTGACCCGGTTTTGTTTTGGCAAAAGCTGCGGCACCGGCTGAATCGAATTGAAGCAGCAGTTTATAAAAACGTTTGCCTATTTGTCTGTTGCCGACGACTGTCGCGTTAAAGCTTCCTCTGTTTGTATCGTTTTGTTCGTTCATAATCTGATTGCAGGCTGGCCAATCCCTTTCTAAATCAAATCTTCCAGTAAAACTATTCCGTCAACCGTGTTACAAGTATGTATCGCATATTTATCCGCCAATGACGGATACTTTTTCGGATAAATTTCGTCAATAGCCTTTTTCAAATCGTCTAAATTTTCAGTTTTAACAATTACTCCGGCAGCTCCTTTATCGCCGCCGCCTAACATTCTTTCGCCTAAAACACCCGGCGCGCCTCTGGCGATTTCGCACATCGTTTCCAGTTCAGGCCCGGATATTTTGTATTCATCCCGCAAGCCGATTCCGTCTTGACGAAATATCCGGCCTATTGCAGCGATATCACCCGACCGCCACGCATCGAGCATCTGATATAACCTCTTTTGAGCAAAGAAGATATATCTTAAAAGCTCACAATGATTCGGGTATGAAGACCCGAATCCCGCGCAAATCTCATCGAACCTCGATTCTTCTTTTATATCCGCTAAATGCTCAATATCATAACCATTTTTCTTTAAAATTGCGACAAACTCTTGGCATTGTGCCCGACGAATCTTATAAGTTGATTTTTCCAGACCCGGACGGACTGTTCCGGTATCCAGACAAACAAACCTAAAATCAATAGGCCATTTTCCCGCCGGGATATGAGAAACATTTTGTTTCTTGGGATTATAAAGCGTTCCATAGCCTTGTTTTGAAAACGCTATCATTATCTGGTCCAAAATACCGCACGGCGAACCGATAAAATCATTTTCTACCGATTTAGCAAGCTCGGCGAGTTTGAATTTATCGGTTATTTCAATTTCATTAACTTCAAGCAGCGATAGAATCAGATTTAATGTCAGCGATGCCGACCTGCTCATTCCGCCGCCGGGTATATTTCCATAAATAACAGCATCGATTCCGCGAGTGAGTTTATATCCCTGATTCCGCAGAACAAAATCCGTCCCGCCGACAAATCTGCCCCACGAGTTCTTCAATTTTTCAGAATCATTTTTCTCTATCGAACCCAGCTCCAAATCAATTATTCCGTCATCAGGAAAATTTATGCTGTACGCTCTGATTTGCCCTTTATCATTTGGCTTATACCCAAGCCAGATAAATCTGTCCGTACCGACACCGAACAATTCCGTGCCGTTATAATCTCCGTGTTCTACCCCCAGACAGAAACGAGACGATGTTCTTCGTATCTTTGCTCGGTGAATATCCAGACCTGTTTTTTTAGAGCTTTCTCGTATTATCGATATCGCGTTTTTATCTTGTTGGTCTTGCCGAATTATCGTCATTGGTTCGGTATTCCAAAAAGTTCTATCAAACCTTTTATTAACGGCAGCGGCTGAATCGTAACCTGCGGATTATTTATATTTCCCGTAACTTCCATTCCAAGAACCGCCTGTCCGAGTATGTCCGTCAAAAATCCGATTAGCGGCGGGTCAATATCAGCCAGACGCGGCCCGCGCACCGCCAATTTCAAGTCGAGATTTTTACTGTTTATTTCCATCGTTCCTTTGCCTGTGAAGTTCAGCGTTTTTCCTGTAAGCTCGAACCTCTCGAAATACATTACCGATGATTTGATATAGGAATCGAAAGACATATTTTCAAACGCGTAATCGGCAGGCTCTTGAAGTTTTAATGCCGATAAAACTCTTGCAACCGGTGACAGCCTGCCTATCCTTATGTCGTTTATATTTACTGTGCATGTCCCGAAATAACTGCTGACTTGACCTTTGCTTCCGGATAGACTTATCGAGCCGTTTAAAGTTCCGCTTGTTATTCCGCCTGCAGTTTCGCGCTCTGCTTGGTCTTTTAAAAATTCCTGCAAGCTGACTTCCTTAAAGCCCGACTGAAATTCGAACGCATTTCTATTGTCTTTATCACCAAGAGAAAATCTGCCCGCAAGATTTCCGCCGTGCAGCCTCGCTGTAAAATTATCGCAAACCCAGCGACGACCGATTCTGTCGTAACCGATATCACCCTGTATTTGCTGAACAGTGATATGTTCCAGCACAAAATTTTCAGCGGTGAATCTTAGCCTGTTCTGTTTTTCTGATATTTCTCCCAGAACTATCGAGCCGTTCAATGTCACCGGTGAATTATCTTCTGTTTTTCCTTCTATATCTATGAACGTGATGTCATTCGGCGTGATAAATAATCGGCCTTGTATATTTTTAATGGTTTTTTGTAAAACCGAAGAATTTACGGCTACGTTTTTGCAGTTCAGCTCGATATTATAATCTGGTTTTTCCGCGTCCGCGTCTTTTTTAAGAACTGCCGAATAATCAACCGTACCGGAAGGCTGGAATTCGTTTATAAAACCCTTAAAATCCTGCGGAATAAGCTCGAACATTTCCTCACCTAATTCGGCATCTTCGCCTGTTATTGTCAATTCGTAGCCGATATCATCACCTTTTTCGCAAGGCTCGATTCTGCCTGTGAGCGAAACAGGAATGTTTGCGTATAGGCCGTTAAATTCGCTGAAAGTTATAGAATCATTTCTGAATTGACCGGCGGCTTTTATATCCGTAACCGCACGAGAAAGCATCGAAGGCTGCAAGCTCGTATCTCTGAAAGCAAGGTCCGCGACAAAATTTATTTTCCCGAATTCACCTTCTTTGCTGACAATTTTCGTTGACCCGTCGGCGAAACCGGACGGTTTGAACTGATTATAAACATTCCGCTGACGCTGCGGAAGTGCCAAAGCAAGTGTATCGTCAAGCGGAAGATTCTCGACATCGATAATCAAATCATATTTAGGCTGATTCGTATTAGTGTCACTGAGTATGCCGTTTATCAAAACCGCTCGTTCGTCTTTTTGTGAGCGCAGGTTTGTTACCTTTATGCTGCTGCTGTCAAAAAACAGATTGCCCGTCAATTGCTCGAGCGGATACGGGAAATGCTCGAATGTGCTGTTAACATCTAATAATTGAACGTCCAGCCCGAAATCGGACGGCTCATTGGCCGGTTTATTTAGACTGTATTTGAATGCTGTAATGCCGGTTGGTTCGAACTGGTTCCAGAGCTTTTGCTGTTTTTCATTAAGCGCATTGTAAAGGTCTTGGTCTAAAATCATATTATCGCTGGTAATATGCAGATTTCCTTCGATATTCGGGCCGAGATTATCGAATTGACCGTTTATTTCCAGCTTGACCAAGCCGTGATTTCCTTTCAAAGGCCCGACTTTTAGAAGCTTTTCGGTAAAAACTATCGGCCCTGTGATATTCTCGACCGTATAAGGAAATTTTCTATTTCTGATTCGAACACCTTTGCATATTACTGCGCCGTCAAGTGACGCGGTATTAGGCTCGCTCCAGTTTCCCGAGGCCTTAAGTTCAATTCCTATTATTCCGCTTGGGTCGTATCCATCGAAAATATTATGTATAGAATCGAATACGCGCGTTGTTGCCGTTACTTCGGAAATTTGCGGCTGTTTTCTGAAAACCGCAGGCCTTGTTTTGTACGCCATTTCATCAATCAAAACTTCGAGCGTATAATTATTTTGGCTGTCATAGATATATTCGCATTTATCGATTCTGCATCTGAACGAACTTTCGAATATGGGCAGGTCTTCTGTTGAAATATCTCCCGATAAACTTACTTTTCCCGGTTCGAACGAACCTTTCAGTTTTCTGTGGTCGGCGATTTTTATTTTTGCGGTGTCAAGCTCGAATATATATCCTCTGCCTGACGGTTCGAGCTTGCCTTGTATCCCGACAGAAGCAATTATCTTAATGTTTTGGTCTTTTGCTCTGCTGTAGTTAATCCTGCCGTTTTTAAGTTTTATCGAAGCAAGCCTGCCGCCTTGCGGTCTGCTCGGAAAAGATACGAGTGAATCTACGTTCCACCTGCCGTCATCGAGATTTTCCTGAACGTCTAATATAAAATCCGCGATGCTGATTCTTTTTAATTTCGGCCGGAAACTGACAAGGCTGATTAATCCGAATTTTGCGTTTAATTTTTTCGCCCGCAAAATCGTATTATCATAAGGACGCTGCTGCTCGGGGCTGATTTGCAGATTTTGTATCGTTATCGAGCCGTTGAATTTTACATCGACCGAATCGGCTCGGATTCGGGTTTGTGTGATTCTTGCGAATTCCTCGACCGCCAGCGGACTTAAAAAGTGGCCGATGATTTTGAAACCCGCCAGAAACAATCCGACGCAGATGAAAATACCGAACAGCCGATATAAGAGGCTTTTTTTCTTATCCGGAACGCTGACATTGTTTTTTATTTTGGTCGGCATGATGTTTCATTATGCCTTTGTTCTTCTCAGTGCTTTATCCGCTATGTCTTTTCTAAAATATGCGCCTTCGAAACTTATCTTTTCAACCGCTTCATAGGCCCGGCTCTTCGCCTGCTCGATTGTTTTGCCTACGGCGGTTACCCCTAAGACTCGTCCGCCGTTAGTAACGATTTGCCCGTCCTTGCTGGCCGTACCTGCCTGAAAGACATAAACATCTTCGAGCTGGTTGGCTTGGTTGATTCCGGTAATAACTTTGCCTTTTTCGTAATCTCCCGGATATCCGCCTGCCGACATTACCACGCAAACCGCCGGACGCGGGTCCCATTTTAAAGTTATCTCGTCCAATTTTTCATCGCACACAGCCAGCATCACTTCGAGCAAATCGCTTTTCAGCCGCATTAATATCGGCTGAGTTTCAGGGTCGCCGAAACGAACGTTAAATTCTAAAACTCTCGGGCCCGCCGCGGTTACCATTACTCCAGCATATAATATACCTTTGTAGGGTGTTCCGCTGCGGTTCATTCCGTCAACCACCGGAACAAGAATTTCGCGGTCTATCTGTGACATTAATTTTTCGGTTACTATCGGAGCCGGGCTGTACGCTCCCATTCCTCCGGTGTTCGGGCCGGTATCTCCGTCGCCGATTGCTTTATGGTCTTGAGATGATTCCATCACGTAAATATTTCGCCCGTCAACAAACGCCAATATCGAAGCCTCTTCGCCCAAAAGCTTATCCTCAACGACGATTCTGTTTCCGGCTTGGCCGAAAATTTTATTCTGCATAATTTTTTCTGCCGCGATAATCCCGTCAGCAGGGTCGTCACAGACAAAAACCCCTTTTCCGGCAGCCAACCCTGCGGCTTTGACCACCACAGCCTCGTCTCGGCTGGCGATATAGCGTTTGGCGTCTTCGAATCTGTCGAAAACCCGTCCTTCTGCGGTTGAAATCGAACAAGAACGCATTAATTGTTTGGCAAAAGCCTTGTCCGATTCGAGTCTCGCAGCTTCTTTGCAAGGCCCGAATGCCTTTATTCCCGCAGCCTCGAACGCATCAACCGCCCCCTCTGCCAAAGGAGCCTCCGGGCCGGCTATCATTAGCTCAATCTTGTTCTGTTTGGCAAAATCAAGCAGAGCTTTGAAGTCAGTAACGCTGATATTTACATTTTCGCCGAACTGTTCCGTTCCCGGATTTCCCGGTGCGGTGTAAAGTTTCGTGAGATTTTTAGATTGTGATAATTTCCATGCGATTGCGTGTTCGCGTCCGCCGTTTCCTAATAATAGTACTTTCATCTGCATTCCTTTGAAATTAAGGCTGTCAAATCGCTTATAAACCTTCTTATCACCCGCCGGAAGATTTTAATTTGCAAACGGGTTATTAGCAAGATAATCTATAATAATCAACAGTTCGGTATCGAGCATCAAGTATCCGGCATCGACCCTGTTATGCTGAGCGCAGCGAAGCATCTATACGGCAAAAAAGAGTTCCTTCGTCCCTATAAATCGGGACTCAGCATGACAAGTCTCATATCAAAAAGGTAAAGCTAAAGACGAAAAATACAAAGGCTGCGAGTTCATATGGCGCCCTCGTAAATAGCTTGACGGCCGTTACTGTTTTAAATTTGCTGAGGATTTTTTATTGCCCGACTTTAACCGTAAGGATAAAATCTGCGGCTGTCACTATATACAAAAGACAGGATAAGTATGGAAGAAAAGAACATTTCAATAGTGCCTATTGAGCGGGTCGAAAACAGAATTTTGCTGATTCGTGGACACAAAGTAATTATTGATTCTGATTTAGCCGAGTTATACGGCGTGGAAACAAGAATCCTCAATCAGGCAGTAAAGAGGAATATTGACCGTTTTCCGGAAGATTTTGTTTTTCACATCAGCCAAGCAGAATTTCAAAACTTGAAATCACAATTTGTGACATCAAGTTCTGATTGGGGTGGGCGTCGAAAAAGGCCTTATGTTTTTACCGAGCACGGGGCGGTTATGGCTGCTGCCGTTCTTAACAGCAAAAAGGCTGTCCAAATGAGCGTTTATGTGGTTCGGGCATTTATAAAATTGCGGCAGATGCTGGCTCCGTTCAAAGAAATACAAAAACGGCTTGCCCGTCTGGAACAAAAATTTCAGTCGCACGATGACCAGATAATTACGCTAATTCAGGCTATAAGGCTTCTTATGCCGCCTTCTGGTGAAAAACCTAAAGAACCGTTCGGTTTTCGCAGCAAAAAGAAAACCTCAAAGTAAAGTATTTATTGTGAAAAAATATTTTTGCAAAATAGGGCATACTCCGCCGAATTTGTTAGAAATCCAAGTCGCTGTATTTAGCATCAAAAATCTTGTGTATTTCGCAGAATTTTTGTAGAATCAGCATTTTTAACAGGGTTTTTATGCTTACAGACAATATTCTCGAGCTTATCGGCAACACGCCTTTATTGCAGCTTAAAGGGCAAAATATCTTTGCCAAAGCTGAGTTCCTTAATCCCGGCGGAAGCATCAAGGACCGAATCGCACTTGCAATGATTGAAGCCGCAAGACGAGACGGCAAGCTCAAACCTGATTCTATCATCGCCGAGCCGACCAGCGGAAATACCGGCATCGGCCTTGCTCTGGTAGGGCGATTAATGGGGTATAAAGTTATAATCGTTATGCCCGAAGGTATGAGCGAAGAACGTAAAAAACTTATAACGGCGCTCGGAGCCGAGCTAATCCTAACCCCCGACAAAGAATCACTTCCCGGAGCCGTCAGAAAAGTCGAGGAATTAGCCGCCGCCAACCCAAAAATCTTTGTCCCTCAGCAATTCGAAAATCCGGAAAATCCGAAGGTTCATTACGAGCAGACAGCCCGCGAATTATGGCGGCAGATGGGCGGCAAGATAGATTGTTTCGTAGCCGGCGTCGGTTCGGGCGGAACGCTGCAGGGGGTCGGCAAATTTCTCAAAGAGCAAAAACCCGATGCAAAAGTCATCGCGGTCGAACCGAAAAATGTCTCTGCTTTATTAGGCCATGAGCCCGGATTGCACCAGATTCAGGGAATCGGCGACGGATTTATTCCGGGGGTTCTGGATGTTTCTCTTGTCGATGATGTGGTCGAAGTTACAGATGAAGACGCGATTGAAACGACCCGTCAGCTCGGCAGAGATTATGGAATGCTTGTCGGAATCAGCTCAGGAGCTAATGTCTGGGCGGCAAGGCAGCTTGTCAAAAAAATCAAAGGCAATATTACAACTGTTTTGCCGGACCGCGCCGAGAGGTATTTCAGTACGGCTTTGCTCTAAATTCACGTAAGTTTTCAAGGCTTTCTCGCAAACCTAATTGCCGCAAAAGGTATAATCGTTAAATTTTAACAATGCTTATTTTTAGACGAATTTAGGGCATTAGAGGGGCTTTTAAAGGCTATTTTACGGAAAAATGCGCAAAAAAGCAGGGCTGAGGTCGGGAGGGAGGAAAGAGGAATTTGGAAAAACCCCAGCCCGTAGTTCAATTGTCAAAGTTTACCTGCAGAGGAACCAATCGACAAACTTTAAAGCCTCCGCAGAACTGATAACCAGCTTAGAACTCTAAAAAACGGAATAATCGAAACCTCCCTTTTCCAGAGCTAACCTGATTAATGTAATTGTAGCAGAGATGATGAGATTTATCAAGTAAAAACTTGCAATTAATCAAAAAATTTTTCCCAAATTGATAAATTGCGGTATCTTCTTTATTAAACGAATGTTAAAAAATTCCAATAAAGCGTTTTTGCCTTTATGTCACCGCAATTTTTTCAAAATTTTTTTACAGTAATTCTGTTTTTTTGAAATGTACTGATTCCTAAAAATGCATTTTAATAACCCCCAAAGCCCGAATAAACGCATTTGATTTTTTTGCGAAATTTCGCCGCAGTCCATATATCTAGCGGAAAAATCGGCAGGCTTTATAAGGAAAAACACCCACTAAAATCAGTTTATTCCTTATGCCTTTAAGCGTTTTTGGCTTGTCAAGTACTAAGTAAAATCGGAACAATTTTTTATTCAAACCAAGTTTGGTTTTTCTTAGAACTAAAGCCTATTAGATTAGTATGTATTTATTAAGTAAAAAACTCAATTAATGAAATATTTTTGAAAGGAATTAAGAATGTACCGTTTAAAAACTCTTGGATTTTCAATTTTTTGTGTAATGGTTCTTGCGGTTTACGGTTGGCAGATTAATACCGTAGCGGCTGCAAGTTGCGGCCATAAACATCACCATGCGGACCCCAACCAAAAAAAGGAGCATCACAAAACCGATGCTCGAATAGCTACTGATTTTACTTTGGCTGACTTGGACGGTAAGGAAATCAGTTTAAGCGATTACAGGGGCAAATACGTGATACTCGAATGGTTCAATTACGACTGTCCGTTTGTTGTGTATCATTACGAAACAGTAACAACAATGGTCGATATTGCGAAGAACCATAAAGATAACAACGTTCATTTTCTTTCGATAAACAGCACGAACTATCAGACTGTAGAGGATAATAAAAAGTTCGCTGAAAAGCATGGTATGTTCTGGCCTATACTCGACGACAGAGCAGGCAAAGTAGGGCGGGCATATGATGCCAAACGTACTCCTCAAATGTTTATAATCGACCCTAACGGTGTGATTCTGTACGAGGGTGCTATTGACAACGCTCCTCTTGGAAAAGTACCTGATGGTCAGGAAAAAGTAAATTATGTCGAAAAGGCTTTGTCAGAAATTTTGGCGGGTGAACCTGTAAGCACGCCGAGAACAAAAGAATACGGCTGCACCGTCAAATACGGCAAGTAAAGTAATTATGCTGCGCAGAAGTTTAATGTTGGGTGCAATAGGCGTTTGTTGTGCTTTGCTGATTTATGTGTTATTTCCGAACGGTGCCTCACTCGGAAAAAACGTTTCCAAAGCACAACAGCCTATTGCCCTGTGTTTTAATAGCGAGGTTCAAATGAATGCCAAGATTTTAAAGACCGATGAGCAGTGGAAGCAGCAGCTTACAGAACAACAGTATCAAATAACCAGACAATGCGGGACCGAGCCGCCGTTTACAGGTAAATATTACGATTTTAAAGAAAAAGGGGTTTATCTGTGTGTGGCTTGCGGGAATAAATTATTTGCTTCCGGAACTAAATTTGATTCCGGAACAGGCTGGCCGAGTTTCTATGAGCCGATAGATTCCAAGAATGTAGAATATATCGAAGATGTCAGCCATTCGATGCTTAGGACGGAAGTTCGCTGCAGCCGATGTGATGCTCATCTTGGGCACGTCTTCGGCGACGGGCCGGCACCTACAGGATTGCGTTATTGCATCAATTCGGCGGCTTTAGAGTTTGAGCCCAAATAAACCGCCTAATTTACCATACAGTCCGATATCACTATTTTCACTCAATGTGCATGAAAACTAATCTCCAAGCCGATATTTAAATATAGCTTTTGAGCTTCGATAGTAATCATTAAACACATTAAAGGAACAAATCGAATGAATAAAAAAATTCACCCTGCGTGTTCGATTGGTTTTGTGTTATTGATAATCGGCGGACTTAACTTGGGGCTTGTGGGGCTTTTTGATTTTGACGTGATAAATGCTTTATTCGGAAAAGTTCCGCTAATCGAAAGGCTTGTATATGTTATGATAGGTCTTTCGGCTGTAGGTATTATTATAGAAGTTCTTTCCCGCTGCCGGATTTGCGAAAATCATACTGAAAAACATACCGACAACACTTTTTATCACGCTCGAGCGTAAAAATTATTAGAAGCTTTTTTTGTGCAGTAAAAGAAAAGCTTGTTATAATTATTGCCTGTGTCCGGTAAATTTGTTTAAGCCGACCTTTTGAAAGGTTATAGTGATTTTTATGAATGTGAGAAGTGCAAAAGTATCAGATGCCAAAACTATAAACGCTTTAATCAGCAATTACGCCGAGCATGACAAGATGCTGTTTCGCTCTCTGGCGGATATATACGAGAAAATACAATCATTTGTGGTTGCCGAACAAGACGGAAACGTTATCGGCTGCTGCTGTTTGCAGGTTATATGGTCTGACCTTGCAGAAATTACATCATTGGCGGTCGAAGAATCTAAAAAAGGTATTGGAATAGGAACGGCACTGGTTCAAGCTGCGGTCGAAAAGGCAAAGAAAATAGGTTTAAAAAGGTTATTCGCGTTAACAATGGAGCCTGTTTTTTTTGAAAAAATAGGTTTTAAGCGTATTGATATGGACCAGCTTCCTATGAAGGTTTGGAGCGATTGTGCCCGATGTCCCAAACAGGATAACTGTGACGAAATAGCCGTAGTAAAAGATTTGCCGATTTAGGTTGTTTCGTTAGTTTAGCCTACCTGCCTGCGCTGGAAAACAGCTATTGCCAGAGCCAAAATTCCTGCTGTATAGGTAACAGCATATATTCCTGCCGTAAGAATGTACCCAAGCGGGACGACTGCTTCTTCGTAAATAGCATCACTGACCCAAAAAACCTGCAGGTTTGGCACTATATGATAGAAAATTCTTGCTAAAAGGTAGTCATCGGCAAATCTGCCAAATGTATAATCGCTGATAAGCCCCAGTAAGAATAGGCCGATGCACCCGCTTAGCGTAACTACGGTATTAAATCTTGCAGAAAGGGCGGTCGCTAATGCTATTATAACCAAAGCACCCAAAAACAATAGAATAGAGGCATATATATCAAGTAAATTGATACTGTTTTCCTGCGGGTTGTATTGCCAGTTTCTGTCGACTAACGCTAAAAATATTATAACAAAAGTTGCAAATATAGAACCTAAAACAATAGCAGTCGAAGAAAATTTCCAGTCGTAAACATAGTTAAATAAAGCACTTAGTAAAACGGTGAATAATATGGCTGCTGCTGCCGAAAGCATTACGGTCATATCATATTCGTCTCTTACTGTTTCAATTACACCGTGCCTAATAGCCATTAGCAGGGCGATTGTACAGATATAATGGGCTAAAGCAGCCGCCCCGGCAACCCCGAAGAATTTGGCTAATATGAAGACAGGGCGTTGGACAGGTTTACTAAGTACGGTTAGAATAGTTTTGTTTTCTATCTCATGGCCTACGGCCCCTGATGCGGCGAATATAGATATGAACAAGCTCGCGAGGAACAGCGTAGATAAACCTACTTCGCGTAAGAGCTTATTGTCGTCTTCCATTGTGTACATTGTAAGATGCGGGCCTATAGCTAATAATAAAAGAGCAGCCGCGATAATAACACCGTACACGGGCTGACGAATGGTTTCGGTAAATGTATTGCGGATTATGGTTAATAATTTGTACATAAGTTTTTTATACCTTTAGGCTACACAGCCAAACATTTTATTGTTATAGTACACGGCTGTACTGTTGTAAAGAGAGTATAAAGACTTTTGACGAAAAGTATTACGAAAAAGAATTGTTTTTGTTTGCCGGAGAATTAAATAGATGACATTATCTGCAAAGCGGGCTAAATACCTTTCGATTGCCTGTTTGATTTTAACGGTAATTTTGTTTTTAATGGTAATAATTATAGGTAAGCAGAGCAAGTTCTTTGCTATTTGGTCTGCCTCATTTTTAGTTCTTTCTTCGGCTTTGATATGGCTGGTTTTACTGATTCAATTCCATCAGCGCAATCTTGCCGAGCAGGAAAGACTTGATTCCGGTTTGCTCAATAAAGATTCGACAGCTAAAACAATCTTTTCCGAGCAATCCAATCAGGCTGAGCTTTTTAATGTTGCCCAGCGAAGATTGGCGACGCTTGAAAAATGGTTTTTACCGATATTCGGATTAATAATCGGGCTGTATCAGTTAGGCATAGGGGCGTTTCTTTTCTTAGAGCTTAGAGCTTCTCTTGAGATAATCGCTGAAAACGGCCAGCCGTTATTATCATCTATGTTTTTAGTTGTGGTAGCGTTTGCTACTTTTTTAATGAGCCGCTATGCTACCGGTTTGAGTACCCAGCCTGAATATAAACCTCTTAGGGCCGGGGGCAGCAGTTTGCTGGGAATTGCAATCATTTACTTTGCTTTATCGGTTTGTCTTGCGCTTCATCAATTTAAATTTCCTCTGCCGATTTTAGTAATGGCTTATGTGATTCCGGTATTACTGGCTGTTCTCGGTGCCGAAACATTGCTGAATGTGGTTTTTGATATATATCGGCCTCGGATTAAAGGAGAATATGCCAGAGCTTCGTTTGACAGCCGGCTTCTCGGAACAATTAATGAGCCGGGAGAAATTCTTCATACGGTAGCCGGAGCGATTGATTATCAATTCGGTTTTAAAGTTTCTCAGACGTGGTTCTATCAGCTTTTAGAGCAGGCAATCATACCGCTGGTTTTGTTCGGAATTTTGAGTCTTTATCTTTTAAGCTGTATAGTTATTGTAGAACCTGACGAGCAGGCAGTAATAGAGCGTTTTGGAAATCCCATTGTATCCAAAGGTAAAATCAGGGCATTAGAACCCGGTTTAGCTTTTAAATTTCCTTGGCCTATAGATATTGTTTATAAGTATCCTACCAGCGAAATAAGAGAAATATATATCGGATACCAGCCGAACATCGACCCCAAAACTAATCTGCCGATTCGCGAAAGGGAGCTTTTGTGGGGTAAGGAGCATTATCAAAAAGAGCTTAGTTTGCTTGTTGCCAGCCAAAGAAGCGGTGAAGATGTTTTAGAAGGCGCGGTACCGGTCAGTCTCATAGTCGCCAATGTTCCGGTTCAATACAGAGTGAAGGATTTATACTCATTTCTATATAAGCACAATCATCCAGAAAAACTTTTAGAAGCTATTTGCTATCGAGAAGTTGCGCGTTTTGCCGCCAGTGCTAAAATAGAAGCCGATACCCAGCAGGATATGGAGCGAAGTATTCTTGGTGCGGGAAGAGCAGAGGCCCAACGAATACTTACTGAGAGAATACAAACTGTCGCGGACGAGCAGGGCTTGGGAATAGAAGTGATTTTTGTCGGTTTACAGGGCATTCATCCGCCGCCGGAAGTTGCCGCCGATTACCAAAGAGTCATAGGTGCGGTTCAAAATAAACACGCGGCGGTTCTCGCAGCCCATGCAGAGCGTAACTATACTCTGAGCAATCTTGCCGGTTCGGTATCAGCTGCTGAAAGATTATACGAATTGGCTTTGAAATATCAGAACGCTTTGCAAAGAACAGAGGGCGACGCCGACGAAATAGGGGTTCTGCTTGATGAAGCCTTTATGCGAGCCAGCGGTGACATTTTTAAGATACTTTCGCAAGCTAAGGGCTACGCTTTTGAAAAGGCTGTTGCCGCCAAATCCAGCGGCGAGCGGTTTGCCGACCAACTGAAACCATATCGTGCAGCTCCTGAAATTTACAAACGGAATCTAAGGCTTGAAGTTCTGGAGCAGTCACTTGTAAACGCCAGAAAATATGTTGTTGTCTCAGACCAGAACGATATTCAGATTTTTGAAGTCGATGTAAAAGAAAAATTAACCCCAAGTTTGTATGATATAACAGGTATTGAGGATTACATAGCACAATGAAAAATATAGCTACTACAATTCTGATAATTTTAGTTATCGTAACGGGTCTTTTGCTTGCAGTATGTTTTCAGGTCAGGCAGACAGAAACCGCTCTGGTAACTCGGTTCGGAAAAGCAGTGAGGACGATTGAAGAGCCGGGACTTAAGTTCAGATGGCCTGTTCCGATTGAGAGAGTCCATAAATTTGACAGGCGAATGCGATTATTCGAGGCTGAAATCGGCGAGACAACAACCAGAGGTGCCGTTCCTATTATCGTCAACACGTTTGTTATATGGCAGATAGTTGACCCTCTGCAGTTTTTCAACGCGGTCGGAAGTGTCGAACAGGCCGAAATCAAGCTGCTCAGTCAAATTCAGGATTCGCAAAACAGAGTTATCGGCCGGCATGAATTTTCCGAGTTTGTTAATAGCGACCCTGAAAAGATAAAGTTCGAAAAAATACAGTCGGAAATACTTGCCGGATTATCGGCTCCGGCCAGAGAGAACTATGGCATCGAGATAAAAACCGTCGGCATCAAACAGCTAAAAGTAAATGAAGATACTACAAAAGATGTTTTTGAGCGCATGCGTGCCGAAAGAGAGCGTAGAACTCTTGCCACAATTTCTGAAGGAACTGCATTAGCTACTGCTATTAAAAGTGATGCGGATAAGAAAAATCAGCTCTTATTAGCGGCTGCAGATGCACGTGCCAAGGCGATCCGAGGCCAGGGCGACGCAGAAGCGGCAAGATACTATGAACTTCTCAGGGATGACCCGCTTTTTGCTATCTTTTTAAGAAATACAGAAGCGCTGAAAAAGATTCTTGAAAAACGCTCGACGATAGTCTTCAGCGCCGATACCGAACCTTTCAAGCTGCTCAAAGAAATTCCGGAGCTTGAGCCGCAGCAGAAAAATTAAAATCAGCAAAGGTATATGAATTGTTATGACAGAAGAAAAGCACAATCATTCTCATAATCATACTCACGGCTTAAACATGCCTGAAAACACACAGGCCCAAGTCGTTCAGCAGGATGACAGCGGATATAAGTTTCTTTCCGATGCCCTCCGGGCGAGTTTTATATTGTTGAAAATAATTATGGTAATCCTGCTGGCGCTGTTTTTAATCAGCGGATTTCAGACTATCGGACCCGATGAAAAAGGGCTTGTTTTGACTTTCGGGAAGATACGCGGCGAAGGCGAGCGGAGAGTTCTGAACCCCGGATTAACATGGATATGGCCTTATCCGATAGAAGAACTTGTTAAAATACCGGTTGCCAAGAAAACCAACCTTGCCTTCGATGGATTATGGTATTATCAAACACCTCAGGAAAAACTTAATCCTCAGGTTCGGCCGCATATCCCGGACACACTCAATCCTATCAGAGACGGTTACAGTATTACTCGCAGCCGGACACAGGATGTGGTAGGCGGCGCTGAAAGTGATTATAATATCGTACATTCTAAATGGCAGATTACTTATCAGATTCGAGATGCGGAATTATTTTTCACTAATACTTATGTCGATTTCGACGACATACAAGCCGGCCAGAATTATTCGGATGTTATTGCCAAAAATATAACTCCGATGCTGCGGGATTTGATGGCTGATGCGGTGATTACAACGCTGGTTCATTATACGATAGACGATGTTTTGTTCGAGCAGATAGGCACTATAACCGAACACGTTAGAAGACTGCTCCAGAGTAAACTTGACGATATTGACAGCGGAATTGCTGTTGTATCTGTTCAGCTTGATGACAAGGTTTGGCCGCGACAAGTACACGATGCCTTCTGGGCCTCAATACAGGCTACTAACCTTAAGGAGAAGGTAGTCAGTGACGCCCGCTCGTACTATGACCAAACGCTGAATGAGGTTGCAGGTCAAAATGCAGAACAATTACTCGATGCGATTGAAAAAGGTGTATGGGATACCGATGAAGCAGAACCTCTGTGGGCGCTTCTTGCGGGTAAAGCCCAAAATGTCATTGCTCAGGCTCAAACTTATCGAACTACAGTGGTCGAACAGGCGCGGGCTAGCGCCGAGTATTTTAGAAACCTTCTTCCTGAATACAGAGAAAGGCCCGAGCTTGTGATTCAAAAGATTTATCTGGATACGGTGCAGGCTGTTCTCGAGAATGCAGAAGAAAAAATAATTGTTCAGACGACAGAAGGCGCCCGCGGCAAGGAAATAAGAATTCAAATGAATCGAGACCCGCTGGCAGTAAAAGAGTCTGAAAATAAGGAGCAATCGGACAGATAGCCGGTATTGTTTATCAGAACGGATGTTATTTAACCAATAATAATCAATGAGATATTAATCGATGGTACACCAACATTTACATTTAAAACACGATCATTTACATGCTACCGCGGGCAAGCAGATGCGAGTCAGCCTTGCTTTACTTGGAACTCTTGCGGGCGGGACATTATTAATTTGCAGCGGTATTGCGAGGCTCGGATTTCTATACGGCTATGACAGTTTTGAAGCTGATATTCTTGCGCTTGTTGGCGCGCTGCTGCTTAGTATTCCGGTGATTTGGCATGCGGCGTTATCTGTAATAAATAAGGAGTACCATCTGGATGAGCTGGCAGCTCTTGCTATCATAGCCTGCTTTGCGACTCAGGATTATACAACCGCCGGTATAGTGGCATTTTTTATGCTTCTTAGCGAGTTGGTAGAGACACGAACGGCACTGGGAGCAAGGGCATCGATAGAATCGCTTGTCAAATTAACGCCGACTAAGGCTAATTTGCTAAAGTCCGGAGGCTCCGAAATAGAAGTTAAGGTCAGCGAATTGAAAGCCGGTGACATTGTGCGTGTTCGCCCCGGCGATAATATTCCTGCTGACGGGGAAGTGAAAAACGGGCTCAGTTCAGTTAATGAAGCGACAATTACCGGTGAATCGCTGCCGGTTGATAAAGTCCCCGGCATGCAGGTTTTTGCGGGAACAAACAATTTGACGGGTATGCTTGATATTACAGTTACCAAAGCCGGAAAAGATACGACGCTCGGTAAGGTTCAGTCGCTTATTATGCAGGCTGAGCAGACAAAAATACCGATTATGAGAATTATCGAACGTTATATTAAATGGTATGTCCCTACCATTTTGATGATTACTCTTATCTTCTGGTTTTTTACAAAGAATGTATCTCAGGCTATAACAATCCTGATTATTTCATGTCCGTGCAGTATGATTCTTGCTACGCCCAGCGCAATGGTTGCGGCGATTAGCGCTTCTGCCCGTTTAGGAATTTTAGTAAAGAATGTCGCAGATTTGGAAGTTGCGGGAAAAATTACTGCAATGGTTTTTGACAAAACAGGAACGCTGACCACCGGCCGTTTGTATGTAACTAAACTGACCCCTGCAAAAGGTATCGAGCCGGCACAACTGCTTAGCGTAGCTGCTTCAGCAGAACAGATGAGTAAACATCCCGCCGCTCGTGCTCTGCTTCAAGTAGCAAAAGAAGCCGGTATTGAAATTCAGCCGAGCGTTGATTTTAAAGAGACTCCGGGAAAAGGTGTTACCGCTGCGGTCGGTTCTGACAGAGTGATGGTAGGTCGAGAAAGTTTTCTCAGGGAAAATAGCATCGATATGAAAAATATTCAAGACCCCGCTTTACATGAAGAACAGGGGTTCAGCACATTATATGTTGCTAAAGGTTCGACCTGTATCGGCTGGGTAGGTTTGCAGGATAAAACCCGGCCTGAAGCGCAGACTGCAGTAAAGGAATTATTCTCGGCTGGGGTAAAACGCGTTACTATGCTTACAGGCGACCGTGATGAGGTTGCTAACCGAGTAGCAGCAGAACTCGGATGTACGGATTACAAGGCACACTGCTTGCCGCAGGATAAACTTGCGATTGTCGAGCAGATTAAAAAGGATGGGCATACTGTTGTAGTTGTCGGCGATGGTATCAATGATGCGCCGGCTTTGGCAGCGGGTGATTTGGGTATTGCGATGGGCGCGGCAGGAAGTGATGTGGCGATTAACTCCGCATCGATAGCTCTTTTGAGTGATGACCTGAAACGCCTGCCTTTTTTGGTCAGGCTCTCGCGAAAAACCAGAAGGGTTATTTATGAAAATCTTTCGTTTGGAATAACCTTTATTGTTCTCGGAATATCTTTTTCATTTTTGATTTTACCGACAATCGCGGCTATTTTGCATTTTGTGAGTTCCTTGGTAGTTGTTTTTAACAGTGCAAGATTAGTTCGTTACGGAGAGGACCTTGAGCATTTACCCTCGAATTAGCGGTTAATCGAAAATGTGAATAATAATTATTCTAAGTTTCCCATAATGAAAAACGAAAAATATGCAATTGAAACATTTTCTTTAACCAAGGTTTTCTCTGACCTTTGGGGAAGAGATAAGGTCTATGCAGTCGATAACCTTGAGTTGAAGATTCGATATAACGAAGTGTTCGGTCTTCTCGGGCCTAACGGTTCTGGAAAAACCACTACGCTCAAAGTGCTTCTGGGCCTGCTTCATCCGACAAAGGGAAAAGCTTTGCTGCTCGGCGGTGACAGTACCGACCCGAAGATAAATTCGCGAATAGGTTTTTTGCCGGAAGAATCGTACCTGTACACTTATTTGACAGCCCGTGAGACGCTCGATTTTTATGGCCGATTGTTTTCTCTACCTTCTCAGATTCGTAAAGCCAGAGTAGAAGCTTTACTGGATATGGTCGGGCTTAAAGCAGTTGCCAATAGACCCGTTGGAACGTTTTCTAAGGGCATGGCTCGAAGAATCGGTCTTGCTCAAGCATTGATTAATGACCCGGAGCTGCTGATTTTGGATGAGCCTACTACCGGCTTGGACCCTATAGGAACAAGACAGATTAAAGATTTGATTTTACAGCTCGCCAAACGCGGCAAGACTATTTTGCTAAGCAGCCATCTATTAGCCGATGTCGAAGATGTTTGCGACCGAATTACTGTTCTGTACGGCGGGAAAATTCAAGCCGAAGGAAAAGTTAAAGAACTTCTTCAGCAGGCTGACAAAACACAAATTATTTCAGGCAGGCTGTCTGATGATGTTTTACAGAAAATACGAGATTTAATAACTTCTGAAAACGCTGCTTGTGAAATGTCTTCGCCTATGGAAAAGCTTGAAACATTTTTCATCAGGACGGTAGTTGAGGCGCAGAAATCAAACCTGCCTACCAGCGGAGCGTTTAGTACGACTCAAATAGGTGATTTTCTAACTGCTGAATCGCGACAGCAGAAAATTCTCGAGAAGCTGGTAACGGCAACTGAAGTTCCGGAAAAAACCGAAGAAACCGCTAAGACTAAAAAGACCGAGTCTGTCCAAGCTTTTGATGCTAAAAAAAGTGAAATACTCGAGCAGTTAACAGATGATTCGAAAACCTCAAAAACTGAACCTGTTTCAAAGACAGAGTCGGTTAAGGATATTCCCCAGACCAAACAAGAAATAAACCGTGATTTGCTTGATGAACTGACCGGGTCAGGCCGCGAATCAGATAAAAAAGAAAATCAACCAGACAAAAAAGAGGGAGGCTCCGGCCATGAGTAGGATCCGGGCCGTTGCTATAAATACTGTAAAGCAGGCTCTAAGAATTAAAATAGTGCTTGTCTTTATGCTGATTTTATTTGTTCTGATACCTGTAATGGCACTTGGATTGACAGGGGACGGGACGATAAAGGGGCGTCTTCAGAGCTTTGTTACATACAGCTTATCTCTGACCTCGCTGATTTTATCTCTTATGACAATTATCCTTACAACGTATTCTCTTTCCGAAGATGTTTATAAAAAATACGCTTATATGGTTCTTACAAAACCGATTCGCCGGTTTGAGCTGCTTTTAGGTAAACTTGCTGGGGTGATTTTTCTCGATGTGGTTGTCCTGTTTTTCTGTGCCGGGTTGATTTATGCAGCTACCCTGTATATCCCGCATTATTATGAAGCTTCGGGAGAACAGCTTGATAGTCTGAATAATCAATTTTTTACGGCTCGCTCGAGTCTTAGGCCGCCTGTGCCTGATGTAACAGCCGAAGTAGTCGAGGAATATAGAAAACTCCAAGCCAGCAATCAATTGCCTGAGGGTATGTCAACTCAGTCAATTATGCGGGAGCTTACGAACCGAAAACTTTACGAGAAACATGCGGTAGAGCCCGGGCGGGATATTGTGTGGGAGTTCAGTAATGTCAGAATACCCGACCCTAATCAGCAGATTTTTATAAGATTCAAATACGATGTAGCCGTTAATCCTCCGGATAATGTCATTTATAGTATCTGGGATATAGGCGACCTTAGGCAAATAGATTTTGCGGCTGTAAGTGCAACGCCGATTTATCGTACCCAGAGGCAGGATATTATCAGGACATCTCGTGAGTTTTCAATAAATGCCGATGCTGTCGCGGATGACGGTTATCTTGGGGTGGCATTTTTGAATGTCCCTTTGAATCCTACGGTAGTTATATTTTCTCCCGAGGACGGCTTGGAGGTTCTTTATAAATCGAGCACTTACACCGCAAATTTTGTCAGAGGAGTTCTTCTAATATTATTTCGCCTGATATTTCTCGCCTGTCTTGGAATACTTGCTTCAAGCTTTTTGTCATTTCCCGTAGCTATACTTCTTTGTATTACTATATTGTGTCTTGCGGTCAGCCGCGGATTTATAATGGAGTCTTTTAATTATTTGAGCCAAGAGGTTCATCTTATCTATAGTTTGACTATTAGACTTTTAATACAATTTATACCGCAGTTTGATCAGCTTAACGCCGCGCATTATCTCGTCTCCGCTCAGCTTATAAGCTGGTCTGCGATTGCTCAAATAGCTGCATTAGTTGTGGTCTTAAAAGCCGGAATTCTTTTAGCTCTTGCTCTTGTTATATTTAGTTTTAGAGAAATTGCACGAGTAACCGGCTGACAAGACGTTTGATAGGTTATTATTTACTGTTGTTTGTTATATGCGATTACGTGATTATCTAATTTGTTCGATTATGCTTTTGCTTGCTGTCGGATTTATGATTATATCCGGCGGTCGTCTTGATTATATACACGCTCAGCGCAAGCAAATGAATTTAGTTATAAATGAGCCGCTTGAGAATGCGCCGCCTTCGCTTGCGTTTGCTACGGTTGCTCTTGGCGCTTTTCGCGGTTTAATAGTTGATATTCTTTGGCTGCGAGCCGACCGGCTCAAAGAGCAGGGGCAGTTTTTCGAAGCTAAACAATTAGCAGAATGGATAGGAACGCTGCAGCCGCGGTTCGGTGCGGTGTGGAGCTTTCAGGCGTGGAATATGGCTTATAATATTTCCGTTGCTATTCCCGCATCGCAGCCGGAACAAAGATGGCGATGGGTCAAAAACGGCTATGAGCTTCTAAGGGACCGCGGTATTCATCTTAATCCCGGTGACATTGGCCTTTATAGGGAACTGGCATGGATATTTCTGCATAAAATCGGCGGTATTACGGATGATGCTCACGAATATTATAAGCTTCAGCTTGCTAAAGATATGCAGCTGCTGCTGGGTTCGGCGGATAGGGAATTTTTTGATGCGCTTGTGGCAGCACCTCAAAATTGGAGCCAAGTTATTAAGGACGAAGATGTAGCCCGTTTTGTTAATGCTCTAAAGTCGGTAGATACAATTTTTGAAGATGAGAGAAACTTCGTAAGCAACTATCTTGCACTGCGGCAGAATCCCTCAAAGTTCAAACCGGAAACTTTCAGGGTAATAGATGATTTTCGCGGCACACCGGCCATTTCCAAGTTCGATATATTTGCAAAAGCGTATCAGCTTAGAAATGTCTGGAAACTCGAACCAGCAATGATGCTTGAACTTAATAACCGATTCGGCCCTGCAGATATGACTGACCCTAACATTCGTCTGCCGTTAGAATGGAGGCACCCGGCTGTTCATGCGATGTACTGGGCGATTAGAGGTCTGGAGGTTAATCGCAGAACCGCCGTAGATGCCGATGAGGCCAATACCGACCGAATAATAAGCCATGCTCTTCAGGATTTGTATCGAAGCGGTAAAATATTTATTTATCGCCAGGCTCCTCAGGATCGTATTGATGACCGCAGTCCCGGGATGGCCGAGACGATATATCTCAGGCCTGATTTAAGGATGTTTGATTCTTATAACGAATGGCAGTTGTCGCTCATCGAAAAGTATACCGATAGACCGGGGACATATGATTCTATGAAGCTTGCGCATAGAAATATGATGCAAAATGCGGTACTGGCATTCTATCAGGCTGGGTATCGCGAAAAAGCTCTGCAAATTTATAATGAGTTGCGAAAAAATTATCTCAGGGATGAATTTAGAGTAGATCTTGCCAGTTTTGTGCGGAATCGTTTTCGGGAAGAAGTACAATCATTAACGCTTAATGACGCACGAGAAATTATTCAGTTGATGCTCAGAGAAAGCTATTTCAGATACGCATTGCACGATGACGATGAAGCTTACGTGCAGGAAAAAACGGCTGAAGATGTTTACCGTCTTTATATGTCAACTGTACAAGGCGAAGAGCATCGGCTTGGAATGCCGGAATTCAGCATGCTAAGATATTTGGCGGTTATTGACTTTTTACAAGATTATACTTACCCCGAAAGTCTCAGAAACTCTCTTCGAGCTCGAATACGTCACGAGAGACCTCAATTATCAGAGCTTCTCGAAAAACAGGAAGAAATATTTATTCAGCGGCTTCAGCAGGAACAGCAAAGACAGCAGCCGTTAAGGCCGTGACGAAAGAAAGGTCGAGGTCTTAATTTATGTCCCGCCATTGTTATGACAACTTGACTTCTTCACAGCTGCAGGCGGTTCGCCATAAAGAAGGTCCTTTACTGGTTATCGCCGGTCCCGGCAGCGGTAAAACCAGAGTAATTACTTATCGTATCGCGGCTCTTATTGATTCGGGAGTTAATCCGCGAAACATCTGTGCGATTACCTTCACCAATAAAGCCGCCGAAGAAATGCGGCAGAGGACTTTTTCGCTTGTTCCTAATTCCGGCACTCATATCAGCACATTTCATTCGTTATGCGTCAGAATTCTTCGACGCTATCACGAACAAGCCGGGATTCGGGCAAACTTCAGCATCTACAGCGAATCCGAGCAAACTACCTGTATAAAAAACGCTATAAAAGAATGCGAGCTGGAAACAGGAAATTTCCCGCCGGCGCGTACTCGCGAAGCCATTTCGACTTTAAAGAACAAGCTTATTGACAGCGAATCCTATAAAGAACAAGCCGAGGATTTTTTTACTAAAGCACTTGCTAAAATATATTCTCGTTATCAGCACCTTCTCCAAGTTAATAATTCGCTCGATTTCGATGATTTATTGATGAAAACTGCGCTGCTTCTTGAAAAAGATTCCGACATTCGCAAAGAACTGTCTAATCGTTTTAGATTTTTACTTATCGACGAATATCAGGATACCAACCATGCCCAGTACTGTATCGCAAAAAATCTGGTCTGCGAGCATAACAATATTTGTGTTACAGGAGACCCTGACCAATCAATCTATCGCTGGCGGGGGGCTGATATCAGAAATATTCTTGCTTTTGAAAAAGATTGGCCCGATGCTGTGGTTATAAAACTCGAAGAAAATTTCAGAAGTACGCCTAATATACTTTCTCTTGCGGACCGTTTAATCGCGGTAAATCAGAATAGAAAACCAAAAACTCTTATACCCACAAAAAAGAATGGTTCAGATGTGAGTATAATTTGTTTCGACGACCATAACGTCGAATCCCAAGGTATAGCCGAAAAAATCATCGAGCTTTCTAAAAGTGGAATATCGCTGAGGAATATTGCTGTTTTTTATAGAATAAACTCGGCCAGCCGGCCTCTCGAAGAAGCTTTTATAAAAAATAAAATTCCTTATCAAATTGTTCGCGGCGTGGAATTTTATAATCGAAAAGAGATTCGCGATATTCTTGCTTATCTGAAGATTCTTGTAAATCCGCAGGATGAGGTGGCTTGTTTAAGAATTATAAACACCCCGGCAAGAGGTATCGGCAAGAGCAGTACCGAGCGGATTCTTGCTTATGCAGCACGGAAAAAAATCTCGTTTTTCGAAGCATTAAAAAAATCTGCCGATGTATCCGAGCTTTCAAATTCTTCGAAAATTAAAATAAAAGTTTTTGTAGAAATGTTAGAAAGCTTCACGGCTGCCGCAAATGGTCCGGTCGCTCCTTTAGTAGAAAGGGTTTTTGTCGATTCAGGTCTCGAGGCTTCTTTAAAAAAAGGCGGTGATAACGACGCTATTGAGAACATCAATGAATTGATAAATTCAGCAGCGGTTTATGACGGCCAATCGCAAGAACCGTCATTGCTTGATTATCTGCAGCAGATTGCACTTTTTAGCGACGCCGATTCCTACGACACGGCTCAGGACAAAGTTGCGTTGATGACTTTACATGCGGCAAAGGGCCTTGAGTTTGACAATATTTTTATAATCGGCCTCGAAGACGGGCTGCTGCCGCATGAAAGAAGCAGCGATAATGACGATGAGCTTGAAGAAGAAAGAAGGCTGTTTTTTGTCGGAATCACCCGCGCCAGACAATTTCTGCAGATAAGCTACGCCAAATACAGGATTTTCAGAGGTCAGCTTATGCGGACAGTGCCTTCTCAATTTCTTTATGAAATCGGGGTCGATTTCGGAAAATTACAGAAATCTGAAACTGCCGAAGACGATTATTGCGATGATATCGAAGAGCCTTACCGAATTGAGGCACAATTTACTTCCAATCAGCTTGTCAGGCATAAAAAATTCGGATTGGGAAGGGTCAAGCAATTTTTGGAAATGGGCGATAACAGTACTATAACTATTCGTTTTGATGATGGCCGTATTAAAACACTTATGTTAAAATACGCCAATCTTGAGGTGATTGATACGTAAAAAGGCAGCTAAGGAGAGCATTATGCCCGAACAAATCAAATTATATTATAAGAATGTTTCTTCCGAGATTATAGGCTCCCAAGACGGTATTAGCCCGGAACAGTTCAAATCCCTCGCAGAAAAAACAGCTCCTATTATTGCCGAACTGAACAATCAGCGTAAATCAGGCAAAATACCATACCGTGACCTTCCGTATAATCAGCAGATGCCTGTAAAAATCAAAGATGTAGCCGCCCAATTTAAAGGCCGCTGTGATAATTTCGTTGTTCTCGGTATTGGCGGCTCTGCTCTGGGAAATATCGCGCTTCAGACTGCTCTTAATCCGTATATGTATAATATAGATGATAACCAGCGCAGCGGCCCTCGATTGTTTGTATTTGATAATGTTGACCCTTTGCAATTGGAGTCTTTTCTTAAATGGGTCGAGAATAAGCTCGATAGAACGGTTTTTAATGTTATCAGCAAATCCGGCCAGACCGCCGAAACTGCCGCCCAGATGATGGTTATCTCTAAAATGCTTCTCGATAAGCTTGGGCCTAACGGACTAAAAAACCAGCTCATAGCTACGACAGATGCAAAGCACGGAACGCTGCGTAAAATCGCCGATAAGCTCGGCCTTGTTACACTCGAAGTGCCGGATGGAGTAGGAGGGCGATTCAGCGTATTAAGCGCGGTCGGGCTTTTAAGCGCGGAAATTTGCGGAATTGATATCGATGCTTTACTGGCCGGTGCCAGCGATATGGATAAACGCGTCAGCGACGGCGACTTTTATAAAAATCCTGCCGCTATAAATGCGGCTATTAATTATCATTACTATAATCACGGTAAACGCAATTCTGTAATGATGTCGTATAGTTATGCCCTCAAAGATTTTTCCGATTGGTACCGCCAGCTTTGGGCTGAATCGCTTGGTAAAGCAAAAGATTTGAATGGTAATGAAGTTCACATCGGCCCGACCCCGATTAAAGCTCTGGGGGCTACAGACCAGCATAGTCAGGTTCAGCTTTATCGAGAAGGGCCTAACGATAAGCTGTTTACCTTCCTTCAAGTCGAGGATTTTGGAGCTAATCTGCAAATCGGCCCGGCTCCGGAAGATGCCCCTGAGCTTGCGTATCTTGCCGGTGCTGAAATGGCCAAACTGCTCAACAGCGAAAAAACAGCAACCGAATACGCATTATTGAAAGATAAAAGACCATGTCTGACTGTTTTATTGCCCAAGATTAATGCTTATACTATAGGCCAGTTTATCTATCTTTTTGAGGTAACGACCTCTTTTGCGGGTGCTTTATTTAATATAAATACATATGACCAGCCTGCTGTTGAACTGGGCAAAGAAGCCACTTTTGCCTTGATGGGACGGCAGGGCTATGAGAAAATTGCACAGGAAATCGAGCAGTTTACGGGCTTTGACAAGGAGTATTTGGTATGAATTACGCTGTAATTATGGCAGGGGGAACAGGTAAAAGACTTTGGCCGCTTTCGAGAAAAAAACGACCTAAACAGATTCTCAAAATTCTGCAGGGCCAGACATTATTAAATCAGTGCTGTGAACGCTTGGCGTCGATGTTCGATAAGCGAAATATGATAATTCTTACAAACGCCGATTACGCCGACATTGTCAGAGAAACAAGCCCCTGTGTAATGAATCAAAATGTTATACCTGAACCGGCTGTCAGGGATACCGCAGGAGCGATTGGTCTTGCAGCGAGTATTCTTACGAAATATGATTCCGACGCGACTATGGCGGTGGTTGCGGCTGACCATGTAATAGAACCGGCTGAAAAATTTCAGGCTGTTATGCAGGATGCGCTTACCTATGTTAATGATAATCCCCAATGCCTTGTTACTTTCGGGATTAAGCCGACCTTCCCGAACACACAGCTTGGTTATTTTAAGTGCAGTTCGCCGTCGAATTACCCGAATTGTAAAAATAAAATATTCAAAGTTGAATCTTTCCGTGAGAAACCCGACACGGCTACAGCCGAAAAATATCTCGCAGACGGAAATTATCTTTGGAATTCCGGTATGTTTGTCTGGAAAGCCCGAACGATATTGCAAAAACTTGATGAATTTCTTCCTGAATCTACTCGTCCTCTTCAGAATATCAGAGCGGCTTGGGATGGCCCGAATCAAAATATTGCTCTGAAGGAATGGTTTCTAAAACTTCCCAAAATCAGCATTGATTTTGCCGTTATGGAAAAAGCGGAAAACGTCCACGCCTTAATGCTCGATTGCCGCTGGCTTGATTTGGGTTCATTTGCGGCATTGGCGGATATTATAAAATCCGATGAAAATAAAAATGTTGTCGTTGCCGACCGTAGCGAAATTCTCGATTGCAAAAACAGCTTTTTTATTACTGAAGAAAATAAACATCTTATCGCGGCTATAGGATTGAAAGATATTATTGTTGCACATACCGCAGACGCAACACTGATTTGCCATGCTGACCAAGCTCATCGGCTAAAGGAACTGCTGGAGCTGATTGAAAAACACGAGGGAGAAAAATTCCTCTAACCTGTGATTTCGAGTATTTTAAAATAATGAAATATCTTGCCATTGATTACGGTTCCAAGCGTACCGGCCTTGCCGTTTGCGACCCGACTGAAACGATTTGTTCCCCGCTTGGGATACTTGATGGCAGTAAAAATCTTATCAAATCAATCTGCAAAATAATTGATGATGAAAAAATCGAAGCTGTAATTATCGGTATGCCGTTTAATATGGATGGAACAAAAGGACCTCAGGCACAAGCGGTTGAGAAATTCGCCGCCGAGCTAAAAAAGAATACGGCTGTTCCGATAGATTTTTGCGATGAAAGGCTAAGCTCTTTCGCAGCGGAAGATAAATTTGCTGATATTGATATCAAAGCCTCCAAAAAAAGAAAGCCTCTCGATGCCGTAGCCGCTGCCGAAATTTTGCAAACATTTCTCGAAATGAAAAGTAGTAATAAACAGTGAGGTGTTTTATGTCTGCCAAGGGAAGAAAAGTTGTAGTTATAGGCGCCGGTTCGGTCGGCACGGCTTATATATACGCCCTTTTGCCCAGCGGTTTGGCAAGCAGCATTGTTCTGATTGACAAAGACGACAAACGGGCTCAGGGAGAATCGCTGGATTTGGCACACTGTCTGCCGTTTATTCCTCCGGTCGAAATTAAAGCCGGTAATTATAAGGATTGTGCCGATGCCGATTTAATTGTTGTTACAGCCGGAGCCAAACAAAAAACCGGTCAAAGCCGTCTTGAGCTAATCCAAAGCAATGCTGATGTGGTTAAGCAAATATGTGCTGAAATAGGCAAAGTTAAAACCGATGCCGTTCTTGTTATGGTTACTAACCCTGTCGATGCTCTAACCCGTATTGCTATGGATTATCTCGGCTGGCCTGCGCCGCATATTATAGGTTCAGGTACGGTTCTTGACAGTGCCCGTTTTAGATACCTGCTAAGCAAACACTGCGACGTAGATGCTCATAATATTCATGCTTATATAATCGGCGAACACGGTGATAGCGAAGTAGCCGCGTGGTCGATGACCCATATTGCAGGGCTGCCTGTTCGCAATTACTGCCGGATTTGCAATGACTGCAACTACGAAGAGAATTTAGAACGGATTGCGATGGCTGTTAAAGACTCGGCTTATCATATAATAGATTACAAAGGTTCGACTTATTACGGCATAGGAATGTCCTTGTTGAGAATATCACAGGCAGTTCTTAGAAATGAACGAAGCGTCTTGACCGTTTCAACTCTTTTGAGCGGAGAATATGATATTAGCGATGTTTGCCTTTCGGTTCCTTGTGTTGTAGGAAGAAGCGGTGTTGAAAAAATCGTCAAAGCCCAGCTGCCTACATCAGAGCAATCAGCACTTCAAAAAAGTGCGGCTGTTATAAAGCAAACCCTCGAAAAAATACACTCATGGATGGTTTGCGGCTGAATCCTGAAAAACTTAAAAATATTTCGAATCACTACCTAAGCATAGGGTATTTATTTCATTTTCTTCTATCTGAAGGTATAATTTTTCAAAATCATGCCGTTTTGACTTAAGTCCTTTTAAAAAAAGAGTTTATGATTTAAAAGCAGCTCGTTAAAAGTGCTTAAACACAAGTTTTTTGAAAAATAATTAAAAAATCACATTGACAAAAGACGATTTAATCATACAATCCATATCATATCAGTATGATTAGTAGGGTAATAATTTTAGGGCCGTAGATGAGTGTAAAAAACAAGAGCTTGCAGAGCAGCCTAAGCCAGAACGTTTTGAAGGAGATAACTGATAGTTTAAACACTCTGGACTATGGTAGTATAGTGATTAAAGTTCATGATAAACGTGTTGTGCAAATTGAGGTAACTAAAAGAAAGCGTTACGACGATATGGAAAATTTTGAGAAGGGTGCAGGAATATAGATAATTTTTGCAGTTATCCGCGCGGTCAGGCCGCAGGTATTTAAAGTATAAAAAATCGGGAGCAACCAGACATCTGGATTATCCTGAAAAAATGAAAGGAGTAATCCAGATGAAAAAATTATTTAGCAGGGCTGTAGTGTATCTTGGGGTTTTGACAGTGTTGGATTTTTCTTTATATGCGGGGGTGCCTTTTAACAACCTCGAAGGGGTTGGAGGGGCCGCTTTTAATCCGTTTGCTTATACTGCGGGTAATGATTTTGAAAAGGACGACACCCAGCCGCAGAAAAAATCCCTTGCGGATATTTTCAGCAAGCCCCAAATCGGAACATGGTATGTTCATCTTGGTGATGTGGGCATAGATTGGACAACTATCGGAGTTGCCGGAACATTATTTAAGCGGCTGGAAGTTTCGTACGGTTATGAAAGTATCAGTGTGGCCAACGCCAAGAATATCTACAAAAATAATTTTGGTCTGAAGTATTTAATCGTGAAAGAAACTGACGTTATACCGGCGATTTCGTTCGGTACTGTTTTTAAGCATACTTCGTTTAGCACTCCGCCGGGTGTTGATAAGTCAGGAGTAGATTTTTACCTTGTCGCGACAAAATTTATTAAGGCTCTGCCTGTGCCTGTACTGCTTTCAGGCGGGTTTCTTTCTACGAAAGGCCAGACGCTCGGCGTTCTTGGTTTTAATAATGACCGAGATGAGGTATTTTTCGGTAATATTGATATAATGCCCTTCGAGAACATCGCGGTCGGATTCGAATACAGACAGGGAGCTAAATATAAAACTTGGAAAGATGCTGATTACTGGAATACTCATCTTGCGTGGTTTGTTAATAAAAATCTTACATTAATAGCCGCGTATGTGAATACGGGTAATCACAGGTCGTCATCGAAAGTTGGTTTGGGCGGCGGAGTTGTTGTGAGCTTGCAATATGCGTTTTAGGTATTGATATAAATTCGTTTTTACGAAAGGAAAAATATTTATGAGCAAAATCGACCAAAAGTTAAAATCGGAATCATTAGTTCTGCACGGCGGGCAGGAACCTGACCCGACAACCGGCTCTAGAGCTGTACCGATTTACCAAACTACTTCGTATCAGTTTAAAAGCTCTGAGCATGCGGCCAATCTTTTTGGTTTGCGGGAATTTGGCAACATTTACACCCGATTGATGAATCCGACAACAGATGTTCTCGAAAAACGTATCGCTTTGCTCGATGGCGGCGCAGCAGCTTTGGCAGTTGCGAGCGGTCAATCCGCTATTACCCTTGCACTTTTGAATATCGCGCGGGCAGGTGATGAAATTGTATCTGCGGATAATCTTTACGGCGGGACATATACGCTGTTTCATTACACATTTCCGAGGCTCGGAATTAATGTCAAATTTGTTAAGTCGAATGACTTGCAGGCTTTTAAAGATGCTATTACGCCGAAAACAAAAGCTATTTACGCCGAGTCAATCGGAAATCCCAAGCTCGATGTTGCCGACCTCGAGGCAATTGCAAAAATAGCCCATGATAACGGGATACCTTTTGTTCTGGACAATACAGTTTCTCCGTATCTTCTGCGGCCGATTGATTTCGGTGTTGATATTGTTGTGTATTCGGCTACTAAATTTATCGGTGGTCACGGAACTTCTATAGGCGGCCTGATTGTTGATTCGGGAAAATTCGATTGGACAAACGGTAAATTTCCGCTGATAGCCGAGCCTGACCCGAGTTATCACGGAATAAATTTTGTCGAAGCCCTCAAGCCTCTTGGGAATATTGCTTACATTATTAAGGCAAGGGTTACTCTTCTTAGGGATATGGGGCCGGCTATGTCACCATTTAATGCGTTTTTATTCCTGCAGGGTCTCGAAACACTGCATTTACGTATGCCGAAACATTCTGAAAATGCTCTTGCCGCAGCGGAATATCTCAGCAAACATCCGAAGGTTTCGTGGGTGAATTATCCCGGTTTGAAATCAAGCCCTGATAATGCCAAAGCCAAGAAATATCTGCCTAAAGGCGCCGGAGCGATTTTAGGTTTCGGAATAAAAGGCGGTTTGGAAGCAGGCAAAAAATTCATCGATTCTCTCGAGCTTATATCGCACCTTGCGAATATCGGCGATGCCAAAAGTCTTGCGATTCATCCGGCCACGACAACCCATCAGCAGCTTTCGCCGCAGGAACAGTTGGCTACGGGTGTTACGCCTGATTTTGTCCGCTTATCTATCGGTATCGAGCATATAGATGATATTATTGCGGATATCGAGCAAGCATTGAAAAAATCTTAAAATTAATACAGGTGAAATATGGCAAATATATTTGAAAGCATAACGAAAACTGTTGGCCATACTCCTTTGGTTCGTCTGAATAAACTAATACAAAGCAAAGCTGTGGTATTGGCAAAACTTGAAAGCCATAACCCTTTATCTTCGGTAAAAGACCGTATCGGCGTGGCGATGATAGAAGCTGCCGAGCGTGACGGGAAGATTAACAACAAGACCGTTATCGTTGAACCTACCAGCGGCAATACAGGTATTGCCTTGGCGTTCGCAGCAGCCGAAAGAGGTTATCGGTTGCTGCTGACAATGCCGGATTCTATGAGTCTGGAAAGAAGAAAAGTTCTCAGGGCACTTGGTGCTGAACTGGTTTTAACACCGGCAGCCGAGGGTATGTCCGGTGCTATACGCAAAGCTATGGAAATCGCCCAATCCGAAAAAAATTCTTTCGTTCCTCAGCAGTTCGAGAATCCCGCTAATCCCCAGATTCATAGAGAAACCACCGCAGAGGAAATCTGGGCAGATACCGACGGAAAGATAGATATTTTAATAAGCGGGGTTGGGACCGGCGGAACTATTACGGGTATTAGCGAGGTTATCAAAGCCAGAAAACCTTCGTTTAAAGCTGTTGCCGTCGAACCGGCACAAAGTCCTGTTTTAACGCAATCGCGGGCGGGCGAACCTTTGAAACCCGGCCCTCACAAAATTCAAGGAATAGGCGCAGGTTTTGTACCGAAGGTTTTGAATTTGTCTATCATCGACGAAATTGTTACGGTCGACCAAGATGAAGCAATTGATTATGCTCGTCGGGCGGCTAAGTTAGAGGGTTTGTTTGTAGGCATTTCAAGCGGAGCGGCACTTCGCGCAGCGAGTATTATCGCGGCCAGACCCGAAAACGAAGGCAAAGTAATAGTTGCAATTATACCGAGCTTCGGGGAGCGTTATCTATCATCTGTGCTTTTTGCAGACATCACAGTTTAAGACATAGGCAGAGAATATTATAGTCGTAAAAGTTCCGAGGTAATAATCGTGTCCAGATTAAATAATGCGCTACAGGCCGTAGGAAAAACCCCTCTGATAAAATTAAACAAAATTACCGAAGGCCTCAATGCTGATATATATATCAAAGCCGAGTTCCTTAATCCCGGCGGAAGCGTAAAAGATAGAATCGCTATAGCAATCATAGAGGCTGCCGAGCGTGAAGGCAGACTTAAACCAAACGGTGTAATTATAGAAGCGACAGCGGGAAATACCGGCGTCGGTTTGGCTATGACAGCGGCTATAAAAGGCTATCGCTGCATATTTGTTTTGCCGGATAAAATGAGTCAGGAAAAAATCTCCCTTCTCAAAGCTTACGGATCCGAAGTTGTAATTACCCCTACATCAGTACCGCCGGATTCACCGGAAAGCTACAATGGCGTGGCGGATAGATTGGCAGGCGAAATTCCAAATTCTTTTAGACCTAATCAGTTTGAGAATCCCAACAACCCTTTAGCACACTACCGAACGACCGGGCCTGAAATATGGGAAGATACCGAAGGAAAAATTGAGGTATTTGTTGCCGGAATGGGCACGGGAGGGACCATTTCCGGCACCGCCCGGTATCTCAAAGAAAAGAATCCGAATATTATCATAGTCGGAGCCGACCCTGTTGGTTCTATTCTTTCCGGTGACAGCCCGTGCTCATATAAGGTCGAGGGAATCGGAGAGGATTTCATACCTAAAACTTTTAACAGGCAGATAGTTGATGAGATGATAAGAGTAAGTGATACAGAATCTTTTAATACCGCCCGCCGATTGGCCAGAGAAGAAGGATTGCTCACCGGAGGTTCTTCGGGGACGGCTCTTGCCGCTGCGTTGAAATACGCACAGCGTCTTGAGGAACCCAAATATATAGTTGTACTGCTGCCGGATACCGGAAGAAATTATATAAATAGGATTTATTCCGATAAATGGATGCAGGAAAACGGCTTCTGGGAAGGCAAGCGGTACGAACCGACGAAGATTAAAGATGTATTGCTGCACAAGAACAGCTTCAAGCATATTATTTCCGTCTCGCCGCAGGAGAAATTATCCAGTGTAATTAATCTGATGCAGCAGTATGAGATTTCACAGGTTCCGGTGATTGATGATGACGATAACATCATTGGCAGTATAAATGAAGCCAGCCTTATGAAACTTTCGCACGATGGTATAGATTTTCACCGGCAAAATATATCTGCTGTTATGGGTAAACCCTTGCCGGTTCTTGAAGAAACCACCGATATTTCCGAGGCCTACCGTGTTCTTTTATCAGGTGCTTCGGCTGTGTTAGTCAAAAAGCAAAAAACTCTTACCGGATTACTGACAAGAGTAGATTTAATTAATTATTGGTTAAACAACAGGAAAGAATCGACATATGAGATTTGAAACAAAAGCCATTCATTGCGGCCAACAACCTGATTCCGCGACAGGTTCTGTTGTCGTTCCGGTTTATCAGACATCGACGTTTCAGCAGCAAGCTATAGGTGTGCATAAAGGTTATGAATATTCGCGGACAGGTAATCCGACCCGAGCGGCTCTTGAAGAAGCGATAGCCGCTCTTGAATCGGGCCGCTTCGGCCTTGCTTTTGCTTCGGGTGTTGCGGCTACTGCCGCGGTTTTCAATATCGTCGAACCCGGCAATCGTATCGTAGCCGGAGATGACCTTTACGGCGGAAGTATTCGTCTGGCTGAACGTGTTTTTAAACGATATGGAATCGAAATAGTTTATGCGGATATCGATGACCCCGATAGTTTTTCGAAGGCGTGTAATTCTGATACCAAACTGATATGGATTGAAACTCCGACTAATCCGCTTCTCAAAATAGTCGATATTTCTGCCGTTGCGAAAATTGCTCATCAGCATAATGCGCTTCTGGCGGTGGACAATACGTTTGCAAGCCCGTACTTTCAAAGGCCCTTAGAACTCGGAGCCGATATTGTCGTCCAAAGCACTACCAAATACCTCGCCGGACACAGCGATATTGTCGGCGGAGCGGTTATAACATCTGACGAAAAGATTTTTAATTCCCTGCGTTATTATCAAAATACCGCCGGAGCCATTCCGGCTCCTTGGGATTGCTGGTTAGTGCTTCGCGGAATGAAAACTTTGGCTGTTCGTATGCGCCAGCATGAAATTAATGCTTTTGGAATCGCGGAATTTCTCGAATCGCACGAAAAAGTAAAAAAAGTTTACTATCCCGGACTTAAAAAACATCCTCAATATGAGCTTGCAAAACGCCAAATGAGCGGTTTTTCAGGAATGGTTAGTTTTGAGATTGACGGTACGGTTGATGCCGTTAACGATTTTGCGTCGAAGCTCAAGATTTTTACGCTCGCCGAAAGTCTCGGCGGTGTCGAATCGCTGGTATGCTATCCGCCCAGCATGACGCACGGATTTTTATCACATCAGCAGCGGATTGATAGAGGGATATCTGACAGTCTGATTCGATTGTCTGTCGGCATAGAGGACATTGAAGACCTAAAGGAAGATATTGCTAACGCATTATAAGTTTTTATTTTTTTAACTAATTCTAAGAAAGGAGTGTCTAATGTTTCAAAAAGTCAGTGAGTCACAGATTACGCGTGCGATTGTCGGTGAATTTTCGAAGTGGTTTGAGGAATATATTGTTTCTGATGTTATCGTTATCGGCGGGGGCCCGAGCGGTTTGATGGCAGCCAGAGATTTGGCAGGAAACGGGTTTAAGGTTCTCATTGTCGAAAGCAATAATTACATCGGAGGCGGATTCTGGATCGGCGGTTATCTTATGAATACTGTAACCTTTAGGGCACCGTCGGAGTATATTTTAAACGAGCTGAATATACCGTACAAAGAGGTTGATAGCGGTTTATTCACCGCCGACGGTCCTAACGCCTGTTCTAAACTTATTTCCGCAGCTTGCGATGCCGGAGTAAAAATTCTGAATATGACAAAATTCGATGATGTTGTTCTTCGCGGCGGCAAAGTCGAGGGCGCGGTTATAAATTGGACGCCGGTTTCAGCCTTGCCCAGAGCGATAACATGTGTTGACCCTGTTTCACTCGAATCGAAGGTCGTAATTGACGCTACAGGTCACGATGCTCTGGTTGCAAAGAGTATAGAAAAACGAGGGTTGCTAAAGCTCAAAACTTTCGGAGCTATGGATGTGAACAGCTCAGAGAATTTGGTAGTGGAAAAAACCGGCGAAATTTTCCCCGGACTTTTTGCCTGCGGGATGTCGGTGTCGACCGTCCATGGAATTGCTCGTATGGGGCCGACATTCGGCTCGATGCTCTATTCGGGAAGGAAAGCTGCCGAACAAATAAAAGCTGTTCTGCAAGGTTCTTCGAATCTGCAAGAGCAGGTTTCCGTTGCTTAACCGAAGAAAAAAAGGGATATTGTCAATAGATGTTAAATTTGTTTCTGGAACAGGGATATGTTATGAGCTAAAATATGTCCCTGTATGGACTCGATACAGAATAAACTTATGCAGTTAGACCGCCGGATGGAAGGTTTCGGAGGTCTGATTCGCCGGTGTGTTATTACGTCACCGGCTATGTTTATTGCCGCGGGCTTGATATCGGGAATCGTTGTTCAGGATGTATTAAATCTGCCGTTATGGAACTGGCTGAGTCTGTCGGTTCTGTTATTTTTAGCTGTGTTAATCATACCGTTTTGCCTGCGTCATCGGAGGCAAAATAAAAGAATCGCAAATGTTATTCCTTCTGCTATAGCTGTTTTTTTATGTGCATCTTATCTGGGAGCGGTACGAAATATAAGTTTCAGCAGCCCGGCCTCGAATGATATTCGCAATTTTGTAAATGATGAGCCGGTATTAGCGTCGATTCGCGGAATCATAATTACAGAACCCTATGTCAATTACGGCAGTGATTGGAAATTCTCGAAATTCACGCATAGCGACCCGTCGAGCAGCTTTTATCTCAAATTGACGCAGGCGCAGGCAGTTACAGGCTGGACAAACATTTCCGGTATTATCCGAGTGCAGATTAGCGAGCCTATACTTGACTTGAATAGCGGCGACTGTATCGAAGCATACTGCACGCTTGAAAGATTCAAATCTGCGGCCAACCCCGGTCAATTTTCTGCTGCGGAAAGTTTTGCAAGGCGCAATATTTATGTGGCCGCTCAGATTAAATCGCGAGATGCGATTACTATTCTTGAAAACAGTGATATATCGAGTTTTGCAAAAATTAAAAATAAAATACGCCATATTGCGTCCCAAGCGGTTTTGGGTGATGTTTTATACGAAGATAATAATCGAGCCGTGCTCGAAGCTTTGCTTCTGGGTCAAAGAACAAATATCGACGCAAACACCTATCGGGCTTTTGAAAAAACAGGCCTGCTTCATTTTGTTAGCCTTAGCGGTATGCATCTTGGAATACTGGCCGCGGTTATATGGTGGTTCTGTAAATTATTTGGTCTGCTCAAGCCTGCACGGGCTTTTGTCTGCATTTTAGCGATAAGCTTATTCCTGATAATTGTTCCTGCCCGTCCGCCGACTGTCCGAGCGGCGATTATCTGTTTTGTATTTGGTTTTTCCATTCTGTTTCGCCGAAAAGCCGACCCTATAAATTCATTGTCATTAGCTGCGGTTATTTTGCTTCTTATCAGGCCGACCGGTTTGTTCGAACCCGGCTGGCAGCTGTCTTTTACCTCGGTACTTGGTATTTTGCTTTTATCGAATCCGATGATTAATTATATAAAACAAAAGACCTTTGAGTTTAGTTTAAATCCGGATTCAATCGGCTTGTTCAGATATCGAGGAGTATTGTTTATTATAGAATTGTTTTTAGTCGGTATAGGCGCATGGCTCGGCGGAGCCGGTGTGATACTCTATCATTTTTATACCGTTAATCCTTTGACAAGTCTGTGGACCGTTTTAACATTTCCATTAGTCGCCTCAATCTTGACCGTCGGATTTATCAAATCGTTGCTATGGTTTTTAGTGCCGACGCTGTCGATTTTTTTAGGTTCGGTTTTATATCATCTGTCCGGTATTTTAATTTGGTTTGTGGATTTGCTAAGCCGAATCGGGCTAAACGAATTTCTCATAGGTGCAGTTCCGTTGTCCCTTGCAGCCGTTTATTATGTCCTGCTGGTTTTCTTCGCGCAGGATATTATAGCGACACCTCGAATAAAAAAAACCGCAGCTTTGATTGTAATCTTGGCCGCGATGATTTTTGCGGTTTATATACGGTTTTTAAAAAATGATTTGGTTCTGACCTGCCTCGATGTCGGTCACGGTCAGGCTGTAGTTCTGCAGGCAAAAAATAAATGTTTTATTTTCGATGCCGGCTCGCAATATACCCGCGATGTAGGCACACGTATAGTAAAACCTTTTTTGAAGTACAAAGGTATAAGCTGTGCCGATGCTATAATAATAAGTCACGATGATGTTGACCATATTAACGGCATTACCGAATTAGCTGCAAGCTGCCGGATAAAAGCTGTTTATTCTAACGCCGCTTTTCTGAAGAAAACCAAACAATCCGGCACTGCAAAATTTCTGGCTGATTGTCTTGCCGAACAAGGTTTCGAAATACAATTGCTCGGTGACGAGCTTTACGCCGGCAAAAATGTTTCAATAAAAATACTTTGGCCGGATAATTCCGCTTGCCAAGACGAGTTTCTTAGCGATAACGACACATCTACCGTCAGTATGATTGAATTTGCGGGGAGAAAAATCCTGATTTGCTCCGATATTGAAAGTATCGCCCAGCAGCGTCTGCTAAGCCGGTTTGAGGATTTATCCCCGGATGTTGTTCTTGTACCGCATCACGGCTCGATGAATACGATGTCCGAACAGTTTAGAAAATGCATTGCGACTGCGGATTTGATTTGCAGCAGCAGCCGCAGATTCTATCTAAGACAAAAGCAGACAGTTAATCGGGACAAAGAAAAGTGGTTCTATACCGCAGAACAAGGCGCTATTTTTGTCCGAATCAGCAATTCAGGAAAAATCGAAATTAATGGATTTAAAAATTAAGGTTGATTAATGCTGTTCTCGGTTTAATAATACATAACATTTAACACATTTACAAATAAGGAGAATTGACATGCAAGCCGTTTCAATCAAAGATTTTTTTATGTGGTGTACGATAATTAACGTTGCTTTGCTGCTTTTGTCATCTTTGCTTTGTGTTGTAGCTGCTAACTGGATTTTCGGCATTCACAGCAAACTATTCTCAATCTCCAGAGATGCGTTCAATGTGCTGATATATTCCTATCTGGCTGTGTACAAAATACTAATCATAGTTTTCTGTGTTGTTCCGTATATAGCTCTTGTCATCTTAGGTTAATAAAAAACCCCCGAACAATGTCGGGGGTTTATTCTCAGCCTGAAGCGATGAGCTGACTCATCGCATATGGACTACGATTTCAACTCGGCGGTTTTTCGCTTTGCCCGCGGCGGTTGTATTTGGAGCTATGGGTCTGCTCTCTCCGCAGCCTGCCGCGCGGATAAGGTCACTGGGGATTCCCTTACTTACAAGATATCTTAATACCGACAAAGACCTTTGTGCCGAAAGTTCCCAGTTATCCTGCCATGCCGATTTCTTTATGGGATCCGAATCAGTATGTCCGACCACATCAATTTTTCTGCCGGGATATTGGGATTGAAGAACACCGGCTATATGGTCAAGCTCTTTCTGTGTGGTTTGTTTTAACGAAGCTTTGCCTGATTCGAATAATATCGCTGTCGGCAATGTTACGGTAATTGTTCCTGCCTGTGCATCGAACGAAACATCATACTCATCTCCGAAGCCTGTTGCCTGAGCGGCTGTTTGTTGTCTCTCGGCTATTTTACGCTGAAGCTCTTCGATTGTCTGCTGGTCTTGCGCTACCTGACCGGCGAGCTGACCTTTTTCGGCACGTTCGCGCTCGAGCAGACCTTTGAGATTCTGGTGTTCCACATTCAGCGCGTTATACTTCTTTTTCCAGTCCACGCATCCGGAAGAAAACAGTAACGCAGCAATACTGATTAACATAATTACTTTGGTTTTGGTTGCGGCTTGCATTTTAGACCTCCTGTATATTATTTGTCTAAAGTTTAATCCTTTATCTATGTCCCAGAACCCCAAGCAGGTGGTTCCAGATTGCACTGTGGAATATAATAACACTTATTATTCCTAATGACAAGAAGGGACCATAAGGAATTTGACGAACTTTTTTAAAAAACATTTGAAAAATCGCCCAGCCTAATCCGAAGAACGGAGCTATGAAAAAAGCGACCGTTATCATAACAGGCCCTACGATTGCTCCGGCGGCACCCATCAGGTGAACATCGCCAAGCCCCATAGCCTCTTTTCCGAAACCCAAAGTGCCGAGAATTCTTGTCGCCCATACTATACCGCAGCCGATAAAATAACCGAACAAACTTCCCCCAAGTCCAGCTACTACAGGTAGTTGCGAAAAATTCAGCCACCATTCCCGAAAAGCTGTAATATTGACGCTAATCCAGTAAAAAAACAATGCCCCAGCCAATATAGGGATTAAAAACACGACCTCACGAAGAACTTCGAGCCTATGATTAAATTGCTGTTCTTGATTCTGCTGCTGAGGTTCACTTGTTTCATAACTTCTTTTTATAAAACCTGTTGTCAAAAGAAGCATCGATATTCCCAAACCTATCGCAGCCCCGGCGGCCATAGCCGAAGTTTTCGAAGATGCATAAGGAAAAAGTTTGTAACCGATGATTTTGCTGGGTTCGATAAAAAATGGAGCCGCCCCAGAACTAACTATCCCCGCAGCGGTTACCACCCAGCAGATATTTAACGGTATAATCCATAACTCCAAGTCTATTGCCGACGATGCTATCAACGCAGAAACTAATATTATTGTAATCAGGTATAAAAGCCAGCCTCCGTTGACGAAATCAGGGCTGTTCCGCCAAAGTTCTGAACGGAAGTACAAATAGAAGAAGAATATGAAACTCAAACCGGTTAACAGCTCGATAATAAAATACCTCGGCGAAATGGGGCTTTTGCAATTTCTGCATTTACCCATCAGCATCAGCCACGACAAAAGCGGAATATTATCATAAAACCGTATGAATTTTCCGCAAGATGGGCACGATGAAGGAGGTTTTACTAATGATTTATCTCTCGGCAGGCGATAAATCACAACATTTAAAAAGCTGCCTATGCAGCAGCCGAACGCAAAAGTATAGGCTATCCAAAACCATTCCGGCACTATCTTATACCTCCATTGTATGAGCTAAGTTTATATAAGTTACCGAAAATCACAAACAAAAAACTATAAAAATCAGGTGTTTGAATAAACATTTTATGTTTTGCCTGTTGTTTTTTCGAAAGCAGCAGGGGGTTTGTTAACGTCCGGTAATAAAAAAATTTTCTTGACTGGTAATCCCGAAATTGGTAGAATTGCATGTTTATAGGTTGGGCTGTGGACCCGGTGGTTAAGCGCGTTATTGTCCAATGCCGCTGATACCCAAGGCCGTCACAAGTTCTGACCGGGAACTCTTACCTTTTAATATCCATAGCAATGGAGGAAAATTTCCGTGTTGAGTTTCAATAGGGATAATTGTACGATTTCACCGAAGGCAACAAGCGTAAGTGCCTTGACGGTAACGGTTTACGATTTACTGTTAAAATGGGCAAAGGCTGTTTCGGTTTTATTAAGCTCTGCGGCGATGACCAAATTGGCTATAGTTGCTTTTTTGGTTTCAATCGCTTTTGCAGTAGGCTTCGGATGGGAAAAATTCCGCTGTGCTTATGACGAGATTCGACAGCCCGGAGCAGGTCTGTTCTGGTTGGACATGGCCAGAATTATGCTGTTTCTTAATCTCGGAATTTTTCTTTGGCGTATTATTTTGGTAATTTTTTATCGACCCTGCCGAAGCTTCGAAAATCAGGATTTACCGTCCTGCACGGTTATTGTTCCGGCTTACAACGAAGGCAGACAAGTCCTTGATACCTTAATATCCGTAGCTAACAGTGATTATCCCGTTTCTAAATTGCAGATAATTGCCGTTGATGACGGCAGTGTCGATGATACTTGGACTTGGATACAAACAGCCGCCCAGCGTTTTGCCGGAAGAATCGAAATAATAAAGCTCGAAAAAAATTCGGGCAAACGAAGGGCTTTATATGCAGGTTTCTTAAAAAGCACCGGCGATATTTTAGTAACTATCGATAGCGACTCGATTATCGAAACTCATACCTTAAGACGGCTTATCAGTCCTTTTGTCAATGATGCTCAGGTCGGGGCTGTTGCCGGAAATGTTCGCGTTCTCAATACCGAGCAGGGGATAATACCCAAACTTTTAGATGTCTCATTTGCCTACAGCTTCGATTTTACCCGTGCCAGCCAGAGTATGGTTGATACCGTATTTTGTACCCCCGGTGCCTTGTCTGCTTACAAACGCCGTCCGGTAATGAAGAATCTTGATTTATGGCTCAATCAAAAATTTCTCGGACGACCTGCGACAATCGGCGAAGACAGGGCTATGACAAACCTTATTATTCGAGACGGTTACAAAGTAAAATTTCAATCTAATGCGGTTGTTTATACTAACGTTCCGACCAGATATACAAAACTTTGCAAGATGTTTCTCAGATGGGCAAGAAGCAATATTCGCGAAACAATCCTTATGGCTAAGTTTATTTTTACCCGATTCCGCCAAGAATCATCTGCCGGAGCAAGAGTCAATTTCCTAACCGCGGTTATAAATATGTTTATACCACGCGCAATAATAGGGGCATTATTAGTAGGTCTTTCGCTCGAAATGCATATTTATCTTCTTCAAATTCTGGCCGGAGCGTCACTTTGGGCCTGTGCTCCGGCGATTTTTTACGCGATTCGCAAACAAAGCACTGATGCTCTTTATGCTTTTGGTTACGCTTTATTCTTTCTGGTCGGACTGTGGTGGATTATGCCCTATGCGATGTTGACTCCGGCCAATGGAAATTGGCTGACGCGCAATCTTCCGGCTGACAAGCCTATGCCGTCCAGAGAAAAGCTGTCTCAAGTTGCGACTGCTGCGGCTTAATAGATTTAAAATAGCTGCGGCTGATTTTACGCAAATTGTTGCCATTTATGGGCTTTTGTCTTATAATCCGGCCTCGTTTATATTAAACAAATAAAACAGAGAAAAAGCATGAGCGAAATTAAACAGCAATTAGAATCTTTAAAACGCGGCACGGTCGAGATTTTCAATGAAAACGAGCTTCTTGAAAAGCTCGCCGCCTCAGCTAAAAACAAAAAGCCTTTACGGATTAAACTCGGTCTTGACCCGACCAGCCCGGATATTCATCTCGGTCATACGGTAGTTCTGAGAAAGATGCGTCAATTTCAGGATATGGGTCACAAAGCCGTTTTAATAATCGGTGATTATACCGCCAGGATTGGCGACCCGACCGGCCAAAATGCTACAAGACCGATGCTTAGCGATGAACAAATAGAAGCAAATGCCAAAACCTATTTCGAGCAAGCCGGAAAAATACTCGATACCTCAGAAGAAAAACTTGAGGTTCGCCCCAACAGCCGGTGGCTGGAAAAACTTTCTCTTATGGAGTTAATCAAAATCGCAGCCAAAAAAACCGTCTCGCAGATGCTCCAGCGCGACAGTTTTAAGCTTCGTTTAGACAAAGGGATTGATGTTTATCTGCACGAATTTATTTATCCGCTGATGCAGGGTTATGATTCTGTCGCCATCAGCAGCGATGTCGAATTAGGCGGCACCGACCAAACATTCAATAATCTCGTCGGGCGTGATATTCAGCGGGCATACGGACAGCAAGCTCAGGTTGTTATAACAATGCCGATTCTTGTCGGTCTTGACGGCAAAGAAAAAATGAGCAAATCAAAGGGCAATTATGTCGGTGTTACCGAGCCGCCGAATGAGATGTTCGGAAAAATAATGAGTATCACCGATGATATGATGGAAAATTATTACACTCTTTTGACCGATTTACCCACAGATAAAATCAAGGAATTAGTTAATCCCGAAAAGACCCACCCCAAAGAGGCAAAGGTCCTTTTAGGCAAGACAATAGTACAGCAGTTTTATGATAAAGATGCAGCCGATTCGGCTGCGGCGGCCTTTGATAAGGTCTTTGCTCAAAAGCAGCTTCCAGATGAAATGCCGGAATTTCAATTACCGGCTGCGCCTATTTCAGTCAAGCAGCTTTTGACTGTGTGTAAACTCGTTGAAACCGGCGGTGAGGCAAAGAGAATGTGCTCTCAGTCGGCTGTTACGATTGACGGGCAGAAGATTTCTGACCCCAACAGCGAAATTACACCAAAAGACGGTATGGTTATTCAGGTCGGCAAACGCAGATTCGCTAAAATCAAAGTTTCATAGCCGCACAAAACGCGCAGAATATTATTTAGCTGCTATAGCTCTCGCAGACTAAAATTTCATAATGAGATTCATAGCGAGCATATCAGCGGCGGCTGTATGCTGATATTCAACGAACAGCGGCAATTTGTTTTCGATGACATCTACCTGCAAGCCGAGATAGCCGCCCACAGTCGAACGTTCTTTAATATCCCATGAGTACTTGTTGGCTGTTACTCCGCCGCCGTCGTCAAAATCGCCTTTACTGTGCACCTTGCCGCTTATAAAGTGCAAAAACGGTCCGCCGTAGATATAACATCTTTCTTTTATTTGATAACGCGGGCCAAAAGCAATCTGATATTCAGTGAAACTATATTTATACTTCATAGTCGTAGTCTGGCCGTCCATCACAGTCTTCATTTTGCCTGCCAAGTCATTATTCCAATTGACTTGAAACAAAGCACCCCATTTGAGTTTAGATGACTGTTCCCAAATTGTCGCTCTCGTTCCGAAACCGTAGGCATGGCCGTGATTTCCGTTGAGGTCTCCTTCTGTGCCCCAAGGCATACGGCCTTGTCCGTCAACAACTACGCATCCCAAACGCAAGAATACATCCCAGTTTTCCAGAGCGCCGTATTCGAGGTATGCGGATATTTTTCGCATCTCCCAATCGGTGTTGAACTTGACCGACTGCAGAGGGCCGCCACCGCCGCCGGGGAAAAATCTCTTGCCGTTATTCCATGAAAAGTCTATATCGCCGAAGGAATATTCCAGCCCGCCGCCGAACTGCCTTTTTTCAAGGGTCGATACCGGCGGCCCCATAAAATCTAACCCAAACGAAGATGTACTGAAAAGAACAATGGATGCAAAAACGACAAACAGTGACAGCGGTTTTCTTAACATATTAAGCTCCTTAAAAGTTAGTGAGGTAAGTTGAGACAACCGTTTTTTCCATTTATAATTCCTGCCAAAAGTACAGCCGTTAATTGCTGTGTTTGGATTTTAGGCTTATGTTTTTCTCTTGGCAAGCGTTTTTAATGCATAGGATAAAGAAATTTTTTACCGCGAATTTTTACCGCAGTCCTATGGACTCTTTAAGGAGAGACCACAGAGAATTATTAACCACTAAGGCACAAAAAATTTTATTCACCACGAATTAATCCGCCTTCGCCAAGGCTATGGCGGACAAGCACGAAGAAACACTTGCCTACGTCATTGGTCTTCACAAGGCTGCGACGCAACAAGGAGACTTCCCCCTTCGTTCTTTCAGAACTACGGCGGGACAGGTCGGCAAGGCAGGCGAATAAATACCGCTGTTGTCATTCTGAACGGAGCGTAGCGAAGTGAAGAATCTAATTATTTTCAGTCACAGATTTTAGTTGGTCAAATGGTGGGGGGGTAATTGGTTAATGGGGTACTGGTTAATTTCATAGACGCTGATTATGCGGATAAAGCTATTCGCTAACTACTATCGACTAAATTTCCCTTGTTTTTTGCAGGTTTGGGGATGATAATATTACTAATATGATTAGATAGAGAGGAAAAATGGCAAAAAAACCCATATCTGACAACTATAAAACCGAACCGGTATATTTGCTTATCGATGAGCCTGTAGAAAATCTCGGTGAGGATATTCTCGGATTAAGACCCTTCGCGGATGTAATCGCTGGCGCTGCTTTAGGGACAAAAGGCCCGTTCACAATCGGATTATACGCTGATTGGGGCGAAGGCAAAACTTCCGTTCTTAGGCTTGCTAAAGAGCTGGTAGAAAAGAACGACGAAAAAATCGTTACAGTCTGGTTTAATGCATGGCAATACGGCAAAGAACAGCATCCGCTTATTCCACTCGTATCTACAATCGCGCAGGCTGTTAATAAAAAACTCAAATCCAATACCAAAATCGAATCAAAGCTCAAATCAGGTCTCTCGAAAATGTCAAGGGCGTTAAGAGCGATTGCTTACGGTTTTTCCGCTACCGGAAAAGTAAGTGTGCCCGGTTTCGGCGAGCTTGAGGCCGGTTTTGTGGCAAAAGAGATGATAGACAGATATGACCAGCTTCAAAAAGGCGACGACCCGCTGATAGAAAAAACCCTTTATTACAATGCCTTCGAGATGCTGGAATCCCTGTCAAAGCAGGCTGAAAATGAAATAGAAACGCCGAAAATCGCGGTTTTCATCGATGACCTTGACAGATGCAATCCTCCCGAAGCGATTAAGCTGCTCGAAAGCATAAAGCTGGTCCTTTGCCAGAAAGGATTTATCTTTACCCTTGCTCTTGATAGAAGGATACTTCAGGGTTTTTTAAAATACCGCTTCGAGGAAGAATTCAAGGTAAGTGATTATCAATCGGGCGGTAAAGACTATCTTGATAAAATTATTCAGCTTCCGCTTCCGCTGCTGCCTCATGAAAAAAGATTCGAAGGTTATATTTCTGAACTTCTCGATAAGAACAACGCATTAAATCACTCATCAAATGAACCTGTCAAAAAGGTTATAAGCGACCTGCAGAAGGTCCTTTCAACAGGCGCCCGTTTTAATCCGAGAAATCTTGTGAGATTTTTGAACAATCTTATCGTTGACAGAATTTTATGGAAAACGGTAACCGGAAGTGAAGCCGACACTAAAATAATGGGATTTTGCGTCATATCGAGAATATTGAGAGACCACCTGAAAGATGAAAGGCTATACGAGTACCTGTGGCGAAATCAGGATGTTTGCGAGACAGTCCTTGGTTTTGTTAAAGGAGAGAAAATAGCGGTACAAAAAGAATCCGAAGCAAGTAAGGCTTATGAACGGCCCAAAAGAGCCAAGCAAATTACAGATAAACTGCGTGATATGGAATTTCTGCAGGAAGTTCTCAGAACTCAACAGGGAATAAGCTGGCTCGAAGATAAAGAAAACAGAGAGGCTGTTAATCAGTTTATTGTTGAGCAGAGAAAAGAAGAACAGCCTCAGCAGATACTTCAGGACGATGAAAAAATCTTTGAAGAAGAGATAAGAAAAGTTATCAATAAGCCGCAAGGCGCTATCAACGACGAAGATTATCAAAGCATCACAGAACTTAATTTAAGCGGTGGAGGCTTAAAAACTTTACCAACAAATATAGCAAAACTGACGAATCTGCAAACGCTTTTTCTTGACGGCAATAATTTCAGTGAAAATGAGCTGGACAGAATCGAAAGGTTATTGCCGAAATGTAACATAATGTTTTAAAAGCATGAATGTATAAGAAGCGGCGGTGCTAAGAATTCAGAATTTAGAATTAATTCCTCTGCGGCTTAGAAATTCCTTTGCCCTTTACGGTAAAAAAACCGTGCAATCTGTTCAATCTGCGGCTAAAATAGCGTTATGAAGTTACCTAAATTGCAAAAACCTGATAAATACACCGGTTTGTATATCGTTGATTTCGGCGAGCATAGCGGGGTGGGCTTTACAGCCGAAGAAGTCGCCGAGCTTTTAGAAAGCGAAAAATTCAGAGGCTGCAAGGTCTATAAAATTCATAATGCCTATCCGGACGGCAGGCTCGAATTAAAAGGTGTATCGCCCCAGACCTTTCAGCTCGAATCGGGAATGTTTTTCTTTTCCGGTCAATCCGATAACGCCAAAGGCGATTTCGAGCGGCTGGTAAATCTCGCCGTCGCAAAGTCTCCGCCTTGCCGCGCGAAGGTTCATCTGGCGAAACTGGCTGATGATAAATACGCAGCAGCTCTGATTTATCCGGCGGAATACGATGACCAGATAAGCGATTGGCTTATCCGAGCCGATTTCAAGACGCAAGGGCCTGTCGAGGCGGGCATCAGCGCCGTTACTTCGTACTATGATTTGCAGCCGGTAATTCTCGAGCGGCATCAGCTTTTTGCCGAAACCGAATGGCAAAATCGAACCGGCGACGAGCTGCTCGCGGCGACTAAAATCGCTGTTCAGAGATGATGATTAATAAAAAAAACGGACAGAAAAATCAAAGCAACTCTATTCTGGGCTGGTTAGCGGGAGTATTTTTACACTGTTTTAAACCGAAAAAGAAAATCACCAATGACGAACTTCGCCGCGCCGATTACCGAATAACTGCTCAGTCGCTCGGCGTTAGATTCACCGAGCGGATTAGAGATGTGTTTCGTTTCAGATGGATTCGCAAGAAATAACATCGTAATAAAGGGACTGCAAAATGGCCGAGATGAACGATACGAACATCCCTATTCCCGGCGAGGCGCCGAAACTTACAGAAAACGCTCTGGCAGTTCTTAAAAGCCGATACCTTATCAAAGACGAGCAGGGGCAAATTATCGAAACGCCCGCCGGTCTTTTCAGCAGAGTCGCCCATCTTACCGCTTCGGCGGAGAAGCGTTACGGAGCTGATATCGAGCAGGTAAAACAATGGCACAAAAAATTTTACGACTTGATGGCATCTCTGATATTTCTGCCTAATTCACCGGCTTTGATGAACGCAAATCGCCCCAGCGGTATGCTCAGTGCCTGTTTCGTATTGCCTATCGAAGACAGTATCGAGGGGATATTCGAAACGATAAAGCAAACCGCTTTGATTCAGAAATCCGGCGGCGGGACGGGATTTTCACTCGATAAGCTTCGCCCGACCGGAGATATAGTTGCTTCCAGCGGCGGTAAAACATCGGGCCCGATTAGTTTTTGGAGGGTTTTCTCCGAGGCTACCGACGCAATTCAGCAGGGAGCATTTCGGCGCGGAGCAAATATGGCTATGTGCAGCGTTAGTCATCCTGATATTTTAAAGTTTATTGTTGCCAAACAGGAACTTACCGCTTTTACGAATTTTAATATTTCCGTAAAAGTTACCAATCGCTGGATGGATAAAGTTTTAAAAAATGATAAAACTCCGCACAAAGTTACAAACCCCAGAACGGGTCAAAATTATCTGCTGCCCAAAAAAATCGATATCCGAAATTATACCTTAGATGATTTATATCCTGTACCGGCCAAGCCGTCTAAAAGCACTAAATCCGCAGGGAAATTTTATACCGTTTCGGATATTTGGCAAATGCTTGTAAAATGCGCACATAAAACCGGCGAGCCGGGTCTGGCATTTATAGACCGTATTAATGAAGATAACCCTATACCTTCTCTGGGGCAGATTCAGGCTACGAACCCCTGCGGTGAACAGCCGCTTTTGCCTTATGAAGCCTGTACTCTTGGCAGTATAAATCTGACGAAATTTGTAATTCAGCGAACCGATAAAACCGCTTTCGATTACGATGGTTTGGCTGCGGCGATTCAGATAGCCGTTCGTTTTCTCGATAATATAATCGATATGTGTAAATATCCGGTCAGCGATACTGCACGAATTTCTCAGTCGAATCGTAAAATCGGACTTGGGCTGATGGGTTTTGCGGATTTGCTTTTTATGCTCGGCGTTGCTTATGATTCTCAAAAAGGCGTCGATTTTGGCGAAAAACTTATGGAGTTTGTTAACGAACAGGCTCACAAAGCCAGTGTTCGTCTTGCGGATTTGCGAGGGCCTTTTCCGAACTGGAGTCAAAGCATCTGGCGCACCGAGAAAAATCTTAAACTGAGAAATGCCTCGGTTACTACTATCGCGCCGACAGGGACGATTAGTATAATCGCGGACTGCTCGGCATCAATCGAGCCTTTGTATTCGCTAATATTTAAAAGACATGTCCTATCTGGCGAAAAACTTTTACAAATAAATCCTATATTTAAAGCCGCCGCAGAGAATGGGGAATTTTATTCCAAAAAATTGCAAGAGCAGCTTGCCAAAACCGCAGGCATTCAGAAAATTTCCAAGATACCTAAAAAAATCAGAGATGTTTTTAAATGCGCTTATGACATTGCTCCTATATGGCATATTAAAATGCAGGCAGCTTTCCAAAAAAATTGCGATTCCGCTGTCAGCAAAACTATAAATCTTCCCGAAAATGCAAGTGCCGCGGCGGTTGACAAAGCATACAAAACAGCCTATCAGCTCGGCTGTAAAGGCATTACGGTCTATCGCCGTACATCCCGAAAGATAGAACCGATGAGCCTCGATTAAGTCTTATGTTTTTGGCAGGCAGACTTGCCCAACGACCGATAAAATCCTGCTTTAAACGGTAGAGAGCAAAAAATTAATGTAAAAACTCGGCCTTTGCCGATGTACAACCTAAGCACAATTTTCTCCCCTCCGGAAGGCATCGGGCGACGCACAATCGTCCGATGTTTTCTTTTATAGGCAAATAATTAGTGTTTTTGGCGTGATAGCTGTTATACTTTGGCAATCTTTATGTTAGATAACTATTCCGAATCAATTAAAAAAGCTGTTGGCCGGCGCGATTATAAACCGGTCAAGCTTTCTAAATTGGCCAAAAATCTTGGGGTAGAACAAAAAGATTACGCCCAATTCAAAGAGGCATTCCGACAGCTCCGTCAAAACGGGCAAATAGCAATTACCGGCGGAAATCTTGTTACTCCGGCATTAGCATCGAGCCTTGTAACAGGAACTTTCCGGGCAAATCCTAAAGGATTCGGTTTTGTAGTTCCGCTCGAGCCGGCTTCTCATGCAGATATTTTTATTCCGCCTGACGAAACTAAAAACGCTATGAACGGCGATATTGTCTCGGCTTGTATTACGAGAAAAACTCATCGTGAAGGGCTGGAACGGCTGAGCGGCAAAGTTGTTGAAATTCTCGAACGTTCTCAAAATCGCTTTGTCGGAACTTTGATTAAACAATCACGGGGCTGGTTTGTTCAGCCCGATGGTTCGGGATTTACAGACCTCATCGGCGTTGATGATATTACCGCGAAAAATGTAAAAGAAAAAGACAAAGTAGTTGTTGAGATTATTACCTATCCCCAAGTCAATTCGCTTGCCCGCGGAGTTATTATCGAGGTTCTCGGTAAAGCGGGCCGTTACGAATCAGAACTGAATTCCGTCGTACGTCAATTTCATATACCTGATATTTTCGACGATTCCTGTTTGTCGCAGGCCCATAACGCCGCGTCAGGTTTCAATCCTGATAGTGATGATAAAAGACTTAATCTTGAAGACAAAATCATAATTACGATTGACCCGCCCGATGCCAAAGATTTCGATGATGCTATAAGTATTGAAAAAGATTCGAACGGCAATTGGGTTCTCGGTGTTCATATTGCCGATGTAAGCCATTTTATAAAAGCGGATTCGCCGCTGGATAAAGAAGCTTACACACGCGGCAACAGCGTCTATCTTCCGCAAAAAACCATACCGATGCTTCCTGAAGTTTTAAGCAACGGAGTCTGCTCGCTTCAGCCGAATCAAAAAAGATTCTGCAAAAGTGTTTTCATAACTTATGACTCACAGGCAGATATAATTAATCGCGATTACGCTAATACGGTTATCTGTTCGGCTTCGCGGCTGACATATCAGCAGGCCGAGCAAATCCTCAAAGGCCGTACCAAAGATTTTTCTCCCGAAGTTATTAAATTAATAAAGGATATGGAAAAGCTAAGCCGAATCATCGAAGCCAGAAGAATTAAAGCCGGCATGCTGCATTTGGCATTGCCCGAAACCGAGCTGGTATTCGATTCTTCCGAAAGAGTGGTCGATGCCCATCCGGCGGACGACAGCTATCCGCACACTATAATCGAGATGTTTATGGTCGAAGCTAACGAGGCGGTTGCCTCTTTGGCTGATAAATTGAATATTCCGTTTTTACGCCGGATACATCCTGACCCTGATAATATGTCGATGAAAGAGCTTACCCAGTTAGTCAGGACACTTGGGATTTCTTTCCCGCAAAACCCGAACAGATTCGATATTCAAAATCTGCTCGATGCCGTTAAAACAAAAAATTGTGAATTTGCGGTAAATATGTATGTGCTTCGCTCGCTCGAAAAAGCCGTTTATTCCCCTGTAAGCATCGGCCATTATGCTCTGGCAAGCCGTCATTACAGCCATTTCACAAGCCCGATTAGAAGATACGCTGATTTACTTCTGCATAGGATTCTCGATGGCCATCTGAGAAGTTCGATGCCCGAACAATCCGGCCAAAAAGATTTAGCACAAGTCGGTAAACATATTACATTCACCGAAGAACGCGCTGAGGACGCGGAAGAGGAGCTAAAAACAGTTTTAATTCTGCAGATGCTGAAAAAACGCCTCGGCGACGAGATTGACTGCGTCGTAACAGGATTAGCGAAATTCGGAGTATTTGCCCGATGTCTAAAATTCGGTATCGAAGGCCTGATTCCTCTTGAAGAGCTTGGCCCGGATAATTGGCAGTTCCATCAAAAATCTTATTGTATTACAGGAGTAAAAAGCGGATATGCCGTACATATCGGCGATAAGATAAAAGCCCGAATTGTCTCGATAAATATCCCAGCCAGACAGCTTAATCTTGCTCTTGCAGAGCCTCTGGCAAGAAAATCCGCCAAAAATAAAAAGAGTAAACCGAATAAAAAACAAGTCCGAAAAAACAGGCGAAACAGACATCGCAGATAACCGCAAGATTTTCTATTGCAATGAACCCTGCCGGTAGGTTATAATGCCGGCTGTTGTAAGTAATTTTAGTAATATAACAGGAGTACATCGTGGAAAACCATCGTAAAAGCAAGGTTAAAAAGGCGCGAAAAAGCGGTTTTTTCGCGAGAAGAAGGACTAAAGGCGGTCGAAAAATCTTAGCAAAACGCCGCAGCGGCTATTAAAATTGTGAATCATATATTTATTTTCATCATATAATCAGAGATATGAATTTGACTTCAACATCACTAAAATCCGCTTTTTTACGCGTAAAATGCCCCTTATTTTAGTAAATCAATCTGACGATATAAAAGTATCGAGCCGATTTTCGAATCGGAGCGTTTTTATTTATTGTATTGTGTCACTCGATGTGGTTTAATACCGCTGGTGGGCGTTGTTTTTTGGCCTCTCAAAAATAGCGCCTAAGTGAAATTAAGTCGAGAGGTAATAAAGTTAGGTGGCCGAAGTTAAAAGGCCCGGGAGTATTTCAGTGAGTACAGGTAGAGTAAAATGGTTCAACGCAAAAAAAGGTTTTGGTTTTATCGCGCCGGATGATGGTGGTGCAGATTTATTCGTGCATCATTCAGAAATCCGCACCGAAGGCTATGCATCGCTCGATGAAGGCCAGAAGGTACAGTTCGAAGTAGGACAAGGCAAAAAAGGCCCGTGTGCTACAAATGTAGTTCCTTCCTAACCACGGATATAGCTGAAAAACCGATAGGCCCTGCCTGATCAGCAGGGCCTTTTGTTTTGGCAGGCAATTCACTTGATATTAGCTTTTTATTGACGCATACCCGCTTTTTTGAGATACTTTCACATTCTAACTTGGTTTGTTATAAAGGATTTATATGAAAGCATCACAAATGCAAAGGGGAAAGCTTGTCAAAATCGACGGCAAGCTTTGGCACATTATTGATTTCGAGCATGTTAAACTCGGCAAAGGCGGGGCTATCTACCAGACTAAACTCAAAAACGTTTACGATGGTCTTGTGCAAACTATGCGTATCCGCGCCGAAGAATACCTCGAAGAAGCTCAGCTCGACAGGCGTAAATACGAATATCTATATTCTTCAGGTTCCGAACATGTTCTTATGGACCTTGCCAGTTTCGAGCAAATAACATTGGATGACGATGCATTCGGAGAAGGTTCTAAATACCTGATTCCAAATACTCAGCTCGAAGTTTCTTCCTATGAGGGAAAATGTATCGCGGTAATTTTACCCAATACGGTCGATTTGGTCGTTACCGATACCCCACCTGATATTAAGGGTGCAACTGCGACAGGGCAGGCCAAGCCTGCTACTCTCGAAACGGGGCTAATCGTCAATGTTCCTCAATTTATCAAAATCGGTGAAAAAATTCGGGTCGATACCCGAACAGGGCTGTACGTTACCCGCGTAAAGGATTAAATAAATTAAATAATCAGATATCTCGAAAAATGAGCGATTTATAATGCTGGTGGATAAAATAACCAAGTTTCTTATCAAAATATTCGGCTCTCGAAATGAGCGTCTGGTCAAGGCCTATTCTTTAATAGCCGAGCAAGCTGCCCGGTTCGAAGAACAAATCAAAACTCTCAGCGATGAGCAGCTAAAAGAAAAAACAGCCGAATTCAAGTCTCGAATTGCAAACGGCACAAAACCAGATGAAATTCTTATAGAAGCCTTTGCCGTTGTCAGAGAAGCTGCCAGAAGAAACGTTAGTATGCGGCATTTCGATGTTCAGCTTATCGGCGGCAATGTTCTCTATGAAGGTAAAATCGCAGAGATGTCAACCGGCGAAGGAAAAACTCTCGTAGCTACCTTAGCCGCCTATCTTGTCCATATTACAGGCAGGAGAGTTCATATTGTTACCGTCAATGATTACTTGGCTAAACGTGACTCGGAATGGATGGGGCCGATTTACAAATCGCTCGGTTTGACTGTCGGTGCAATCCAAGCCGATATGGACAGTGTCGGCGATGAGCGCAGACAGCAGTATCATTGCGATATATGTTACGGAACCAATAACGAATTCGGATTCGACTATCTGAGGGACAATATGAAAATGTCGCTCGAGCAGATGGTTCAGGGTGAACTCGAATACGCTATTATCGACGAGGTTGACTCGATTCTTATCGACGAAGCCAGAACGCCGCTGATTATTTCAGGTCCTGCTTTCGACGATGTAAGCAGATATAAAAAAGCCGATGAAGTTGCCCGAAAGCTGATGTCGATGCAGAGCAAATACGATTCTTTAAAAAGACAAATCGACTCGGCCCAAAGAACCATCGCCAACGCACAAGGCGAACTTAGCGAGGCAAAAAGGGCAAAAGACGGCAAACGAATAGAAAAAGCCCAAAAGGTAATTGAGCAGAGTGAAAAAGAACTCGAATCGGCTCAAGCAGCTTTGGATAGGTCAACTCAATACTATGAAGTCGAATATGACCGCAAAGCCGTACATACAACCCACGAGGGAATCGGAGCCGCTCAGGAAATCGCCGGGCTTGGCTCGTTTTTTACAGGCTCGAATCTCGAATGGCCTCATCTTATCGAACAGGCTCTTAGAGGGCATATCGTTTTCGAAAAAGAAAAAGACTATGTTGTTATGGACGGCAAAGTCATAATCGTTGACGAATTTACCGGCCGATTAATGCACGGCAGACAATGGTCCGACGGGCTGCACCAAGCCGTCGAAGCTAAAGAAAACGTTCAGGTCAAAGAAGAATCTCAGACGCTTGCGACAATCACGCTTCAGAATTTCTTTAAGCTTTACGGGCAAATTGCCGGTATGACAGGCACCGCTATAACCGAAGCCGAAGAGTTTATGAAAATCTATAAACTCGAGGTTGTTACGATTCCGACCAATAAGCCCTGTATTAGAAATGACATGAACGATGTCATCTATAAAAGCGTAAAAGAAAAATTTAACGCTATTACAGAAGCGATAAACCAAATGAGCGCCGCAGGACGTCCGGTTCTTGTTGGTACCGTCAGTATCGAAAAGAACGAAGCTCTTTCCGAAGCTCTGACCAGACGATTCGGTCTCGAACATGAGCTTTTAAACGCAAAACATCACGAGCGCGAGGCGCAGATAGTTGTCAAAGCTGGCCAGCAGCACGCTGCTCGCGACGGTTCGATGCTCGGCAATGTTACTATAGCTACGAACATGGCAGGCCGAGGGACAGATATCAAGCTCGGAGAAGGTGTAGCGGCTTTGGGCGGATTGCATGTATTAGGCACCGAAAGACACGAAGCTCGCCGAATAGACAATCAGCTGCGTGGTCGATGCGGACGACAAGGCGACCCCGGTTCGACCCAGTTCTTTTTGAGTTTTGACGATGATTTGATGTGTCTTTTCGCTCCTGAATGGACAGTGAAAGCTCTCTCGTGGATTGGCTGGGAAGAAGGTCAGCCGATTTATCATTCGCGTATTACCAAAGGAATCGAAAAAGCCCAGAAAAAAGTCGAAGAACGCAATTTCGAACAGCGAAAATCACTGCTCGAATATGACGAGGTTATGGATTATCAGCGAAATGTCTTTTATTCCCGCCGGAAAAAAATCCTCAAAGGCAAAGGTCTAAAAGCCATTATCGAAGATATGGTTGCTTCGGCAATAACGCAAAATTGCCAAACTATTCTGTCCCCTGATTATCCCAAGAGATGTATCGGCGAATGGGCGAGAACAAATTTCGGCGTTGATTTGAAACCTTCTGATATTGCTAATAACAGCCCCGAAGAGATAGAACAGATTATAAAAGAAAAGGCCAAAGAAACCGTAACAAACGAAGTCTCTCTTTCACTGGGAGAATATCTCGAAGATTATTCCGACCCCAATACTTGGGATGTGAACGGGCTGTGTAAATGGGCGATGAGCGCTTTTAAAGTCAGCCTTAGTCCTTCTAAAGTTAAATATCAGTCGCCCGAAGAAATAGAAGAACAGCTTAGTATCGCCGCCGCCGAACAGGTGGATAAAAAAGATTGCTCGCAGCTTGCCCAGTTTTTACAAGAGGATTTCGCAGCTAAGATGCTGACCGAATGGGCCAGAGCCAAATTCGGCATAAAACTCGACCCTCAAGAATTAATCAAACAAAAACCAGAAGATGTTCAGAAGGCTTTGATTGATAAAACAAAAGAATATTATCTCCGCCGTGAAATTGAGTATCCGGTGGAGTTTGCGATGAGCATGGTCTATAACCCACAAGGCGCAAACATCTATGCTTTCGAGTCTCTCGCCGAGTGGGTAAAGAAAAAATATGACACCGAGCTTTCGGTCGAACAAATACAAAACGAAAAACCAAGTGTTCTCTACAAAAAGCTTATCGAGCTTAGCAGTAAATATAACAATGGCGAACTCGAAAGAGAAGTTACTGAAAAAATCCAGAGGCTTGATGTCGAAAGTTTAAAAAACTGGGCTAATGAAAGATTCCAAGCAAAGCTGGATGAAAAAGTTCTGTCCGACAGAAATTTGCTGACCGAGACGCTTATTGCATCCGGCAGAGAATTTTTGCGGAAAGAACTAAGCGACCTCGAAAAATATGTTCTTCTGCAGGTCTATGACGGAACTTGGAAAGACCATCTTTATGCTATGGACCATCTCAAGCATAGTATTTGGATGCGCTCGATGGCCGAAAAAGACCCCAAAATCGAATATAAACGCGAAGGCTATCGAATGTTCAATGAAATGCTCGATACTGTTCAGGACCGCGTTACAGATGTGATTTTCAAAGTCCGCCTCGAAGCCGGCACTCAGGCCAGAAGCGTTTATCAAGTCAGCCGAACCGCGCACGATGAGGTGGGACAATTCGCAATGGCTGAACGTCAGCGTGCCGCCGCACAGGCTCCGCAAGGAGAGGTTAAGGTAAAACAGATTAAGATTGAAGGCCCAAGGGTAGGCCGAAATGACCCTTGTCCCTGCGGCAGCGGGAAAAAATACAAAAAATGCTGCGGCGCAAATACATAATCACTCCTCGAAAGTATGTTTCGACAGATTTGCAGTACTGTATGTTAATAGCTGACCGTTTTTAGGCGCTCTTAGCTTTCAGGGCGTTGAGCTTCTTTGCCATTCTGGATTTCTTGCGGGCAGCGGTCTTTTTGTGCATCGTGCTTGTAGCCGCGGTCTCATCCAGCTTTTTGACCATAAGACGGAATTGTTCGGCGGCTTTGCTTGCGTCACCCGATTCCAGTGCAGCTTCGAAATGTTTTATCTGAGTCTTAACCTGACTTTTCCGCTGGCGGTTAATAGTTCTTTTTTTGGCGTTTTGCCTTACTCTTTTTTTGGCGCTTAATGAATGAGCCACTACTTTCTCCTAATACAACAAATTAATCAAAATTTCTAATTTACTTTATTCACCTTGTTTTCGCAGTTCTTCGACGAGGTTTCCCACATCGCGATAAGCGAAATCGACCTGCGCTATTTTTCTAAACACATCAAGGGCTTTTTCAGTTTGCCCCAGCTTCTGGTAGCAAAGCCCCATATTATAACGTAATTCTTTTCCAATTGCATCATCTTTTATTTCGTGGGCATCGATAGCCTGCGAAAAAACGTCTATGGCATCGTTCAGCCAGCCCTTATGATAGAAGCATAGCCCTATTTTGCTCATCGCCTGAATTTTGCGTCTCGGGTCATTTTGTGCCTGCTGTAAAAGCGGGATTGCATCGTCATAAAGGCCGTTTTCCAGCAAAACCAGCCCATATTCGTACTTTGCCCCCAAATCTGTCGGGTAGTTCTGGACGCAAAGTTTCCAATGCTCCAAAAGCTCCTCATTTAGCTGTTTTTTAAGCTCTCCGATTGCCTGCTCATCGGCTGAATCAGCTCTGGCTTTTCGGATTTTACGTCGTAACTGGGTTATAGCGATTTCCCCAGCCCGTTTTTTCAGCGAAAAATCCATTTTGGCTACATAAGCGTCCTCAAGAATCTTCATAGCCTCGTTTTCGGCATCCTCGCTTTCCAAATCAGCCAAAGTATTAGCAAGATTCAATATACTGCTCACCGAATCGGGGTGCTGTATGACCTCGGCTCTGGCAGCTTCAATAAGAGTATTTCGGTAAGCATCTGATTTAACTATTCCGTCTTTGGCTGCCAGCATATCTTGGCGGTCAATATCTTTTACAGCTTTGCGGAAATTCTCGCCGGTATCGTATTTGCCTTTGGAGACCGTTATTTCCGCTCCGAGCCGTTTATATTCGTCGGCCAGCTCATCGTCATCTGGTTTGAGTTTCATAGCCTGATAACACGCCGCCGCCGCTTTGTCATATTTACCTATCGAAGAATATGCGTCTTTAATCATAATATAAGACGATACCGAAGGTTTATCGGCTCCTGCATTAGCTTCGAAGAGTAAATCGGCCAGCCACTGTGCCGTTTTTGTATAGCCCGCCGCTACGGCTGCCTTGAGCATAGAATAAGCATATGTCAGATTATCGGGGTCTCTGGCAAGAAGAACTTCTGCTTTGAGCATCTGTTCCAGCGGTGTTTTGCCGCCGACCGATTTTATTCGCTGTGCGATAGACGGTTTTTTGCCGCCGCGGCTTTGGCGAAGAAGGGCAAGCTGGCGAAGCGGAATATGTCCGTTCTTGACGTCATCGGGCTCTAATCGAAGTCCCTCGATATACATATCGATAGCGTAATCGAATTTTCCTCGTCCGGCGATATGAGCGGCCCGAACAAAAAAAGCTTCCGCCTTAGCTGCGTTTTGATTGTCCTGTTTGTCGGCCATTATCGTAACCTGTTGTTATTCCTGCACCTGCCTTTAGTTTCACTATCGTAGCCAACCTCTGAATCTTGTCAATAAAATTCATCGCCGATGCCGAAGTATTGTTATAGATGTTACTTATTATATACTATTTTTCCAATATGGTTAACCGATTATGAGCGAAAAATTCTCCCTGAAACAGTGGCGATTCACGTTAATCCTTATTTCAGCAGTCATTTTGGGTGCTGTGTTGGGCTATGCAATAGGCCCGAAAGCGCAATTGCTAAAACCCTTCGGAGACATCTTCCTGAATCTGCTTTTTACAGCCGTTGTCCCGCTGATTTTCTTTTCTCTGTCCTCAGCCATTGCCTGCGGCTCGAATCTAAAACGCCTCGGCAGTATCGCTGGACTTATGCTTGCGGTCTTTATAATGACAGGAATAATCTCAGCGATGCTGATGCTTGTTTCAGTTAAAATTTTCGACCCCGCCAAAAATTTGGATATGCAAATAACTCAGCCGGTTTCTCAAGAAGCAGACAGCCTCGCGGATAAAATTGTCGGCACATTCACCGTAAATGATTTTCAGAGCCTTCTGAGCCGCCGAAATATAATGGCGATGATTGTTTTTTCCGTCTTAATCGGTCTTGCCTCTCAAGCCGCCGGCGATAAAGGCCGCCAATTCCGCGATTTTTTAATCTCCGGCTCAGAAGTAATGACAAAATTAATAAAACTTCTTATGTTTTACGCCCCGATTGGGCTGGGGGCTTATTTCGCCTATCTGGTCGGAGTATTCGGTTCGCAGCTTCTCGGTACATACGCACGCGCAGTTATAATTTATTATCCTGTCTCGATGCTGTATTTTATTTTCGGATTTTCAATCTACATCTTAATCGCATCAGGCCGCTGCGGTCTAAAACGCTTCTGGATTAATATTCCGCCAGCGGCATTAACGGCATTCGGTACCGGCAGCAGCCTTGCAGCCTTGCCCGCAAATCTGCAAGCCGCCGAACGCATCGGTGTACCGGATGATGTCCGCGAAATCGTACTGCCTCTGGGGGCGGCTATACATATGGATGGCACTTGTCTTGCCGCGATGCTGAAAATCGTTGTACTATTTTCGCTGTTCGGACGGGATTTTTCGGGCATTGAAACTTACGCAACAGCTATCGGTATTTCATTATTATGCGGCGTTGTTATGAGCGGTATCACAGGAGGCGGATTTTTAGGCGAAGCTCTGATTGTTTCGCTTTACGGTTTCGGCCCCGAAGCCCTTGTGATTATTTCTATGCTCGGAACCCTCGTTGACCCGCCCGCAACAATGGTTAATTCCGCAGGTGATACCGTCGCAGCTATGATTATTTCGCCTCTGTCCGACAGTAAAGATAATTAAAATATCGAGCTTATGACGTTGTTAACTTTGTTTCCTGCGGAACAGACAAAGCAGGCTCGTTCCGGCTAAGGTCAAAATTGTGCATGTAGGTTCCGGTATTTCACCGCCGCCGTCCGAATTGCCACCGCACTTACCGTATTTCCATGACCAGTTGTGGTAATTTTTGTGGTTGCTCCAAGGCTCCCAAAAGTGATTTACATAGCTAAATCCGTTCCAATTTGTATTGCAGCTCGGCAGCGAATAATTGAAGTTCCACTTGTTTTTTTGATAATAATTATATCCGACCCAGCCCCAAACACCATGATTTTCAATCAGAGGAAAATCACCTGTATCGTAAAATTTGCCGACTTCGTTGAGGTCTGCAAATTTATAACAAGCCTGTGCCGAACTTCCCAAAATGCAAACCAGAATTGCTGTGATGACTAATGCTTTTGTGCTTTCCATTTTTGTTACCCCCATTCCCATTGTGCGGACTAAAAATTGTTAATAATTTTCTGTCCTTGAATTTTCGAACCGGTAACTGCTGCTGTGTGATTGAATTTGTTTCCCATTCCCTTATTGAGTATATTTATCTTACCCGATTCCAATCAAAAAGTCAATCTGATTTTCACGATATGCCTAATTCGAATACCTTAAAAAATTGCCCAAACACAGATAATTTTCATTGAACCGTTTTAATATGCTTAGACAATGATTTTATCGGATTAAGCTGATTTTATTTTTCAAAGAATGTCTTATAACTAATCCCTGCCTTACAAAATTTTTCCCTCATTTTTTAACCATCGAGAAATTACCGCTGTTTATATTTTTTTTGAAAAGGAATTAGTTGCAATTTTTATTGAGCTTATTTTATAATACATGACGATGTATCATTTAGGTTAGGGCTTGTTATCTTTCAAAAATTGCAAAATACTCAGTAAAAATAGGGGTTTATTTCGAACGGGGATTCGATTTTTAACGTAAGGTATTTCAGGTTATACAAAAATTTGAACTCATCTTGCGATTTTGCTTACTTAGGTTTTAATTTAATATCACATAACACAATTGCGGGCTGCTATATGTGGTTCTAATCTGATTTTGCAGATTAGAAAATTTACACCTTTCTTGCGAAACTCGCCTGAAAGGAATGGAATCCTAATAATTACTTGAGAAGCAACCATTTTTATTTATGATTCGGGTTGAATCAGGGAAATGGTTGTGCTTGGAAGGCGCCGCAAATGGAAAAGCTCATTTTAAACCTCATTGCAGCCTTTTCAATCTTATCCTTTATGCCGCTTGGCTATGCTGCCTCTATAATAAGGTGGGGGCGGATAGCTATGGATAGGAGTGAACCTGAAGGAAGCGATTTTATCGATATAGCGACCGGAGAAGTTCATTCTCTTGCACTCAAATCCGACGGTACTATTATCGGCTGGAGCAGTGATTATTATCGTCAGTCGGCTCCGCCCCAAGATGATGATTTCATTGCGATAGCCGCGGGCAACAGCCATTCTCTGGCTCTTAGAAACGACGGGACTATAGTGAGCTGGGGCAGCGATTATTATGGTCAAGCAGCCCGGTATGATGGTAATGATTTTGTCGCAATAGCCGCAGGGCATTCTCATTCCTTCGCCTTAAAATCTGATGGTTCGATTGTCGGTTGGGGTGAAAATAATTATGGACAGACAGACGTTCCTGTGGGGAATGATTTTATAGGTATAGCCGCAGGAGGCGGCCATTCTCTTGCTCTTAAATCTGACGGTGCTATCCTTGGCTGGGGAAGAAATGATTTCGGCCAAGCAATCCCGCCTGATGGTAATGATTTTATCGCCATAGCCGCAGGGGAGTATCATTCCCTCGCGATTAGAGCCGATGGCTCGATTGTGGGCTGGGGGTGGAACGATTATGGTCAGGCCGATTCTCCTGAAGGAAACAATTTTGTCGGCATAGCGGCGGGAAAGTATCATTCTTTAGCTCTTGTTAATGTAAAACCGATAGCTAACGCCGGCTCCGGACGAACTGCTTATGCCGGAATTGACGGTTTTGCTAAAATTGCTCTTAACGGTTCAGGCTCTTATGACCAAGACGGCGATGAGCTTGATTACTTTTGGTCGTGGAAAATCAACGATAAGCTTTTTAACGCTATTGGTATAAAGCCGCGTATTCAACTTCCCGCCGGTGAGCATAAAATCCAGCTTATCGTTTATGACGGATGGGTTGAATCCGAAACTTCTTATTGCAAAATCAATGTAATAGAACCCTTGCAAGTAAATATAATGTGTTCACCTAAGCATTTATATCATCATAACTTCGACCGCCATATCACCGTTGTAATCACTATGCCCGATGGCATAAATCCCTCGGATATTAACAGTGAAAGACCGTTTCAGTTTCTGCCCGGCGGCATTGCTTCATCTAAACCGTCTATAAGGCAGGTTGATACCGGAAAATCCCGCAGAACATACGTTATAGTTTCGTTTAATAAATCAGAATGTATAAAGCGTCTTAAGACAGGCTCTAATAAAATTAACATTGTCGGCCGGCTAAATTCAGGAAGGTATTTTTACGGCACGGATTATTTACAGGTAATTAACTTTAATCAGTAATATGGTATTAGCTGTTGATTAAAGCCGTTATCTTCTCTAAATCAGTTTCCGTCAAGCTGTTAATAATCAAATCCGCCCCAAAAAGATTCTCGGCAGCCGTAGTATTTGTAATCGCGATACATTTACATCCGGCGGCCTTGGCGGCTTCCACGCCGCTGGGAGCATCCTCTATTACCACACAGTCCGCCGGAGCAATTTTCAAACCCTTGGCAGCCAGCAGAAATAATTCAGGGTCGGGCTTTTTACGTTTGACCATATCGCCGGTAATGTAAACCATTCGCTGATAAGGAACACCTATAGATTTAAGAAGTATCTGTGATATTTTCCGGCTGCTCGATGTCGCAATCGCAGCCTTAAAATTATCCGCCTCAAGAGCGGCGTCTATCAACTCGAGTACACCCTCGAAAGTTCTCGGTTCTTTAATGAAAAGCTCGGTGATATATCGTTCTCTGAGCTCTTCAGCTTTTTCAAGCTCTTGTTGCGAAATCGCCAAACCGTGAATCTTCGCCGCCGCCAATATGTATGCCTGCGCCCCTCTGCCGATACCCGCGTCAAAATCGGGACGAGTAACGCCGCTTACTCCGAACATTTCCTCGAACACCCGTATCGTCGCCTGTGAGTTAACAGCTTCGGTGTCCGCGATAACCCCGTCAATATCGAATATCAATCCGTAAATGTCACCCATAGCCCTAATATTAAATTATAAACACAAGTTAGTAAATAGTCCTTAGCTAAAAAGGTTTTTTGTTGCCAATCCTGCCCAATCCGCCTCTTGTAAATGTTTGCGTTGCCAGAATACGCCGTCTTGTGTAAAATACACATAGGATGAGCAATAAAGCTTTCAACAAGAGTTAATCTAAAGACTATAACTAATAAGTGAAAATGAATAACTTAGATTACGGTATAATCGGCAATTGCAAAAGTGCCGCGTTGATAAGCCGCAATGGAAGCATTGACTGGTGCTGCCTGCCCGATTTTGATTCGTCGTCGTTTTTTGCAAAAATATTGGATTCGGAAAAGGGCGGTTTTTTTTCTATCGAGCCTGTCGGACAGTATGATATCAGTCAAAAATACCTTGAGAAAACCAACATCCTCGCAACCGAATATTCCTGCGGCGAGCATGCTTTTCGGATATGCGATTTTATGCCTCGATACAGAACCGACGCCGGTATTTGCCATGCTCCGCCTGACATCATACGTTACATAAAATATTTGCGAGGCAAACCGCAATTCAGAATACAATATCAGCCTCGTCCTGCCTATGCTCAGAATAAATGCCTGATAGAAATGTCCGCTGAGTTTATAAAAGCCAGAACAGAAAAAGGCCCTTACGAATCCGTATATCTTTATTCAGACCTGCCGTTTGATAAAATTCTAAGTTCGGAACCGATAAAAATTCAGCAGGACTGTTTCCTGCTGCTAAGCTATAATCAAAAGTTATTCAAACCGGGACTTGACTGGGTTCGCTTGGAATATCAGCGAACAAGAGCCTATTGGATGGGCTGGGTTGCTAAAACATCTGTTCTTACAAGCTATCAGAAAGAAGTAGAAAGAAGCTCTCTTGTCTTAAAACTCCTGACCTATCAGAAAACCGGAGCTATTCTCGCAGCCGTTACAACAAGCCTGCCCGAAACAATCGGCGAAGTTAGAAACTGGGACTATAGGTACTGCTGGCTGAGAGATTCTTCGATGACCATAAGTATTCTTGCCAGACTCGGCCATTATAAGGTCGCCGAAAGATTTATGCAGTTTATCTTGGACATCATACCGTTTAAGGACGAGCAGATTCAAATTATGTATTCAATCAATTCCCGAAGACGGCGACTGGTAGAAAAGGAGCTGCCTTGGCTTGAGGGATACGAAAGCTCTAAGCCTGTCCGTGTCGGAAACGCCGCGATTAACCAAAAGCAAAACGACATTTACGGTGTCGTACTCGATGTAATATACGAAAGCCTGACCCTTTTTCACGAATCGCTGGACAATAAAGAAGACCTCTGGACCGTTGTCCGGACTCTTACCAGACATATTAAAAATACTTGGACAAAACTGGATTCGAGTATATGGGAGTTCAGAAGTGAACAAAAGCATTTTACTTTTTCTAAGATTCTCTGCTGGGTGGGAATGGACAGAGCCGCTCGAATAGCCAAATTCTTCGCAAAAGATAACGACGCCAAGGATTATTTATACTGGCGTGAAAAAATTAAGGCAGATATTCTTAAAAAAGGCCGCGACCCCAAAACAAATGCATTAACGCAATTTTACGGCGGAACTTCGATGGACGCCGCCAACTTGCTCGCCCAGCAATACGGTTTTCTCTCCTGCAAAGACCCAATTTATATCGACACTGTCTTACAGACTTACAAAGAGCTCTCCAAGGACGGCCTTATGTACCGTTATAATAGCCCCGATGACTTCGGACAGCCCAAATCATCTTTTACGGTATGCACATTCTGGATGATTAAAAGCCTTTATCTTATCGGCAAAGAGCAGCAGGCCGTCGAAATGTTCGAGCAAATCTTAAAATACGGCAATCACTTAGGCTTGTTCAGCGAGGACATGGACTTCAAAACAAAAAGACTTCTGGGCAATTTCCCCCAAGGGTATTCTCATATTTCATTAATAGATACAGCCTTGACCATTTCCAAAAGCCCCAATTGGCTAAAAAACACAGACGAATTTCTCCCATAACTGCGACCTATTTTACCGTAATTTTATGTCTGCGGTCTGGGGTCTGATTGAATCCGCGGCGAAAACCAACCAAAACCTGTCACTCCCTGCCATAAGTATGACACTCTTAGCGGTTAAATCCGCGTATCAGCGTCAAAAATAATTAGTTTTTATTCGTGTTTCTTCGTGGTTAATTATCCGCACAAAAAAAGGCCGCGGGTATGCCGCCGCGGCCAATCTTCCACCCTCCCTAATATATCGAGTCAGGAACGCCCATCAGGGCGGTTAGCTGCTCGTTTGTCTTTCTTGATATTTCTGCTTAACGTACGTTCCGGTACGGATGCTTATATCTTTAATAAAATCAATACATTTATGCATCCCGAGATTGAACGACTTGACGAACTCCTGCGAGTTAGGCAAATGATAGCTTTGACCCTGCCCCGCTGAGGCTGCCGCGTATTCTTCGGGTACCGGAGCAAGCATATATATCCCTGTAGCAAAACCCAAAAAATAAACGATAAGCATTAAAATTATTTTGCTTTTCCATCCCCGCATTAGGATAGACCCCCAGAGAATAGTTTTTTAAGGTTTAGGACTCCTCGCAGCTTAGCCTGATTTCAATTAAGAAGCAGCTATACTAACTTAAGTATAACATAAGAAAAGCATGCTTCAAAATCAGGTTTATATTTTATCGAGGACGGATTTGAGTTCCCGGCAAACCACGGATATTTCTTCATAGCTGAGGTTATTATAGAACGGTAGGCTGATTACGCGGTCGCAAACCGAATCTGTTACAGGAAAATCGCCTTTTTTGAAGTTAAACCTTTTTGCCATAAAAGGCTGCGATAATACCGGCGGGAAGTAATTTTTGCATTGAATTCCGCGGTTTCGCATTTCGACCAGAATTTTATCTCTGTGCTCGAGGGTATAGTTTTCGGCAAGTCTTATGACATATACGAACCAGTTGACATCGCAGCCGGGTTCTTCCTGAGGAATAATAATTCGCGATTCGTCTGCAAGTAACTGTTTATACCACTTTGCTGCCTGCTGACGCTTGGCTTTCATCTCATCCATTCGAGAAAGCTGTACAATCCCCAGCGCACAGTTAATATCACTAAGCCGGAAATTATACCCGAGCCTGTCGTGACTGAGCCATTCAGCCATTTTGCTTCTTCCCTGATTTCTCAGAGATGCACAAGAATCCGCCAATTCTTCATTATCCGTTAATATCATCCCGCCTTCGCCGGTAGTCATCTGCTTATTAGGATAAAAAGCAAATGTGGATAATAAACCGAAAGTTCCTGCATTTTTTCCGTTTAAAGACGAACCGAGGGCTTCGCAGCTGTCTTCTATTACGATGAGATTGTGTTTTCGGGCGACATCACAGATTTTGTCGAAATTTGCGGGATTACCGAAGACCTCAACGGGCAGAATGGCTTTTGTCTTATTTGTAATTTTTTTCTCAATCTGTTTGGGGTCAATGTTTAAGTTGTTCGGGTCGATGTCGGCAAAAACAGGTGTGGCTCCGGCCATAAGTATGGAATTGCTGGTGGCGATGAATGTGAAGGGAGGGGTGATTACTTCATCTCCGGGGCCTATGCCGGCGGCTAACATGCACATAAAAAGGCCGCTGGTACCGCTGTTGACCGCGATTGCGTATTTACACCCGATGTATCGGGCGAAATTTTGTTCGAATTCGGGCAGTTTGGGGCCTAAAGACAGGTTAGGTGTTCGCAGAACTTCACAAACAGCCTGAATTTCCGACTCAGTGATGTCCGGTCGAGAAAGGGGTATTTCCATCAAATTTTCCTTAAAAAGCTTTTCATCTTCGAAGCCATAAATTCTAACATTCGATTATAATAAATCAAAGCTAATTTAGGGGTGCAGTAAAAACCGAAGATAGGCTTTAAAATTACGCATTAATTATTTCGGTTGTGGCAATGCTCGAATTCTTCGATTATTTTTACGGCATCGTCCACTGTGTCGGCGAATTCGAAAATGCCTTCGAAACAAGTAACTTTAAAGATGTCTTTAGTAATAGAAATCGCGTTGCAGAAGATTAGTTTTTTGTTGGCTTGGCTAACGAGTTCTCGGACTTTGAGGAAACCTGAAAGGCTTAAGCTTGTCATAATGTCAACAGCCGAAAAATCAATAATAACGTCGCTGCTGCAGCCTTTCTGAAGGACCTGCATTAGTTTATCGAGTTCTGCACGCAGTTTTGGCTCGGGCGGCAGTTTGACAACAATTATATTATCGGAATAGTCATTAATGCTCATATTTCGATTCCTGCTATATTTATGTTAAATTAATTCAGATTTGTTATCGGCATCAATTCAGTGCGGATTTAGCAAATAATAACAATCGCCGAAACGTTCGTTTTTTAATCGAATTGACATATATGCAGGGTGCGGTTAGAATCGGTTTGAGCGATTGCGAACAGTAAACCTGAATTTTTGGAAGGGCGGCAAATGGCGGAAATAGCTCCGGTATTATTATCAGCGATTGTGTGCGACAGGGTAATATTTGACAGATTTTCCGGGATGCCGAGCCTTATCAACATTCTCCAGACGATAAACGCACCGAAATTTCCGGTTCGCACGGGTCAGGTGGTTTTTTTCTGCGAGCTGACCAACGGGCACGGTAAAACCAGCTTAAGAGTTCGTCTTGTCGATGCGAAGCAGGATGAAAAAGTCGTATTCCAAAAGGACGGTGTTGTGGAGTTCAAGGATGTCAGGCAGGTTCTTACGCTTGCTATCGGCTTGCACGGCATCGTATTCGAGCATCCGGGCGAGTTTCGGTTTCAGCTTTTCGCAGCCGAGCGTCTGCTTGGAGAGAGATGTGTAATGTGTCAGCAGATACAAATGCCTCCTCAACAGGGATTAGGCGGAGACGAAAAGGTTTCATTTTAATTTTAATAACTTGTTCGGGGCGCGAATATGAAAATAGGGATAATAAGTGATACACATGATGACCATAAAAATGTACTAAAGGCTATCGAAGTTCTGAATCAGAATCAGGTCGAATACGTTCTTCACGCAGGGGATATTGTTTCACCGTTCACAGCCAAAGCATTTTCTGATATTAAGGGCGCTAAGTTTATTTCAGTTTTCGGCAATAACGAGGGTGAAAAACTCTTTGTAAAGCAGACCGTCGAATCGTTCGGCGGAGAGATTTACGAATATGCGTATAGAGGCACGCTCGGTTCGAGAAAAATCTTTATGACCCACGTCCCGACCAGTATCGAAGAAATCGCCCAAAGCGGCAAATACGACTTGGTGATATACGGCCACACGCACAAAAGAGATATTAGGACAGTTGGAAATACGCTGGTAATAAATCCGGGCGAAGTTACCGACTGGATAACCGGCAAACCGAGCATAGTTATACTCGAACTGGACGATATGAGCCATGAAGTTATTATGCTCTAACGGCCAACCGAACCTGCGCGGGAATTAATCTTATTCGAACTTGCTCGCTATAGCCAGAAGCTGCCGTTTCATTTCTGTCAGCCGCCACTCGATCGACGAAAGCATCCAGAATTGAAAATGATTCATTTTCATCTCGCAGTGAATCAAGTACAAGATTTTCAGCGATAATGTAACCGTAGCGATTTCAACCATCACCCATCTCCACTTGTCGGTTACTACTATTGAAAGACTAACCGATGTGGCAAGGACAACAATGAACAGGATATTCATTATTTTTGTTCTAAATTTCGGCATCCCGCCGATTTGGCCGATAATTGTTCTGACTCTGTCCTTTTCCTTTTGAAAGTGTTCAAGCTCTTTTCTTAAGTCTTCTATTTCGTGCTGCAGGCCTTTCTTTTTCTCTTCGGGAGGAGATTCTATCATATATGCCCCTAAATAAAAGTTAGTGATTTGTTATCGGCCCGGAAGATATCATATCATATATGCGGCGGTTTGCAACTGTCGGCAAAAAGTCTTCTGCTTGACAGGCTATCTGCCTGACCTTATGATTTGCTTCGAAAAATAATTGCGGGAGATACAAATGGCTAAAAAAAGCTGGGAACAACGACTGAGCGGCAAGCCGAGCGAGATAATGGCGAATTTCGTGGAATCGCTGAGCATCGATAACCGTCTGTATAAATACGATATAGCCGGTTCGATAGCTCACGCCCAGATGCTTGCCGAGCAGAAACTTATCAGTAAAAATGAGTTTGTTCAGATTGAGCAGGGGCTTTTGAAAATTGCCGAGCGTATTGACCAAGGCAAATTCAAGTTCGACAAAAATTGCGAAGATATTCACATGGCAATCGAATCGGCTCTTGTTAAAGAAATAGGCGAAGCAGGCAAAAAACTGCATACCGGCCGCAGCCGTAATGACCAAGTGGCAACCGATATAAAACTTTGGCTGCGTGACCAGATTGAAATAGTCAAAACCAAGCTGATATTGCTGGAGAAAAGGCTTGTATATACATCATCTCAATATATAAAAGATGTTATGCCTGCCTATACCCATTTACAGCGTGCTCAGCCGATTTCTATAGGGGCGTATCTTCTGAGTTTTGTCGAGCAGTTCGAGCGTGATTTTGTTCGTTTGAGCAACTGCCGGAATTTACTTAATGTAAGTCCTCTGGGCAGCGGTGCGGTTGCCGGTTCGACGCTGGATATCGACCGCAGGCGAACGGCTTATCGTCTTGGTTTTAGTTCGATTACTCGCAGCAGTCTCGATGCGGTCAGTGACAGGGATTTTGCGGCGGAGTTTATTTTCGATTGTGCTTTGATTGGGGCGCATCTTTCGCGTATGGCGGAGGATTTGCTGATTTTTTCATCGAACGAATTCGGTTTTATTAAAGTTTCAGACAGTATTTGCACCAGCTCGAGTATGATGCCGCAGAAGCGCAATCTTGATGCGATGGAGCTGATTCGAGGAAAGTGCGGGACGCTTTACGGTTCTCTTGTCGGTATTTTGACGATATTAAAAGCTCAGCCGAGCGGTTATAACCGTGACCTGCAGGAAGATAAGGTTCATATTTTTGCGGCTGCCGATACGATAATCGCTTGTCTTGAGATGGCTGAAGAGGTTATTGCGAATATACGATTCGATGTCGAAAAAATTTCCGAACAGCTTGATGACGGATACCTCGATGCAACAGCACTGGCGGAATATTTAGTAACCAAAGGTGTTGCTTTTAGGGATGCGCACGGAATAACCGGCAAGCTGGTTGCGGTTTGCGAAAAGCAGAATCGCAAGCTCAGCGAGCTTTCTTTAGAGCAGTTACGGGAATATTCGCAAGCGTTCGAAGACGATGTTTACGGTTTTTTAGGTTCGGTGAATGTCGCCGGAAATTATATTAGCGAAGGAGCGGCGGGTATTAAACAGGTCAACGAGCAGCTCGAATACTATAAGCGCGAGCTGGCTAAACGATGAGCCGCGGCGAAGACCAAATCACACGTTGGTTTGCCGAACAAAGGAATCTGCCTGACGATATTTTTCCGATAGGTATCGGTGATGATATGGCCCAGATTATAATCTCGCCTAATCAATCCGTGCTGATTACCACGGATATGCTTCTGGACGGTTCGCATTTCGATTTGAGTAAAGTGACGTTAGCACAAGCCGGATATAAGGCAATGGCTGTGAGTTTAAGCGACTGCGCGGCGATGGCGACGATTCCGGTCGGCGCGGTTGTTTCGGTTGCTCTTCCGCCGCAATTCGGCAAAGATGATTTGAAAGAATTGCACAGGGGGATTATCAAAGCTTGTGATATGTTCGATTGTCCGTTAATCGGGGGCGATATAACAAGCTGGAAGCAGCAGGGGCGTTTTGTGATTAATGTGGCGATGCTTAGCAAGCCCGGAGCTGTTAAACCCGTTCGCCGAAGCGGGGCGAAAATCGGCGATGTAATCTGCGTAACTGCAAGTCTGGGCGGTTCGTTATCAGGCAAGCATCTGGTATTTACACCAAGGGTCAAAGAGGCTTTAAAGCTAACCGAATTAGCGAAGATTAATTCGATGATGGATATTAGTGACGGGCTAAGCAGTGATTTGAACAGGATTTGCACACAGAGCAAGGTCGGCGCTCATATTTATGCCGAGAAAATTCCAATATCAGCCGTTGCGAAGAAAAGCAATGACCCGTTAAACTCAGCCTTAAATGACGGCGAGGATTTTGAGCTTCTATTTACACTCGAAAAGAGCCAATATGATAAACTAAAAAAAGGCTGGAACGAAAAACTGCAAATATCCGAAATCGGCAAAATCACCAACAGCGGCAAAATGCAGATAAAGATGCCTGATGGTGTTATCAGGGATTTGGCGCCGGGCGGATTCGACCATTTGAATGATTAGTTAATAGCGGGTGGTGAGCAGTGGAAATTCAGTTAAAATCTAATTCGGTGGACCAGACAATTGAGATAGGCAGGGGAATAGGTTCTCGTTTAAAAGGCGGAGAAATCATCGGGCTTATCGGGCAATTAGGCAGCGGCAAAACTCATCTTATAAAAGGCATAGCTTGCGGTATCGCAGCCGAATCAGCCGAGACTGTTGTTAACAGCCCGACCTTTGTCATAGTCAACGAATATATATCGCGTCTGCATGTATATCACATCGACGCATACCGTTTAAACTCCATAGCGGAGTTCGAAATGTTAGGTTTTGACGATTACTGCCGCAGTGATTCGGTTGTCCTGATAGAATGGGCAGACAGGGTAGAATCTGCGCTGGCGGGGATAAAGTTTATTCGTATCGAATTATCACACCTTGGCCCGAATGAACGGGCTATACATATCATAAACGCGCCGGAATACTTGGCTGAGTAGTTAAGCTAAACCTGCGATTTTCGGATTATTGATGATTTCAGGCCGAAACCGGTTTGGCGGGCGGGGATTTGTTTTTTATATTTTGCTTGGACAGGCATATACCCTGATTTGCTGCGTTTGCCGTATTTTTCGGACTAAGATTCGATAAACAGCCCCGAATGGTCGGGTTAAGCAGCGAAAAATAAAGAAATTGAAAATTTAATAATAGAGTTTATTGTTTTTTTGGAGGATAAGCATTAAGCCTATAAGTCTCAAGCAGTAACGATTAAGTCCTGATGGAATCAGGTCGATAGGAAAATGGAGAAAATTTGATTCAAAAACATTCAGTTAAAACAGAAAACAATTTTTTATTTTTTAAAGGAGCAAAAAGATGAAGGCTAAAAGAGGTTTCACACTTGTAGAAATTCTGATAGTAGTCGTGATTCTTGGTATTCTTGCGGCTATAGTTATACCGCAGTTTACCGGTGCCAGCACAGAGGCCAAAGAATCGAGTCTTATGAGTAATCTGCAGTCCATCAGGTCTCAGATTGAGCTTTATAAGATTCAGCACAATGACATACTTCCGGGTGAAATACTTAATGAAGATGGCACTATAACACCTGCCGATGCAGACAGTTTTGTCGAGGCAATGACTTCTAAGACAGACCAGTACGGTAATGTCGGTACAGAAGCCGGAGTACACAGATTCGGTCCTTATGTGCAGAAGATGCCGGAAAACCCGTTCAGTATTGCTGAAGACAGAGCAAGTGTTGCAGTCGGCAATGTAAAATTAGCTGCCGGTGGCAGTGATACAGGATGGTATCTTGTTGTTAACAGAGACGGAAACGGTACTCCTTTGACAGACCATGGTCTGTTTCAGGCTGCCGATCCTCTGAATAATCCTGTTGATGGAACACCTCACGTTGACTACTAAGTTCTGTGAAATATACGATTGCTCGTAAGAGCATTCTGTAAGAACGATTCGGGCTGACCGGTTCAAGACAGGCTGGTCAGCCTTTTTCAAAGGCGGGGATTGCGGTGATGAAAATAAAGTTCGATATATCATATTTGAAAGTGGTTGTGCTTATATCGGCGCTGATTATTTTCGCAAGAACAATCGGGCCTCAATCGACCGAAGCGAAAATCCAAAGTGACACATCGCAATTGATAGATATTCTCGTGATGATGCGCAGCACAATCGGGCTTTATAAAGCTATGAACGGCGGGCAGGCTCCGGCGGTGGATTCAGCTAAAGAATTCGAACAGATTTTCATCGAGCATTCCCGCAACTTCGGCCATTATTTTCATGGGATACCGGTCAATCCATTTAACGGGAAAAATACGGTCAGGCTTGACGGGCCTGCCGCGGGAGCTAACAAAGCGGGGTGGAGGTTAGATTCTCAAACGTGGTATTTTCAGGCCGATAATGATAAGACTTGCGCGGGCCTATAAAAAACCTTAACCGCGGATGACGGTTTGGTCTGTTAAATCTGCGGTATAAAACTAATTAGCTGATACGGCGTTGTTTTTGTGCCGATAAAAATTGTGAAGAGTTTCGAGTGCGGAGAAGGGTTTTAAGATGCATTGCTGCAATCGGGAGAAAACTTCCGGCTTTACGATGATTGAAGCTATGTTGGCGACAATGGTATTGGCCATTGCCGCCGCCGGTATTCTTGTGCCGTTCGTAACCGGAGCTTCGCTTAGAGCCGAGGGGCAGCGCAAAACATTGGCGGCGATACTGGCAGCCGATTTAATGGAACAGATAATCCGCGAACCCAACAACAGCAAATGGGAAAACTATAACGAGCCGCAGGGGCAAATTAAAAAAAATGTAAATGAAGCAGATATTTTTACAGACCCTGTTTACAGCCAATACATCAGAAGCGCGACTCGTGAAGAAGCCGTGAGTCAGGAAAAAGGATATTACAACCCTTATGAGGGAGATGAGCCGATATTTTGGCATGTCGAGGTAAGTGTTTATTATCAAGGCCGAGAAATGGCTTCTATAAGCAGGTTAATAACAAAATGAATAAGAAATTGAAAAATCATAATTCCGGATTAACGCTGGCCGAGCTGCTTGTGGCGTTAATGGTAGCCAGCATTATTTTTACGGCGGTGGCTTCGTTTACTTACGCTATGAGTTCGGCGAATGATTCTTCTGAGGATATAAGTTTTAAACAGGCCCAAATCCGCCATGCTGCAGTCAGACTTTCTGAATTGCTTAGAAACAGCAAGCTTATCACGCTGACCGCATCGGGCGAGGATTTGGCTGTCTGGCGGGCAGATGATAACAATAATAACAGCATTGACCCGAGTGAGCTTGTTTTTATTGAGATAGGGCCTAATAAAGATTATATCCGGCTTTTAGAGTTTCCGGGAGCCCCTGATTTCAGCATTTCTCTTGCGGAAATTACGGCAGACCAGGCCAAGACATCTCTGTCTTTTGGTTTCGCATCTTATGTTCGTCGGGCCAAGCTGATTGAGCAGTGCAGTAATGTAACATTTTACACAGATTCGATAAATGCTCTTAACCGGTTTGTCAGTATATCATTTGATATAAAAGAAGGCGGTCAAACCCGCAATTATCAGATAAGCGCAGCTCTTCGCTGCTGGGCAGGGAATCTTTTGAGTGAAGATGGTTTGAGTTTCGTGGAAGATAATGAGGATGATGACTAAGAAGAGCAATTTAATTGAATACGTTGTTTGTCATTCTGAGGCAAAGCCGAAGAATCTTTATTCGTGTTTAATGGAGAGATTTTTCACTTCGCTGCGCTCCGTTCAGAATGACAACATTCGTCGCCGCCAAAGGGGTTCTGCGCTATTGGTAGTGCTCGGTGTTGTTATGGTGATAACGATACTGTCGCTGGCTTTTATATCGCGAAGCAATATCGACCTTGCCTGCGGTGAAAATATGATTCTGAAGGTAAAGATGGATTATTTGGCAGAATCGGGTCTGGAGCATGCCCGCGGGCTTATAATTAACCCGCAGGAAATAGAAGATGAATATTGGAAAGATGGCCCAAAGCAATATTTCAGCACAGATGGTTTTTATTACGATGTTGAAGTTAATCCTAACGAATCTTTACCGGAGAAAATACGCTGGCGCAGTTATGATATAAATTCCGAGGCTTATAAATTATCCGGAGGCAGCGATAAAATTGCCAAGAGCAGTCTAAAGGCGATTTTGACGTTATATCCGGCTGTTGCGTTTTGGTCGGACTCATCATCGCAAACTCTGGGCAGTGGTGTAACTATAAACGGAGATGCTTATTTTGCAGGCAGTTTAACCTGTGATGGTACTATTGATGGTTATGTGTTCTGTAATAATATTTTAGATGGGGAAGTAAGACAAAAGGATTGCAGCGAATTATTGTCGTTATTGCAATGGCCGGATATCAAAGTATCAGATTTTAGTACTTTTGAAAATATTACACTGCCGCTTGGAGAATCATATAGTTCTCCGCCGGAGGTATTTAAATATGCCGGTGATTTGGCAATAGAAGATGGTGATATTGTAATTAACGGAATGCTGATAGTCGATGGAAATCTGGCTGTTGAAGGAACGAATCTTCTAAAATTAATTGCCCAGAAAAATCTTCCTGCATTATTAGTAACCGGTAACTTGGAAATATCTGCAGATGCAAGCTTAGACATAGAAGGTCTTGTAATTGTGCAGGGACAAGTCGAGGCAGAAACAGGCAGCAGCTTGGAGGTACTTGGCGGGCTTTTTACAAGGGGAGGAATTCAGAACGGTCAGGGGAATATAACAATAACCGCAGCTCCGGCCAAGACAGCTATTTATATTTATGTTATGTCTTCCGGAGAGTGGAAAAAATGGAGCCAGGCTCCGACGGCTTTTTTTCAAGATATACGCAGAGATAGAGATTAAGGGCTGTTCAAGTCTTATAACAGAAGGACTTGAAGATATGCTTATCGGCCTTTAAAAAAGAAAAAGCCGGAATTTAGAAGTAATCTAAAACCTCCTATTATCAACCTTAATCACACCGGACAGCCGGTTAAATGCAGTTGACCAAGAAACGATTTTAACGTTTGCATCATTTGTGTTGCTTAGCCGGTACGGTGCGTCCGATTTTGACGGTTGTAGCGGGATATTTCAGGAACGAAATCGACGAATTTTAATTGCAGAAAATTCAATAAACGCAATCGGACGTTAATGCAGTTTTCCTGCATTTTAGTAGGGTTAGAAGGCAGATTAAGAGAATTGTCTAAAAGGTCGAAAATAGACTTTAGCAGGATATGACTTGCGCCGAATTTGCACTTAAATGGCAAGTTAGGGGGCCAAAATGAAGTTCAGTAAATACAGACAATTCGTTACTGCTTGCCGGTCGAGCAATATTAGTTCCAGACCGCGGCGAATGAAGGTCAGAGCGTTTACGCTCGCTGAACTGATACTTGTTGTCGTGATTCTTTCTATAGCCGCTCTTATGGCACTGCCGTTTGCTGTTTCCGGTTCGAGCATGCAGCTTCGTTCTGCTGCGAATATGATTGCCGCGGATATGGAATATGCAAAGAGCATGGCTATCAGCAGGGGCAGCTATTACAAAGTTGTTTTTGACGACGAGCAGGAAAAATATGAGATACGTGATAACGACGACAATCCTATAGACCACCCGATAAGAAAGAGTGACTATGTTGTGGATTTTTCGCGCGACAGCAGACTTAATCGTGTCAATATTGTGAACGTAAATTTTGACAGCAAAAAGACGATTGCTTTCGATTATTTGGGAAGCCCGTTCTCGTCCAACGGGGAAGAGGCGCATTTAGTTAGTACCGGAGAAATTATACTTAGTTCCGGCGGCGCGACAATGATTGTCAATGTAGCGCCTGTTACGGGATATATAACTATAACAGCCAATGAGTGAGGATGATGTAAATTGATTAGCTGGCCTTTAATAAACAATAATGCCTGGCCTATCGGCTTGGATATCGGCCATCATTCCATCAACATGGTTCAGTTGAGCGGCAGCGGTACTTCTATAAGTGTGGTTGCCGCCGAAAGAACCAGAATTGACCCGGCTGTTAATGCCGAACCGGGGCAGAGAAATCAATTTATCGTTTCCTCCGTGAAACAGATGCTTGAGCGCGGAACATTTTCCGGACGCAAGGCAATAAGCGCTTTGGTCAATGAAAAAATGCATGTTACGAGCCTGAGAATGAACGCAGTCGATGAAGGTGAGCTTGAGCAGGTTTTGAGAAATGAGGCAAAAGCTCGTTTTGGCATAGAAGGCCTCAATGATTCTGTAAATTATTTGAACGTGGGACAGGTTACGCAGGGCGAGGAAGTGAAAAATGAATTGATACTTTTCGCTTCGAACGAAAATTCGATACGCGAACATATTCTGCTTATTGAAAACTGCGGACTGGAACCCGCATCAATAGAACCGATACCCTGTGCGTTATTCAGAAGTTTGACCCGCTCGATGCGCCGTCACGAAGACCGTGACCAGACGATGGTTTTTATCGATGTCGGCGGCCGATTTACAACCGTTGTGTTCGGAAAAGCCGGACAGATAAATTTCATAAAAGAAATACCTATAGGTGCGGATAGATTCGACGAGCATATAGCGGAAAAACTCGGCGTAAATCCTCAGGATGCCGAAGTTCTAAGAGCAGCTCTTCGTATGGAGCGTTATTCGAATCAATCCGTCAAAAGTGCAAATGCGGGCGTGCTGAATACGGCTGTGCAGCAGGGCATCGATGTAAATACGCGTCAAACCGTTGTTGATGCAGTCGGGGCGGTTGCTCAGGATTTAGCCAGAGAAATTCTACTTTGCTTTAGGTACTACACCGTAACGTTCCGAGGCAAGCGTGTCGAGCGAGCGGTTTTTTCAGGCGGCGGAGCATATGAGGACATTTTACTGAATATACTTAAACGCCAACTGACAGTCGAACTGGATATTGCCGAGCCTTTCAGAGGATTTGATATGTCGCGTGTAAATATGCAGACGGATAAGCATTCTTCTTTGTGTGAATGGGCGGTTGCGGTCGGATTAGCGTTAAAACAGGCATTGAATTAAAACGGTTTAAAAAATGATGAATATGAAAGATATAGACCTGTTACCCGAATGGTATAAAAACAGCAGACGAAAAGAAGTCGGCTTGCGGGGACAATATATCATCATCGGGGCAATGCTTGTTTTTATGGCTTTTTGGAGTTTTATGACCGGAGGTTCTGTTTCACGGGCTCAGGCGAAACTGTCCAAGCAGCTTCCCGATAAAGTAAAAGCCGAATCAATTATTCACAAGACTCGTCAAGTACGCCAGCAGATAGAGCAGCTTGAGAGCAAAGTCGGTTTACTAAATGAAATAGATTCCGGCCTTAATATACCTAATGTTATTTCGGAGCTGAGCTTCGTAGTAAATAGGAATATTGTATTAAGCGAAGTTACTTTCGTCTCACAAAAACCTAAGGAAATTCGGCAGGGCCAATCTCAAACATCCGGCATAAGGGTTGCCTCAAGAAGCTCCGGGGGACAGGATAATGTGCCGCTTGGGAACGTTCAGTTCAAAATTACCATAAAAGGCATAGCCGCTGATACCAGTGATGTCGGCGAGCTTGTTCATAACCTCGAACAGTCGGAATACTTCTGTTCGGTATCGTTATTATATTCTCGAAATAGAAGATTTAGTTCGGGGACAAGAGGCAGTCAGGATGAAAAGCAAGTAAGCGAATTTGAGATAAGCTGTTATCTGGCTAATTATGTCAAAGACGGCAAATAGTAAATAAATGTTATGCGTGATTAAATGGAAATAGAAAAGATTAAAAATTGGATAAAAAATCGCAAACAGGTTGTGGTGCTTGCCGCCGCGGTTTTGTTTGTGTGCTATTTTGCTTTTGTAAGTCTTTTGCCTTTGCGGGGTATGGCAAAAGAGTTAAAGCTTGAACAGCAGCAGCAGCAATCTTTGATAACCGAGGCTAATGTTTATGCCGGCCAGCTTGGGCATTTTCAGGACAAGCTTAAATTTCTGCAGGAGCAGCTTGATAATTATGAACGGAAGATTCCGCCTCAGGCGGATATAGGTCAATTTCTTGGCCAGATAGCTTCTCTGATGGATGCGCACAGTTTGACAGAACGAAGTATAGAGCCTCAGCAGGAGATTAGGGGCCAGAAATTTAACTGCATTGCGGTAACAATGAAATGCAGAGGCAGACTTGAGCAGATACGGCAATTTTATGAATCTGTCCAGAAGCTTGACCGTTCGGTTAGGATTGAAAAATTCAAATTAGTCAACGACCGTGACTTAGGCGGCTTGCTGATGATGGAGACAGAAGCCATTATCTATTACAGAAGCTCCGCGGGTCGAGGCTGAAAATTAGGAATAAATTGATAATGAGAAACGAACCGAAAAATAGCAGAATGCCGGGCAGGGGTTTAATCGGGCAGTTTTATGCTCAGAAAAAGAAAAGCTTTGTAGCTCTGAGTCTTGTCGCAATCATGATATTTATGTGGATTCGCCTGCTTCGCAGTCAATCTCCGAAAACCGCGGCAGGTTCTGTTGTTACTTCAGGGGCGGCTTCGGCGTCAAAAGACGCGAGTGATACGAGGATTAAATTTATTACTCTGCCTTCGATAGCCGGCAGACATGACGTTCTTCATCGGGATTTTTTTCAGATGGATGCGGGTATTTTCAGCGGAGCAAAGCCTAATATTATGTCATTCGGCCCGGCAGGAGAAACGGTTGTACGAATAGCAAGAATGCTGAAACTTGATGCTATCAGTATGGGTGCGGAACCCCAAGCGTTTATCAACGACAGGCTTTTAAAAGCCGGTCAGAAGATAATTGTTCGAGAAGGTGACAAGCAGTACGAATGTGAAGTGACGGATATTCAGCCGAATGTTGTGACAGTGAAAATCGAAGATACGGAAGTTGAATTGAAGCTTAAAGAAAATCAGGATTTTTCTGAACAATGATTTAGAAGTCGAAAAATTACGGTTTAACCATAAGGAATTAGAAACTTGTACGCCTGTGGCGTGAAGGAGTTAAATTATGAACGATCAGAGACAAATAAGATTTATAACCATAACCGGACAGCTTATAGTCTGGTTGATTGCGGCCATACTGGCTGCTGGTATTGCGGTCGGAGATGTCGATACAATTCAGACCGAAGAAGTTTATGTAGAAGAAGATATACAGCAAGAAGCAGTGCGAGCGGCTGCACCTATTCAATCGCTGAGTTTTAAGAAAGATATGACAATCAAAGACGCTCTGCGATTCTTAGCGGCGAAGTACCAGAAAAATATTGTGCCTTCGACAGGAGTAGATGGTCTTGTTACTGTCAGCAGCCTCTATGATGTTTCCTTCGAAGAGGCTCTTAATGCTATTCTTGGTCATCGGTTCAAATATAAACAGCGGGGCAACTTCATCAATGTTTATACGGCCGATGAATACAGGAAAATAAAAGACGACCCCGACAGGATGGAACAGCGGGTATTTACATTATATTATGTAAATTCTACCGAAATGAGAAAGCTCATTCGTCCTGTTTTAAGTTCTGCCGGAGTTGTCGAAGCCTCGACGGCTCCTGCGGTTGATACTGATGCCGGAAGAGGCGGTGATACACTTGCGATGCATGACAGATTGGTTGTCTATGACTTCCCTGAAAATTTAGACAGAGCCGCTCAGGTAATCGAAGAAGTCGATGTTCGACCGTCGTCAGTCTTGATTGAGTTAACTATTTTGCAGGCACAGTTAAAGGACATAACTGAGTTTGGTATTGATTTCAGTTCGGTCGGATTCGAGGCCTTGGCAGCCGCCGGAACTCTTACTGGTATTACCAGTGCCGGTTTTGCCAGTGCTTCAGGCGGTGGTACCGGTGCCGTAAGCACAGGTTTAACGGCTGCGTTCAATGTAGACGATGTTCGCGGTTTTATACGAGCGCTGGAAAGTATAACCGACACCACGGTTTTAGCTAATCCGAAGATTCTTGCCCTAAATAAACAGGCAGGACACATTTTGATTGGTTCGAAAGACGGATATTTAACGACTACGCAGATAAGTGACGGAGGCGCCCGCACGCAGCAGGTTGAATTTCTTGACAGCGGTACGCATTTGAGATTTCGTCCTTACATTGGCAGAGACGGCTACATTCGAATGGAAATCAAACCGGAGCAAAGTAAGGGTAATGTCGCGGTATCCGGTGATTTTGTTCTGCCGACTAAAGAGACTACCGAAGTTTCCACTAATATAATGGTCAAAGACGGCAAGACAATTGTTATCGGCGGATTATTCAAAGACGATGTAAGCAAAGCTCATTCGCAGATACCGGTATTGGGTGATTTGCCTTTGATAGGTCCTGCTTTTCGTCAGGTTAAAGATACTGTTGTTCGCAATGAGCTGATAATTCTTATCACTCCGCGAATAATAGATGACCCTGAGACTTATTCTAATCCTAAAGATACCGAAGCGGTTAGATTGATTACCGAAGGTGCTCACAAAAGTCTTAACATAATCAACAGAACAAGAATATTCGAGGACCGTCTTGAAATAGCCCAGCAGTATTACGAAGACGGATACCGTGAGGCTGCTCTGGCCGAGCTCGATTATATACTTGAGCTTCGTCCCAATTTTCCGCAGGCAGCGAGACTTCGTAAGAGTATTTTAGATGAATTGGGCAGGTCGAAATAACTAATCCGGCCCAAAACAGGAATTTGTACAGCAATGCGCACGGAGGCGCTTTGGATAATAGAAGTATTTTAAAGGTGCAATTTTGCGAGTAACGGTTAGAAACAAATCGGTTCCATTAGTTCCGATAGGCGTCGGAGTGGCTGCGTTTACTTTAGCAGCAGCGCTCTTGGTGCATCTTTGGCAGAAAAGCTTCGGAGTCGGGTGGTTTATTATAGAAGCTGTATGCTGTTTAGCGGGTGCTATGGTCGTGACATGGTTAGGCTGGTGTATTAATCATCTGCTCGAATCCGTCACGTCCATAGTACGCCAGCTAAATAAAAACGGGGGAGTGAAAAAAATCGACGCAGTAAACGAAGCTGCCGAGCTTGCCGATGCCATTACCAAAAAGATTGAAAATTATCAGCATAATGAATTTGTTCTTGAGGAACACATCAAACAGCTCCAGATTCAGCTTCAGCTTGCATGCCGCCAAAAGCAAAATACCGACGCAATCATTTATAGTATCCGAGATGCGGTTATCGTTGCCGATGGTTTTGACAGGGTGCTTATGGCTAATGAGGCAGCCGGAAAACTCTTTGGTTTTGACTATAAGAGCGGCCAATTGAGGCCGATAATTGAACTTGTTGCCGCCGATAAACAAGAATTTATAAAAATATTAAGCCAAAGCAGAAATAGTAAAAGCCGCGCCTCAAGACACGAAATAGAATTCGTCGAAGCCGGCCGAGTTCGGGTTTTTGACTGCATTATATCATGCGTATATGACCAGCAGGAACAAGTTTGCGGAGTGGTTGCGGTTCTGCATGATATTACTAAGGAAAAAGAAGTGTCTCAGATGAAAAATGATTTTGTCAGCCATGTCTCACACGAGCTGAAAACCCCTCTTGCTTCGATAATGGCCTATTCAGAGATGCTTGCCGACGGAGAGGCCGGTGATGAGGAAACGAGAAAAGAATTTTATTCAATAATTCAGGCCCAAGCCAACAGACTTAGCAGACTTATTGAGGATATTCTGAACACGGCGAGAATTGAGTCAGGACTTATAAAAGTCGATAAGCAGTATGTAAGTTTAACTATATTGATAGAAGAGCAGCTTGAGATGATAAAGGGATTCGCTCAGGAAAAAGACATAAAAGTTGTCGGGCAAAAACCGATTGTCTTTGACCAGGTATATGTCGATAAAGATATGATGTCGCAGGTGATAGTTAACCTGCTAAGCAATGCGGTTAAGTACACTAAATCCGGGGGTAAGGTTACTGTTTCCACCGAGGTTGATGATTCGGCAGGTATCGTTCGAGTCAAGGTAGCAGATACCGGCGTGGGAATCCCTGAAGACGCTGTAGAGCATGTATTTGATAAGTTTTATAGAGTCAAGGCTAATGAAAAACAGGCCAAAGGAACCGGCTTAGGATTAAATTTAGTCAAGCAGATTGTGGAAAAAGTTCACGGCGGCAAAGTATTTGTAACAAGTAAGGTTGGAAAGGGCAGTACGTTCGGCTTTGAGTTGCCTTTGGCTGTAGCCGAACATGCAGCAGTAGGGAAATAAAACTTAATGAGATTAACTGTTTTAGGTAACGGCGAAAGATTTAATACGGAGGAACAGTAATGGCAAACAAGAAAGTATTGGTAGTCGATGACGAGATTCACATAGTTCATGTTGTTGCGATTAAGCTTCGGAACAACGGATTTGAAGTCATTACGGCGGCCAACGGCTCAGAGGCTTTTGAATCGGCGTGTGCCGAAAAACCGGACATTATTGTTTCGGACTATCAAATGCCTGTCATGAATGGTTTGGAGCTGATTGAAAAGATACGGCAAACCGAATCTTTAAAAGATATTCCGGTAATATTGCTTACCGCAAGAAGCTTCGGGATAGATGACGAATTGAAACAGCAGCTGCAGATATCGCAGTGTCTGAGCAAACCTTTCAGTCCGAAAGAATTGCTTAGAGATATAGAGGATATTCTGCATCAAACTTCGGTAATGCAGCACAGTGCTTAAAAAGGATTTAATTCGAAATTATGCAGGAAGTTTTAACGAATAATTCAGCGATTTTGCGTTTATATGCATTCGATGAATTTGCCGAAACGGTGAATCGTCTCGGATGTAATTTTGCGCTTTGCGATGACCAAGGCGGACTTTTAATGATGCGGCAGGGCAGCGCGTTTTCGAGCGACAAAGATTCTGTTTGTCAGGCGGCAGGCTCTTTATTGAAAGAAAGTAATCAAGATAACGATTTGCCTTCGGTCTTACTTATAGACAAAAGATATCTTGGTATTGTTCTGACATGCAGCGGCAGCCTTACAAGCTATAAGACCAAAACGGCAGCCGTAATTGATATCGGAGAAAAGAATTCATCCGGTGAAGGCGAGTCATCAATTATTTTAAATGAAGCTTTGACGCAAATGCTGGTGATGCTTAGTAAAGGTTTTAAACTAATCGGCCAAACTAAGAACCAGATTGAAACTATAAGTACGGAGCTTTCTCAGGTCTATGAAGAGCTTGTTCTGCTACACAAGCTTAGCAGCAATATGAACTTAACTGAGTCGGACTGCAACTATCTTCAGATGGCTTGTGACAGCCTGACTGAAATAGTTCCAGTTGAAGGCATCGCGATACTTCTTGAAAAAGGGACCGAGCACCAAAAGCAGCTTATGTTAGCTGCCGGTGCAGGAATTATAGATATTAATCCTCATATGGCCGCGATATTGCACAGCCGACTTGAAGAACATATAAATAGCGGCAAAGAAGCATTGCTTGACAGCGCGATAGACAAGCCTTTTAGATACCAATGGGACTCGACTGTTAAAAATATTATTATTGTTCCTCTTTTGGGAAAAGAGAGTGCCCAAGCCGCCGGTTTGACTGAAAATTCCCGTACTCATCATATAATCGGGCTTATGGTGGCGGTCAATCGTATCGACAAGGCTGATTTTGACAGCATAGATGCAAAGCTTTTTATCTCTGTAGCAAACAGCTGTGCGGTTTTCATTGAGAACGGCAGACTGTTTACAGATTTGAAAGAGCTGTTTATAGGTTCACTTAAAGCTCTGACCAATAGTATCGATGCCAAAGACCAATATACTCGCGGACATTCGGAGAGAGTAGCATTTATTTCTAAGTGGATAGCCGAAAGAGCCGCCGGTGAATTGAATATAGGACAGGAGCAGATACACAAAATTTATCTGGCCGGTTTACTGCATGACATCGGCAAGATGGGTATAGACGAATCTGTCCTTCGCAAAAAAGGAAAACTCACAGAAGAAGAGTTTGCCTGTATAAAGAACCATCCTTCTATCGGTGCGGGTATCCTTGCGGAAATTAAGCAGATGCGGGAAATTGTTCCCGGAGTGCTTTGTCACCATGAAAAAATAGACGGAAGCGGATATCCGAACAGGATTTTGGGTGAAGAAATTCCTTTAATCGGAAAAATAGTAGGTCTCGCAGATAGTTTCGATGCTATGACCTCGAAACGGACATATAGAGATGCTATGAGTGTCGAACAAGCCAGAAAGGAAATTGAAATCGGGCTTGGTACTCAATTCGATGAAACAATTGGAAGGATATTCTTAAACAGTGACCTTTATCACCTCTGGGATATGCTTCAGGACGGGCTGCGAGATTCGTACAGCAATGAAGACCTCGAGCGATACGGCACAGCAGCGGTGGGAACATTGATAGCATGAAGATTAAAACACAAGATTATAACGAAGTAACAGTTATCGAAACACTGGGCGAGCTGGACAGTGAATCGGTCGAAATGTTTAAGGATATTATTACGCGTTTAATCGGTACAAACAGAACCGGTATTGTAATCGATATGCGGGCAACGGAATTTATCGACAGCTGCGGGCTGGAAAAACTTTTGTGGGCGAGGGATTACTGCGACCAAAATGCCTGCCAGCTCAAGCTTGTGGGGCTTGACGATAATTGCAGAAAAATTCTCGAAATTACGAGACTCGAAAAAGAATTCGATTGTTATTGCGAACTTGCCGAGGCTGTTAAAAGTTTCGCATAATTGTTTGACATAAACGAAAGCTGAAAAATGGGACATGTGACGGTTGAAAATAAAACACAGCTTGGCCAGCTTCTTCTGGCAAAGGGCGTTCTTACGCAGCAGCAGATAGAAAATGCGCTCGAAGAACAGCGTCAGAAAGGCCATCGCAAGCTGCTTGGCGAGCTTCTGGTTGAGATGGGTTATTGTACCGAAAACCAGATTACCGCCGCCTTGGCAGAGGCTTATGGTGTCCCGTACGCTCAAATTACACCGAAAATTTGTGATGCCAAAGCTGTCGAATTGCTTCCTCGTGATTTTCTCGAAGAACATACGATTCTTCCTCTTTTCAAAGTTTACGATGCTCTAACTGTAGCCGTAAGTGAGCCTTCGAACGTTTTTTTGATTGACGAAATTGAGCGAATAAGCGGCTGCAAAGTTCAGATTGTTTGTGCTACCGCAAAAGATATAAAAGCGACTTTGCAGAGTTATCTTCCCGCTGCCAATGTCTTCGTTATTGATGAGATAATGGACGAAGAGGGGCTTGAAGATTTTACTCTTATCGAGCATATTGCCCAAGATATAGGGAATCTCGAAGAAATAGCCGGACAGTCACCGGTAGTTAAACTCGTCAATTATTTGATTTATAATGCCGTTCGAGAGAATGCCAGTGATATTCATGTTGAACCCGGAGAAAAATTGCTTCGTGTTCGTTACAGAGTTGACGGCAGATTATATGAAAAACTCAGACCTCCTTATCAAATGCATGCCGCGATTGTCTCGCGTATAAAAATAATGGCCGAGCTTGATATTGCCCAGAGACGGCTTCCTCAAGACGGCGGAATACATGTCCTTGTCGAAGGCAGGGCGATAGACCTTCGAGTTTCGGTTATGCCCGGAAATTACGGCGAAAAGGTTGTGATACGAGTTATCAATCCGCAAAAAATAATGTTTAATCTCGAATCGCTCGGTTTTGCCTATGAAAATCTGAAGCTTTACCGCAAAGTTATGCGCTCTCCCAATGGAATTATTCTCGTTACCGGCCCGACCGGTTCTGGAAAGAATACAACTTTATATGCGACATTGGCCGAGTTAAACAGTGAAGAAGTTAACATTTGCACGGTAGAAGACCCTGTCGAGTGCAGTATGCATGCGATTAATCAATTTCAGGTCAGCGATACGGTCGGTTTTAAATTTGCGACAGCGCTTCGTTCTTTGCTGCGGCAGGACCCGGATATAATAATGGTCGGAGAAATACGTGACTCGGAAACTGCGAGTATCTCAGTTCAGGCCGCGTTGACAGGACATCTTGTGTTATCTACGCTTCACACCAACGATGCTCCCGGTGCGGTTATAAGATTGCTCGATTTGGGCATACCCCCTTATTTGGTGAGCGCTTCATTAATCGCCATACTGGCCCAGCGTCTGGTTCGTAAAATTTGTACGAATTGCAAGACCGAACACGAACCGCCGGCGAGCATTAGAAAAATGGTCGAACAAGCCGGATGCAAAATAAAAACGTATTACACCGGTATGGGATGCAAGAAATGCCGAAACACAGGTTACAGCGGCAGAATTGCCATACACGAACTCTTTGTTCCTGACGATGAAGTTAAGGAAATGATTAGCGAGGGTATCGGACTGAAAAAACTGCAGGACCTTGCAATTAAAAAAGGAATGAGCCCTCTGCTGCTTGACGGCATAGAAAAAGTTAAAGCCGGTATTGTTTCGATTGAGGAAGTCTTAAGAACAGCTCAGGTTATCGATATTGAACAGCAATCTTAAGTAATTTAAACGTTATATTGTGATTATGGCAACGGCCCCGGTAAAAACTCGTTTTCAGGATGCTGCTTGTTCAAGTAATAACGAGCAAAAAAACAGCCTGCCGTCAGGTTCGGCAAAAGATTTGGATTTATCGGATATATCGGTATCTAACGATTATTCTGCTGTATCGAGTCTTAAAGCCAAACAAACGGAATTGATAATGTTCACGAATCAGCTTGCGGTAATGCTTGACAGCGGTGTTGTGCTTAGTGATGCGCTCGATGCTATTGCAAGTCAGTCTGAATACAGCCCGTTCCGCATGATAATTGAAGATGCGAGCCGCAGTGTTAAAAACGGCGAAAATTTCTCGAAGGTTTTACTGAATTATCCGCGCACATTTAATCCGATGTTCGTTAGTATGGTTAAAGCCTCCGAAGCCTCCGGCAAAATGGTCGATATGCTCAGAGTTCTGAGCAGCTATCTTGAGTTTGAAGCCGATACCCGCAAAAAAATCAAAGGTGCTATGACGTATCCTTTGATTATGGCCCTTATGGCCGTCGCGGCTACGGGAACACTGATGTTTTTTGTCCTGCCCAGATTTATGCAAATTTATGAAAGCAGAGGCGCAGCATTGCCTAAGATAACCCAAGTTTTGGTAGGTTTCAGCAGCCTGCTCGGAAATCTCGAATTTATGACTGGTCTGGTTACTGCCGTTGTGGTGTTAGGTGCGGCTCTGTATTATTTTAAAGAGACTATTGCCGGAAGAAGATTTTTCGATTTTCTAAAAATCCGTATTCCGGTAGTTGGAACGATGTTTATCGATATGGTGGTTACCCGAAGCATGCGTATTATGTCAACTATGGTAAATACCGGAGTAAGCCTGCTTGATGCTGTCCGTGTGATTCAGGGGGCCTCGGGTAATTATTATTTTCAAAGGCTTTGGAAAAACGTAGATGATAAAATCCGCGACGGATACCAGCTTTCAGAATCGATACAAATTTCACCTGACGGTAATCTGATAGATGTCGGCATACTTCAGATGCTCCGAGCCGGAGAAAAAAGCGGAAAACTCGGTGAGGTCAGTGATAAAATTTCTCTGTTCTACGAGAAGAAGCTTCAAAACTCGATTAAAAGCGTTATGACTCTTATCGAACCGCTGATGATTACAATTCTTGGTATAATCATAGGCACTATAGCTATTGCGCTGTTGCTTCCTGTTTTCAGAATTTCATCTGTCATCGCCCATTAAAAATTATAGCGGTTTTTCGCCGGATTATTTTATCTGGTGTACAGGTCCGCCAGCCAAAACCAAAACAGCACATATAGAACAAAGGCGATAACTCCGACTGCGTAAAGGATTGATTTTGTCGTTGAGAAAACCGTAAATAATGTAGCTAAGCAAGTCAATACAAACCCTGATTTAGAAGCTAAAAGATTAATTATTACTGCCATGGCGTCGACATTCAAAATACTTGCTGTTATTAAAGCTGTTCCTGTGCCGACTTCGGTCGGTTTGGTGAGAATTCTGAATATAACCAGTCCGGCCAGAAGGTATTCTTTGTCAAAACCGTCGTATCGCATATTTTTTTCGAGGGATTTTCTCGCACGAAGAAATAATACACGGGCGTGAATCTCCTTGCATTGCATTGTCTGAGCTATTTCAGCGAAAGAAAGTTTCTCGAAACATCTGAGAATCAGGACATTTCTGTAGTCCATTTTAAGCGTGCTCATAGCTTTGAGTATTACCTCCGTAAGTTCCATTCGCACGGCGTATTTAAGACCGCTGAGATTTTCGTCCTGAAATTCTCTAAGAACATCGGTTGCAATTCTAAGTACGATAGACCTCTGTTTGCTGCGGCCGCGATAATGTCTTTGCGCTTTGCCAAGAGCTTGGCGATAGACCCAGCACCAGAAGCTTTCTGGTTTTTTAACATTTTCAAGCGATTTGACTAATTCCAACAGTGTCTCCTGCAAAACATCCTGAGACATATCATAATTAAGCGTCAAGCCCTGAATATACGGCAAAATCCGCTCAGAGACCTCCTGACAAAGCAAAGACATAGCCTCGCTGTCGCCGCTCTGAGCTTTTTTGACCAGCTCGATTACATCTGTATTGTTTTCTGTCTGTATTTTTTTCACGGTCTATATAATAGTCCAACTTTTCTTAATTTCGTTACAGTTTATTTAAAGTTTTTTAAAAAATCACCATTTTTCACGAAAAAAACATCTTTTTTCGGGTTTTTTAAATATTTTCCGATAAAAAACATTTTTCCTGTAACGTTTTATCTTTTTCTTGGACTATTACTGTAAGCGAAGAAGGAATTTTAAGTTGTAAGCAAGATTTGACAAGTTAATTAAGAATTATGTACGCGGAAAGTTCTCTGTACGCCCGGAGTTCCCAATGCAGAAAGCAGGGGCGGTTTCATTATGGCTGTTATAAACTTGCCCGTAGATATTATGCCTTCGGATATCAATAATTAGCGGTTATTGTTTATCCATGGACAGATTGAATCAAAGCCGACGCGAGTATTCAACTGTCCGACAGGAAACCGCCGCTGCGATTTTATCACTGAGTTTTACCGCGAAACTCCGGCCGACATTAAATATTCAAAAAAATGTTGGAGGAACAAAGATGATAAAAATAGCAATGATACTTTTTACGGCAACTGCGTTATCAGCAATTCCGGCGGTTATGCAGGCTGCGAAACACCGCGGCTATAATAATTGAACAAATTTACAATGTTTGTCGTATATTAAGATTAGGCATTCAAAGTAAAGAGGATTTTATACGTGTCCGGAATGGCGATTCGGTTGGAACCGAGCCGCTATGCCCGGGAAAGCTGTTTTCATAAATCATGTCGTTTTTTATAACCTGTTTTTGAAAGGAACAAATCATGGAAAAGAAGCGAGCGTTCACATTGGTGGAGCTGCTGGTGGTGATTTCTATTATTGCCCTGCTGATGGCTGTCTTGGTGCCTGGATTAGGCGTGGCCAGAGAGCTTGCGCGGCGAGTTGTTTGCGGTACTAATATGAAAGGTATCGGACAGGCAAACATGAGTTATGTCAACGCATGGAATGGGTATTTTGTTCCATTAAGTTATCCCGGAAGGGATAAGGATGGTAACCCTGTGAGTATCGAGTGGAGTCGTAACCCTGATTTTCGCAAATACATGCAAATTGAGGCTTATTATCAAGGTGGCGGGGTAGAACAAGGCGGAATTGTTGGTTTCTATACTCTTCCGAGGAAATTACAATGCCCAAGCGACTTAAATGTAAGAGACCCTGCAAGAGCATATCGCGGTATTGTCCTAATTAGCTATGGATACAATTTGGAAGGTTTGGCTGAATGGGGGGCCCCATGGCCTAATTTGGTGGGTTACAAGCAGTCCGAGGTTAAGAATCCCGCTGAGAAATTGATGTTCACCGAAGGCGTTGGTGACTGGTGGGTTGGTTGGCATGGGGCTAACTATATCCGATTTTGGGACAGATTAGGCCAGAGAGGCACGATTGAGGAATATCGAGCACTCGGCGGCTACGGTGCAACCGCTTATCGCCACTCAGAAGGGGTAAACGTATTATTCTATGATGGTCATGTTAATTATCTGAAAAAAGGCGTGGTCTTTACTTCTATTGACATAGAGGATTGGGATAATTTACAACCACATCCAGTAAGAGATGGTAGGATATGGAAAGCTAAGTAATATGTTGTTATTGGCTGAGTTTGAAATCAAATACAGTTAGTTGACGTTGTTTTAGAAGTGAATTGCCGTTTGCGATGCTTTTGGGTTGGTTATTCCGCCGAAAGGTGTCGCAGTGAGAGATTGAAACTGCTAAATATATAAGGCTGAAAAAAGAGGACAGTTTGTACAATGAGGGGGGGTTGTCGATGAATTTTGCTGAAAGCATTTTAATGCGTTGCGGTTTTGCCGCTGCGCAGGGAGTGTGTGAAGTAAAATTTAGATATTTCTTAAATTCTTAAAAATCAAGCGTCATTGTTTTTTAGCTTCGGGCTTAAATAAAAAAGTTGTTGTATAAAATAAAGTATTCCTTTGTTATCACTGCTGCCCGTTTGCAAATAAGGTTTTTGCTTATTTTTATATACAGGATAACCATTACGACCCTATGGACTTAAAGAATAGGGAATTTTGGCTTGACAACAGGCAGATAATTAAGATATAAGAAAAATAGAAGCGGAGAATAGCGTTTTTGGGGAAATATTCACGGGAAGGAAAGATGATAAGAATAGCAAAGATACTTTGTACGGTAGCTGCGCTATCGGCAATCCCGGCGGGTGTGCAGGCAGAGGATTTTCTTCTGAGCGGCGCTGAGCAAAAGGATGTTACAACGGATTATGACTACGGCTGGCTATACGACTACAGCGGGGCAAGGATATTGCCCGGCGGCAGCGTAAACTATCTACACGTCCTCGACACCAGCACGGTGGACATGTCCGGCGGCAGCGTGTACTGGTTCCAAGCCTACGAAAGCAGCACCGTGGACATCTCCGGCGGCAACGTGGAGTATCTCTACGCTCTCGACACCAGCACAGCGGGTATCTCCGGCGGCATAATGAAAAGCGTTTATGCCCTCAACTCCAGCACTGTAGAAATCTCGGGCGGCAGCGTGGATATTCTCTGGGCATGGGACAGCAGCGCGATTACTTTTTTAGGGAAAGATTTTGTCTTGGGCAACGGACTTTCGCTAATCGACAATGAATTGTTCGGTATCGGCATATTATCCGGACAGTGGCTGGATGGAACTTATTGGACTACAGAAATAGGATATATTGACACTAATGCAACGGTACTGCTGATTCCCGAACCTGCTACGCTTTTATTATTCGCCTTGGGCGGGTTAGGGCTGCTCGGCAAACGAAGATGATTTCTTTAACAGCCTAAAATATTCGCGGCTTCAGAGTTTAACTTTCCAGCGGTGAACTCTTTAGCATTTTAGCTGGTTAATCCGCAACAGCCTGCATTAATCTATAAAATCTTTAGCTAAAAATAGTTGCATCATTCAGATTATCTGTATATAATACCTAATTCGCTTTTGCGGGCGGGCTATACTTTTTGTTGTCCGCCAGCTCGCGGGGCATAAATGGTAGTTGTATGTAACTTCTTTATAGGAAAGGATTTATCTCGATAATGCTGACTAAAGATAAGAAAACAAAAGTTGTACATGACTTTGAGACCCACGAAGGGGATACCGGTTCTCCTGAGGTGCAGATTGCGTTATTAACCGAGAGAATCAACGAGCTTACTGAACATCTTAAGTCCCATCCCAAAGATCATTCTTCCAGACGAGGTCTGCTAAAGATGGTAGGGGCAAGAGCATCTTTGCTGAAGTATGTCAACAAGACAGACGTAAAACGCTATCGGCAAATTATCTCTCGCCTTGGTCTGCGCAAATAGTTACAGAACTTTTATCGGAATCTCGTTTTTCATCCCTTGTGGTTCATTGGCGGACCGCTTATTTTATGAGGAAAACTAATGGCAGGTATTTATAGAGTAGAAAAAGAAATTGCAGGAAGAAAATTATCGATAGAAACAGGTAAAATTGCACGGCAGGCCGACGGAGCGGTTATTGTTCAATACGGCGAGACAGTGGTACTTGCCACAGCTGTTGCGGCTGCTCCTCGAGATGAAGACGTTGATTTTTTCCCTTTAAGTGTCGAATACAGAGAACGTCATAGTGCTGCCGGAAAATTCCCCGGAGGATTTATCAAGCGTGAGGGAAGACCCAGCACTAAAGAAACTCTTACCGCAAGGATGATTGACAGGCCTATTCGTCCTTTGTTTCCTGAAGGTTATGTACAGGAAGTTCAGGTCATTGTTACCGTAATGAGTTTTGACGGAGAGAATGACCCTGATATTCTCGGTATGATTGGCGCAAGTGCCGCCTTATGTATAAGTAAAATACCGTTTATGGGGCCGATTGGCTCTTGCAGGCTCGGAAGGCTTAACGGTGAGTTTATAATTAATCCTACGCATGTTCAGCTTGCCGATTGCGACCTGAATTTGCTTCTGGGCGGACGTAAAGACGCGATGAATATGATAGAAGTTGCTGCCAAGGAACTTCCCGAGCAGGTAATCGCAGACGCAATCGCACAGGGTCAGAAAACAGTTGCTCAAATATGCGATTTGATTAGCGAATTGCAAGCTCTGGTTAATCCGGTCAAAGAAACTCCTTTGCAGGAATTCGACGACAGTTTGTATGAAAAAGTGAAATCTGAAATAGCTGATAAACTAACCGAGTTAAAGCAAATCAAGGATAAGCAGCAGCGAAAGACATCTGTAAACGAGCTTTTCGAAAGTGTTTTAGAAAAATATTGTTCCGGCGAAACCGAAGAAAATAATTACAGCAAATCGATGGTAAAACGGATATTGGGTAAAATCGAAAGCGAAGTTCTTCGTAAAAATCTTCTTGCCGGTAAAAGACCCGACGGCAGGGCGTTTGACAAAGTAAGAGATATAGACTGTCATGTCGGAATTCTTCCACGTGTTCACGGCTCGGCCGTTTTCAGCAGAGGTGAAACTCAGGCTTTGGCGACAGTAACTCTCGGAACTGTTCGCGATGCGCAGATTGTTGACGGGCTGCTCGAAGAATACACTCAGAATTTCACGCTGCATTACAATTTTCCGCCGTTTTCGGTCGGCGAGGTAAAGCCGGTTCGAGGGCCGGGCCGCAGAGAAATCGGACACGGTGCATTGGCTGAAAAAGCTCTGGAACAGGTAAAGCCGCCGGAAGAACAGTTTGCATATACTATTAGAATCGTCTCGGATATTACCGAATCGAATGGCTCCAGCTCGATGGCGACCGTTTGTGCAGGTTGTCTTGCTCTTATGGATGCCGGTGTTCCGCTTATCAGGCCTGTAGCCGGAATTTCAATCGGTTTAATAACAAATGATAAAAGCCAGTATAAACTTCTGACGGATATTATGGGGGAAGAAGACCATTTCGGCGAGATGGATTTCAAGGTCGCCGGAACCACAGAGGGTATTACCGCGATACAATTAGATATCAAAGCCGAAGGTCTGGCGCATAATATTATGGTCGAAGCTCTCGAACGTGCGAAACAGGCAAGACTGAAAATACTTGAAACAATGTCGAAAACGCTCGATAAACCCAGAGCATTACTTAGTGTTTATGCCCCGAAATTAATCAGCATTGAAATCGACCCGCAGCTTATCGGCAAAGTCATCGGCCCCGGCGGAAAAATGGTAAAAAGCATTCAGGAACAGACCAATACCACTGTTGAAATCGAAGAAGACGGCACGATTTTCATAAGCTGTCTCGGCGGAGATAATCATCTTGTTGCGAAGGAAATGATAGAAGCCTTAACCACGCCGCCAAAGGTCGGGAAAATATATCCAAAAGCCAAAGTGGTATCCGTAAAGGATTTCGGAGCTTTTGTCGAACTGACTCCTGGCGTAGAGGGCCTGTGTCATATCAGCGAGCTTGACAGTGGCTATGTTAAAAGCGTCGAGCAGGTTTGCAAGGTCGGTGATATTATTCCGGTCAAGCTGCTGCTTATCGACGAGCAGGGCAGATATAAGCTTTCACGAAAAGCGGCTTTGGCGGAAATGGCTAATCAGGAAAAGAAAGACCAATCGAATCCTGAACAGAAAAAATAATCGGATTTTGTCTTATGTTCGTACATCTGTATTTTGCATTATTTACAGGTGCTGTATATAAAGATTATGTATGACAAAAAGACACCGCAAAACGAAAAATCTCAGCAGGATTTCAGTCGGCTTGAAGACCTCAGCAAGCTGACCGGTGAACTCGCGCACGAACTCAAAAACCCTCTCAGCAGTATTAAAGTAAATCTTAAATTAATCGGCGAAGAACTTGAATCTATTGCCTCGCAAGGTCAGCAAGCCGGTTATTCGCTGACAAGGGCTCAGAGGAAGCTTTCTGTCGTAACTCAGGAAACCGAACGCCTCGAACGGATTCTTGACGGATTCCTAAGATATGTCGGAAAAGGCCGGTTGAGTCTGGGCGAAGTCGATATAAACGAGCTGATTGGCGATATGGTCGATTTTTATATGCCTCAAGCACAAAGCCGTTCGGTTACTATCCGGCATTTTCTAAGTAAAGAGCCGCTTGTCTGCAAAGCAGATTTTGCTATGCTGAAACAGGTTGTTTTGAATTTATTTATTAACGCTCAGCAGGCTATGCCGCAGGGCGGCGAGTTGATGGTAAGAACACAAAAATCAGGTTCGAATGCCCAGATGCAGATTAGCGATACAGGGTGCGGCATCGAACCTGAAAAACTGAAAAAGCTTTTTACGCCCTTTGTATCGTCTAAAACTAACGGCAGCGGCTTGGGTCTGGCGATGGTAAAAAGAATTATCGACCAGCATAACGGCAGTATAGCTGTCGCAAGCGAACAGGACAAAGGTACATCGTTTACAATTGAAATTCCGCTGAAACAGAATGTATAGTGTTTAAGAAAGTTATGGCCAAGGATACGATAATACTGGTGGTCGATGACGAGCGAAATCATGCTGACGGGATAGCCGAATCACTTGAAAAATACTGCGCAAAAGCAATAGCTGTTTATAACGGCAAAGATGCACTTGAAATCATTAAAAATCAGCATATAGATGTAATTATTACCGACTTGAAACTCGAAGGAGATATTGACGGACTTGAAATTTTGGAAAAAGCCAAATCCGATGACCCTGATACCGAGGTAATTCTCATAACCGCTTATGCGACGATTGAAACCTGTAAAGAAGCTCTTCGGCGGGGCGCATTCGATTATCTTGTTAAGCCGATTGACATAGACCAGCTTAGAAATTTGGTTGAACAAGCCGCTAAAAAAGTCGCCTCGGTGAAATTTCGCAGCGAAAAAGCAAAAAACAGCAAAGACGGCTTCATATTCGGCGGTGTAATAGGCAGCAATCCTGCGGTAACTGGAATTTTCGAGGTTCTTCGCCGAGTTGCGCCGACCGATATTTCGGTATTGGTAGAAGGCCCCAGCGGCTGCGGTAAAGAATTGCTCGCAAAGGCGATTCACGATAATTCCAAACGATTCAATAAACCGTTTCGTCCGATTAATTGTGCAGGGCTGACAGAATCTCTTCTTGAAAGCGAGTTATTCGGCCATGCCAAGGGCGCTTTTACCGGTGCGACTTCAGACCGAAAGGGGCTTTTTGAAATCGCCGACAAAGGGACGTTATTTTTAGATGAAATCGGCGATATGCCGCTGAATTTTCAGGCAAAACTGTTGCGTGTTCTCGAGGACGGAATCGTTGTCCCTGTCGGTTCGGATAAGCAGACTAAAGTCGATGTTCGTATTATAAGCGCGACAAACCATGATTTGGCGGAGCTTGTCTCGTCGGGAAAATTCAGACAGGATTTATATTTCAGAATCAAAGGGGTCAGTATAATAGTCCCATCGCTGAAAAACAGGCCTGAAGATATTCCGGCTTTTATAGATTATTTCATCGAAGAAGCTGTTGCCGAGATCGGCTCGAAGGTTTCGGGTATCAGCGATTCTGCACGGATGATTCTGGCTGCGTATGACTGGCCGGGCAATATCCGCCAGCTTCGCAATTGTATCCGCACAATGGTTGTAATGTGTGATAGAGATACACTTGATGTTAAGGATATCCCGCCGGAGGTTCATCATATAAGACAGCTTACAGGTCAGGTTCGGCCCGCCAAAAATCTTGCGGGTGTGCCTCTAAACGAGCTTGAAAAGCAGGCCATAGTCGATACTTTGGCTCGGTGCGGCAATAACCGTGAACAAGCCGCGAAACTGCTCGGCATTGGTGAAAGGACACTGTATCGCAAGATAAAGGAATACGGTTTGTAATTGACGCTAAGGTTATTTCGATATTTTTGACCAAACCTTCTGGATGTACGATTTCACACCAAAAAAAAGACGCGGCTGAAACCGCGTCTTTTAATCTTTCATTATAAGCTTTAAGCTTTATTTCTTCAATACAGCCTGAGCAGCCGCTAATCTTGCAATCGGAACTCTAAACGGCGAGCAGGATACATAATCCATTTTCACCTTATGACAGAATTCAACGCTTGCCGGTTCGCCGCCGTGTTCGCCGCAGATACCGATTTCAAGCTGTTTATTAGTTTTTCTGCCTCGTTCGATGCCGATTTTAATCAATTCACCTACGCCTGCTTGGTCGATGCTCTGGAACGGGTCGCCTTGCAGAATTCCCTTATTGAGATATTCCGGCACGAATCCGCCGATGTCGTCACGTGAAAATCCGAAGGTCATCTGAGTCAGGTCATTAGTGCCGAATGAGAAGAATTCAGCTTCTTTGGCTATTTCGCCTGCCAATAAAGCCGCTCTTGGTATCTCTATCATTGTTCCGAGTTTATGACGAATTTTCTTCAAACCAAACTTTGCCAAAACCTGTTTATACACATCCTTGGCAAGCGTCAGTTGGTCGCTAAGTTCCTTCACATCACAGACAACCGGAATCATAATTTCGGGGTACGGTTTTTTGCCTTCTTTTATAAGTTCAGCAGCGGCCTCGAATATTCCTCTCATCTGCATTTCACTAACTTCCGGATATGTGATACCTAACCGCACGCCGCGATGCCCCATCATCGGGTTCGATTCATGCAGTGCGTCAGCTCGTTTCGCGAGCTCTTCGAGAGATATATTCAAATCCTGTGCTAAAGCTTCGAGACGATGTTTTTCTCTGGGTACAAACTCATGCAGCGGCGGGTCTAAAAGACGAATCACTACCGGAAGATTGTCCATCGCCTCCAGTGTTCCCTTGATATCCTTCTTAACAAATGTGAACAATTTATCGATAGCTTTCTGCCGTTCGGCTTTATCCTTGGATACAATCATCTTTCGCAGTAAAAACAGCGCTTCATCGCTGCCTTTGCCATAGAACATATGTTCTGTTCTGAACAACCCGATACCTTCTGCGCCAAGCTGTTTAGCTTTTCTGGCATCTTCGGGAGTATCGGCATTTGTGCGGACGCCGAGCTTTCTGATTCCGTCGCAAATCTTTAAAAAGCTGTTAAGAACTTCGTTTTCCTCGCCGGCATCTAACATCGGCAATTGTCCCTGATAAACCAGACCTTTGGTTCCGTTTAGTGTCAGCCATTCGCCTTCTTTAATAATCTTGCCGTCAACATGAAGCTCTTTGGTCGTATAATTGACTTCTATTGCACCGCACCCTACGACGCAGCACTTGCCCCATCCGCGGGCTACTAATGCTGCGTGACTTGTCATTCCGCCTCTGGCTGTCAAAATACCTTCGGCAGCTCTCATACCTTCCACGTCCTCAGGGTTGGTTTCTTCACGAACCAGCAGCACCTTCTTGCCGGATTTCACCCAGTCAACAGCCGATTGTGCAGTAAATACAATCTGGCCGACCGCTCCGCCAGGACCTGCGGGAAGACCTTTGGCTATCGGCTTGTGAGTTTTTTCGATCTTGGGGTCAATAATTGGATGAAGCAGTTCATCGAGCTGGGACGGAGTAACACGCATTACAGCTTCTTCCTTCTTGATAAGTTTTTCTTTTACCATATCGACTGCCATACGAATCGCCGCAGGGCCGTTACGCTTGCCGACTCGGCACTGAAGCATCCACAACCGTCCGTCTTCGATTGTAAATTCGATATCGAGCATATCGTGGTAATGTTTTTCGAGTTTTCTTTGGATAGTAAACAGTTCTTTGTAAATTTTAGGCATTGCCTTTTCCAAAGATACGAGTTCTTTGTTATGCTCGCTCTTAGAGTCCTCGTTTACCGGAGCAGGCGTCCTTGTACCGGCTACAACGTCTTCGCCCTGAGCATCAATAAGAAATTCACCATAAAATTTGTTCTCTCCGTTGCCCGGATTTCTGGTAAACGCTACACCTGTTGCGGAATTTTTGCCCATATTTCCGAACACCATTGCCTGAACATTTACAGCAGTTCCCCATTCATCGGGAATATTTTCGATGCGTCTGTAGCTTACAGCTCTTTTTCCGTTCCAAGATGCGAATACCGCATGAATGCCGCCCCAAAGCTGTGTTTCAGGGTCGTCGGGGAATTCTTTTCCTAATACTTCCTTAACTCTGCTTTTGAAAAGCTCACAAATGTTTTTAAGGTCGGTAACATCCATCTCTGTGTCGGTTTTATAACCCTTTTGCGACTTGAGATGGTCCATTATTTTTTCGAGCTGTCTACGGATTCCTTGGTCTTCTTTTGGTTCGATGCCGGCCGCTTTTTCCATCACAACGTCCGAATACATCATTATCAAACGCCTATAAGCATCGTAAACAAATCTTTCATTTCGGCTTTTGGCGATTAATCCGGGGATTGTCTTTGTAGTTAATCCGATATTTAATACCGTTTCCATCATTCCGGGCATGGATTTTCTTGCACCTGAACGGACGCTCATTAACAGCGGGTCGTTAGGGTCGCCGAATTTTTTGCCCATAATCTTTTCAATTTTGCGCATAGCTTCGTTGACTTTTTCTTTTAGACCGGCCGGATATTTGCGCTTGTTAGCGTAATAATAAGTGCAGACATCTGTGGTAAGAGTGAATCCGGGGGGAACCGGAACTCCGAGTTTTGCCATTTCGGCGAGATTAGCCCCTTTGCCGCCGAGAAGATTTTTCATTTTTGCATTTCCGTCAGCTTTTTTACCGCCGAAGAAATAAACCCATTTTTGTGCCATTTTAGCGTTCTCCTTATGTAATTTTGAATAATTCCTTGTAATTAGAAACTCCCCGGCCTTGCCCTTTTTACGCCAAGGGGCCGGTTAAAAACGAACCGATTAATATATTAGGATTGAGCGGCTATGTCAAGCCTTAGAGGTATTTACAAGAATGTGTTTTAGGATGCTGTTATTTTAGCCAGTCTGAGGATAGGATTGCAAAATTGATAAATTGATACCGCAAAAAGAATAGACTTGTTAGGGTTGATATAAACAGCTTGACAGGCTGGGTTAATGTTTTAGACTAAGAGTCCATGAAGATGCGGGTGTAATTCAGTGGTAGAATGTCGGCTTCCCAAGCCGAATGTCGAGGGTTCGAATCCCTTCGCCCGCTTTTTTATATCAATTCCTTCGAAATTTACACTTATAGCTTTTGCCGGACTTAGAATTGACAATACCATAGGCAAGTTGTTATATTATGGCGACTTAGGTAATAAGCGCCCGTAGCTCAGCTGGATAGAGCAACGGATTTCTAATCCGTAGGTCAGAGGTTCGAATCCTCTCGGGCGTGTTTGTAATAATTCACTTTTATATCCTGTATTTTTGTTGAATTCCTGATAAAATACACGGCAGTCTAATTTATTTTTAATGAGCTTTTATGGAAACAGATGTTTGTATAATCGGAGCCGGACCGGCAGGGCTGTTTGCCTCAATCTTTGCGGCAAAAAGCGGAGCTAAAACTGTAATTGTCGAAAAAAATACATCTGCGGGCAGAAAACTGCTGATTACAGGCGGAGGACGCTGCAATCTTACCCATCATTGTTCGGTAGATGATTTTGTAAAGGCTTACGGTAAATGCGGGAGGTTTTTGCGACACAGTCTTTATGAATTTTCAGCGGATGGTTTGATTAATTATTTTGCAGAACGCGGGCTGCGGATGAAAATCGAGAAAGACGGCTGTGTTTTTCCTGTCAGTGAACGAGCGGCTGATGTGGCGAAAGTTTTGATTGACCATACAAAAGAGCTTTCGATTCGATTTTTGTATGACAAAAAGGTAGCCGGCATTAAAAAAATATCAGAAGGTTTTGAAATAGCAGCCGGGACCCATAAAATTGAGGCGAAAAAAGTAATCATTGCAACAGGCGGATTAAGCTGGCCTCTTACCGGCTCAACTGGTGACGGTTTTGTTTTCGCAAAATATTTAGGCCATAAAATCGTCGAGCCTAAGGCTTCGCTTTGCACTTTAGTCACTGCTCAAACGCGGCTTCATCAGCTCAAAGGTGTATCGCTGAATAATATTGTTATTAAGACCTCTGCGGGAAATAAAAAAGTTTCTATTGCCGGCCCGCTTGTTTTTACCGACAGCGGAATAGGAGGCCCTTGCGTTCTGGAGATTAGCAGATTTATCACCGATTTTTTACCTAATGAGAAAAGCCCTGTAAAAATTACAATTGACTTACTTCCGGAATATGAATTTAAGAAGCTCGATGAAAAAATTATTTCTATTTGTGCACATCAGCCTAAAAAAGAACTTGCTAATGTACTTGCAGAATTTCTTCCTAAGGCTTTAGTATCGAATATATGTTCAGAATTAAATATCCCATCGCAGCTTCAGGCAGGGCAGTTGACAAAAAAACATCGATTAGAACTTATAAGAATCATTAAAGAATTACCTCTTTATATCTCGGCGACAGGGCCTATCGGCGAAGCGACTGTAACACGAGGCGGGGTTTGTTTATCCGAGATTAATTCTAAAACTATGGAATCAAAACTTTGTCCCGGACTTTACTTTTGCGGTGAGGTTATCAATGCGGACGGGCCGTGCGGAGGTTATAACCTTCAAATTGCTTTTTCGACAGGTCATCTTGCCGGCAGGGCAGCGGCACAATCGTGAATAATCAATTCTTTGCTAGTTCCTGCTCGTAAATAAGTGCGATATCGTTCGAATAACCGTCTTGGCCTGCATTGTGTCTGTAAGTTAGGATATATTTATATTCGGTTTCATCGTGCTTAAGGATCACCTCTGAACCTTCTGCGGCGGGTTTCGAACCGTTGGAATCTACGAGTGTATCGAACCTTCCGTCTACATATCCGCTTCCTGTATTTTCGATAAGAACGATATTAGTTTTCGGAGGAGCTGCGATTGAATTAATGATTAAATCTGCCTGAGAATTATTGCCCTCGCGGTCGATGTGAATACTATTTGTTATTTGAACCGGACTGACGCCTTTCGAATCAACTTGAAATTCCATGATTCCTGTTCCGGCTTTTTCTATAAGGTCTCCGCCGACGTAAAGTCTTTTCATTTTTATTTCAGGGCTTGTGCCTACTACGGTGAATTTTCCTTCACCGCCGCGATATCCTACAATCAGATAAGCATCTGAGTTCAAATATGTGATAGTGCCGCCTTTTATAGTGTATTGCGAGCCTTGCGAGCCGCTTTCATATCCGATGGTTAATTTAGCTCCGTCTTTTCCGCCTTTAAGCCTTACTTGGCCTCCGGTTTGCGTGACATTACCGGGGCCTTCGTTTGTACCTACCCGCATCCAGCTTACACCCAGCAGGCTGGCACCATCTTCGATAGCAAGCAAAGCATTACCATATACCCTAAGTCTTTGAGCGATGTCCCAATCACCAGCATCAGAATCGAGGATACACTTAGAACCTTCGTTTCTTATCAATACTTCATCTTGTCCATCAGGTACAATATTGCCTGACCATTTGTTTGGTTCCGCCCATTTTCCTACCTGATTATGCCAATTAATCCCAGCATTGGCAGAGCCTAAAATAATTACCAGACTGAATAATATGAGAAATCTAAATGTTGTTTTCATAATTCCTTACAACTCCAAATAGCCGACCATAAGATAACAGTTTTTCTTTATTATCCCAGTTTTAGGTGGGACTAAACAAGGCGATATTGCGCGATAAAAGAAGCTATTTTGCGCAAAACCTAATTTGGGGCGCAATCAGCAGTAAAGCGATACAAAAAATGCCCTAAATGCATATCACGTAAGCACTTAGGGCATAAGTTATGGAGGGCAGATATTTTTATTTCCGTATTATTTTTTTATGATTGCATCCGGTTTTATGTCTTTTCCGTGCTCAATCTTCTCAAAAGCTCCTTTTTCGACGTAAATTCCCGTTGTTTTTCTGCCTGCTGCTTTAATCGAAGATGTTAGCTTAGGTAGTTCTATATTTTCCAAAATGATGTTCCTACTGTTGTATAATCCGAATGCAGGGTTTTTGTTCGTAATTATTTTCACATTTTTAAATTTTATGCCCTCAGTTTCGATGCAGGTAACTCCTGTATTCGCAGAAATTGTGATATTTTCGAATTGCACATTCTTCACGGGCATTTCAGGCAAGCCCTGAATATAAATAGCGTTTGCAGCTCCGCTGCAGATAATATTTTTCATAAAAATATTTTGGAATCGCGGAGTTTCTTCTGTAACAGGGTCAGTTTCGTAATCGAGACTTTCTTCCGGGCTTGGCGGAGTTTTTTCATAAAACAGATTAAATCCGATAGCCTCTGTCGGAATGTCTTTCATCCGAATATCCTGAATATAAATATTTTCAACAATTCCTCCGCGGCCTCGAGTACTCTTAAAACGAATTCCGATATCTGTGCCGAGGAAAGAACAATTTTTAATGTAAATATTTCGGATGCTGCCTGACATTTCGCTGCCGATGACGAATCCGCCGTGCCCGTGGTAAACAGTGCAGTCCCATATCGCCACGTTTTCGGTTGGTTTGCCTCGTCTGCGTCCGTATTCATCTTTACCGGATTTCATACATATAGCATCGTCGCCGACATCGAAATGGCAGTTATAAACAATAACATTTTTGCATGATTCGATGTCTAATCCGTCGCCGTTTTGACTCCACCACGGATTAAGCACCGTGATGTTTCTAATAATCATATTCTCACACATCATAGGATGAATATTCCATGCAGGGGAATTCTGGAAAGTAGGGCCGTCCAGCAGAACTCCGCTGCAATTTGTCAATCCGACCAGAACCGGCCGAAGATACTGTTTTGCGGCGGCGTATTCGCTGACATCGGCATTTCGCTTGTTAAGCTCGGCTGCGATTTGTTCGCCTTGCAGAGCACCTTGAGAAGGCCACCAAATCTTTCCTTCATCGTCTAAGGCTCCGCCGGAACGCAGCAGTGTTCTCCATTGCCTGTCAGTCATCTTGAATCTTTTTACCGGTCTCCATGCCTGCCCGTTACCGTCAAAAATTCCATGCCCTGTAATAGCGATATTTTTCAAATTTTCGCCGTAAATGGGTGACATGCATCGTACGGCGGCAAGGCCTTCCCATGTTTTTCGCAACAGGGGATAATCTTCAAATTCCGGACTGAACAGCACGACAGCGCCTTGTTCGACATGAAGATTCAGATTGCTTTTAAGCTGAATCGGGCCTGTCAGCCATAACCCGGCAGGGACTATTACTTTGCCTCCTCCGGCCTCGGCACAGGCTTTTGTCGCTTTTGCGAAAGCGTCTGTATTTTTTGTGTGTCCGTCGCCGACCGCGCCGTAATCGGTAATATTGAAAGTATTATTGGGAAATTTCGGTTCCTTTATTTTAGGGACGATAAACGGCAGGACGGCTTTAATAGCAGTATCGGATTGCTTGCTCATTGCAATAGAATCAGGCGCAAGCGAAGAATATAGAATCGCAATAAGACAAATCATGGTCGAGTATTTAAATATTTTAACGGCGTACATCATATTTCTCCAAAAATAATGTTTTAACTATTAAGCCCGCTTAATTAATTTTCAGTCTAAGTTTATTGCTCAATCCCAAATTGCGAATAGCCTGTCGGCGAAATAAAGCTTGCGAGCATCTTGTAAATGCGGTCGTTGTCCTGAATTCTTGCTCAGAAGTCTCTCTTCCAAGCTTTTGACCGTTCTGTTCCGCCGTCACCGCGAAGTCCGAGAGATTTGCGGGCCGCGTCAAATAACTCGAATGTTTCGCAGCGTTTAATCTGGCTGCCGGGGAAAAGGCCGTATAAATGTGAAACGAGTCGGTGTTTTCTTTGCGGCGATGTAAGGTCGATGCCATAAATACATTCCTGCAATTGACCGGCGTTTCCAATTTGAATCGGCACAAGATGCTCGCGTTTGCCTTTTAAAATTTTAACCAACTCTCCTTTAATATCTATGATTCCAAAAATTTTAAGAACGAATTTAAAATGCTTAATAACAAGCCCCCAAGGTGTTTCTTTTTGCACAGCCGAATGATGCGGCGGAACAAATAACAATAACACATTTTGTATCGAGCCGTTCATATTACATTTTATTCTAAGCATTTTGCGCAAAGTTAAAACCGAATTTCGTGCAAAAGAGAATGCAATATTGCGCATAATGTATAACGGTACTTGATATTTCTTTGAGATTTATAGTAGCATGGATTATGAGCTATGGGCATAATGATTAGATGTAACCTTGAAGGAGTTGAAAAATGCATACCTCCCAAAGTCGTAAGCTAAAAAGAATTTGTTTTTCAATTTTTATTTTTTTGCAGGTTTGTACTGCTGCGAGTTTCTCGAAAACTATAACGGTCAGCCCTGATGGTAAGGGGGATTTTATGATGGTTCAGGCTGCGGTTGACGCCGTTGCCCAAGATAATAATCAGCCTGTGATTATTTCTATAAAACCTGGTATCTATAAAGAACGAATTATTGTTCCTAAATCTAAAAAATTCATCCATTTTCAGGGTCAGGACGCTAATACGGTTATTCTCACTTTTGATTTGAATGCCCGAATGATTGGGCCCGATGGAAATGAAATAGGCACTTTCCGCACTGCTTCGACTGCAATTGAGGCAGATGATTTTACAGCGGAAAATATTACCTTCGAAAATTCCGCCGGCCCGGTGGGGCAGGCTTTGGCGATAGCAATTTTCGGTGACCGCGTTATTTTTCGCAACTGCCGATTTTTAGGCTGGCAGGATACGATTTTTGACCAGACGGGGCGGCATTATTATGAGAACTGCTATATCGCCGGCCACGTCGATTTTATATTCGGCGGAGGAACGAGCTTTTTCGAGCGATGCCATATACACTGTTTGAGAAAAGGTTATATTACAGCCGCCTCGACACCATTGGAGAATGAATACGGTTATGTTTTTTCGAACTGTAAAATCACAGGTGAATCGCCGGAAGTTATTACATATCTCGGCAGGCCTTGGCGGGATTATGCCAATGTAATTTTTCTCAATACCGAAATGTCGCAAGTAGTTTGGCCCGAAGGCTGGCATAACTGGAAAAAGCCTGAACGTGAAAAAACTGCCCGATATGCCGAATTTAACAGTACCGGTCCCGGTGCGAATGTGCAGGCAAGGGTAAGCTGGGCGAGACAGCTAACCGAATCTGAGGCGAAAAAGATTACTGTTGAAAGTGTACTCGGCGGAAATGACGGCTGGAACCCGTTATCGAAAAAGTTTTAAGATTTTAGGCCTGCCATCAGACGAAGCACTTTATCTTGAGTTGCCTGTACTCGGTCAAGCGAGCCGGTAATTTTGCCCTCTCTGAAGACGAGTATATTTGTCGCGAGATTAATCAGTTCCGGCAATTCGCTCGAGATTAACAGCACAGCTTTGCCTTTGCCCGCAAGCTCGTCGATTAGGCTGTGAATCTCGGCTTTTGCCGCTATGTCGATACCTCTTGTCGGCTCATCGACCATTAATATGCTGCAGTCCGTAGCCAAAGATTTGGCAAGGACAAGTTTTTGCTGGTTTCCTCCGGAAAGACTCAATGCACCAACCCAAGGCGATGCGGTTTTGATTTTCAGCATTTTCGAGTATTTATCGAAAACTTCGAAGAGCGTTTTTTTTCGGATAGCTTTGAAGAAATTCGCTATTTTATTAAGAATCGTCAGGCAGATGTTTTCCGCTACGTTCATCGAAAGTATAAGACCGTGACGTTTTCTGTCCTCGGGTACAAGGGCAATTCCGCTTTTAAGAGCCTGTGAAGGGTACTTGGGTTTGATTTCTTTTCCACGCAGAAAAATTTTACCTTTTGTATTTTTGTCCAGGCCGAATATTGCCTGTGCCAATTCGGTTCTTCCTGCACCGACTAATCCGGCCAATCCGAGAATTTGGCCTGCGTGAAGCGAGAAAGAAATGTTTTCGAATTTTCCGGGGCTCGATAGATTTTCTACTCTTAGAATTTCCGTGCCTTTTTGGGTTTGTATATGTTGGGGGAAATAGGCTTCGAAGCTTCTGCCTATCATCATTTCAACGAGCTTATCTTCTGTAATTTCGCTGATTTTTTTAGTGCCGATATACTTTCCGTCGCGAAGCACGCTTACTTGTTCGCAAAGCCGGAAAATTTCCCCGAATCTATGCGAGACGTAAATGCAGGTAATTGACTTGCTTTTTAAATCATCAATCAGGCGGAAAAGATTTTCGGTTTCGGATTGCGACAGCGAGCTTGTCGGCTCATCGAAAATTAATATCTGGGCTTTTCTTCCCACTGCTTCGGCTATCTGCACAAGCTGCTGATTGGCGATTGTAAGAAGACCGAGCTTTTGCGTTACGTCTATATGTTCTGCTGCTATGACGCTAAGCATTTGCCGGGCTTTTTTATGCATAAGTTTTTTGTCGATAAAACCGGCTTTGCAAGGCAGTTCAGACAGGCAAAGATTTTCGGCTACGGTGAGATTTTCGCAGAATTCGAGTTCCTGATGAACCATTCCGATTCCTGCTTTGAATGCGGCGGCAGGGTGGGCAAAAATCTTTTCCTGACCGTCGATGATTATTTTTCCGCCGTCCGGCTGATAGATGCCCGCGAGCATTTTACCGAGTGTGCTTTTCCCCGCGCCGTTTTCGCCGACAACGGCATGACAAGTACCTTTAGCTATTGCTATTGAAACATTATCAACCGCTGTAACGCCCGGAAAACGCTTGGTTATATTTTCAAATTGTAGATAAGCGTTCTGCTGCAAAAGTTTTATTACTCGCTCAGAAATCTTTCAGGCACATCGGTAAAGCCCCAGTCTTTCAGTTGTTTCGCCCAGTCGTTGAGATTTTCGCTTGTTACCTTCACAAGCTCCATCTTATTCATTACAGGTATTTCTTTTTTGAAATAAAGTTTATCGACGATTTTTTCAACTGATATTGAACCCCACAGATATGTTGACTGGGCAAGAAGAACAGGGACAATACCTTGTTCGATATATGGAAGCTGAGCCGGAAGGGCGTCGACTGAGACAACGGTAATTTTATCTGGGTCAAGGTCTGTCAGCAGTGTAGTCGTGAACAGCGGCCAGCCGCCTATCATTGCCAGAGCATTTATTTCAGGATAAGCGTTTAGAACGCGAAGCACTTCAGCGGCGGCATCTTGCGGTGTTTCTGCATGATAAAATGTCCCGATGATTTCGATACCGGGATATTTTTGGGCTTCATTCTTGGCGCCCTGAACACGTTTTTGCAGATTAGGAGCGTTCTGGTTGCCTGCCATAATGCCGACCTTTGCCTTGCCGTCAACAAGCATTGCGAGATTCGACATTACAAGCTCACCTGTTTCTATATCGTCAACACCGTAAAAAGCGAACCTTTTCGAATCCGGAGCATCACTGTCAAAAGTCATTACCGGCACTCCTCTGTCAACGGCATCGTTGATAGCTCCGGTAACTTTACCGGCATCACCGCACGAGACTAATATCACATCCGCACCTTCGTTTACAGCCTGAGCAATGCGCTGAGCTTGAACCTGACCATCCTCGACAGGGGGAGTGCGCCAATCTATTATTATATTTATTCCTAACTTTTCGCTAAGCTCTTTGGCTTTGTCCTCTGCTCCGATACGAGCGGAGATAAAAACCGGATTAGTCGAGCTTTTGGCAATCATACTGATTTTAATCGTTTTTTCCTGCGGCTGTACTGCCGATTCCTCATCGGAACTTGTTTTTTTGCAGCCGACTAAAATTACACCTATTAACAAAAATGATATAAGAAGCAGCAGTTTTTTCATAAAGTTCTCCTTGATTTATAAAGTTTTTTATTACCTCATCGCCCGTTTTAAGTTAAGCTTTGCATTTAATTTATCAAGAACGACGGCTATAATCGTAGCTGTACCTATTATTATCCATTCGTAGTTCTGGTCAAATCGAAGTGTTCGTATCGATTGTCTGATTAAAATAATCAAGACCGCTCCTAACATTGCGCTGACGGCACTGCCTTTTCCTCCTGAAAGACTTGCTCCGCCTACTACCGCCGAAGCGATTACATATAATTCATAACCCGTCGCGTCGGCACAACATGCCGAACCATAATAAGCGCTTCCTAAAAAGGCGGCTATTCCCGCCGTAAGACCTGATATAGCGAAAACCGAAATCGTGATTCTTTTTACATGCAAACCTGCGTATCTGCTTGCCTGAGGATTGCCGCCGACAGCGTAAATATGTTTACCCATAACCGTTTTTGACAGGTAAAAAGCGCCTGCAATGGTAACGCCTATCATAATCAGCATCGCGACCGGATAAAGAGCCGAACTTAGTCCGAGATTCGCTTTGGCAAACGCGGTTAATGACCCGGGCAGAAGTATGCTTTCGGCCCGGCTGATAACGAACGCGATTCCGCGAAAAATCCACATCGTACCGAGTGTAATAATAAAAGGATGTACCTCAAGACCGACAACCATCACGCCGTTGAGCATTCCGCATACAGCTCCCAACCCAAGGGACATAAAAACCCCTAAGATGACAGCCCCCGGCGAATCGATATTCAGATGACGCAGCATCATAGCTGTAATGACCCCGCAAAGAGCGTAAATCGAACCGACACTTAAATCGATTCCTCCGGAAATGATAACCATTGTCGCGCCGACCGCCATTATCGCGAAGAAACTCGCGTCTGTGGCTGTCTGCATAAGGGTATGGGCATTGAGAAAATTGTTTACGGTTTTTCCGGTTCTTCTATCCGTTCTTGAACCGGCCATAACAGTGAGAATAACCGCAAGAAGAAGAATTACAATCACAAGACCGGATTGCTGGCGCCCGAGGAGGTTCTGAATTTTTTTTCCTAAATTTGCTGCCATTTAATTAGAACAGGTTATATAAAAAAACGTTACTTATAGCAAACTGCAAGCGTTATGGATTTTATTCTTTTCAACCGGCAATGTCAATTAGAAATCAGGATATGAGTTTAATAATGCCTTGGAATAGCAATAAAATCGCGGCTGTTAAAACCAAGCTGACAAAAAAGCCGACAGTATCTGTTTTTGTCCATTTGCAGAATTCCCAGTTGGATTTAGGAAATAATTTTTGGCTGTCGAATCTCGACGGGTTTTGATAGCTAAGTTCCAATTCGGCTTGGTCTTTTTGTAGGTCGGCGATGACAGGTGTTTTCATTTTCGCGTAGAATTTATCTATCTGTTTTTCTAAACCTTTGTTGCTTGTGATTAGACTTACCGGAATAAGTATCAGAAACGGCAGGATTGTGGGAACCAAGTACCTAAGCGTCAAAAGCATGGACGGTTTCATTGACTGTAAATCGAATCCGAGCAATCTTACGATTATTAATTCGGTATGCACTCTTCCGATTCCGGCCAAAGGAGAATTGGGGTCCTGCGGATTAATCCTTGCTGTCGAATCAAAATATATGCTTATAGGTGCAATAATAATTTCTTTTTTGATTTTCTGCCCAAGCGTTTTGGCGAGACCTTGTTCGATATCCTGTTCCGATGCTTTGATGTTAATTAAGGCTGTTTGCCTGTGCGTTCTTTGTGTTAAAACGGGCGAATGTTTCACTCGGCTGAACATCGGCAATGTTTCCGGCAGAACAGCGAAGATTATCGAGCATATGATTACCTGTATCCAAACGGCTTTGAGTGTCAGGCGTTTCCAGAACAGCAATAAAAGCACAGGCGCACCGAATATTACATTCAGCAGAGGCAGAGCTTTAATCAAATGAATAATGCTCGGCGTTCGTTCTGAAACATAAATTGCCATCAGAAGAAATACTGTGATGGCCAGCCTCGAAACATTTATATAGTGCCTTTGAGAACGGTTCTGTAAAAACGGTTTGTAAATATGCCGAACAAAAAGTGCCGAGAGATAAACGCAGACCGCATCGAGGGTTGACATATTCGCTGCGAGAATCCCTGCTATCATAATACCCCTTAACCCTGTTCCAAGCAGGTTATTGCTTAAAACTCCCCATGCCATATCCGGGTCTGAAATCGAATCCCGATAAAGAGCATAAGCGAAAAGACCGCACATTCCCCACATTATCGTAAGAAGTCTTTTTGTATATGCTCCGCCGATATTAGCGATTCGTGCGGTCAGTTCGTCTTTAGCTGAGCCGTTCAATGCCATATTTCCTTGATGACCTGTTATTCCGATTATTGTAACTATCACGAGCATCGCAATTGAATTCCAAGCGAATTCATTGCTGCCCGACCCGAATATATAAAGCATATGGTCGGGTATTCTTTCACTGAAAACCTCCCAGCCCCCCAGTTTAACCAGCGCAAGAGGTATTAGGATTATTGAAAACAAGATTATCAAAATGCCTTGTATCGTATCGGTCATTGCTGCGGCTGTGAAACCGCCCAATATTATATATGTCCCTACAAAAACCGAATAAAGCAGGTAAAACCAAGCCGGTGTTACATAAGAAACGTAGGCTTGGATTTGACCTTTTTGATACATACTGTCGAGGGTTTTGTATTCGTTCAAAGATGCTTCATCTATATTGCCTGTTTTATACAGCTTCTCCAGTTTACGGTACTGTGCATGTTGTTCGAGCATTTGTTGTTGCTCGACAGTGCATTTTTCAACTGGTTTAATCGCCATAGCCTGAAAAGTTCTCAGCGATGCTTTATATCCGATTCCCATAATCAGCACGCTTAGCCAGATTCCCCAAAGGGCGTAAACACAAGGGAGGATTTTACTTTTAAACCGTTCTTCGAAAAGCTCGCCCATTGTTACAAGCCTAACTCTCCTGAACCAGCCGGCCATAAACCAATAGTAAGGCCCCGTAAACACACCGACCAGCATCAGCCAGACCCCGCCAAGACCTTTATTAAAAGTGAAACTGGCTGTTCTTACTGCGCTGTTGGCATCACTTAAGGTACCCATGTTGAGGAAAAACTGTAGAAATTTATTAAGTGAGCGTCCTGCGAGGAAAAAATCGACTTCGGTATGCATCCTTGCATAGATTCTTTTGCCGATATAGGTAATAGCTGCCAGATAGGCTATTATCACCAAAAGGTCAACAGGATGAAAACCGAGGATTGTCATAATATTCCTTTAACCAGCAGCACTAATAGATGTAATTAGCTGCAGCATTGCCAAGGTTTCCGTACATTAGCTTATTGTTGGGTTTCATCTAACCTATAACTGCTGATAAAATATATCAGTAAATTCACCGAAAATCTACTATCAAACTGCGCAAATAATAGTGTGTTAATGCGCAAAAAGACTCAAATCCTTGACATTTCGAGAAGTTAAGCATAAAAAGGTTAAAGGTAAATCAATTTTTGTGATTTACCTGTTCAGCAAAGGAATAGGCTAATGAATAAAAACAACTTGAAATTTATAAGTTGGTCGGCCTTGGTTCTTATGTTGAATTGTATTGGCGTAGTTTGGGGGGCACCTAAATTAATCCCTGCATTTCCTTCAGCCGAGGGTTTCGGAGCATTTACCCCCGGAGGCCGCGGCGGAAAATTATATATAGTCTCGAATCTTCTTGATTATAATTCCGAACGAAAAGAAACTCCCATACCGGGGAGTTTTAGATATGCGATTGAGGCGAAAGGTCCTCGAATAGTTGTTTTTCATGTATCAGGAACAATCGAAGGGAAATGTCCTTTTGTTATTAGAGAACCATATATAACTATCGCAGGGCAAACTTCTCCGGGAGGAATATGCGTTTCCGAATTAATTGTTATGACGCATAATGTCGTAGTTCGATTTATGAGGATACGCTCAGCCGACGGCGAAGACCCTGCAGGCGGTATTGCGCAAGATACCATATTCGACCACTGTTCCATAAGCTGGGGCAGCGATGAAGTTATTAGCTTCAAAGACTACAGCAATAACGTTACAATCCAGTGGAATCTGATTTATGATGGCCCGCAGCCTCATTCTATGGGTTCGATTATTCATGGTCTGCAAGGGATAACGGTTCATCATAATCTTTACGCTCATCTTTGGCACAGGACGCCCCGGATTAACGGCAAAGCCGGTTTTGTTCAGGATATCAGAAATAATGTTATTTATAATTTCGGCGGCGAACCGGTATATCCGGGAACACCGGGGATTTTTGTTAATATAATCGGAAATTATTTTAAAGAAGGCCCCAGTACGCCTGCTCAGCCTGACGTATCGGGTTATGAAAGAGGCAAGCCTATATTGCTTGTAGACGGTTTAAAAGCTTTTATTTCCGGCAATTACTATGACGGACGAGAAGACCTTTCTAATGACAACTGGATGATGGTTAATCCTCATCTTTATCAGGTTATAGGCAGACACGATTCTTCGGCATACGACAAGGAAGATGTTGAAAATATTCATCAAGCTGCGAGTGAACAGCGTCAAGCGTTGATAAAAAGTATCAGGGCCGATACTGCTTGGCCTTGCGTTACTGTCAAAACAGATACTGCTCGAATGGCTTATGAAAAAATTCTGGCTGCTGCCGGTGCGAATATTCCGTTTAGAGATGATTTAGATGAAAGCACTATCGATGATGTGCGAAATAAAACAGGCTTTATTAAGACAGCAGAACAAATCGGAAAATATCCCAAAATGCTCGAGAATCAAAATGTACCAGTTGACAGTGATATGGACGGTATGAGCGACGAATGGGAAATACTTCACGGGCTTGACCCGAATGACCCAAGTGATGCGAATTTAGATAGAGACGGTGACGGCTATACTAATATCGAGGAATATTTGAATTATCTTGCCAGAGAAAAAGACAGCGGGGGTATAAATCCTAATATACCGTTCGAATGGGTTTATCCTCCGATAATTACTTCGCCTGACCAGATGTCATACGGCAGGGATAGCGGATTGAAGGATTGGCTGCAATGCTTCGGCGATTTTAGATTCGAGCTGCCTGTCAGATTTGTAGGTTTAACAACGGCAGCTATAGCATCACCCGATAAAGACGCTGAAATACGTTATACCATCGACGGTTCCGAACCGACACAAGCATCGAAGAAGTATAAAGAACCGCTGAATATAACCAGAGATGCTACCGTCAGAGCCAGAGCGTTTAAGAACAGTAAACCGAGTTTCGAAATGTTTAAACGGTTTATCTCCAGCGTTCCGATTCAAGCTGAAAAAATAAACCCCGAACAATTAAATAAAGGGCTGATATGTAAACGGGCGGATATGACTAACGAGCTTGAAGTTCAGGAAATTTATGAAAGTACAGAAGTGCCTTCTCCGCATTTATTTCCTACAGGAACGGATTCTTCGATTGTTTATAACGGTTTTATAAATATACCTCGTTCGGGTGTCTATAAATTCAATTTTATTTACCCAAGCGGAAGAATGGATAAGCAGGATATCTGTCTTGTTAAGATTTCAGATAGAATTGCGCTTTGTGTTCATAGAGATGCCGATAAAACCGTAATGGATAATATCGCGATGCAGGAAGGTTTACACAAAATTGAAATTATATATCGTACCAGAGGTTATCGCCGGATAGATTTTTACTGGCAGGGGCCTGAAATCCAAGAGCAAAAAGTCCCTGATGAAATTTTCTTTCATTTGCCAGAATTGTAGACTTAAAACCTGAGTTTGGATTTTAAAAATCCGCCTTTTTACCGGAGGTTTTTGTGAATCATTCTGAAATGGCAAAACTTGTTTTTGTGTTTCTAAGTGTATTGACGCTGAGCAGCTGCTCTGCTGAGAAAAAAGATTCTGTTTCGAACCAGACATTGCCGCAGCAGCCGATACGTATTGTGCTGGTGGGGGATTCGACGGTTACCGAGCATGCCGGCTGGGGGCTGGGATTCAGACAATTTCTTAATGACAGAGCCAAATATTTTAATACTGCCGCCGGCGGACGAAGTTCTAAAAGTTTTATCAATGAGGGAAAATGGGATGAAGCGATGGCTCTTAAGGGAGATTATTATTTGATTCAGTTCGGGCACAATGACGAACCGGGAAAAGGTGAACGCTCGACCGACCCAAAGACTACTTATCTTGATTATATGACCCGTTATATAGAAGACAGCCGGGCTATCGGCGCAGAGCCGATTCTTATTACCTCTCTTGTAAGAAGGCAATGGGACAAATCCGGTAACGGCAAAATCAACTCCAGTCTTGTTCCTTATGTCCAAGCCGTTAAAAAACTTGCCAAGGAGAAAAACGTTAAACTTGTTGATTTACATCAAAGCAGCAAAGAGCTTTGTGAAAGTTTCGGCAAAGAAAAATGCTGGGAATTCAGCCCAATCAAAGATACGAACCAGATTGACAACACACATCTTAATCCCCAAGGAAGCACAATTTTTGCCCGACTTGTTATCGAGGAGCTGATTAAAGTTGCCCCTGAGCTATCCGTATGTTTTCAAATCGAGCCTAATGCCGAACCAGAACTTCAGACCAGCGATGATTTATGGCGGCAGGTCCCGCAAAACGGCAGCAGTGATATAATCGCGGATAATATTGTTTTAAGCTGGCAGCCGCATAGCAGTTCTTGTGTTTATGGTGTTTATATCGGCAAAGAACCTGACCGGATTACATTAGCAGCCAAAGTAAAAAATACTGCTTATACCGTCAAATTTCTCGATACTTACACTGATTACTACTGGCAGATACGTGCTTATCCGGCAGCAGACAGCAGCCGTGTTTTAGCTGAAAGCTCTGTATCGCGTTTCAAGACTGCCCAGAAAGCATTTCCTTCTGCTGAAGGTTTCGGAAAATATGCGATAGGCGGACGCGGGGGCAAAGTAATAAAAGTTACAAACCTCAATGACAGAGGTCCGGGCAGTTTCAGAGAAGCTATTAATACCAAAGGGCCGAGAATAATTGTTTTCGATGTGTCGGGAAACATTATGATTAAGTCGCCGCTGGAAATTAGAGAACCTTTCGTAACTATAGCCGGTCAAACCGCTCCGGGCGGAGGTATCGCGGTTATTGGACACGAAACATCGCTGCTTAGCCATGATGTTATCCTCAGGCATATGCGATTCCGCGCAACCGATCTTTCAGACGCGGCTATTGATGCGTTTAATAACGGTTCTCCCGCCGACAAATCCACACGTTTCATAATAGACCATTGTTCATTTAGCTGGGGCATAGATGAAACTTTGTCGATTTGCAGTGATTCTGTTTGCACAGTGCAATGGTGTCTTGTCAGCGAGAGTCTTGTCGATTCGGTTCACCGAAAAGGCCCGCACGGCTATGGCGGGATATGGGGAGGTGCCGCTGCTTCGTTTCATCATAATCTGCTTGCGCATCATAGCAGCCGAAATCCGCGTTTCGATGTAGGACGAGGCGGTAGGCGATGTCTAATCGATTACCGTAATAATGTTGTTTATAACTGGCTTTTCAATAGTGCCTATGGCGCCGAAGATGATATGGTAAATATGATTAATAATTATTACAAAGCCGGGCCGGCGACAAAGAAAGATTGTGCAAATCGAATCTTTCAGGCAATTGACTCGAATACAAGAATGTATATTCACGGCAATTATGTCAGCGGTTTTCCGCAAATAACAAAAGATAACTGGACAGGCGGAGTTCATTTTGACAGGAAAGGTACTGCAACGGAAAAAACGTTAAGGTCGGATAAACCTTTTGACGTTGTAACGATACCGACAACTTCCGCAGAGGAAGCTTATCACGATGTTTTGGCAAAAGTCGGTGCGGTTAGACCGACCAGAGATTCGCTTGACCAGAGAATTATAACCGAACTTCAGACAGGTACGGCTAAATACGGCGTTCGGGAGAACGGTATAATCGATTCACAGTTCGATTTATGCCCTCAACAAGGCAAGTGTCAAAAATGTATCGAGTTGGATTATTGCTGGCTGCCGGTATTAAAATCCGATGAGATACTTTTAGATTCGGACGGTGACGCAATGCCCGACGAATGGGAGATTTCGCGAGGTCTTAACCCTTACGATGCATTAGACGCGAATTATGACCGCAATAACGACGGCTATACTAATATAGAAGAGTATCTTAACGAGCTTGCCGGAGATACTTTTTAATTAGTGCGGCTTTGCTTGCGGTACTTCTGGGGCAAAACGCCTGTAATTTGCTTAAATGCTCTTCTCATATTAGATGTATATAAAAACCCCGAACGCTGAGAGATTTCGTCTATCGAAAGGTTTGTCTCGAGAAGCATCGCCTTTGCAATTTCAAAATGAGCCTGAACTATTTCTTCGTGAATAGAACGTCCGAGCAGTTTTTGAAACTTCAGCTGCAAAGAGCGTTTGCTGACACAGACATGATTGGCGATTTCATTTACCTGCAAAGGTTTATCGCTGTTTTGCCGTATGAATTTCAAAGCCTGAACAATATCCGGGTCGTCCAGCGCGAAAATATCGGTGGAACCGCGGCTTTCGACATGTGTAGGCTGAATTTCAACACATTGACCTTGCATAGCTTCCTTGCCGTTAATAATCTTGTCGAGCAGCTTCGCGGCGGCATAACCTGCTTTTTTGAAATTTAAAGCAATGCTTGACAATGGCGGGTCGCAAATATTGCAAATCGCGGGGTCATTATTAACTCCGAGGATTGCAATTTCATCAGGTACGTTAAAACCGCCTTCTATAGCCACGTTCATCAAATGACAGCCGAGTAAATCGCTGCTGGCTAAGATTGCCACCGGTTTAGAAAGATTTCTGAGCCAATCGAGAAGTCTTTGCTGCCCCGCATCCAATGTCGAACGTATCCACAGCCTTGGATAAGGAATCGAATCGGTCGTCAGAGGTACTTGTTCTTCGTGAAATACGTTGACCGTAAAACCGGATTTAGCAAGAACGGAGGAAAAACATTCTAATCTTTCTTTTGACCATCGCGCCTGAGTCAAACCGAAAAATGCGAAGTTTGTGAATTTTCTTTTCAGGTAATATTCCGACGCCATTTTCGCTACTTGTTTGGCGCTGGCTGTAACAAACGGCAGATTCAGCATGTCCTGCATAGTATGCACGGCTACGACAGGCATATTAATTTTTAAAAGCTCTTTGGCTTTTGTTGAAGTCTGGGTGCTTACAAAAGCTCCTTTGCAGCCTCTGTTTTTTAGAAAAACAAGCGATTCTTCCGATGTATCGGGCCAGACTATTAATTGCCAGTCGGCTTTGTTGTGGATATATTCGGTAATACCCGCCATTATCCCGTGGGTGTTGGGATTAATATTATTATGAGCGAACGCAATTTTTACCGTTTCTCTCATAGGGATTACTAACTGCCAAAGTTTTTATATTTATACGAGACTAAACTTATTGTGAATTATATTACCATGCGGCAAAGATTCAAACAAGTGATGACTTTTATAATGTATAGAGTTATATGCCTGATGTTTTACCGGCTGTCAGAAGATTTTAGAGACCCCAGTTTTGTGCCAGAAGTGAAAATTCGTAAAAATCAACATTGCCGTCACCGTCGCGGTCCGCTTCGGTCGAATCACTAAGCCAATATCCTGCAAATTCACTCAGGTCTTCGATACCAACTGTTCCGCTGCGTGTGAAGTCGCCGTAAAGATAATCAATCCAATGAGGCGGATAAGGAGTGTGTGCTCCTGCATAAGATTCTGCCAGATAAGGTATATCAGAGGCACTTGAAAGATTATATGAATACGGCGGAACGAAAATCGTTGAGTAGTTATTCGGCGCCCAGATTGAAATAATACAGTTGTAAAATATATTGCCGCTGTCCCACCCGACTTTTCCTGTAAAAGGTGTCCCGCTGTAATTTTTCCATGCGACAGGCACGCTGTGAAAATAATTGCTCTCGATACGAATCTCGCTTTCCACTCCTACTCCGATACAGTACCCGCCGCTTAAAAGGTCACTATAATAATTATTGTAAATATGAACGTTGCCAAATCTAACACGGGGCATCCTTTCTTTGCACATATTGCCCCACCAGTTGTTGTGGAAAGTAACCCGTAATTTTCCTCTGTCATCGTACTCTTCATCGCCGCTGCCGATAAGATTAACAAAATTATGTCCCAAATCGTATGTGTAGTAAAATTTACACCACGAAACGGTGATAAAATCAGACGCGTTGGTTATATCGATGCCGCCGTCCCCGCAGTCATATATAGTGCATTTGGTGATGAATACATTAGTAACCCTATCTCTTATGCTAATGCCGTCTGCCTCACCGTAGCTGGGATTTGTGATGGTCAATCTTTCTATGATTACATTAGTTTGGTCATCTCTGAAACCAAGCCGGCCTATTATTTTAGCGTTGGCGTCAATTCCTTTGATGGTTTTATTCGAACGGATTCTAACTCCGCCGCCGACAGAACCGAGGTCAATAGTGCCGGAAACCTGTATAATATAAGTTGAGGTTGATTCCGTATAAGTTTTAAAATCCGCAGCAGTGGTTACGGTAACAACCGTACCTCCGGCTCCGCCTGTCACATTATTTGCAAATCCTGTAGCCGCGAAAATCGTAAATTGCAGACAGCAGACTATAACAATCGTCAGAAATATGAATAATGGTTTCATCTGGTAATCCCTAAACTTCAATCTTTAGCTCTGTATTTACGGACAAGCGGTTATTTCCAAAGCTGCTCCTGAAATCATTATATAATCAATATTAGGCAATCCATCACCGTTTGTTGCTTCAAGGCGTATTGTTTTTATGCCGCTTGTTACTGCTGTATCTACTGACAGCACATCCCAGTTTGTCCAAGCACCAGTTGCAGGGAAATTTATTCCCGATAATACATCGCTGCCGTTTATTATCAATTTGGCCGAGCGGATAGTTGAGCCATTCGCAAACCGCCATGTGAAAGTATATGTACCCCCTGATACAATATTAATACTCCAGTCGATACCTGTGCCGTTGGCGTTTGTCGTATCGCAGAAGCCGCTGCCGGTATAGCCTGCGTGTTTGTTATCAATAATTCCCTCGACTCCGCAGAAACCTGTTTCATTTTCCTGTATTATAACATTTGTTAGCGGGGCGTTCGGCGTAGCTGATTCTTCATTCGAGTAGGGTGATTCATTTAAAGAATTATCAACTGCTGTAACGACATAATAGTATGTAATACCGTTAGTAACAGTGCCGTCTATATATTCCGAAGCTCCCAGAATTGAACTGTTTATTTGTGTATAAGCACCGCCTGAAACTGTTGACCGATACACATTATATCCTGCAAGGTCGGCTTCGGCATTATCGTCCCAGTTAAGTGATACACTTGCGTCATCAGAGACAGCCGAGAGATTAGCAGGGGCCTCAGGAGCAACAAAATCATCCAGCCAATTAGCGGCAAAAATTCCGAACTCATGAAAATTGACTATGCAATCACCGTTAAAATCCCACCCCGAGCTTGCCGCGCAATCATCCTCAAGCCACATCTCGATAAAGTAAGGCAGGTCGTCTATATCGACTATATTGTCATTGTTGACATCGCCGTACAAACCGATAAACCAAGGTGAAAGATACTGACTTGCAATTACCTGCTGGGTTATACCCGGACATGACCATGCCACGGCGAGGTTATCCTCGCCGCTGTTTTCTTTATGTAAAACTTCGATGTAATATTTTTGTCCTGCAGCGAGATATACCGGTGAAGACTGCTGAGAAGGATATTTATTCCATTGGCGAGGATTAGTTTCGCCGGAGACACTTGCAATCAGCAGAGCATTTGCCGGATTATAATCGCTGCTTAACCAAAGCTCGCTGTTGTTATCGCTGGAAATATAGAAGGTGTATTCGCCGGTTGCCGGAGGATGTATATAACCTCTTATTCTCGTACCGTAAGAATCAGCCCAATTGCTCGGCCCTTCGAGATTTACAAGCAAGTCGTTTCCTGAAGGATAATCCGGATAATTCTCGTCAGAGGTCAGATTGCTGACTTGGCCGCCGCTGATGCCCGTCCAATATTCACGCAGTATTGTTCCCATAGCGGTATTGCTGATTGAAGCGGGTATCTCATATGAATCTTCCGATTCGTTCAGTGATTCGTCTAACGCAGTTACAACATAGTAATAAATATTGCCGCTTACTACTGTATCATCTGTATAATCGGAGCTGCTTAGAAGCGAACCGTTGAGTTTGATATAGTTACTGTTTGAGTTTACGGAACGATAGATATTGTATCCGGCCAAGTCGCTTTCGGTATTATCATTCCAGTCGAGATTGACTGTTCCGCCTGCGAATTTCCCCCATAAACCGACCGGAGCCTCCGGAGCAGTTGTATCTCCGGGCGCTGCCGGTTCTTCATCGGAAAAGTCAGATTCGTTGTATGAGGTATCGACAGCCGTGACGACATAGTAGTATGTCGTACCGTTTGCTACAGCGTTATCTGTGTAATTTGAGTTTGCCAAAAGCGGGCTGTTAAGTTTTACATAACCGCTGCCAGAAGTTGTCGAGCGGTAGATGTTATATCCGGCCAAGTCAGACTCGGTATTGTCGTTCCATTCGAGATATACTGTCGCGTCGCCGGCGGTTGCGGTTAATCCGGTAGGTATCGCCGGAGCTTCGAGGTCTGCTTCGACCAGACTGTTTAGATAAACCTCAAGGTTTGTATAGTCAAGATGCAGGTCATAAAAGTTGCGGTCAGCGGCATTGTAAGGGTTCAGCCCGTTTGCAATTTCCCATGCATCAGGCATTCCGTCATTGTCGCTGTCCAGAGGAGCCGGAAGAGAATTCAGAGTAGGCCATGAACTCGAAGTTGTTGAGGCAATAGATGACCCTGTACCATTGATTACGTCAGTGACAATACGTGTATCGACTATATCGCGAGAAGGATAACTTGCGCCGGCCCCTTCAAGGACATCTATTAATGCCTCACCAGCCGATGTTGTCATAACAGGGTCCATCGGTATCTCGTAAGAACGAGCCTTATAAGCAGTGATTTCGGCTGTTGTAAATCCGTTGAATGTAACAAGATTCCATTGGTCATAGGGAACCGAAATAGTGTTGTAGCTTGTTCCGTGAGCATTACCTGACCAGTATGCATAAGCGCCTTTGGCATCTTCTTTGAAAGCTTTATCACCGGAAGATTCGATGCCCCTAATAAAAACATTACCGACAAAATTATAACGGCTTATTGTGCTTTTATCGGCATTATATCCCGGATGGCCTCCTTTCCAGTTATATACTACATTATTTCTGAAATCAAAATGCAATCCTTCAGGGTCGCTGCTCGAAGCAGTGTAATTGCCGGGTCTGGGATTTCGCCCGTTATTATGTGCATAAAGGTTATGGTGATATGTCTTCTGCTGTCCATACTCCCCTCGAATCAGGGAACCATAGCTGTGATTTTCGAATGTTAGAGCTTCACTGAGAATGCACCACTGAACGGTAACATTATTAGAACCTTCCTGACAGGAAATCGTCTCGTCCCGCGCATACGAGGCACTGACATGATCGATAATGATATTATTGCCGCTGGCAATGTCAATCGCATCTCCGCTGGAATTCGCAGCGCCTTCATCGACGCGGATGCGAATATATCGAATGATGATATTGGAGTAATTATTGCTGATAATGATGCGGCCTTTTAGACATATTCCGTCGCCCGGAGCCGTCTGGCCGGCGATGGTTGTATTAGACTTCGGTCGCAAAATCACTCCGCCCAAATCAATTGTCCCCGATACCCGAAACACAATGGTTCTATTACCTTGACTGACTGCGTCAACAATCGAGCCGGGTCCGCTATTGTTCAGGTTGGTCACGATATAAACGCTGCCGCCTCGGCCGCCGGTGGAAAATCTCCCAGCACCTTCAGCACCGGGAAATGCTATCGGCGATGCAAAAGAAACCGCTAATGACAGGCAGAATGATATCGAAACTATCAATGTGATAAACAATCGCAGTTTTATCATTACTCGAATCCAAATAAAGTCGTTATTAATTCTTAAACCGCTCTTATTGACACGGTGCTATTTCAGGAGCAGCCCCGGCTAACATCAGATAATCTATATTAGCCAATCCGTCGCTGTTTGTTGCTTCAAGGCGTATTGATTTAATCCCGCTTGTTAATGCTATATCGGCTGATAATACATCCCAGTTTGCCCACGCTCCGGTTGCGGGGAAATTTATGCCCGATAATACATCGCTGCCGTTTATTATTAATTTAGCCGAGCGATCTGTAGAGCCGTTTGCAAACCGCCATACGAAAGTATATGTACCCGCTGAGGCTATGTTAATATTCCAATTGATTCCCGCGCCGTTGGCGTTTGTCGTATCACAGAAACCACTGCCAGTATAACCTTCGTGTTTTGTATCAATAATTCCATCGACTCCGCAGAAACCCGTTGCGTTTTCCTGTAACGTAATCGTGTCGGTTTCGCTGTTTGGTACGGCACAGGCTTGGGCTGAATTATTGGATTCGTTTTCACTGCTGTCTAACGCGGTAACGATATAATAATACATAGTATCGTTAGTAACAGTATCATCGATGAAGTTCGAGCTGATTAAAAGTGAACTGTTGAGCTTCGTATAACCGCTTGCCGAATCAGTCGAGCGGTATATATTATAACCTTCGAAATCAGGCTCATTGTTATCAGACCAATCAAGCGATACTATGCCATTGCTGCCCAAAGCCCAAAGGTTCGAAGGAGCACCCGGCGCAGTCAAATCCGGCGGAACTTCGAGCCAATTACCGGCGAACAGCGCAAACTCTCGTCCGTTTACTATACCATCATCATAGTAATCGGCATCATCAATATTAGTTGTCTCAAGCCAATAATCAGCGAATACAATAAGGTCGTTTTCATCTACGATATCGTTAAGGTCAAAATCTCCATAAACACTCAAAACCCAGTGAGGCGGATACCCGTCCAAGCCGTCGGCGCCGGCACCGTATTGTACTATTGCCGGAATATGTTTGGCGTCGTCAAGTGTATAAGAATAAGGCGGCGAAAAAACGCTGTCCGTTCCGGGATGTATCTGACCGATGCAGTTATCGAGTATATTGCCTGATGCGCTTATTTTTCCTGCGTCTTCTCCATAGTAATCGATGTTATAGTACGGATTATTGACTTCTTTGAAGTAATTATTTTCGATAAGACACTCAGCCTTGATGCGAGACCAGATGGCATAGTAATTATCACTGTTTAAAAAATAATAATAGTTGTTATAAACATGCGCCTTGCCGTATCGAACAGAAGGAATTCTCTGCAAACAGTATGAGCCGAACCAGTTGTGGTGAAAAGTTACACGCAGCGTACCTTCGTCACCGCTGCTGTCGGTATTGCCTATGAGGCTTACCCTGTTATTGTTGCCGTTATTAACAGTTGTATAATAAAATTTGCACCATGAGACAGTGATAAAATCAGACTGTCTGGATATATCTAAAAGACCGTCCCACGAATCGTAAATACTGCATTTGGTTACGATAACGTTTGTTATCCGTTCCTTGATACTGACGCCGTCCTCTTCGCTGGTGTAATCCTTAGGACAGGTTATATTGAGTCTTTCTATTATCACGTTAGAACAGTCATTTTTGAAACCGAGGCTTCCTATAATTGTCGGATTCTCGCCTATACCCCTTATGGTTTTATTGGATTGTATTCTAACTCTTCCATCTACCGGAGCTAATGCTATAGTTCCGGATACCTGTACGATATATGGAGTACCTACCGTTTCGACATAAGTTCTGAAATCTGCGGCGTTTGTTACTGTTACGGTTGCCCCGCCGGCTCCTCCGGTGGTGTATTGACCAAAACCGCCAGCAGCCGAGGCTGTGGCTGACAAAAAAAACAGTACCATAAGAGCCGAAATAGTTACTTTTAAGTTTCTTTCGAACATTAAATTAGCCCTCGAACCATAAGTAAAATTTTGACACATAATGTATGAAGATTCTATGTAAGAATCTGATAGCTTGCCGGCCATATATCAAGCCTTTCCGGCTCTTTCCGCTCCCCATTTTTGCACCTAAACAACGACAGTATATTATATCAAAATATCGGCTTAGAGACAGGAAAAACCATCTCAAAAGTACGTTTTGCGCAATATAATTTTATTCGATGCGCGAAATCGAGTTTTCCGGCTGATTAATGCAGAATGTAAAGAGTATTTCTATTGGCATACAAAAAAGATTTTGTGCTGATAAGTCATACGTTTTTTTCAAATTTCGAGAAAATATATAGGTTGGTAAACAAGTTGTTTTTTTAATATTTGCGAACTGAAAAATGCTGCCGAAAAAATAATCATAATAAAAAACACGAAAATTTTATTTTTTACGCACTAAACCACCTGTTTAAGCACTTAAAATCTTGTAATCAAAGAACTTACAATCCCAAACACTCTTTTTGGTGCTGATTTAGCAAAATTGCCTTTTTTAGCTTAAAAACGCGGTTTTTCGGGACATAAATTGTTTTGCGCGAAATAGCTTTTATTTCCGCGCAAAATTGCCTTGGTTTAACACATTCGGTTTGAGAAAATGCACTGTGTAGAAGTGGGTCAAAAGAAATGAGATTATGAATTTGCAGCTTGTCGAGTGCGTAGCTTGACGAGTTTTGAGTGTGGTGAAGCGCTCGGGTCGTTCGAATTCGAAAAACCTAAATTTATAAGGAGAGAAATGATGAAAAGAATTGTTTTGTTAGTTTTGGTGGGTCTTATGGCAAGTGTTGCCAGTGCGACATGGTATTGGGAAGGCGATGTAAGCAGTTCCTGGGCTGATGTAGAAAACTGGAATAACGGCTCAGGGACGCCGACCGTACCGCATACTACTACAGAAAGAATAAATGTGCCCGGTACGACAGGCGTATATCCTGTAAGTGTAGACACAAGCGACCAGATTGGTTATCTGCATATAGGGCGAAACGACAACGGCGGAACTCTCAGCAACGCCCAAGTGAATCTTGATACCGCAGGAGTTACGTTAACAGTTTCAGTTGGAAGCGGCGAGATTGTCAGTGTTGCATATAGCGACAATCTGACAAACAATCTTAACGTTTCAGCCGGCAGATTAGATGTGTATCGTGGTAACGGAGCAGGCGAATTGCGTTTGAATCATGTCTATAATGCTACCTGTGTAGGAAACGTTAATCTCTCAGGGACGGGTATTATTGACGTAGAGTACCTCAATAAGGGCGGCAGAGACGGCGGCGGAAACTTTTACGCCACAGGCGGAAACCTCATTGTTCGAGCTCGAATCAGCAAATTTGGTTTGACTTCATCAGGTTATTCAGGCTTCAATCTTGGCGGAGCTACACTCGAAATAGCCAGTTGGTCAGATCGCAGCAGTGCAGTCGGCAGTATAGATATTGGCGGAAACGAAGCCACCGATTTCTTTATGGACAGTACATCTGCGGTTAAATTTGACCTTGGCCTATCCGCTAACAACGGCGGTGTTGCAGGTACGGATTATGACCTGATTGTGTCACGCGGGAATTATGCTATTGCCGGAGAACTGATGGTTAATTTCTTGGCTGCACCGACTGTCGGTGATTACTGGGATGTCTGGACGGTTATGAGCGGTCATGAGGGGGCATATGATGGTTCAGGGGCTTTTAATAGCCTTCCGTCAAATATTCAGGCCAGTTGGATTGATACAGGAACAGGTAACGATACCCTTCGTTTAACTTATGTTCCTGAGCCGGCAACATTAATATTGCTTGGACTAGGCGCGATTGCGATTAGACGTAATAAAAAGTAGTAAAACCTCTTGCTTGGAGACCATACCCCCGGAGACGGGGGTATGGCTCTAAGTGGCGGCAAAAGTAAATGGTTGATTTTGGTAGTGGGTTTTAAAGCCGATATAGCCGTATGCACCAAGCGTTAAAGCCCGTTCTTTGACAAGCGATATTCAGCCTTAGGTTAGATTGTAAAGCTTTCAATTTAAGACAGTTTTTAAACCAGCAATAATAATTAATAAATCGATAACTAATTTTTAAAAATGGCTTTATGGTCAATCTTGGCAAAATAAAATTTATAAGGAGGATATCGAAATGAAGAAGGGCGTGATGTGGACGGTTGTTATGTTGGCGATTAGCTCCGTTAGCTTAGGAGTTTGGAATCCCAATACAGACCCGAATCTGGTTTTTAATCTTGACTTTCAAAACAACACTTCGACTACTACCACTGATTCAGTTTCTTCTCTTGTGGGAGTTGTTGAGCTTTGCACCGATGCCAACGGACCTTGGGAAGTGAACGACGCTAAATTCGGTTACAGCGGTGATTTTAGAAACCCCAAAGACCAAGGCGGTACCGATGATACATCCAGCAGAATAAGTCTGCCTCCGAATTTAATATGGGATCTTGGTTATGATGCCAATACCGTGCGGACTTTTGCTTTGTGGTTCGGATATCATGACGGAGCCGGAACATTTATCGGCCAAGCGAATGTTTATGAAGAGTATGCCAATGCGTACTGGTGGCAGTTTAGGTTAAGAGACGGACGAATTGCGGTTCAGATGCGGTATGATGGTTCGAATGCTCTTTTTATAAGGACCGCACAAAATATATATCAATTAGGTATTACTTTCAACGATTGGTATCACGTAGCGGCTGTAATTGACAGGCGAACAAGATACGGCAGTAAAATTTATTTAAACGGCGCACCTGTCGAAGTTGAAATTGTATATCACAATTATGGCCCGGCTTTTGTGGACCCGACTCTCGAATCACCTGTATATGTCGGAGGCGGTGAAGATGATTATGACGGTCTGCTTGATGAAATCCGACTGTATCATCGAATTTTAAATGATACCGAGGTTTCTTTGCTGTACCAATGGGCACCCGGCAAGGCAGGGCCTTATGGTTTAGCTCCTCTGCCTAACCATGTGGGAATAAGCACTAATACAGGTTTTTCTTGGGAACCCATTCCCGGTGCGACAGCCCAGACACTGTATTTTGGAACGGACCCCGGCCTGGAACCGAATGACCCGAATACTTATGATATTTCAATTGCGTTAGGCGGCGCGGTTAGCAGTCAAACAAATGATGATATCGACGGCCCGCTGGATTTCGGTGTTGATTATTATTGGATGATAGCTTCAACCGTAAGCGGCAGCCCTGTTAACGGGCCGGTCTGGAAATTTACATCCGACCCGGGATTTGCGATTAATCCTCAGCCGGCAGACGGTCAGGCGGGAATACCGATTGATGTCGTAGATTTAGGCTGGACAGGTTCTCCTGACGCGGTTAGTTTCGATGTGTATTTCTCCGATGTCGAGAGCAAAGTTCAGAATAATGACCCCAACGTACTTGTCGCTGATAATATCGCAGATAGCAACGTTGCGGTGTTCAGCGAAATCAATTTGCCGGAAAAAGGAAAGAAATATTTCTGGCGTGTTAATACTAACTTTGCGGAAGATACTATCGAAGGCAATGTATGGAATTTCCGTGCTTCTTCTAATGAAATTGTTATCAATACATCCGATATCGCATGGACATATAATACTATCGAATATCCGGCTAAAACTATGACTTGGGCGGATACAAGCGAGGTTGTCAACGGAACTTTAGGCACCGATGATGTTGTCATTTTCAATATTGATGAGAATCTGAATATTACAGACGATTATGATGTTATCGTTATACCGCTGTTTACCAACACTGTTGAAGCTACGATGATTGCCCAAAGCGCCCGTCCGACATCGAGACCGATGGCGATTCATGTTGACGGCGACGTTTATATTGACGGCAGAATTAATATTTCCGGAGAATTCTTTACCGCTGACCAGTTGGATGGTTATTCACCTTATGCTCGATGCGGAGGCTATAGAGGGCCGAGAGATTCCGGAAGTGAGCCGAAATCTGGAAGTCCGCATACACGTGAAACAGGTTTGTATATTGAGTATGGTCCGGATACTAATGACCGTTTCTGGGGCGGCAGTGAGAATAAAGGCAAATATATCGCAGTTCCGACCGCTCAAGGATTTAGCAGATTCGGCCCCGGTGCAGGTTCAAGCGGGGTCTATGGCGTCGGCGGCGGCGGCGGTTACGGAGGATTCGGCGGCGAAAGCGGTCGAGGCTGGTTATACGGGAATCCTGCTTGGGGATTGCCTTATGGCGATAAAGAAGTTCCTGTTCCATTCGGCGGCAGCGGTGGCGGATTCGGCCAGAAAGGCGGCGGACATGGAGGTTCCGGCGGCGGCGGCGTTGAAATATATGCAACCGGAAATATAACCTTCGGTTCTAATGCCGAACTAAAGGCTGAAGGCGGAAATTCATTCGAAGAAACTTATGCAGGCGGCGGCGGTTCCGGCGGTTCCGTGAGAATAATTGCAGATGGTAATTTTGCCAATGCCGGTATTATCAGCGCCAACGGCGGCAAAGGCGGCGACGCTGCAGCTAATAATAATAACGTGGGCGGCGGCGGCGGAGGCGGCCGTATAGCGATTTGGTACGGCGGCGATTACTCCAATACCGGCTCGATAACTGCCAACGGCGGGGGTGCAGGTTATTATGGTTCACAGACCCGCGCCACACCCGGACGAGACGGTACGATATTCGTTTCAGACGGTTCACCGAAAAAGGCCTCGGCTCCGACTCCGAGAAACGCAAATAAGATGGTTTATGTGGGAGCAGGTTCGATACCTCTGAAATGGTATTCCGGTTTCGGCGGTACCAGCGACCAAGTTTATTTCGGAACCAATCCGAATCCGACGACGCCGTTAGGTTCTGCGGTTTCCGCGACTCGCGGCGAGCATACAAGCACGGTAAATGCAAGTATCTCGACAGGCCAGACGTATTACTGGAAAGTCGTTACAGACGGCACCGTTTCGAGCGATGTATGGTCGTTCACAGTAGTCAACTGGCAGTGCAATATCAGTAATTTTGACCAGAGACCGCAATGGGATTCAGGGCCTTATGGTGATTGCTTACTCGATTTTAAAGATTTTGCTTATTTTGCTCAGTTCTGGCTTGATCCTGATAGAGCGAATATGGGTCCCGGACAGAGCGGTATACAGATGTTTATAAATGAATGGCTTAAAGTAGGCGGCAGAACACCGTAAGATTAATTTAGTCAAAGAGGTTGTTTTATTTGGCTGGATTAGTTCGGTTTAGTGCCAAAACAAATGCCGCATAATAGTTGGTGTTGTTTAGTTGAAAGGATGCCGATATGAGAAAGAAAAAAGGCTTTACGTTAGTCGAACTTTTGGTGGTGGTTTCAATCATCGCGATGTTGATGTCTATATTGATTCCATCGCTGGGTAGAGCCAGAGAACTGGCAAGGCGTTCGGTTTGCGGCAGTCAATTAAAACAAATAAATGTCGGCATAGCCAGTTATGCGATGAAAAACAACGGTGCTATGCTTAATATTAAACAGATGAACAGCAGTGATGAAGAATTTCATCCTTTTGTAGCCTACAGAATCAACGAGCCGATAAATTCAAGCAATACTAAGTTTTGGGCTTACAGATTCGGCTGTTTATATGACAATCGAATTATTGAGGACCCGAAGGTTTTTTATTGTCCTTCGAACAAGAATGAAGACAGACAATATGCATCGTATATTAATCCGGGGCCTTGGGGTTCTTTGCCGCAGGAGTACAATACCACTGCAGACAACCAATGGGTGCGGGTAGGATACGAATATTTTCCGGTAGCAAAAAATTTCAAAAGGAGTCCGTTTACCGGTGCTCCTGAAACATTAGCTACAAACTTTGACCGTCTGGATGCATATCTTCCTATTGCTACGGATGTTCTAAGGACAAAGGCTTCGATGAGTCATATGAATAGAGGCACTTGCGGAGTTAACGCGGCGTATCCGGACGGCAGTGTAGCTTTCTGTAACAATCAGGATACTTTTTCAGATAATCTGCGTTTGCCCCCGGGCGTGGGGCTGCCCGGCGGGTTATGGGATGCTGACCTGCGCGAGAAAAAGAAAACAGTAATATATTCGATTTACTATTACAGATTTCTCGCTATTTCTGACCCGTTTCACCCTTCGCTGGTTCGCTCCAGATAGATGCTGTTAATTTCAGCTTTTAATACGCCCTTCTTTACAAACGTAAAGAAGGGCGTTAGTTTTTTATTCTGCAGAAAACAGTCCTCTCAATTCATCGCTGAACTATAAGACACCGTGTTAATTTGAGAAAATTTATACTGCACTGTTTTTCCGCGGCAGAATACATCTAAAAATTTTTTTAATTTTTCTTGTATAATCAATCGATAATAGTTATGATGAACGTGACGGAGAGAAAACCGTCATTAAAAACTTAACACTGAGAATTTCAGACGTTCCAGTCCAAACCGCAAGTTTGCTAATGCAGGAACGTATGGAAGGCTCGGTGCTCTCATTTAGGGAGCACCGTTCGCTATTTGGTACGTATATATACCGAATAGCTTTAGTGGTGTCTTCTCTTAGCATCAAAAGAGCACCGCTTAGCTTTCACGTCCTGCAGGGTTCTTGCGGACCCGGACTGGCGTGATTGCGGCGGTGCTCTTTTTATTTTGGCATACCAAAATAAAAAGAAATCCTAAGCTCTATCCCGATACATCGGGGCTAATTTCTAAGGAGATGGTATGGATTTAAAACAAAGAAAGACCAAAGGGATAAGTTAATAGTCTCTGTGAACTCTGTGTGCTCTGTGGCAAAAAGTTAACCAGTACAGCTAACCTCCTGCTGTTGGGGCTTTGACGTACGTTCTGTATGGAACGTCATGAATGGGGGCAGCGGTTTGTTTTATCAGGCCGCTGATGATGGGTTCATGGCCCTTAGGTAAAGCCCGTATAGGGCGCGTCAAAGCTTATTTTTAGAATTTAGAATTTAGAATGAAGAATGCAGAATTAACCAATTAACCAATTAACAACTTAACCATTTAACCAATGAACCAATTAACCAAACGAAAGGAGTTCAAATGGAAGAACAAAAAGATGTTAAAAAGAACGAACAGCAGCAGGATGCCGAGCTTGACGAATCGCAGTATTTGAAGGAGGAATTTACAATATATATTCCAAAAAAGACAAGAAAAATGACGAAGGATTCCTCCGGCAGTTGAAAATAAAGAATATCGCCCCGAAGTGACAATAGGCTGTCAGTGGTGCGAAAGTTTTTCTTGACTTTTTAGAACTTTGGGCTTGTACTAAAAGTAAAAGATGATAAAAAGATAATGAGTAATAGAATTAGATATTTTGCTGAAATACTCAAATTTTTAGTGAGGGAAAGGATACGGGATGGGGTACAAAATCGGAGAAAATAGTGTCAAACACAATATTCTATCGGCTGCGGTTATCTGTTTGTCTTTTGCAGCGGGTATCTGTAAATCCGAAGTTATATGTATGAGCTTAAGAAAGGTCTCCGCAGGCGAAAAACATACCTTGGCGCTGGCGGCGGATAATTCTCTTTGGGCCTGCGGCAGCAACGAATGGAAACAAGCAGGTTTTGGTCGAGATATACAGCATTCTTATGTTTTAAAAAGGGTTAAAGGAGTGGACGGGCTCGGCTTTCTTACGGATATTGCCGTATTTGATGCCGGCTGGTATCACTCGCTGGCTGCTGACGTCAACGGAAATATATATTCATGGGGAACGGATAATCACGGCCAACTCGGCAACGGCCCCGGTCAGCAAGATGAATATTACCCTGCTAAAGTCAAGGGTATCGGCGGAGTCGGATTTTTGAACGATATTGTTTATTTGTCCGCAGGGCGAAGCGGGACTCATTCTTTGGCAGTTAACAGCAGCGGCTATGTTTACGCATGGGGAAATAACGAGTACGGCCAATGCGGGGACGGAGCCGGGGGCTGGCAAAGAGATTATCCTGTTTTGGTCTTGGATGACAATCCAAGTACAAACGGGGTATATTTAGGTGATATTGCCCATATTGTACAGGTTGACGCGGGAGAACATCATTCTATTGCGTTGTCAGATGACGGTCGTGTATGGCATTGGGGAGACGGTTCTGGTTCGAATTATCCTGTGAGAGTAAAAGCTTCGTCATCATTCGGGGGTCAGATGCTTTCTAATATTATACAGATTTCCAGCTACGGCCATTCAATCGCTTTAGACAGCAGCGGCTGTGTCTGGGAATGGACTGTCAGCAATAGTGCTTACAAAGTACCCGGCGGCCAGATGGGTACGACATACCTTGAAAATATAGCCGAAGTAAGAGCCGGTTTTAATGTATCGATGGCGAGGACTAATGACGGGCGCGTTTTAGTATGGAATGCTTCTCCGTCTGCTGCGCCGAGTTATGTTCCGAAAGGCGAAATGCAGACAGCATCGGGGCTTCTTGAAAATATAACAGCCATAGATGCCGGAGGGTATCTATATAAATATCAGATTGCTATCAGTCAGGATGGAAGCGGATGGGCTTGGGGCAGAAATCCTTCCGGCGAGCTTGGAGTGGGAGATGATTTTCCCCGTACGGAACCGGCACGAATGCTTTGCCCTGTAATATTAGACAGCAACGGTATAATATATGTCGATAAGGATGCAGCGGGAGGTTTTAACAACGGCACATCATGGGATAATGCTTATACAAGTTTTGCCGATGCTTTGCGCGAGGCTGATATTTACGTTTATGAAATAGGCGACTGTGAAATATGGGTAGCAGGTGGAACTTATAAACCGCTTGTCAAGGGGACTAACTATAGCGATTCGACTTTTAAGATGCCAAAGGGCAATATCGTGATTCGGGGTCATTTCGGGGGTATCGGGGTTTATGAGATTAGTCCCGAACATCGCGATTTTAATAATCCCGCGTACGAGACGATTTTAGACGGCAAGGTTGGGCCGGGGTCATGGGATAAGGCTCAATATACGGTTACCTGCGCTAATTTAGGCAAGGGGCTTGTTCTGGACGGTTTTACCTTTACAGGGGCAAGTCAGGCCGGTTTATATATAAAAAATTATTCAGACCCGTCTGTTATAAGATGCAAGTTTAACGGCAACAGTTCTTACGGCATAGAAGCAATAGATTTCAGCTATCCCGATGTTTCTGACTGCGTATTTCTTGAGAACGGAACAGCCGGGATATCTTCTGATAAATCAGCTTGGCCTTACGTTAAAAACTGCCTGTTTGACGGAAATTATAACAACTATTACGGGCTGTATGGTATCCAGTCGTACATGCTTGTCGAAAACTGTGTTATAAAGAGGCAATCTTATTATGGTATGTATTTCACTTCTGATTCTTATCTTATCATGAAAGATTGTAAGATTGAAAATAATAAGTATTATGGTGTATATTGCACTTCTAATACTACTCTATTCATGACAGACTGCAAGATTGAAAATAATAATTGGTCTGGTATATACTGCACACGCTCAGATGCTGAAATATTTAATTGCACAATTCAACTTAATAATAACCATGGAATTATGATTCAGAACGCTTCAAATTTAACTGTTTCAAACAATATTATCCGCAGAAATAAAAATAATGGAATACATACGGATACGATTACTCATGCCGCAATAAAAAACAACTGGATTTATCTTAACGGAACCAGTGAAACACACAGCGGAATTTATCTGAAAGATTCAATATCCCCGCTTTTGGTACGGAATAACACTATTGTCGGTAATTACAGCTTCGGGGTTTATATTCCATCCGGCAGAGAACCGAATGCGGTTAATAATATTATCTGGGATAACGGGTCTTCATCGAACAAAAACTTATTCAGCCAGCGCGGCAATGAACATATATACGCAAGTTATAACTGCATATCAGGCGGCTGGAGCTACGGCGGAACCGGCAATATAGATGCCGACCCGTGCTTTAGGGACGCATCGGCAAACGATTATCATTTAAAAGCTGATTCACCCTGCATAAACGCAGGCGACCCTAACGGTGATTATGAAGGCGAAACCGATATAGACGGACGAAAGAGAGTGATTTATAAGCGCATCGATATCGGAGCCGATGAATGGGCGAATCCGCCGGATTATAATCTGGACGGGTTCGTGAACTTTATAGATTATTCGATGTTTGCCCAAGCTTGGCTGACGGAGGATTCTGATATAAACCTCGACGAAGAATTGATTGTCGATGAGAATGATTTATTTATGTTTGCCGAATGCTGGGCTTGGAGTGCGTATAGAAGCAAAGCGGATTTAAACAGCGATAATATAGTTAATTTCAGGGATTTTGCCTTATTTGCCGAAGCTTGGGACGGAGATTTCGATGCCTTAGCCCAATTCTGCAAGGACTGGTTATGGGTATTTACATGGGATTAGAAAATAGACTGCCTGCCCGCCGTAGTCCCTTAGGGACGAAGGCGGGGCTGTGGGTATTTACTTGGGATTAATTTCAGCCGCTGATTGCGCTGGTTTCGCTGAAAATATTATAAAATCCGTGAAAATCCGCGCTAATCCGCGGTTAATTTTACTTGACAAATGGATTCAATTTTGATACAATACGCGTTGGGAATGGAAGAAAACTCATCGGTGTCGTTCTGTGTTTAAAAAGGACTTGTTTTAGGGATTAACTTATGGAAACCAAGAGAATAATCTTTTTGTTTACAATTCTGATGACAGCTTTGGTAATCAGCCCGGCAAAAGCTGTTTTCGAAGTAGATTTAACAGAAGGTCATTATTTTATACCCGACCCGATTAATTATCCCGCGTGGGGGCATATTGACGTTCTTAATCTGCGTGATACTGTAACTGTTACATCTTTAAACAGTAGTTCGGTAGACCGACTCAATATGTATAACAGCAGTTTTCTTGTGGTTTATGATGGTACTATAGACGAGTTGTATCTTTATGACAATGCTAAAGCTGAACTGCACGGAGGATTGTATGCTAAGCTTTACATCGACTCGGAAAGCACTGCTCAGGTTACGATTTATGCCCGCGATGTGAGGTTCTCTCCTGATACCCCCCCCCCGGCAGGTTATTCTGGTTCTCTGCGGGGTTATTGGTTAGATAATAACGAGCCTTTTCATATCGGCTTATATGGCCCGGATACATATTCACACATAACTATAGTCCCCGAACCGGCATCTGCTTTTTTGGTTTCCTTCGGTGCATTACTGCTCGGATTAAGACGCAAATAACGCCAAGATTTTTGGCTCGTTTCTGCAACAATGAACAGGGGAGAGTAGAAAGGAAAGATTATGCACAAGACATATAGCCGAGTTCTAATTACCGCTTTGCTGCTGATGGTTTTTAGCAGCTATGCAAACGCAACCATAGAAATAAACTGGTATGAAGGTGACTATACTATACCGTATCAGGTACCGCATCCGGGATGGGATGGGGCCAAACTGCTTAATATATACAATGATGTGACTGTTACAATGCCCGGCGGCGGCGGAGTAGGCGGACAATTCAATATGT
>CAYMOE010000003.1:0-198473 GCA_964391985.1 uncultured Pirellulales bacterium
TGTTTTCATCGGTCATTCCATTATCTAAAATTGAGGTTTTGTTAGAGGCTCTAAGATTAGCATTAGTTCCATAACTTCATTTGCTCTTATAAAACTAATTCCGGCCTCACGACATCAGCTTACTAATGATAATAAATACCCTTCTGTTTAAAACAGGTATGCGATAATTTATGAATAATCCGAGTGCCGGTTTTTGGGTAAATGAAAGCCGCGGTTTACTTCTATTTTTTAACTCCGAACAGCGTCAGGGGGCTGGTTTTTATAATTTTAACTTTAGCGAACTGCCCTGCTAAGGTCTGCGGGCCGTTGAAAACCACTATCCAATCACCGGCTGTTCTGCCTATAAGCTGAGGGTTATTTTCATTTTCGGCTGAATTTAAATGCGGTTTTTTGCTCAGGCCTTCAACAAGCACCGTAACTTCTTTATGTAAAAATTCATTCGCCAACTCGGCGCTTATTTTTTCCTGAATAGCCAGTAATTCTCTATTTCGCTGTATTTTCACCTCGTCAGGTACCGTATCAGCCAATTTTTTATCCGCGGCAGTACCCGGCCGGGGTGAATATTTGAAAACAAAACAATTTTTATATCGGGCTTTTTTTACAAGTTCGACGGTCAGTGCAAAATCCTCATCGGTCTCGCCCGGAAACCCGACAATAAAATCCCCTGCTGCGGCTATGGAAGGAACAATTTCTCTGGCTTTATCTATAAGGCCGATATATTCAGCAGCGGTATATTTGCGGTTCATTGCCTTTAAAATTTTATCAGAACCGGATTGCGCAGGCATATGAAGATAATTGCAAACTTTCGGCGATTCAGCCATGACCTGCATTAATTCCGTAAATTGCTGCGGTTGCGGATAGCTTGTAACAAAACGAATCCATTCTATACCTGCGATTTCACTGCTCATATAAAGTAAATCCGCCAGCGTATATGTCTTATCACCGGCTGTGTATTTATATTTGTTGACAGCCTGCCCCAAAAGCGTAACCAGTTTTATTCCTTCGCCTGCCAATCTTTTAATCTGCTCGATGATTTTTTCCGGAGGCCGCGAAACCTCCCTGCCGCGAACATACGGTACAATACAATAGGAACAGAAATTATCACAGCCATGCATAACTCGAACAAACGCTTGGCCGGGGATGCTTTTGTCCGCTCTGTCATAAACTGATTCGAAATTTTCAAGAGCGGTATTCACAGGGTCGGTCTGCCTGATGTTCTCGGTAATATTAACGATTCGTTGTTTTTCACTTACAGCTTTTTTGACCAGTTCGGCAATTTTCGGAATCTGTCCCGGCCCGCAAACAATATCGACCGTGCCGTTTTGCAATAATTCACTGCCGAGCCGCTGGGCCATACAGCCGATTATTCCCACCACTAAATCAGGTTTTTCTTCCTTGATATGCTTTAGGTTCCCGATATGCGAAATTACCCGCTGTTCGGCATGTTCCCGAACCGAACAGGTATTTATCAGAACAATATCCGCTTCTTTAATGCTATTTGTAATTGAAAAACCGGACTCACTCAATGCTGCGGTCACTAACGCAGAATCAAGCTTATTCATCTGACACCCGAAGGTCTGGATAAATGCTTTCATAGCATTTCTCCAGAGCTAAACTCGGGTGTCCCCGCGCTTAGTTTTGCCCACACAGCTTCATTTTTGCGAAGCAAAACGGTGGGGACAAAACTGCGGGGACATCCGAAATTTTTTATAGCAAATTTCATATTACAAATTGCTTTGTCATAAATTCAATCTTTTTCAGCAAGGCTTTTTAAACAGTTTTAGCAAGAATAACCTGCAATGCAGCTAAATCTTCTTTTTTGGCAAGAACCAAGAAAATATCTCCCGGCTCAATTACGGTCGAACCGTGCGGGATGAAGTATTTATCCTGGCGAGCTATCAATACAATAAGGCATTTCGGCGGAGTGCGTATCTCATAAATATGTTTTCCAATAACCTCAGACTCGAAAGGTACAATCAATTCCTCCAGCGAAGCGTCGATACCGTCTGTCTTTTCAAACTCTATCGGATAAACACGCTTATCATAAGGAATACTCAATTTCAGTTTCTTAGCGATAAACGGTATCGATGTACCTTGAATCAGAACAGAGGTTAGTACCACAAAAAACACTATATTAAAAATCGTCTCTGCCTGAGGAAGACCAGCAAGCATAGGGAAGGTTGCCAGAATAATCGGAACAGCTCCTTTTAATCCGACCCAAGATATCATTGTCTTTTCAGGATAGTTAAACTTAAACGGCAGCAGACATAAAAAAGACGCTATCGGTCGAGCTAAAAATATAAGAACCAGCGCTGCCAAAAGCCCTGCTGCTATTACCGGAATTATCTGTGAAGGAAAAACAAGCAATCCAAGCGTTAAAAACATAGCTATCTGCATCAGCCATGCAAGCCCGTCATGAAATTTCATAATTGTCTTTTTGTGGACAAACTCGCGGCTGCCCATTATTAAACCGACCAAATACACCGCGAGAATACCGTTTCCCCGAAAAGCCGTTGTCGCCGCATAAGTCATAAGAATCAAAGACATCGTCAAAACCGGATAAAGACCGCTGTATTCGAGTCTGGCACGGTTAATAATGTAAATACTAAGCTGTGCCATTATATAACCCATCAGCGCGCCGACACCCATATCCAGAAAGAACATCGGAATAAGATCAGCAAGTGAGGCATCTTTTATCGTCAATAAATGTATAAACCCCATCGTAAGGAAAACCGCCATCGGGTCGTTACTGCCTGATTCAAGCTCCAAAAGAGGCCTCACCGAACCTTTCAGGCTTGCACGTTTTGACCTTAGAACAGTAAAGACCGCAGCCGCGTCGGTAGAAGATACGATAGAACCTAAAAGCATTCCCTCAATATAAGATAATTTCAAAATAAATACCGAAAACAACCCTACGATTATCGCGGTGATTAGTACTCCAAAAGTCGCGAGAACAAAACCCGGAACAAGAACCGGCCGAACATCTTTCCACCGGGTATGGATACCACCGGTAAAAATAATGAAAACAAGTGCAACAATACCGATAGACTTGGCAAATAACGGGTCGTTGAAATAAATCCCGCCAAGCCCTTCCGAGCCGGCAAGCATTCCGATAATTAGAAACAGCAAAAGCACAGGTACTGATAATCTATCGGAAAGTTTACTGGCCAAAATGCTCAGAAATATCAGTACCGATACATACAAAAAAATAATTTCAATCGACAGCATCAAACCGCCTTTCCCATTTTACTAAATCATAACTGCCGAGTTTTGCTAAGTTAACAGCGGCATTAGTATACAGCAGAATTGACTTTAAATCAAAACTACGGTGAGATAATATAAAAAATTGTTTACTGCCGAAGTTTATTATTGAGTTTTCGCTGCAAGTCTTTCAGACGATTTGATTCGTCAAAACCAAGGTGAATAATGGCAAAAGCGGTTTTGTTATGCAGCAAGGGTTCATTCATATCGACCCACTTTGAACAGGCATCGCCGTCGGGCGTACCCGGTATCGGCGAAAAATCAGCTAACATTCCTCGTATGCCCAGCGAATTTACAAAATGCATCGATTCTTCGAGCATTTGCGTATCACTATTAGGATGTCCTAAAATTTGATATGCGGTAATATCATTGCAATCGGCTCCGGCGGATTTGAGATTTTCAACCGCAGCGGCCAATTCCTCAGAAAAGACCTTCGAGCCCGTCATCTTCTGCCATTTGACGTTTGAGCTTTCGAAGCCAAGATAAAATGTCTTAAAGCCGCTTCGAACTAAAATTTCAGCAAGCTCTTTTGTGATAAAACGGGCATTGAGAGCATTCGGCGTGTGAAAATTTACTTTAATATCCTCACGCATTACCTGCTCTAAAAACGGAATCAAAATACCATCGGCTTTGTGCAGTAAAGCATCGTCATAAAAAGCTATATTTTCGGCTCCGCGTTTTTTCAGCAATACAATTTCCGCAATTACCCGCTCAACAGGCCGTTTCTTAAAAAAGCCATAAACTTTAGGAACAGAACAATAAGTGCAATTAAACGGACAGCCGTCGGTAATTTTAATCGCTCCGGTTGCGAGATTATCATAAACTTCCCATAAAGCGGGCTGATTCAAATCAGGCTCAATGTTTAGATACTCCCATAGCGGCCCAAGTTCCCAGCCGACCGACAAAAAATCGGCTCCGAGCGAGTTGGCATGTTCGGGACAAAGCGTTACATAATTTCCGCCTAAGATAATTTTCGCATGGGGCTGAAATTTACGAATATCCTCGATAACTTCCTCGACACCCAAATACCAATACGTCATAACGGTTTGGATGAAGACAAAATCGAAATCCTGAAGCTTTAAAAAATCAGCGAATAAATCCCTTGCCAAGCCTATTCTTCTAAAATACCTGTCAATCCCTTTCAAGGGTTGCGGCGGCTCCATAATCTGCTGAGGGAACTTTCCCCTGCCCCATTTGTCCGGCTTAAATTCTGATTCGCCGAAAACGGAGGGATGCCGCCTGTCAAGATAATCAAACAAAGCAAATTCGGCTTTGTGTCTTAGAAAACCTGCAACAGAGAGCATTCCGTAAGGCTTAATCCAGAAGTCATAAGCGGTAAAATCGTGTATCGGCGGATTAACAAGCAGTATTTTAGGGTTCATTTTGCCAATTATACTCCTGACAAAGCTTTCGTAAATACATTGGACGATGATTAATAGCCTCTAAAAAAATAAACAGTGGCACGGGCATCTTGCCCGTGAAACCTGTAAATCACGGCCTTGAAGGCCGTGCCGCGAAAAAAGGCTCTTTTTGTTAGAGGCTATAAATAGGTTTAGATTTTATTGTACAGAACATAACGGCAAGATTATAATTTTGTTTGTTGGAAGAAATAAGGATTAACAATTATTTAAGGAGAAATACCGTGGAAGGATTGAAAAAAATCGCGTTATTAGGTTTTGCCGCTATTCTTTCGATAACATTATTCGGCTGCGGCAAAAAGGCTGACCCCAATAAGCCTATAACCGAGGTTCAGGCAGAAGCTGATAAAATGGATGCCGCCAAACTAAGACAGACAGCCATGGCCTACAAAGACGCTATCACCTCAAAAAAGAAAGAGCTCGACAAACTTGCCGAAAAAATATCGAGTATGGGCTTAGACAAAGCTTTTAGTGATAGCGCGAAATCGCTTCAGGATGATATAGCAAAAATCAACAAGTCTATCTCAGGATTGACCGAAAGATTCAATATATATTACAACAAGCTCAAAGAAAAAAGCGGCGATACATCAGGTTTAAATCTATAAGTTCTGTGAAACACAACAGAACTCCGACTGTTCTTGCACAATTATGTTTTTGGGTTGATTTTTGAGGAATTAGTGATAACGTAATCCTTCAAAATCAACCTTAATTTAACGGAGAAAGCTATATGAAAAGATTATGCTTTATTCTTGCGGTTGTTTTATGCTCGCACTGTTTTGGTGATAAAAGCCCTCAAATCACACACGCACGAGTCATAAAAACGACTGAAACGGGTGAAATTTTCATCGACGCTTCGGCCAAACAAAAAACTAAATTCGATATTTTCAAAATTGAAAAGATAGCCGATGCCTCCGACCCGAACAAAATTCATTCCATCGAAATCCCTGTCGGCAGAATTACTATCACGCAAACCTTTGAGAATTACAGTATAGGAACAATTATCAGCAAAATAGACGGCAGCAAACCGAAAATCAGTGATATATCCGCAGGAATGATTTGCAGACCAACCACAAAAGCAACACTTAAAGCCGAGAAGCAAATTTACAAAAACCAGAAAAAGGCATTGAAGAGACAATACAAACTTGCAAAAACAAAAGCAAAAAGCGGTGTTTATGAGTCTCTCGAAACAACCGTCGCCGATACGAATGATACAAGCACTCTCAAGGTCGGCGGTATAAGAGTAGAAAAACCCGCTAAAGACCCGAACGAGACAAAAGAAAAATAGCTTATTTTAAAAAAGCTATAGATGTCGTTCTTAACCAAATACAGAATTGTATTGGGTATTTTATTGCTCAATTTCCATAAGTACTCTGAACCCGATATGCCGTCTGTCGGCGCCTTCGATTCGTTTACTTCTTTGTGCGCTTCGCAGTTTTTCAGGTCCTTCGTTCCAAGCGCCGCCGCGAATCACGCGAGAACCTTTCGGCCCGTCGTTGACAGGGTCAACTATGCGACTGGCTTTATAATAATCGTTTTTATAAATATCCTGACACCATTCCCAGACGTTTCCATGCATATCATATAACCCGAATGCGTTCGGAGGGTAGCTGCCGACCATTTTAGTACGGCCCAGAGAATTTGCTCTTTTGCTTTTATTGTATGATTTGCCCCAGTCGTAATTTGCCTGTTCTGGGTCAATCATGTTTCCGGTATAAAATTCCGTATCCGTACCTGCACGGCAGCTATATTCCCATTCGGCTTCTGTGGGCAGTCTCATCTTTAAACCGGTTTTATTAGAAACCGCCTGACAAAATATTCCTGCTTGGCGCCAATCCACATTTTCAACCGGCAGGTTAGGACTTCTAAATTTGAGTTTGGGATTTTCACCTAAAATCGCTTCGTATTGTTCCTGTGTAACCTCATATTTGCCCAGATAAAAAGACTTGGAAATTCTTACCTGATGCAGCGGGCCTTCGTCCCATCCCCTATTTTTTTCGTTCGAAGGCGAACCCATCACAAACTCACCGGCAGGTATCAAAACAAATTCCATAAAAACACCGTCGGATATTTCAACCTTCCTTTCGATGGGCAAATTTAATTGAGCCGCCGCCGAAGCCTGCATCGATTTTGCCTGTTCCGGCGTAGCGGGATTTCTTACCAATGGTTCTTGTGCGTTAGCAATAAAAATTAGAAGTGCAATCGTTAGAGCAATCCTTTTCATAATCATCTCCTATTATTTATTAAATTCTATTTACTGCCCGATAACCGGCAACATCTTATACACAATATTAAAACGGAGCAATAACCTTCTATACAAAAATAAGCTGTCATCTGCTGATTCTCAGACTGTCATTTTGACAGTCCAAAAGGGCCTATAATGACCTATAAAGCCAGCCAAACCGTGCTTTTGACGTATAAATAAGCCTTTAAAATCTGGCACGGTTTTTGCATAAAGTATTATTGGAAAAAATTGAAAAAATACCGTAAAGGAAATTGGATATAGAAGAAAGGAGGTATTAATTATGGCACTGCTAACAAGAAAATCTGGAAACGATTTGGCAAGACTTCACAGGGATATGGATGATTTGTTCGGAGCTTTTTTCGGTAACTGGCCGACTGCTCAGTTTGAAAAAACCGTATGGCCGGCTATCGATGTAGCCGAAGATGAAAACCAAATAACCGTAAAAGCCGAAGTTCCCGGCTGCAACGCAGACGACATTGATATCTCGGTTCACGGCAACGTCTTGACCGTCAGCGGCGAAAAGAAATACGAAGAAGAAAAAAAGGAAAAAGGTTATTACCATATCGAGCGAAGCTACGGCAGTTTCAGCAGACAAATTAATATGCCCGCTGAGGTTGAGCAGAATAAAATTGACGCGGCCTACAAAAACGGCGTATTGACGATTACGCTGCCCAAGGCCGAAAAAGCAAAACCAGTAAAAATTAAAGTAAAAGGACAATAAGTTTATATCTTTTGCATTACCAAAGACTTAAACGTACCGGAAGCCTCCGGAAATCACATACCGGAGGCTTTTTTTATTTAGCCCGCTTTTTTTAAAAGAAAATCCCTGCAAACGCGTCTTTTAACATATACACCGATTTATTTGTTCCTTGTAAAAGCCGACCGGTGTGGATATAGTGTTTGTTTAAAATAACAGGGAAATTAACTTTTGGAGGTTTAAAAAATGCAAAGCAAAAAACAAACCGGCTGTAAGATGTTCTGTCTATTTCTGTCCACCTTTCTTTTAATCAACGTATGTTTTGCCGATGAAAACACCGCTGGTTCCGTAATGGATTTAGTTCCTTCAGATGCGGTATTTTGCGTCAGACTGAACAATTTCGATTACACTATGGGGCAGTTCGACCAGTTCCTCTCAGGAGTTACCCCTATACCCGGAGCAGCTTCAATAATGGTGAGAATGCCTCTTGTATCACTGCTGGGCGACCCTGCTCTGAGCGGGGTTAACACCTCTGGAATTTTCGCGATGTTCGGCGTTCCGGCCAAACCGCAAAACGAATCCGAGCAAACTAAAAATATTTTCGGCGTGATGCTGCTGCCGGTAAAAGACTACCAGCTATTTTTAGAATCAAGTATCAATGTCGACGAGCCTGATGCCGCCGGTATCAGCAGAATAACTCCGCAGACGATGGGCGGCGGAAAAAGCGGCAAAAGAGCAATCTGCATAAAAGTAAAAGACTACGCTCTTATCGGGCCGGAGGAAAATTATGTCGGGATTCTTGCCCTTGCCAAGTCAATATCATCAGGTTCGGCAGGTTCTATTGCCAAATCTCTTGATGCCGAGCAAACAAAATACGCGAATGAAATGCCTGTTTGGGCATACGGTGATATCGAAAAAATCAATAAAGTCTTCGGCTCTGTGATTAACGATATCTTTACCAAAGCACAAGCTGAAATCGAAAATAAATCAAAACAAGGTCAGCCTATGATGGGTAACGCTTCACAAATGATGAAGGTTTATTTCGATATGGCAAAAGCATTTCTCGAACAGGGTAAATATGCAAGTATTTCACTAAAACCCGAACCGGCGGTTTTGCGAATTAAAAAAATACTCACCGCCAAAGCGGATACTGAAATGGCCAAGACGCTCAGTGCCGATGAATCTTTACCAAAGGAAAATATGCTGATTGACTATATGCAGGATGGCGCAGCGATAAATTGCTCGGCCAAAATAGGTCAGAACACAATGCAAAAAATGATGCAGGCGGGTATGAGTTTTATGAAAGCCTCGCCGACAATGGCATCAGAAGAGCAAAAAGCCGAATGGGAACAAATCTTCCAAGATACCCTTGATTCAGCAGGAAACGTGTTAGCCGCATCAATAAAAGTCAACCCGACCGGCAAGCCCTCTTTTGCTATGAATTATCTGCTTGAAATTAAAGATAAACAGAAATATGAGAATGCACAGGATAAAGCTTTCGAAATGATGAAAACCGGTTCAATGGCCGAAATGTACAAACAAATGGGTCTGAAACTTGAAGTTGAGCATGAAAAAAATGCTATGCAGTATAAAAATGTATCCATCGATTCAGCTAAGCTTATGTTTAAAGTTATCGACGTTAATTCGCCCGAAGCGCAAATGATTGCTTCTATATACGGCGAAGGATTCGTTTACAAAATGGCTTATGTTGACAAATATTATGCTATGGTTATGGGCGGCGACACTGAGGCTGGAATCAAACAACTCATCGACCAAATCAAAATCGGGTCAAAAAGCCCCTCTTCAGAAGTTAAGACGGCGATGGAAATATTGCCTGCCGCCAAAACAGTTGATTTCTTCGGAACCGCCAATGTTATAAGAATGATGAATCTGGGTATGTCATTTGCCCCGATGCCCGTTGCTATTCCGTTTGATAAGATACCTACCAAAACCAATATCGCTTTTACAGGTATAATGGCTCAAGGCAAACTGACCTTAGATATCGCCGTACCAAAAGAACATTTGGCTGAGATTGCGTCTATAGGTACTATTATGCAGCAGCAGATGATGGAAAATCAGTCTAACTGATAAAATTAAGCATAGAATTTTCTTCAACGGCGCAGATTAATAAGCTGCGCCGTTTTTATTTGCTCAAAGCATTAGTTATTGACATTAAGACCAAATCGGGTAAAAAGACCTTTATAGAAAATCGTTTTGAGCAAATTTAACAGGATTCGAATATGGCAATCGAGGTCAGATTACCCAGACTCGGCAAATCAATGAATGAAGCGGCTATTTTAAACTGTCCGGTCAAAGTCAATGACAAAGTTCAAAGAGGCGATATTCTCTTTGAAGTCGAGACGGATAAAGCGACTCTCGAAGTCGAATCCCCATCAGACGGTTTCGTCAAACACATTCTCGTACAAGAAGGACAAACCATTTCTGTCGGAGAGGTGATAATGCTTCTCGGCGATGAAGATGAAAATGTCCCCAGACCAGAAACTGAAAAAAAAAAGGTAACGGCTAAACAACCGCAGCCGCATGGACCTTCAGAAGAAATATCCGATAAAGAATTATTACAGGCCTTGTCCGAAGAACCTCAAACCCAACCGCAATACAAGCTCGGCCAAACCGTACCGATGACTCGCCTGCAGAAAATAACAGCACAAAAAATGCTGCTGTCAAAGCAGCAGATTCCGTGCTTTTACCTAACAGCCGTCGCCGATGTTACCAAGCTCGTCGAGCATCGCGAAAAATTTAATCAGCATAATAAAACCAAGGTTTCCTATAATGATTTTATTATTCGCGCCGCGGCCGCCGGGCTTGAAAAATTTCCTCTTATGACCGCAAGGCTCGACCGTGATGAAATTATATTGGCTGACAGCATCGATATCGGTTTGGCTGTATCGGTGCAGGACGGTTTAGTCACTGCGATACTGAAAAACGTAAACAAAAAGACCGTGCTTCAGATAGCCCGCGAAGCTCAGTCGCTTATTGAAAAAGCACACAGTGGAAAGCTCGGTCTTGACGATTTACATGGCGGCTGTATGACTGTCAGTAATCTCGGTGCTTACGGGGTCGAATCTTTCATTCCGATAGTCGTTCCCGGCCAATGCAGCATTTTAGGAATCGGCAAGATAATAGACACGCTCCTGCCGGATAACGGAAGCTTTAATATTAGAAAACTGATGAGTATGACGCTTTCGGTTGACCATAAACTCGCAAATGGTGCATACGCGGCTCAATTTCTGGACTTTATAAGAAAATTACTCGAAGACCCCGCAAACTTCGAATGACCGGCTTCTAAGAATTCTTTTTATAAAGCATCAGCCTGTAAGATTTGTATTTTTTAAATTTCTCTGCGGTTCTTTGGTCGCTGAAATATTTCTGATTTACCTTTTTAAGTTTTTCTTTGTACCACCATAAAATAATTTTAACAAGCAGCGGATGCCTGCTTTGTAAAAAACGATTTGCCGCAAGAGAACATGGCTTAACCACATTCTGCATTACATCGTACATCAAATCCATATTCGGCGCGGTCTGATTGGTTATATCGATATCCTTAATTTTACTAAAGACAGACTTGCCCATAAAATCGTAAAATTTTAGAAGGCTGTGCCCACCGCTTATACCGCCCTTATCCTTGGTTTCGTTGCGGAAAATATCACTGATAAGCATATATCCGCCGGGGTTCAAAACCTCGGCACATTTTGCGGCAGCATCCTCGATATGGATATACTGAAAACTTTCAGAAAATAATGTCATATCATAACGGTTTTGAGTCTGAAGCTGTTCATAGGGGCATTCGAATATAGTGCTTTTGCCTTCGAGCCGCTCTTTTGCACATTTCGTCAAGTACGGGTCGGGACTGACGCAATCAACCTCATAACCTTTATCCAGAAGACATTTCGCGACCTGCCCTGTTCCGCAGCCGACATCGAGAATCGTTTTGACGGTATCAGGAATATTAGAAATCAGAAATTTAGTATAAGCTTCCTGTGCGAGATAAAGATTAGAAACATCCAGCTTAAGCCCGTCATACCAATATCCGTAATGAAGATGGTCCAGCTTAAGAAAATACTTACCGCATATATAACCGATTTCAAGACCAACCTGCCGAGATACAATTTTTTTATTCTTACTCATACTATTTATTAACCTACCATACGAGAAGCTGTACAAAATATAAAAATCAAACATCCCTGTCAGCCAGCGGCGATAATTTGAATATCAGGCAACATATTCCTGATGGAGATACCATTTTACAATAACCTGTAACTAAAGCTATATGAAAAATTCTGAATTTTTACAGATAAAAGAATCTTTCCGCCGCGATGTATTGTACTGACAAAAATTAAAAATTTAAGTGTTATTGAAATATTTATCCTTTCGTTTTTGTTCTATTTATTCCTCATGACCGAACACCTTTTACCTATTTTTACATTTTTACAATTAAAATTTTTTAAAAAATAAAAATTCTTGACGTGTTTGGGGCTGGACAGGACCGAAAAATATGCGATAATACTATTATTAATGCGGTTTTTTTATTAAAGAGTCCCATAAAAGGGTAAAGTTTTTATCGGATTCTGGCCGAATATTAAGAATAAGTAGATAGTGCGTCTACATTCTCAATACTATTAGCGGCACACGGATGTACGCCGGTGCCTGAATGTCTTACGGAGAAGACCTATGAGAACCATAGCAATCGTCAATCAAAAGGGTGGATGCGGAAAAACTACCGTTGCAATCAACTTGGCAAGCGCTCTTGCCGAACTGGGAAAAAGAACGCTTCTGGTCGACCTTGACCCGCAGTCGCATTGTGCGGTCGGTTTAGCAGTACCGGAAGACCAGATTGAACAAAGTATCTACGACGTTCTTATCAGTAAAAGCAGAAACGAACCCGTAAGACTCAAAGAAATACTCTGGCAAATCAACGATAAACTCGAACTGGCTCCGGCAAGCATCGACCTTTCAGCGTTTGAGCAGCAGATGGTCGGAATTATGGACCGTGAAAGCTGCCTTCGAAACGTTCTTGCTGAGGTTAAAAACGATTATGATTTTACTATCATCGACTGCCCGCCAGCCGTAGGGTTGTTAACTTTCAATGCCCTTCGCGCATCGAGCGACTGTATTGTTCCGGTCGAAACAGGATATTTCGCGCTGCACGGACTGAGCAAACAGCTCGAAACACTAAGTATTCTTTGCAAACGATGCAGCCAGCAGGTCAATGTCCGCGTTCTGGCAAGTATGTACGATATAAGAACAAAAATGGCTCGCGAAATTCTCGGCGAATTGCGGAATCACTTCGCTGATAAAATGTTCAAAACTATCGTAAACTTCAATACTAAAATCAAAGAAGCCTCCAGCTTTGGTCAGCCGATTTGCGAATATGACCCGGCAAGTAAAGGCCAGATGGATTTCCGAAACCTCGCTGAAGAGGTTATGGCCGTTGAAGGAAAAACAACTCAACACGAAATGGTAAATACTCTGGCGGGACAGCTTGAAAAGATAAGCAAGACCGCAGACGAATTGCTTAAAGCCGCTCATGAAGAACCGCTTGTTCCGACAGAGGCAGAATCTTTGGTATCGCAGCCTGAAGCAGTAATGACTCAATCCGAACCGGCAGAACAGATTGCAATAGAAGAGGTTGAGTTGTTAGAGCCGGCTGCAGTTGCGGTTAATGAATCCGCAGAACAAATGCAATTAGCCGTTCAAGAACAGATTCAGCCCGAAACATCCGGCGAACTCGTTGCCGCCCTTGAGGCCGAAGAAAAAACACCGCAGGCACAGCTCGATGAAAAACTCAGTGATTATTACGGTGTAACTCAGCTTAATGATGCGGTTGTCTTTGTTACTTTATACCCGCATGCGAAGGAAATCAGTCTTGCCGGAGATTTCAACAATTGGCAGCCCGGAAAAAATATTCTGCAGAAAGTCGGCGAGAGCGGAATCTGGCAAGCTAAAATGTCACTGGCACCCGGAAAATACCGCTATCGTCTTGTGGTTGACGGAAAATGGCAGCAAGACCCGTACAACGCCCATTCGGAACTCAATCCGTTCGGCGAATATAATTCGGTTGTCGAAATACATTAAAAAACAATTACGTTGTAATACAGCCGAAAATTCCAAATCGCGAGAAGGCGGATTTTATAGATTTTCAAATGATGCCTGAAACCCGTATGGTCGGGCCGGCTTAAATCAAAACATTAACCCCTGTGTCGTTATATGCTGATTGTCCGGCTCTGAGTGTATTTTGGTAGTCTATTTGGCTGTGCATCCCTTGATAAACATTATCGCCGAGACCCTGTTGATTATAATTGAACTCATTATGGTGGTGATTGTGGCTGCTATCACCTGTCGAGTGTTCTTTTGACTGATTAAAAGAAGGATTGTCCGGCTGAGTTTGAACAATATCAATCCTTCGCACCATAACACCGGCTTCCTGAAGACTCCTGACAAGCTGAGGCATTAAATTCTCAACTTCCACTCGCGTCTGAGTCTTGCTGAATTCGAGCAAGCCGGTAATTTGCCCCTGCTCATGCTGCAGCTTTATCGAAACTCTTCCCAGTTCCGGAGGATTAAGTCTTATTGTTATTTCATCACGCCCTTCTTCTGCGGAACTTTTTATCGCTTCGTGAATCTGATTGCCGACATACGCAGCGGTATCTCTGGTAATATTAACTGGCGTATTTTCCTGTACATACGCGGTTTGTATTTTGAAATCAGCCGCAGGAGAATCGGAAGCCGCCAAAATATGCTCTACCGGCTGCGGAGCGGCATCTGCCCTGCCGGAACTTTGCGGCTTGCTGTCATCGGCACTTGATTCAATCGCAACCTTGATTTGTTCAGGTTTAATCTCAATATTGTTCTCCGGCTTTAACAGCGGCTGAGAATCTTTATCCGACACCGAGATCTTACTATCATAACCTGCCTGCTGAGGCTGATTTGTATTAACCTGATTTATCTGTTTGGGCACAGGCAAAAATTCGTCAAGCTCCTCCGGCAAATCTTCGGCAGCTTTTTCCGGAGTATTTTCCGAAATTAATATCTGGGGCGGCTCTTGAGTATTTTCTGGTTTGGCTTGTTCCAAAGCAACCGGCTCGGAATCAATCAAAAGATTAATTTTCGGATTTTCAGGCAAAGCTTCCGGAGATTCGGAAGGATTACTTTGAACTTTATCTGTGTTAGGAACCTCTGTATCAGGATTTTCAATAACCACAGGCTGCTGAACGGCTGTTAAATCACCTATAAAATCAAGTGCAGCATGTGGGTTTATATTTTCCTGCTCCGACAAAATCTTCTCCGGCTGGGGCTGGGTAATCGGTTCAGTCTGGACTTCAATACCCTCTATAGCCGCTTTGGCTTGGAGATTTTCTACTACCTCAGCAATGGCTTGTTTGGCTTGGGCGGGTATCATATCGGATTCATTTAAAAGATAATTCAATTTCGCTATAGCGATTTGCTGAGGCTTATCGGATATTTCAATCCCCTCATCTTGCAGCTTCTGCTTAAAGTGGCCGACCAAATCCATCACAGTTTTACTATTAGCAATTAGGCTTTCTATTTCGAGCGGCTGGACTTGATTCACTGCTTCGGCAGGAAGAACCTGTTCAGGAATTGAATCTGTAATCTTCGCAAGCTCAGCCTGAAACTCAGGCAATGCTGCAATCATAGCTTGCAGTTGCAAATTAAATGTATTATCGGACGGACATTCTTTGCCGCTTTGAATAACACCTTGGCCAAGTGCAGATGGAACAGACGTATTGTTAATCTGCACAAGGCCGTTTTTGGCCAAACCGAAATTTTCAGCCAAATCGGCTTGATTCGCAAAAAGCATGTTTTGCAGCGCAGAAATACTCATATAAAATCTTTATCAGCAATCTGTGTGCCAGCTTTACAAATACGAACCGCAATTGCTTATAAATTGTTTATTAACAGACACTTATGTCATCAAAAAAACTTTGGTTTTTTTATACTTTATCCGCTGCGTTTTTCCACCGGAATAATCTTCCTTTTGAGCGGAAAAATTAGCCTGATTACAAGCTTGTTTTCAGCACGCCGGCGGTCAATAAAAATTGTTCAAGAAACTAACCCGATGTATAGAAACCTAACGCATAGGCACTCCCCAAAAACATATAAAAAAAACAAAGTTTAAAGGCCGAACCACATTTTTGGCCTGATTTTATGCAAAAAAGGCATCTTTAACGGGTCTATCTTGTTTGTGGCACTGGATTTGCTGTTTATTTCAAAAAGACAATTACTATGCGCAGTTAAAGGACCATTTTATGGCAGGGATAGATAGTACAATCAATGTTCTGCAGGCAGGTATCAAAGCTGAATACCTTCGCCAGCAGACTATCGCGGGAAATATCGCGAATATGCAAACGCCGGGCTATCGTTCACTCGATATAAAGTTCGAAGATATGCTCGCAAAAGCGATTAAATCGGGTTCCAATCCGCAGGATATCGAGCCTGAGCTTTACAGCCCAAACACTACGCCGATAAAACACAACGGAAATGACGTCAGCTTCGAATCCGAGGTTGGAAGAATGGTAGAGAATTCTCTCAAACACAAAACCTACGTGAAGCTGCTTAATAAAAAATTCCAGCAGGTAGAGCAGGCTATCCAGACGCCATAGCCCATTTATTAAGAAAGGACTCGAAGGAGTTAAAAAATGCAGGTTAATTCATTCAGCCCGATAGACATTTCAATCTCAGGTATGAGGGCCCAGAGCAAAAACATGGAGATAATCAGCTCCAATGTTTCCAATGCGCGAACTACGGACACAGGTAACGGTCAGCCTTATCGAAGAATCGAAGCAATGTTCAGAGCAGAGGATAAAGACAATATTTCGCCGGTTCAGCTCGATGATATCATTCAAGATATGAGCCCGTTCTACAAAATTCTTAATCCCGGACATCCTCAGGCTGACGAATCCGGCTATGTTACTATGCCGAACGTTACTGTTCCGGTCGAATTAATGAATTTAACCGTGGCCACAAGGGCATATCAGGCAAATGCAGCAGTATTAAAACGATATCAGACTATGGTCGATACGACACTCGAATTATTACGATAGGAATTGAAAAATGATAAATCTAAATCCAAACGTAACATCGGTACCGCAAAATATCAATCTGCAGAAATCGCCGTTTACGGAATCTCAAAAACCGAACGGATTCGATAAAACCATCGACGCGATAAAACAGCAGATTTCAAAAGTCGACCAGCTTCAGACTGAAGCGGATTCTTCGGTGGTGAACCTGCTGACGGGGAAAAATCAGGATATCACTTCGGTAGTTTCTTCGGTCGCCAAAGCTGACATGAGCTTTAAACTGCTTCTGGGCGTCAGGAACAAGCTTATTGATGCCTATAAGCAAACTATGAATATGGGTATCTGATAAAACGGAAAATAAAAAGTTAACAATAAAGGTAAGATTATCAAATGAACTTTTTAGAACAATTATCAGCAGTATGGAAAAACGTCAGTATTGTCCAAAAGGCTTTGCTGCTTGCGATAGTTCTTACTGTAGCAGCCGGCGGCTGGCTGCTATTCAACTGGGCGAATCAGCCGGATATGAGATTGCTATATCGAGACCTTGCACCTGAAGAAGCCGGTAAAATCGCCGACAAAATCGCTGAAAAAAACGTTCCGTTCGAACTTAGAAACGGAGGAACTTCGATTTATGTTCCCGAGCAGCAGGTTTATCAGCTTCGCCTCGATATGGCAAGAGCAGGCCTTCCTGAGGGAGGACAAAAAGGTTACAGAATTTTCGACGATGCCAAAATAGGTGTTTCTCCGAAAGTTCAGGACATGAATCTCAGGCGGGCTTTGGAAGATGAGCTTGCAAAAAGCATTCAAATGATGGAAGGAGTTCTTCTGGCAAGAGTTCATATCGTAGCCGCGGAACGTTCGATTTTTACATCCACAGACAGTCAAACCAGTGCTTCGGTAGCTTTGCGTTTAAGATCCGGATATACGATGCCTTCGAGCGGTATCGCAGCAATAACTCATCTGGTAGCCGGAGCAGTCGAATCTTTAAAACCTGATAATGTTACGGTAGTCGACAGTAACGGAAAACTTCTATCCAAACGCGCCGATGAGGGTATGGATAACGGAGCTGCGACTGTCGCTGATTACCGTGAAAGAATCGAAAACAACCTGGCCAAAAAAGCGGAGGATATGCTTATCGCAGTACTGGGACCGGGCAGAGCAAGTGTTAAGGTCAGTGCTGAAATAGATATGACACGCCTGAATTTGGTAACTGAAAGATACGAACCAAAAGGCGTTCCGACAAAAGAAGAAATTGAAAGTACCACCGAAACAAAACCCGCTGCCGCTTCTAAAGAAGATACCGGCCAAGCTCAAGCAGGCAAAAAGGCCGGTGAAATAATTGTAACAGAATATGTCGTAGGAAAAACCGTCGAACAGCGAACCGTAATGCCCGGGGAAATAAAATCTCTGGCGGTTGCAGCATTCGTAGATCTGATTCCTGATGGAGCCGACCCGAACAATCCCGATGCAGCGGCACCTATCGTCGAACTGCCCCAAGTCGAATTGATAATCAAAAACGCTCTGGGTTTGAAAGATACCGACTCACTCAAAGTAGTTCAGGCAAGATTTAACAGGCCTGTAATTCAGATGTCCGAAGAAACACCTTCGAGCTTGCCTAAGTATCTTGCCATAGCCAAGAATTCTTCTTTGGCAGTCGCCGCGGTATGCGCGTTAATAGTTCTGAAAATCTTCGGCGGAGCCGGTAAAAAAGCTCAGGTCCAAGCTTCTCCGCAAATGCAGATCGGTGCAGGCGGCGAACCTATGGGGTTCTTATCAGCCCCAAGTGAAGCTGCGGAACCTTTAATTCTAAGAAGACAAATATCCAGTGCATTGCAGAATGACCCAGAGCAGGTAAAGAAACTCTTTGCCAGCTGGGTCGAAGAAAGAGAATAAAATAAATATGGCCGTAACAACAAAACAAAAAGCCGCTATGATACTTATGACTTTAGACAGCGCAACCGCATCGGAACTTCTTCGGGGCGTCAAACCTGAAACCGTTCGCGAGCTTGCTGTCGAAATGGCCTATCTTGACGCCGCAGGACATCATAATGTCCAGCAAAGCCTCGCCTATGCGAAAGAATTTGTCGGCTCGCTCAAAGTCGAAAAAGGTTTCAAAATAAAAGATTTTCTCGGTCAGATGCTGACCAATGCAATCGGGCAGGAAAAAGCCAAACAGATCCAAAATGAAATTTCCGGTCTTATTCAGCAGAGAGACCCTTTTATACCGCTTCGTTCTGCTGAACCGGCAACAATCGCCGCTGTACTAAAAGGCGAACATCCGCAGGCAATGGCTGTTGTTCTAAGTGAATTAACTCCGAAAAAAAGCTCTGAAGTCCTTAAACTTCTCGAGACTCCGATAAGACAGGATGTCGTCGGCAGAATGGCTTCGGGCGAAAGGCTAACCCCTGAATCCAAGATGCGTATCGCCGAGATGATTTGTCATAAATTAAAAACTCTAAAAACCGAAGAAGGCCCTGTTCAGCAGGTTCAGCCGGAACAGTCGCTTCGAAAGGTCTCGATAATCCTCAGAAATTTAAGTAAAGAGCTTCGCGACGGACTTCTTTCTGCGATTAAGGACAAAGACGCCGACGCCGCAGAAAAAGTCACGAATCTTATGATTCTCTGGGACGATATACCTGCCATAACTGATAGATCTTTGCAGAACGTTCTTCGGCAAATCGATTCGAAAGATATGGCTTTGGCTCTAACCAAGGCCGACGAAATAATAATTAAAAAGTTCCGTTCCAATATTTCCGAGCGGGCAGCACAGACTCTCGACGAAGAAGTATCGCTGATGTCCGCGCCCACCACAGAAGCCATAGAAGAAGCCAGAGAAAAAATCGTAAATATATTAAGGCAAAGCAACCAAGCCGGTGAATTGGCATTTGTAGAAGAATAAGTATTATGAAGCCGCTTGTTTTAAATTTCGGTAAACGCATAGAAAAAGCGTTAGTGGTTTCAAACGCTTCGGGTAAAACTGCTTCGGTAAATAATTCTGCGATGACGGCAGCCGAACAGGATGATTTAGAGCAGCAGAAAAACGAGCTAAATCAGCTTTGCAAAGCTTTAACAAGTGTGGTTGAAACGCTCGATAAATATCTTGATAAAACCTTTGCCGAATACAGCCGTGATATTGCACGGCTGTCGGTTGAAATCGCCAGAAAAGTTCTCGAACAAAGAGTAAGAGATAACGATTACGAAATAGAATCTATAATTCATCAGGCTCTGGACGGTCTGACCGTAAAACAGGATATAGTCGTAAGGCTGAACCCGCAAGACCACCAGCGAATAGAGCAGCTTCTCAAAAGCTCGCAGCTTCCCGAATTTCACGGATTGGCTTTTGTACCTGATGAAAATATTCAGCCAGCGGAATGCGTTCTGCAGACGCCTCAGGGAACTATAGAATTGTTGATTGATGAAAAATTACAGCGGATTACAGAGGCACTTACAAAAACAGAGTAATTTATGAATATAAACAAGATTAAAACACCGGCGATAGATTTTGAAAAGCTCTGCGGAGCTGTCAGGCAAGTAAATCTATGCACCAGAAAAGGTACGGTAGCCAAAGTTTCCGGATTAACAGTTGAATCAAACGGGCCTTTGCTGGGACTGGGAGAGCTTTGCGGGATACATCTTAGGGATGGTCGAAGGGTTCTTGCAGAAGTCGTCGGATTCCGCGATGAACGCCTGATACTTCTGCCGCTGGAGCACATCGAAGGAATTTCTCCCGGAGATTCTGTTACAGCCAGAAGCACACCGCGATATATCAAGCTTAGCAACGCGGTACTCGGCAGAGTTCTCAACGGGCTTGGTGAACCAATAGACAATAAAGGCTCTTTAAACGGCACGGACAATAAACTCCTTGATTCCGCAAGCCCTCCGCCTTTGCACAGGCAAAGAATAAATCAGCCTTTATCGTTAGGAATCAGGTCAATTGACGCACTGCTTACCTGCGGCAGAGGCCAAAGAATCGGAATCTTCTCCGGAAGCGGCGTAGGCAAAAGCGTTCTGCTCGGTGACATCGCTAATTCCAGCGACGCGCAGGTCAATGTCGTCGCCCTAATCGGCGAACGAGGAAGAGAAGTGCGCGAGTTTCTCGAAGAAAATCTCGGCCCGGAAGGTCTGGCAAAAAGCGTAGTTGTCGTAGCAACCAGTGATTCACCTCCGATTCAGCGGGTCAAGGCTGCTTTTGTCGCCGCAGCGATAGCCGAATACTTCCGAGATAAAAATAAAGATGTCCTGTTTATGATGGATTCATTGACCAGATTCGCGCAAGCCCAGCGTGAAATCGGTCTTGCGGCAGGTGAACCGCCGGCGGCAAAGGGTTATTGTCCGAGCGTTTTTTCACTGATGCCCAGACTTATCGAACGCCTTGGTAAAGGCAGCACGGGAAGTATAACAGGCATTTTAACCGTACTTGTTGAAAATGATGATTTGACCGACCCTGTCGCCGACAGCGCCAGAAGCCTTCTGGACGGGCATATTGTCTTATCACGCAAACTCGCCGAAAAAGGACATTACCCGGCCGTAGATATTCTCGCCAGTATCAGCAGACTAATGTCGGCTGTGGCTGCGTCAGAACATAAAATCGCGGCGCAAAAACTAAGACAGATTTATTCTATTTACAATGATGCGGAAGATTTAATCAGTATCGGCGCACTTTCGCCGGGAAGCAATACAAGAATCGACGGAGCGGTAGCATTGATTGACAGAATAAGAGATTTTCTGATTCAGCCTGTCCGCCAGAAAATAAAATTCGAGGATACAATCAAACAATTAATAGACATCACCGGAACATGGGACAGGCTTCTAAATACCCAGAATAACAAAATGGAAATTAAATGAAACGATTCGTATGGCGATTGCAGAGAGTACTCGAAATAAAACAAAGCGAGCTTCAAATGAAAAAAGCCGAGCTTTTCAAGCTGACCGAACTGCTGGCTGTTACAAGAACCGCTTTGCTGAATCAGCAGAGAATACTCAGGCAATCCATCGAAGAGGTAGCTAAAAATGATACTAAAGATAAGCTTGGGCAGCAGAGGCTTTTGCTTATAAGCTCAAGAGTGAACGACGAGAAGATAAAACAATTGAAAATAAAAGTCGAAGAACTTCAGAAAAAACAGAAAGAAAAAGTAGCGGAATTTTTAAAACTCAAGAGATTTACCGAAGGCCTTGAAAAACTCAGAGAAAAGGCAAAACAGGAGTACATCTTTCAACAGGAAAAACTCGAACAAAAAGAATTGGACGAAAGAGCGTCGCTGAGTTTCGCGTGTTCTATGTTATCTGAAAATCAGGATTAAAAACAGCAGTCAAAGGAACATAAAATGAAGAAAAAAACAATAATAATAACGGCAGCATTGGGAGTTTTTAGTTTTGCGGCGGCTTTTTTCGTATCTTATATGATGAGTAAAAAGGCATCCGCCAGACTGGCTGAATCTATGGCCGCCGGTCAAGAATCCGGACAGCCGATGACTGAAGAGGAAAAATTAAACGCGGCTATGGCTTCGACCGCAATCGCAAGCCCGCAGACAACATTAGTCCTAACCGAAAGGCATCTGAAAAATCTTATCTTCGACGTACAGGATAAAATCAACGAATACAAACAGAAGCTCGCTGCACTGCAAAATCACGAAGAACGGCTGAAACTATCTCAACAGCAGCTCGAAAAAGATATCAGCGAATTAACGGCGCTGCGTACAGAAGTAGCTTCGATGGTCGCTAATCTCAAGCAAGAAAGAGACCTGCTTATCAAAACCAGAATCGAGATTCAGGAATCGGAAAAAGCTAATATCATGCTGATAGCCGCAACTTATGACAAAATGAACGCAACTAATGCGGGTGAAATTTTCATCAATATGAGCAAAATTTCAGAGCCCGGTAAAAGCGGAATAACAGACGTGGTTAAAATTCTTTACTATATGAACGATAGAACTAAAGCCAAAGTGCTGGCCGAGCTTGTAAATACCGAACCGCAATTAGCTGCGGTGCTGAGTCAGGAACTCAAGAAAATAAGGGAGGTCGTTCAGTAATATGGATCTGGCGACAATCGTAGGCGTTCTCTTCGGTTTTGCCGTTATAATGCTGGCCATTATAGGCGGTTCAGGCAGCGATTGGAAAATCTTCGTCCATCTGCCTTCGCTGGCTATTACAATCGGGGGAATGTTGTGCGCGACTCTCATTCATTTTTCGCTTTCTCAGTTTCTAAGCATCTTCGCGGTCGTTAAAAAAACCATCGTTACAAAAATTTCGACCCCGAATGAGTTAATCCAGAACATGGTAGATTATGCCGCTATAAACAGAAGAGACGGAGCTTTGGCTCTCGAACAGCACTTAAACAAAATCAACAATCCGTTTTTTGTAAAAAGCCTGCAAATGTTAATAGACGGTCAGGAAACAGATGCAATCCGAGACAGACTTACCCTCGAAATCGAAAACCTAAAAACTCGGCACGCAACCGGCAAAAAAATTCTCGAATTTATGGGTGCGGCGGCTCCTGCATTCGGAATGATAGGAACCCTTATCGGTCTGGTGCAGATGCTTACAAACCTCAAATCGCCGGATTCAATCGGCGGCGGTATGGCGACAGCTCTTCTTACAACATTTTACGGCGCCTTCGCGGCAAATCTGGTTTTTATACCTTTAGCCGGAAAACTCGGTATTTATTCACAGGCTGAAACTACTTCTATGGAAATGATTCTCGAAGGCGTATGTGCAATAGCAGAAGGAGAAAACCCCACCGCTGTAAGAGAAAAAATGCATGCGTTTGTCTCGCAAAACAGACGCGAAGAAATTAAGGCTAAAATCTGATGCCTCGCGAACCGAAACCACCCCCGCAGGAAGAGGAACAGGGAGCTCCTGAATGGATGGTTACATTCAGCGACTGCATGACGCTTCTGCTTACATTTTTTGTGCTGCTGCTTACTTTCTCGTCATTCGATGACAGAATCTTCAGAAAACTAAACGTTATTTACAGCGAGGCTTTCAACACGATAGATTCCAGAACAAGAATCAACAAGGAAGCTTACATAGATTTTACTCAGCACCAACAAGATGAAATCGAGGGCAGTAACCGACCGACTTACGAAATCGGCCTGCAGGGCCATTTAAAAGAATCTCAAAAACCTGAGTTTCAGGAACACAAGATTTTTGCCATACCTTCCGGAGAAGTCTTCTTAGGAAAAGGAGTGATTATATCACCGCAAGGACAGCAGGCTTTGGCGGCTCTTGGGGAATTTCTCAAACTAATGCCGGGGCAAATTATAATCAGCGAGGTTCATAGGCTCGATATTGAAAATGAATACGGCCCGGATGTGTCTATGGCCAGAGCACTTCAAGTCGCTGAACTTTTCTCTAAAAATTACGGTATCAGCCAAACAAGACTGAATATCTCAACCGGAAATATGTCCGGAAATAATGCTTTTGACGCACTTGGGCTGGATAAAGCCCGAACACAGGACAGGCGAATACTCGAAATCGCACTTATTGACCGGAGCATTTATAATTGAGAAAAAAACAATCAATACCGGGCAGCGGGCCGAAAGTACCGGGGTATATCGTTACCTTCTCGGATATGGTAACACTTCTGCTGACATTTTTTGTTATGCTCCTAAGCTTGGCAACAACACAGGACCCGGATCTTTTTCACGTCGGGCGAGATTCGTTTGTCAGAGCGATTAAAGGATATGGTCTTGGCGTTCTGTGGGGTAAACAGCAGGCCATGAACTTTGAGAACATTAAACCTAAATATGAAATTGAAAACCCCGAACAGCTTGTAGCTCCCCAAACATTAGACGCCCAGCAGGAACGGGCCAAAAGAGCATTTGAGAAAGTTCAGCAGTATATGAAAACTATGCCTTCGCAGGTTACCGGGAGAAAAATAGATTTGCCTTCGTTAGACATATCTTTCGAACCGCAAAGCGCCAAGCTGAACGAATCAGCCAAAATCCAATTAACCGAGTTCTGCACCAAACTCCAATATTATCCGGATTTAAGAGCTCTGAGGTTATATGCCCTTGGCCTGATGGAAAAAACCGCGCCTAATCAGGAAAACTGGACTTTAGCAGCCCTTCGAGCCAAAGCGGTCGCGGATTTTGTTGTCGAATCGGCTTTGGCAGGGAAAAATATACCCGTTTATTCTTGGGCAGCTGGGTCAGAGGAAAATCAGGCTTTAAGCTCTAAAACCAGTCATGTAAGGCTTATAGCCTTCCAGCAATAATATAACTGTATAAAAACCTGACAATCTAATTTTAGAAAATATAAAGCAGCCCTAAAAAACCGCGTTTTTAGGCCAATAGCAGCATTTCAGCCGTACCGGCACGGTATTTGCATCAATTATCTTCAGGTATTTTGAAGGTGCGCCTGTAAAGTGAGCAAATTTATGAAAAAAGCTGTTTTGATTATCATGGCATCAATAATTCTATATGCCGCAGACTTGGCTGGTGCCGAATCTCCCAAATCAGCAGAAGTTAATCAGCCTGCCCAAAACCAGACTAAATTCGACCTGAGTTTAGCCAAAGACCCTAATTTCACATTCGGACAAAATAATCAGCTTAGTACTCGGGAAATGTTCCTGAAAATGGTTTTTGCGGTATTTATCGTAATAATACTTGTATCAGCGGTCGTTTATCTGTCAAAAAAAGTAGGAAATAAAATAGTAAACACCCCCGGCAGAGAAATAAGGGTAACAGAAACTTGCTATCTTGGCCAAAGAAAAAGTCTGCATCTTATTAAAATGGGTAATCGCAAAATCCTTATCGGCTGTACCGCCGAAAATATCACTAAGCTCGCCGAGATAACTGATGAAACCGGCGATGAAATAAAGAAGGTTTAACTATGCGTATAGGCTACCTGACTACATTATTTATAATTTTGATTCTCACTGCGCTGCCGGCTAATACAAAAGCGCAGGATAATGCTGATTCTCTGCCTTCAATAAATGACCTGATGAAGCTTATAGATAAAACCGCAACAACCGAAACACAAGCAAATGACTGGTCAACTCCTGTCAAACTCGTAATCATATTCGCGGGATTAGCTATTTTGCCGTCGCTTCTGGTAATGATGACTTCTTTCACCAGAATCGTCATAGTACTTTCTTTTACACGGCGAGCGCTGACCACGCAAACTATACCGCCTAACATCGCGGTAATGGGGCTGGCATTGTTTCTTACATTATTTACAATGGCTCCGACTTTTTCGAAAATTAATACCGAAGCTATAAATCCCTATATTAATAATCAGATGGATTTCGGAACCGCTTCAGTCAAAGCCGCAGAACATTTTAAGTTTTTCATGCTTAAACAGACCCGTCAGTCCGACCTTACTCTATTTATGAAAATGTCAAATACCCCGCCGGCGGATGAGCCGATTAAAACTTCAATGCATGTAGTTGTTCCGGCATTTATCATTAGCGAATTCAGAACAGCTTTTGAAATAGGCTGTCTGCTTTTTATTCCATTTTTACTGCTTGATATGCTGATTGCATCGGTTCTTCTAAGCGCCGGAATGATGATGCTTCCGCCTGCGATGATTTCTCTTCCGCTTAAGCTTATTCTTTTTATTCTCGTTGACGGATGGGCCTTGCTGGCCAAAAGTTTAAGTTTAAGTTTCAATTGACCTTATAGGAGATATTCATGGACAGCAGTTTTGCATTATATCTCGGCAGGCATACCCTTGAGACGGCTCTGATAGTCGGAGCTCCGATATTGCTGACCTGTATGACGGTCGGCATTGTTATTACCCTGTTTCAGGCAATAACTTCTATTCGCGATATGAGTCTTACTATCGTTCCAAAGCTTATGGCAGTCGGCGGGGTTATGCTTCTTTTGGGGGGCTGGATGCTTGGAATGCTTCTTGGTTTTACAAATGAGATTTTCGGTTATATCGAGACTATCGGGCACTGAACATTGGAAGCATTAAACGACAAACTGCTTGCATTTTTTATGGTTACCACCAGAATTTCTGCTTTTATACTTCTGGTGCCAATATTCAGCCTCGAAAGCACCCCTGTCAGAATCAAAGCTGCTATAATTTTGCTGCTATCTTTGTTCTTTACATATATCAATCCTGTTAAAATATCTTCGAACATTTCGATTATTCAAATAGTTCTTCTTCTATGCGGTGAAGCAACTTATGGCTTGGCTTTAGGGCTTATAACAAATCTGATATTTTCGGCTGTAAGGCTCAGCGCCAGAATAACCGAGCGTGAAATGGGATTTACTTTCGCTGAAGTTCTCGACCCGCTAACAGGAGAACAGGACCCTGCATTCGGAATCTTCATAGAAATGATTTTTATGCTTGTTTTTTTAAGTGCAAACGGGCATCACGCACTTTTAACGATATTATCAAGAAGCTGCAGCACCGTTCCTATCGGAGATATTCCGGCTATAAACATTTTGACCAACGCAGTGATAGAAGCAGGTTCTGCAATGTTTATAGCGGGTCTTAGGCTTGCCGCTCCGGTATTGGCTGCGTTTATTCTTCTATTGGTTATATTAGCAGTCCTTGCCCGTGCCGCACCGGAAATGAATATTCTTTTGCTTAGTCTTCCAATGAAAATCGGACTTGGTTTTATTATGTCCATCATATTTCTCGATTTCATAAGCGGATTTGTATCGGAGTTCGCCGACTGGATGAATAAACTGCTGCCGATTTAATTTAATATATTTGAAAAATAAAATATGGCCGAAAAACCAGTAACAGATAAAACAGAACAACCGACTCCGCGAAAGATTAGCAAAGCCCGCGATGAAGGTCAAGTCCCGCAAAGTCAGGAAATAAGCTCGGCTGCTGCAATAATAGTACTGGTAGCCGCTGTCGCGATTACAGCACCTTCTTTTATGCAATGGGCTTTAAGCGAATTTACACAGGCCTTCTCATGCAATAAATCCGTATTCATCGACAAGGGCGCTTTTATCAAACATATAAATTCCAAATGCATATCGGCTTTAATTGTAGCCGGGCCTATATTTGCGGCTTTATTAATAACCAGCATAGTATCGAGTGTAGCGGTATCCGGCCCTAACTTTACAGCCAACGCTGTCAAAATTAAACTCAGTGCGATAAATCCAATATCGGGGCTGCAGAAGCTTGTAAACCTCCAATCATTCGTTCATCTGCTCGTATCGATAGCTAAATTGGTTTTTATCGCAATCATAATATGGTTTTATATCAAATCAAAACTCGATGAGATTACTATGCTGAGATGGGCATGGTCCGAACAGTTGATGCCGGCTATAGCACAACTGGTATTAGGACTGATGATTCGAGTGTGCATAGCGCTTCTTCTAATAGGTTTTGCCGATATGGCTTTTCAAAAATGGAAATACCTCGAAGATTTAAAGATGACTAAGCAGGAAGTTAAGCAAGAACATAAAGACCTCGAAGGCTCGCCGGAAGTCAAAGCCAGAATAAGAAAATTACAGTATCAGGCGGCACTTAAACGATTTCTGCAGGAAGTCCCCAAAGCCAGTGTGGTATTAGTTAACCCGACACATTACGCAGTCGCCCTAAAATACGACCCGAAAACTATGGACTCACCGGTGATGGTCGCAAAAGGAGCAGACCATCTTGCAGAAAAAATTCGAGAGATTGCCCGAGCATACGGCGTTCCGATTATTAGAAGACCGGAGCTTACAAGAACAATTTACGCAGCAATCGAACCGGGGCAAAATATTCCGCCGGATTTATTTATTGCGGTGGCGGAAGTTCTTGCGCTTATTTACAGAATAAAACATAGCAGGTATCAGACAGCATCCAAATGATAAAAACAGAAGCACATAATGTTATGTATGATATCAGCGGAATGAAACTTCAAAGCCGCAACAATCTTCTCTTTGCGGCGGGAACCGTTTGCGTCATAGCCGGCTTGCTTTTTCCTGTATCAAGTCAACTGCTCGATTTACTGATAATATTCACTCTATGCCTGACGGCTGCGGTGATTTTCGTCGCTTTTTCAACACGTCGAAGCTCTGAATTGGGCGGTTTTCCACTTTTAGTCGTACTGACTATATGTACCCAAATAACATCATCTATAGGTGCGCTAAAAATCCTTATCTCCGATGTACCTGCTCCGTTTACCATTGAGGCAATCTCCAAAATTAATCTAATCATCTATGAAATCACAAAAGGCTCATTTTCAATTGTTCTTTCAGTACTTGCAGTTGTTATTTTTCTGGCCGGCTGGAAAATATCCAAGACCATGCTCAAAAACAGTTTTGATTTTTTCGATAACGCCTTTGCAGCAAAAGCAGCGCAAAACAGCGGCTTTACCAGATATAGCGTTATTGTTAGCGATGATGAAAATCATAACAGCAAGATTAACGTTTATATGAATTTCTTTCTGGCAAGTTCTGTCACAGCCAAATTTATTTTCTGCTGTTCACTGATTCTTATGATTATATCTTTCGCGGGGATACCGGCTGCTATGATAACTTCGTCAATATCACGAGGCGGTTTTAATCCGGTTCTAAGTAGCGGAATATGTATGCAGTTTCTGGCGTTACTGGTAACAATATCCTCAGCTTATCTGCTGAAAAAATCGGGCATCGCCGCCATTGAAGATACCGCTATTACAGAAGAGCAATTAAAACAACGGATTCAGGTCGTAGCAAGGGAAATTGATTCATCAAACGACTCGGACGATTCGATACAATCGCAGCTTGAAGCTCAACCCGAACGCTCCTTAAATATCTCTGCCATCGAGAAATCGGATTTATGGAATGCCGGCCAAATCGAGAGCGAACACAATTATCAGGCAGTAACCGAGCTGATTATCAATACCAATTCGAAGACAATTTTAATGGCTGCCGCATGTACCGAGCATCTTCCTGTTACTATACCTGTTAATATAGCTATTCAGCTCGCCCAAAAATCTCTAAAAGTTTTGCTGATTGACTGCGACCTTGGGCGGCAATCTGTTTTGAAAGTCTTCGAAATCGGCGATAAAATATCAGCACATACCGCTAGCGGAGTGGAAAATCTATGGGTCGGCATACCGGATAGTTTGAACAATAAAAATAATAAACAAGCAGATAATTTCGACTATACAATTATCTACGCTCCTAAAATTCGCGACCTTGCTAAAGTAAAATATTTAATTCGCCTATCTCAAAGCGCAATGTTTTTCGGCAGCACTCACAGTGAAAAACAGCATGCTGATATGACAGTCCTGCGAAAGGTACTAAATGATTTGAATTGTATCACTCTCGAACCGGCTGAGATTTTTAGTTCGGTTTAATCCGCAGTTACGCAAGACCGAGACCGGACATTTGATTTTGTATCATAGCTAAAGTTTTTTCCAGCCGAGCAAAACGAAGCTTAAGTCTTTCTTCTCTGGCATCAATACGCTTTTGTTCCTGGTCGATTTTATCCTGCAGTATCTTTATTTGGTCATCCATATACTGCTTATCAATGCTAATCGAGCCTGTGCCTGATTTAAGCATCTGTTCAAGAGCTTCTTGCATTGTTCCGGCAAAACCCTGCTTCACGCGGACATTTGCGTAAATCGCACCGCCCGGAGTTCCAGTAACGGGAACCGTAAGCTGCAATCCGTTTTCAGGATAAAGTGCTTTTCCATAACCATCAAAGGCGCTATTGCCTGTAATTACATTGCCGTTTATTGTCGCAGCCCGATATGCCGAATCAGGCTCGCCGGCTAATTTAATATAAGCAGCCGAAATATCCCCTGAACCATCATATTCAACCTTCACACGATAATTACCGGCAGTTGTATATTTGCTGCTCGAGCCGTAAAATTTCACGCTTGCGCTGTCGCTGCTGCCTGTTTTGTCGGCTCCTATCAGGGAAAGAACACCCAGATAATCCTGCGAAATCGCCTCGTCGAACTTGGTGCTGTTAAGACTCAACAGACCGTCTTTATCAAGCTCCAGCCCGATTTGTGCTGTATTAAGAAACGAATCAATATCTTCGACAAAACCGCTTCTTTGAGTATAAAGAGGGTCGCGAAGCTGATTTCTGATATTTGATACAACATAGTTGCCCATCAACACGCCGGCGGTTTTAAGAGTATCGTTATATCCGGTTTTTTCTTTGAGGAAAGTTACAACGCCGTTATATGCGTCGATAAATTTCTGCAGCTTATCTTTAACTGAATTAACGTCTCTGGTAAGGTTTATCTGCTCACCTGTTTCATCGGTAACATTATGTAAATATAAAGTTATACCGCTGATAACATTATCTATAGTATTGGAGCTGCGTGTAATCCAAGTATCTTCTCCCTGAGGAAAGCCGTCGACTTTTATCTTAGAGTCCTGTGCGCTTTGGGTTTTAATAAAATCCTCTTCGGCAAATCCAGCCAATGAAGCGGAGGTTTCACCGCCTGATGTAATCTGCCAATCGGTTTCTTGCTCAGGCAGGGTAAGGCTTGCATCACCTTCAAAGCTAAGACTGATACTGATATCACTTGCACCGCTGGTGCTATCTGTCAAAATTATTCTGCCGTTCTCGAAAACCGCTTTGGCAACACCGTCAAATGCGGCGTTTATTTCTCCAATCAAATGCTCTATACGGGTATTGTAAGTAACATTCAACTCAACGGTCGCTATAGCATCTCCGTTTTTATCCGTTCCGTTTATTACAATTTTATCACCGGAACCAAGAATCCCGCTGAACTGGTCAAGTTTGGTAATTTCAGTGCTTAACGTAGCATTGCCGCCGCCGACAGTAAATTCGGAATTCATCTGCCATACTTCGGTATTGCTTGAGTTAATTGATATTTCAAAATCGGTACCGGCACTGTTTCCATTAAGGACAAGATGATAAGCGTCGTTATAAAATAATAAACCCGCAGTAACGCCGGGGTTATCAGGATCATTATTTATCAAACCTACCAAGTCCGACAAGGTCGTATCTGCACTTGTGGCAATAACGGTTTCTTTATGATTGTAAGAATATATAAAAGTACCTTCGCCGACAGTATCTTCTCTATATTTTAAGCCGGTATTATGAACCCATCTTTCTGCGGTAGCCAACTGATTCACAACTATCGAATGATTTCCTTCGAACGCATTAGATGTGGCATCTGCTGTGATTTTATCCCCGTCGCTGCTGGTTACTCTATAAGCACGCAGCTCATTGGCATCACTAAGAGCCTTTACGGCACTTTGAAGTGCACTCAGTTTGCTCTCCAAATCCGTCACGGCTTTTTGTTTATCATTCCATGTATTCTGACGGGTTTGATATACGTTTATAGTCCGGCGCTCAATTGCTATTAGCTGCGCTATAAGCGTTTTGGTATCTATGCCGCTTAGTAATCCGGGAAGTTGTATACTCGACATCTTTGATTCCTTCCGGTTTGGTTAAATATTCGTTAATTTCTTACAGTTCCAATAATCATTCTTCTAATATGTTTTCGCTTATAAACCGCGATAACTTAAGACCTTTCGGTTAATCCGAACGCCGTTTAACATAATCCGAACAACACTGTCTTTTATAGGACTATTATTAAGTTGTTTTAATATAATCGATAACACTTTTAAGACTTTGCTCAAGAGTCATTTGCGGTTTATACCCTACTAATTTTTCTATGCGCTTAAGAGACGGAACACGTCTAAGCATATCATCAAAAGGTTTACCATAAGCTTGTTCATAAGGGATAACGCGTTTTTTGCTTTTACTGCCGGTTAATTCGATTATTTTATCCGCCAGCTGCTCAATGCTAATTTCCTCATTCGAACCGACATTAAAAACCTGTCCCTGAACAGCCTGAGAATTCATAAGCGAAATTAAGGCACCTGTTACGTCGCTGACATGGGCAAAGCATCGGCTCTGCTTTCCTGTACCATAAACGCAAAGCGGTTCGTTTTTAAGTGCGCTTTCTACAAAACGCGGAACGACCATTCCATATCTGCCGCTTTGCCGCGGGCCTATAACATTAAAAATTCGGGTAATAATAACAGGCAGGCCATACTGCTGATGATAAGCCAGTGCTAAAAACTCATCGATTGCCTTACTGCAAGCATATGACCATCGCGAAAATCTTGTGCTGCCCAGAACTGAATCATCGTCTTCGTTAAAAGGAACATCTTCACTTTTACCGTAAACTTCACTTGTAGAAGCAATCAAAACCTTTCGTTTAAATTTATTAGCTGCTTCTAAAACAACCTCACAGCCGTGGATATTCGTCTCGATTGTTCGAACCGGTTCATCTACAATAAGCTGAACACCAACCGCCGCCGCCAAGTGAAATATGACATCGCATTGCTCGGCAAGCGAGTGAATTACTTGGGCATTTCTAACATTATCCTGAACAAACGCAAAGGATTTGTTTTTTCTGGCTTGTTCGATATTTTCGAGCTTGCCGGTGCTCAAATCATCTATTACTACTACTTCACAGCCGTCTTGAAGAAGCCGCTCGGAAAGATGCGACCCGATAAAACCGGCTCCGCCTGTCACTAACGCTCTCATAAAGCAACCTATCAAATAAAGTTTTCTGAATCACCATCAAGTATGTTGTAAACTCTTGTTCAGCAGTGAATGACGCATTTGTTCGCATCTTGCTGAAAGTTTTTCAATCTGGGCATTATGCTGAACACAATCAGCTAAATGACTGCGAGCTTCTTCTATCGCCACTGCGGTATAAAGCGGAACGTTGGTATCCATATAGGACTGACCGATTCTTACGGCTGCAGAAGCTGCGAGGCATTTAGCATGAAGATGCCTGTCTTCTTCAGACATCTTTTCCCAGTCAATATCAGGGAAAAGCTCTTCATAAGAGAATGTCTCAAGGAATTTTCGCCAGACACCGAAATGTGTCCGAATTTTTTCTTCGGTATATTTTCTCGAAAGACTGTCTTTAGGCAATCGCCTATAATATAAAGCAGCGGGCAAATGGTGAGCCTTCAAGCCGGCTTTGACAAAACGCCTTATCATATCATAATCTTCGGCCATTCGCAGGCTGTCATCAAATAAACCGATTTTTTCAAATACCCTTTTTCTAATACAGGTCCTGAACGGTACAACAGGAAATCCGCATTGAAATAAATCCCGTATAAGCATTCTGCGGTCGGTGTATTCGGGACGTTTTATAATTCGTATAGGCTCACCGTTATCCTCAATTAGATAATCATCACAATAAACTAAATCAGCGTCAGGATGATTGTAAAATTCGTTCAGGTGCTTGCCGATAAAATCAACCGTGATAAAATCATCTGTATCGACCTTTACTAAAAATTCCCCGCGGGCTTGACGAATACCTTCGTTGTGGGTAGCCGCAAGACCTCGGTTCTCCTGCTTGAAGTATCTGATATGCTCATCTTTATAGCTGTGAATTATTTGTTCGGTGCCGTCAGTGGAACCGTCGTTAATTATAATCAGCTCAAAATTTCTATAATTCTGTATAAGTACAGATTCAATAGCCTCTCGAATAAATTTTTCACAGTTATACGCCGGCATAATTACCGAAACCAGCCAATCTTTCCGCTCTTCATATTTATTAAAACTTGAAATATAAGGCGTACCGTATCTTTTACCGACTACATATCGCTCGTAATAGCCGTGTCTTTTCCTGCCGTGCTCAATGCCTTGGCGATTGTAATAATAAACTCCGAGAAATTCAGGAACACGCTTTAAAGTATATTTCTCCGAAACGCGAATCCAGAAATCCCAGTCCGATGCGCAATCCAACGTCTCATCGAAATAACCCAGTTCATCATGAAGAGATTTACGCCACATCGGCTGAGAACCGACACAGCAGCCCTGCAGCAGCCTTTCCCTGCTGTAATCAGGATAAGGTTCGGTTCTGACTACACGATGTTTTTCAAAAGTGCAGTTTGGGGTATCGGTATAAATTTGGTCAGCGTAAACAAGGGCTACATCAGGATTATTCAGCAACTCTCCTGATAAAATCTCAAGGGCGTCTTTGCGGTGTCTGTCATCGGTATTGGCGTTGGTTAAAAATCGGCCTCGCGAGGCTTTAACAGCGCGGTTCCAAGCGGTATAAATACCCTCTCTCTGCTCGGTTTTTATATAAACGATATTGTCGTACTTACTTTGAAACTCTTTAACAACAGCTTCTTCATTCTGCTGGGAACCGCTGTTGACGACTATAATCTCAAGCTTGTCGGCGATTGTTTGATTTTCAAGGTCTTCCAGACAGCCGCGAATCAAATCCTCGGCGTTATATGTCGATACAATCGCAGATACAAGATATTCTTTTTGCGCCGCAGCAGGAGAAATATTTATCGGCTTTTCGACTGGAATATAAGTTTTTTCCGGCAAAGACATAGTTTTTAATCTCCTGTATAACTTTTCCATACCGCTTCGCTGCTGCTCAGGTATCTCAATCTGGGTATTTTGTAAAGCTTTCTCATATACAATCTTTATCGTATTGTAATCGCCAAGCTCTAAACAACACTGACTGAGCCTTACTACAGTTTGTAAATACATTTCTTTTATACATTCGTTTTTATCATCTAATAATTCCTTTGCTTCTGGGGTATTTTGAGCAAATAAATCTTCCATACCAAAAAACAGTTCAAGCAGTTCCTCCTTAGCATCTTGAAAATCTCCGGTTTTTAAATAAGCAGAACCCAGAATGAAACGCGGGCCAAAAACATTCGGGAAATTTTTCTTGGCCAGCTTGGCCCATTCCAAAGCTTTTTGCGGCTTCTTATCTAATAGGAAAGCGGCATTATTGAATAGCCGCCCGAGCTGATGTTCGGCATTTTTTCTGTTAATCGGATAAAAATTAAACATGTAATTCTCATATTTTTTAATGCCGGGATTATTTTCTTCCAATAATTTTTCCATCAATTCAGCCCTAAGCATCCTCTCGAGACGATAAAGCTGATTACCATAAGGCTGATGATGTATAATCACATCAGGAAAATACAGTATCTTGTCAATATCTTCACCTTGCTGCATATAAATTCTGTAAGATAAATCCATTCCCTCGCCGTGGAATAGCCATTCACTAAATCCGCCCGCCTGATTAAATACTTCTTTTTTAAAAGCACAGTTGCCTTCCATATCAGCCGCATAGGGGATTACTTCATCGCCAAGGTCATACATATCGGGTACATACCCGCCAACTGGAGATAAAATTTTACCTCTGAGTCCGCATATATCGTGATGCCTGAAGTGAGTGATAATTTTCTCAATATAACATCTGTCCGGAACAGCATCATCATCAAGAAATACCAGATACGGTGAGCGGCTGTGTTCGGCTCCTATATTCCTCGCTAAAGAAGGCCCATAATTATTATCCAAATTAATTTGACATATATTCAGGCTGCCGTTGTTAAGGCTATTCGATGACGAAGAACTGTTATTAACAATAATAATATCAAAATTTTTCTCAGACTGATTTGACAACGCATCAAGATTTCTAATTAATGCTTGACTCCTATCACATGTCACAACTATTACCGAAAGCAAAGGAGATATTTCACTTGGTCGGTTGTCATCTATATTACTTACTGGGTTATATTTTCTATTATGAATCTTCTCCCATGTTCTTTTCTTAAGAATATTTACTTCGACCCATTTCGAAAAAACCTCATTCCTGCTTACACCGCCAGAATCAAGCCTAATTTTACATAAAGATGCGTACTGGTATGCTTTTTTTATCAGCCCTGTCTCGAAACTCACATCAAAATCATATTCATCACTGCTGCAGGGGCAGCTTTCAAGCGTATGCAGTTCACGGACCATATTAAAATTATTAGCTATCCTGTGCCAAAATTCGTATTCTGCTTTTTTATAAAAGCTCTCATCAAACCAACCGAGCTGATTATGTAAACACCTTCGCCAAATCAGCCTGCCGTAATTCAAGTTTTCTGTAAATAGTTCTTCCTGCTTTATATCCTTTTCACGAACCGTGTCAGTATCGACAATACAGGAATAAACAGCCGCCTTTGAAATATCTTGTTTCAAGATTTCAATAGTTTTCTCAAGGCCGTTGTTAATATATCTGTAAGCAGGTTTAAGTATGGTCACAAATTCTCCTGCTGATTTTTGAAGTGCTCGGTTAACACCTGCCCAAACATTTTCCTCTTGGCTGACCTCAACAAACGAAATATCAGCAAACTGACCTCCATACTTTTCAATATTCCGGTGGAATTGGCATTCTGTTCCCGCTACGACCAGAACTTCTGTTCTATTCGAAATACTCTGCGCAGCCAGTCCTGCAAGACAACTATCTATTTCTTCTGAAGACTTACACCCGGAAATAATCACGCTCAAAAGATATTTACTTGAACCTGAATTAACGAATTGGCCCGCTTCGGGTACAGCTTTGCTGTTCGCCAGCATTTCTCGAGGCCAATCCCAAATAGACGCCAAGAATTCAAACCTGATATTACTGCTGCCTGCTGGTCTTTGTCCTGTTTTTTCTTGCACAACTTGGATACCTTCGACAGCTTCTTTGCTCGGCCAGCAGTTTATACTCTTATGAAGATATTCTTCAGCTTTCGAATAATCAGCCTGTTCAATACATTTTACAGCTTTACGAACAAGCGACCTTGCTTTCGCTAAAGGATTTTCTATACGGCTAAGTCTGAATGTATTACTACAGCTAACCGTTTTCCCCGCAGAACGGTAAAAAGTGCCAAGTACCTGTGGTATATGAAAACATTCATACTTTTCGCACACTCTCAAAAGGAAATCATAATCACCGGCTATTTCAAAATTACCGTCGAAATTCCCGATTTCTCTGTGAATTTCAGCCCGCCACATCGGCTGAGAACCTATATTGCACCAGCCAAGATTTACAAAAACATCTCTTTCGAAATTAGGATAAATATTTTCTTTGCTTACCGTAACATTTTCGAAGGTTTCATTTTCAACTTTTGTCTCATACTGGTCCGCATAAACAAGCGCGATATCCTGATTAGCGTCAAGAATACTTACCATTACTTCTATCGCATCTTTTCTCCTCCGGTCATCGGCATTAGCAATTGTAATATATTTACCGGATGCAATTTCTATCGCCCTGTTCCATGACTGATAAATCGTTTCCCGCTGCTCGGTTTTTATGTATTTAATATTTTTATACCTTTGCTGGAATTCTTTGACGATTGATTCTTCGTTCTGCCGCGAGCCGCTGTTTACCACTATTATTTCAATTCTGTCAGCTATCGTCTGGTTCTCTAAATCTTCCAGACAGCCGCGAATAAAACGTTCAGAATTATAAGTCGAAACAATTGCTGATACTAAATAACCGTCTTCATTAACATTTGATTTAGCCTGTATCGGACTGGCCGCAATCACAGATGATTTTTTACAGCTTAATCTTTTATACAAATTTTCATAGGACTTTGCCTGAACATCAGGAGTATATAATCTTTCAACTTTCTCTCTGCAAGCTCGTGATAAATCTATCCCCTGCGAAGCAGCGGACAAAACCCATTTTATACCGTCGTTCAACCCTGCAATATCTCTGGGGCTGACCAGATAGCCGGTTTTTTGGTGTTCTACCATATCAGGTATTCCGCCGACACGGAAACTAACCACCGGTGTTCCGCATGCCATCGCCTCAAGAATAATATTAGGCAAATTGTCTTCCAGTGACGGAAGAACAAAAACATCAGCCATACTATAAAGCAGAGCTAAATCTTTTTCTTCAGACACATGTCCGAAATTATAAACAGGATACTTCGATTCTATCTGAATGTTTTTCGGCATTCCGCCGAACGTCGCAAGGTATATCGGAGCACTTGTATCGAATTCAAAACTCTTAAGCGCTTCAAGCAAATACCTGAACCCTTTACGCTCATTTACAATGGAGCCGGCGCCGAAAAGTATAACTTTCGCATCAGCTCGAATATTTAATGCTTTGCGGACAGCCTCTTTTGAAATCGGCTTATAAATATCGACAGGCAAACTATTCGGTATAACTTCTGTATTAAAACCACAAAATAGACTGCTGTTTTTAGAACAATCCGCAAGCCAGCGGCTTGGAGTGACAATATTTATATCTGCTGCGTTGTAAGCTTGGCTCTTCTGCTGCCATACCTGCCAAGACAAATCCTGAGCCTGATTCGACCCAAGCTGAAAACATTGCCCGCAATTTTGCTTATATCTTTCGCAATCACCGGCATAATGACAACCTCCGGTAAAAGGATTCATATCATGCAAAGTCCATACGACCGCCTTATTTTTCAGAGCTGAACGGATGGAATTATAGTTCAGCATCCCAGCTACCCAGTGCAGATTGACAATATCAGCCTGCTGAATTAAAGGTTCCGCCGCCAAATCCGAAGCACTAAAATTATCAGAATACATCTCAAGACCCGCTGGACGATTAGGAAACTGCTCCAGCAGCATTCTGTTTCTCGTATAAATTTGTTCGGCGGATACAGATGATTTTGCGATGTGCACGCTCGGGTCATCTGTTTTTTTGCTGATTACAAGCATCGACGAATCATGTCCGATTGACTGTAATGATTTATGAAGTCTGTAGGCAGCTTTGCCCGCTCCCCCGTGGTCATGTGTACAGACATGAACTATTTTTAATGGCTTTTCCGAAGAAACAACTGAAGCTGTTACAGTACTGCCTGCCGCAGGAGAATTTAGACCCCTGCTTGGGATTGATATCGATGAACGCGGCCGTCCGGGAATATCGTAAAAACTTCTGAAATTATTGTAAACGGCTTCATTTATAATAATCTCGTCTGGAAATCTTTGGGGCTTACTATCCGCGATTTTACTGTCAAATTTGGTACTTTTGCCGACATGAACGCCGCTGCCGTCGAAACCTATATTTTTAATATGAGATTGCGTCGGATAAATATAATATCCGTTATGCAGATACACCGTTAACACCCAGTTAAGTGTCCAGACCTCTTTAAGCCTGCCGGTAAGAAACTGTTCAATCATTACGGGAACATCATTTCCGCCCTGAGAAACATCGATATTTTTCTGCTGCGCCTTTTGATATGCAGCCCTCAAATCTTTTTCTCGATACTGCCATGCACGCTTCCAAGTAGCCCAACCGCAGCTTCCCATGCGAGGATAAAAATACAGGTCATAAGGCCATTGCTTCAATATAGGCTCAGGTATCTGGACTGTATAACCTGAAATACCAAATATATTTTCATTGCCCTCGTATCTATCGAGACACCCCCTCATAAAATCAAAAAAGTATTTTTGAGGAACGCAGTCATCTTCAAGCACAATCAACCTGTCATGCTCAGCTAAAATATGGTCCGCAGCACCGACAATATTACGGGCAAGACCAACATTTTCCGGCTGCTCAATTATCTTTGGTTTAGTCCAGTCAATCGTACGTGCAAGTTTTCTGATAACCTGAACTTTTTCAACATCTTCATCTTTCTTGGGCCCATCGGAGAAAATATAAATATTTTTTATATTGTGTTCTTTGAGAGCATTGAGAACTTCGTAAGTATGCTTGGGGCGGTTGTAAGTAATTAACGCTACAGGTATTTCATTACCTTCACTGCAGGATTTTCGAGGCAGCACATGTACATTTTTCTTTTCTGTATCGAAATGCCGTTTTTCCGGTAATTGCTTTTCTTCAACTTCTTTTCGATACTCAGATATTTCTCTGCTGTGCTTTAAATAAAAATACTGTCGCATTAGCTCATAACGTTTTTGTTTTTCAATTTGTACATCCTGCGGCGCATTGTCATGATAAATAATCGTCTTAGGCCAATAAATAATCTTATTCAGACTGTTATACTTTTCTATAATTCTATAAGTTAAATCAGTTCCCTCCGCCCCAAAAAGCAGCGGGTCCATACCGTTGGCATTTAAATATACTTCTGTAAGAAAAGCCGAGTTGCCCTCTTGGTCGCAGAATGTGCAGAATACCTCATCGCCGCGGTCATAATTTACAGCTTGTTGATTCGTTTCATTAGACGTCTTAGGCAGTACCTTCCCGCGAAAACCAAATATATCATATGTATCAAATGCTTCTTTAATCGATGATATATAATCAGGCCCGACCAATGCATCGTCATCAAGAAAAGCAAGAATCCTTCCTCTGGCAAAACAGGCCCCGATGTTCCGCCCTTCCGATAGACCGAGGTTTACCGGACATTTTATATACTGGTCGCAAAGAGGTTTGATGATATTTTCATCAGTAAAACCGTTATCTATGACTATTACTTCATACTGACTGCGAGCGGAATGTTGCTTGAGCAAAGATTCAATACATTTCTTTATATCTCCTGTTCGGCCAAATGTAACAATTATAACTGACACATTAACATTATCCGCTTTTTCATATTTAACAAATCGAGGAAAATCTTTATAATTAATTGTGGTTCTGTACTGATGCATACTTCTGAATGCATCCTCAAAATTACCCGAGTCAAATTCTTCCATTGCCTTGATAAATAGCTTTACTGAAGATAGATTTTTATCGTTAGGAAGCATTGACCTTCGAACCATAGCTTCCTGTATAGCCAGTTGGCTGTATCTTCGCTGCTCCACAAAGGTGTTTTTGGTAATACTGCCGCCCCACGTCCTAAGAGCATAGAGATGTTCCGGTAAATTATATAAATTCCCTATCTCAGACAACCTCAGCCACAAATCATGGTCCTGTGAGCGCTTATAATCTTCTCTATATCCGCCGGCTTTGACAATCGCATATCGCCGAACCATCGCTGTGCCGTGGGCAATCGAATTGAATCGAAGCAATTCCTGTTTTAGCTGCTCAGCTTCTGTCGGCTGTGTATCGTAGGCGCCGATTTTATTTCCCGCCTCATCAATTCGGTCGCACCAGCTTCCTAAGACTATCGCATCAGGATGACTTTCGAAAAACCTTATCTGCTTTTCAAATCGTTGGGGATAAGATATGTCATCGGCATCCATACGGGCAACGAATTCACCCCGGCATAACTTTATCCCGATATTTAGCGACTTGGTCAATCCGAGGTTTTGGTCATTTCGATATACCACCGTACGCGAGTCTTTCTTTTTGAGGATTACTTCTGAGGTTTTGTCTGTACTGGCATCGTCGACTATAACCAATTCGAAATCCTGGAATGTTTGATTATAAATACTATCTAATGCCTGACCGATGAATTGATAACAATTATGAACCGCTATTAGCACACTAATTTTAGGCTTTTTTTCAGAATCACCACTCGCATTAGAGGCTGTATTTACTAAGCTGCTTATGCCGATTTCTTTAAAATGAATCGGCACTTCCTGATGCGCGGCGTTTGGCAAAAAACCCGCATACTTTTTAACATCAATTATCATGCCTTTTGAAAAAGCATCCGCCAGGCTCTCAGCGGTGTAATTATGAACTTCACCGAACCTGTTTTTATAAGCATCTTGAACAACAATATTAACAGGATTACAGAAAGCCACCGAATTTTTAAAAGTAAACAAATACGGCAGCGACTGATATGAGTTTTTAGCATTATTAAGTGCGCTTTCAAACTGGTTTGGATTGGCAAATTTCACTTTTTCAATTAACGGCAGAATGTCTCTGCTGCGATAAACCGAACTGGACACTTCCAGCGGATAGCTAAAATTACATTGCTCTTCGGGCCAGGAATACTTCAATATACCGGTACGAATCTCTTCAAAGTCCGGCAGTTTTTGATTACAATTACGTGAGTAACAATAATTCGTATTGGTGCCGAGCCTTAGTGAAAATCCCAAAACCCGCTTTTCGCCGGCAAGCGAAGAAATTATATCCGCGAAATTAAAAGACCTGACAAAAAGAGTATCATCAACAAGGAACAAAATATATTCATAAGATTTCACTATTGATAAAACCTGATTTTTGAAATCATGCTCCTCGACAAATAAAACTTGAGGAAATATTTCTTTTAATTGCCGGTACTGTTCATAATGCCGTTTGCTTGAAGTGCGATAAAGCACAAATAAATCAGCTTGTTTCAAATCGCTACAATGCAAAAACATGGAATCAAGTGCAGCGCGAAGCTGCATTGCTCTGTCCTTGCTGAATATCAGGCCTCCCAATCCCATGGCGAGGTCATTAGTTAGAGCAAGATTTTCAACCTGTTTCTTTTCAAATGCCAAGCCTTTAAACGATTGAGCTGCCTTTGAATTTCGCAGGGGGACGGCTATTTTTATTTTTTTAATACCCTCATGCATCAGAATAGCTGCACGGTGAACCCCATCTAAAATCCGATACGTATCATTTTGCAAGGGCTCTGCCAAAATTAAGCTTATCTTCCCTGACGCCATTTTGCTGCCGTATGCAAAATTTGCAGCTAATCTTTCAAACACCTCTACAGTCTGTTCGACAGTTAGTATTACACCAAAATATTTTTTCTGATAATAAATATATGCATTTCTATCGCCTGTCAAATATTTGTAATGAGGAGTTTCGCTTATTGGAATAAAGCCCAGACCTTTTATATTCGCCTTGAGTGATTCCAATGCAACCTCGCGAATTTCATAGCTGTCAAACGATTCAATATAATACGGAACATAAAGTTCAGGGTGAGGCTCTTTGGCTGTTATCAATCCGGAATTCTTTTCCTGTTCTTGTCTCTTTTTTAGATTAGCAAGCGTTTTTGCGCGGAAATACTGCGAACCGTCTTTACTCAAATGCTTGGATAAATTACCCGGAAACTGCCGGTTGTACGCGAGTTTTTTATCTATATAATAAAAACTGCTGTCACTCAAAATCCTGCACCACATATCGATATCGGCAGCCACACCGGTCTTTATATCAAAAACCCCGACTTTTTCGAAATCTTCACGTCTGAACAGCATGGAAGTAGGCCACCCTACCCGTCTTTTTCCGGCAAAATAGTTCTCCATAAATTCCCAGCCGGTTTCTTTTCTGTCCGAATTGAAAATCCTGTATCCGTCTTTAACATCTTTTATATTCCCGGCTTCATCTACAACAAAATAATCACAGCAGACGACTCCAACATCTCTATGCTCATCTAATATTTTCATTTGCTCGGCAATGCAGTTTTCCCTTAATATGTCGTCATCTCCCATTAATTTGATGTATTCTCCGCAAGATGATAACATAGCTCTGTTCCAGTTGCGTATGAACCCTATGTTCTGTTCATTTCTGATATATTTAAAGTTACTGATGTTGGAATACACCTTTACCGCTTCTGCCGTATCATCGGTGGAACAGTCGTCTAAAACTACTATTTCTATATTGGGATAATTTTGGCTAATTGCCGAATCTATCGCTTTCTTGAGGTATTGCGACCTGTTATATGTCGGTATTAAAATTGATACTTTAGGCTTCAGCTCTTTAGGGTATGCGGGCTTGCAACTGCGGGCTGTGCAAATTATGAAATCTTTTTTATCAAGACATTCGACTATATCATGCGTCTGGTAGTTTTGATATTTGAAACATTCGGCTTCAAAACCGCTTTCTGTTAACCATTTATTAATTTTTGCCTGGTCAATATAAAATGTTTGATGAAAACCCCTTTTAATTGCTGTTTCGCTTCTTTCCTGTATATAAGGCGTCGAAAAAATAAGTGATCCGCCAGGCTTGAGAGCGCGGCTGTATATATGCAGGAGTTTGGAAATATCATTTTCGTTCAGATGCTCGATTGTTTCAAAAGAAATAATATAATCAAAGAAGGACTCGAACTGTAAATCAAGCAAATTGGAATGAATAAATTCAACGTTTCCTGAATCCCTATAGCGTTCCCGAATATTTTTTATAACCTCTTCGTTGATATCCGCCCCAATAACATAATTTGCCTTCTCGGCAAGCATAACACTGCCGTAACCTGTACCGCATGCGAAATCGCCGACTACTTTACCATGCTCTATCATAGATTGGGCGAACTGATATCTCCTATAGTGACTTTTTTGATACTTGTCTAATTCTTCATAATCAATGTCTTTCCTGTAATATATATCTACACGTTCACCGTTACCGCCTAAGTTAGTCTTTGTTTCGCTTTCCTCAATACAATTGTTATCAACCGGCTTAATAATCTCTACCGGACGATTCTGTCCTGAAGAAATTTCGAACTGTCCAGCATCACGATATAAATGTTCTTGTTTTTGCAGCATTTGCTTGAACATCTTCCTGTAATTTTCGGCCTGCACGGACCAATCCCACTGTTTTATCGATTCAAGTATTTTGCTGCTCAATCGTTTTCTTAACTGAATATCATCTCTGAGCAGCTTAATTTTATTTGCTATATCCTCTACATTTCTCTCGATAAAGAAACCGTTTTGGCCGTCTTTAATCAATTCCGGCATATTCCCGACACGGGTAGTCAAAAGCGGAACTCCGCAAGCCGCCGCTTCAAGACAAGGATTAGGCGTGCCTTCTTCACTGCTGGCGCATATATAAACATCCAGTATTCTATAAAATGTCCGCATTTCCTCATAACTGCGCCATTTATCCTCACGGGCAGCTACAAATAATTCTACCCCGTCCATTGATTTTATGGCAGGAATTATGAAATCAACAAATCCCCTTTTTGCTCCGTGATTTTTTAAACTTCCCGCCCAGCCTATCCTCATTTTATCGCTGCCTAACTTGCAATTAATAGGAAAGAAGAATTTTGTATCCACGCCGTTGGGCGTATAAAACACAGGAACATTTAAGCGGGGCGAAAATGCTTCATGCAGCAGCATACAGTTTATAAAAACACCTGAAGCAAAATTGTGTATTGTTTTAAGACCTTCAGCTTCCCTGCTACCTCCCATTTCATATCCGGAGCATATACCAATCAAAAGCTTATGCTTGTTTCTCATTAACACTTCGACTATGTTATCTATCTTAAGCCCATTAAGCTGACTCCAGTAGTAGACCAAAACCAAATCTGCATTATCTATGTCCCCCGCTGTCAAATTGTCGTTATACACCTTTCTAAAATCATAGCTGTCCCCCAGACAGCGGATGATGTTGTTTGTTTTATGATCGTGAGCCCAGCCCGGGCTATCTACTACAAAAAGGATTTTTTTACGTGCCGGATTTTCCGATTTCAAATCAGATTTATTATCCGCAGCAGGAATTTTTATCTGAGTGTTTTGAGTCTCATTTCCAACTAAAAAATCAACAGGAACATCTGAAAGCACAAAATGCCTTTTGCCAGAAGAAGTCTTTGGAATATCATCAACACATTTCCATTCTATCCGTACATTGCCGCCCAAATCGAAACGCATTTGTTGGATAATCGGTTCAATGAGCCCTTTATCAAAATTAACGTCAGGCTGTATCAAAATTATTATTTCATCAAGTTTCGTCTGATGAACCTGAAAGGCTCTTATGCCCGGAACATTGTAGAAAAGGTGTGTAAAGTATTCACCGTGTACAAGTTTTCCTTCAGGAGTGCGAATCGTGCTGGTCACCCTGCCTTTTACTTCTTTCAGTAATGGAAAACCTCTTCCGCAGGGGCATCGCTCTTTTGATATTATGCCGACATCCCCAATCTGATACCTGATAAACGGCATACCGTAATTAATAAGGTCAGTAATTACAATGCTTCCCTCTTCACCAGGCTGGGCGGGTCTGCCGTCTTTAATTATTTCTATCAGGCGCATATCGGAAAATATATGCATGCCGTTCTGATACTCGCACTCACAAGCAAGAACCGGCATCTCTCTCGAGCCATACTGTTCATACACTTTGCAGCCGAATACCTCCTCGGCAAGCTTTCGCTGCCACGGCCACAGCTTTTCAGCGGCCGATTCTATGACTTTGGGCCGCGGAGGGTTCAATCCTTTCTTCTTAATATAAGAAGCCACCATATGCAGTGAGGAGGCATAAGCCCTTATAGCGTCCGGCTGCCATCGAACCAGTTCGTCAATAAATTTTTCTATTTCATCCTCTGTGCAGTGAAATGAATTCAGCCACCTTTGATTAGGCGGAGCTTTTTTAGGAAAATCTCTTTCAGCACCCCAAATAAAAGCTACTTTACTTGAGCTGTCATGATAACCCATCCATCCTTCTCTAAAACGCAAAAATCCATAATGCAGTAATCTTTTTGCATTCAAATCTCTGTAGAAAATCAAAGGTTCTCCGGTGGAACCTCCGGTAGCATCTCGAATAAGCTCTTCCGGCGGACAGTTAATCGCCCTCAAGATTTGAAGATTCCGCTGAATATCCGACTTTTTCAGTATGGGAATTCGGCGGAAATCATCCATACTCTTGATATCCCGCAAGTTAAGCCCAATAGAATCGAACCGCCTGCGATAAAAAGGAACGTTCTTATAAGAATGCTCCAGCAGTTTTCTCAAGTCCCCAAATTGGTTTTGTTCAATTTCAGCAGGGCTTAACCATTGGTTCCGCTCCAAAACATCCTTCATTAAATCGAATTCTGAAATATTTCCATTACTCTTCGATGTATTTGAACCAGTTGTGATTTTAATCTTGTCGTTTTTCAAATTTTCGCCATGCTGCTGCCCGCCAATTCCAACGGGAACCGACTCATACAAACCGCAATGACCATTAAATGCGACCGGAAGATTACCAATCCTCTTAAAACCGGCTTGCTGAAGAAGCTGCTCTTCTTTGCCTTTTAAGTCAGGATGTAAATGGCACGAAAGCCCTTCTCCGAAAAATGAGGCCCAAACAAGAATTCCTCCCGGTTTTAATGCACGTCGTATTTCTTCGAGCATTTTAACCGGATTCCAAACGTGTTCGGCCACATCAGTGCAAATAACAGCATCGACAGGCTCGCTTAATACCAGCGGATTTTCAGCGTTTGTAAACTCAAGCTGACAGTTCGTCTGACTGGCCGATTTCATCTGTTCAGCACGCCATATTACATACGGATAGAAAATCGAATATTCATGATGAACTACTCTCTCGAAATCCATTGCCGCAGCTAATAATGACGTATATCCCCCACCCGCTCCAAAGTCGCAAAGAGATTTAACATTTCTTTCCCTGAGCATTTTCAGCAGTTCAAGCCGCCTGAGCCATACTCTCCTGCGCTCTTGGACCTTATGGTCGGCCATAAATATACCGTGCCCCCACGGCAGAATTTTATAGCTGTCAAGGTAAAATTGTTCTACTTTTTCCTTTGTAAGTGACTCTTTCGGCCAGATTTCATCCAGCAGTTTGTAGCGATTATTCGACATCTGTAAAAGCTGTTCCAAAGATACAGAACCGCCGCAAAATTCATGATAAGCAAGAATTTCATAAGCAGCGTCCCATTCAAGGGGCTTACCTTCCCATAATAAACTATTCTGTCTTGCTTTCTGCAGAACAGAATCAATGCAGATTTGTTCATACCAATATTCAAACTCGTCCTTTTTCGGAACTTGTGATTCTTCCGCTCTCAGCCTGTTAATAAATACTCCGGGCTTGGAAAAATCTACACTGTCTGTTTTTCTGATATCATTCTGTTTGTCTGCAATCTGTACGTGTAAAGATTGAGAAGGCATTTGCACAACCGCGATTTTATATTTGCCCGGACTAAACTCTATAATCTGCACACTAACATTAAGCTGCGCTGATATCTGATTTACAGCCTGCTGTATGCCCGGAAACCTTTCGTCACAATCATCGAAAATAACTATTGCTCCCGGCCTTAATAATTTTTGAAGGTTTTCAAAATCAGATTTGACCGCCTGCCCGGTATGTTCGCCGTCAATGTAAACCATATCAAGTTTATGCCCTATCGAAGATGCAAGCTTGCCGGAATTGCCGTGAGTAAACTTTATATGCTTTGCCCCAGGGGCATCCTGCCAAAGCTCCTGACGAGTAAGAATCTGATTTCCGGCCAAAGGTGTCTTGTATATGCGTTCGTTCATTCCGTTGATGTCGCAAGTATATACTAAGCCGTCCGTCCTGCCCGTATCAATCAGGTATTGAGCCCAAACCATAGATTGATAGCCACGGGCTGTACCAACCTCAGCCAGATACTTGGCGCCTACCTGCTCGGCAAGCTGGCGAAGATAAACGCCCCGCAATACGACCAGTTCAGGATTTTCGGTAATCACCGGCGGTTTTTCATGCGGCTGATAATTCAAACCGTACTTATTCCATATTGATAATGTCTGCTCATCAGCCGGCCGCGATACAGATTTAATATGAACAGGCTTTAAAACCGCCTTATTAAGCTGCAGATGTGACGAATTCGACAAAAGAACTGTTCCCGATAATCCTCTGCTTTTTATTTTCCACAATTCAGCCCAGCCTTGAGGTTCTCTGCCCCGGAGAATATCAGAAATAGTCCGTTTAAACTCCTCGGCTCTGACATTAACCGTATGACGCGCAAGAAACAGCTCTTTTGCGTTTCGAGCAAGCCTATCGATTTCCTGCGGTTGCGACAAATATTGTTTCGCTATATTAATAAAATTGTCTTCCGAAACCGCCGCATAATTTTCGCCTGCCTTAAGACCAAGATATTCTCCGCCGGTTGGTTTATCACACATAAGAACCGTACCGCAAGCCATTACCTCATAAAGTTTTATAAATGGAATATGATACTTACCGGTACAGCTTGCAAATATCTTAGAACGATTGATTGCTTTTGCGTATTCAACACCCGCAAGAACTCCTTGGTTTGAAATAAATTTATACCCGGGATGTTGTTGGTGAAAATATCGGATGTCTGCCATGCTGGAAAATTCACGATGCATTTTGCTTCGAAGCGGATAGAAGCTCTCGTTCATCGCACCAAGAGAAGTTATATCGTATTCTTTTTGCAGGTTGTAATCCTTATAAATTTCAGGATTAACAGCACGAGGCCATGGTATAAATTTTACTCGCTCCTGAACGCGCCTGCTGAAAAATGAATCAAAAATTTCACGGCTGACGAAAGGCGGACAGTAAGTCGCAAAAGCCACATCAAACCCGTTACCAATCAGAATCTGCTCCCACTCCTGCGGCGTGCAATGCCAAAAATCATTTATCCATGCTATCTTAGGTACTCTTACCTCATTAAGCTTTTTAGGAAAATATCTAAGCTCACCTTCCAATCCATAGCGAGAAACCACTTCTTCATTCAAAGGTTCATCAAGTAAACGTCTTTCATTTATATAACAGAATACCGCCTCCGGTGTTTTTTCTCCGAAGGTCTGCCTAATAATTTCTGGAACACTATTTGTATTGTAACAGTAACCCGGACCATAAAAGACGCTGTTAGGCATTGTCTTGGCAATCGCCTGTTGTTCATAAAATACTGTCGAAGCAGTCCAATTTTGATAATTGACCGCCAAAAAAAGTATTTGCCTATTATCCGAATGCTTTGAAGATTCATTCATAATGTTGTCTTCGCTAAAAAAATGTTTTTTATACGCCGCGGCGATAAGCTCTTATCATTTTTCGGCCTTGGCGAATATCCTTTATTTCCTCTGTGGTTCTCGACCGCCAATCTGCCAAAATCATCGACAACTCGCCATACAGAGACTTCACCTGTCCATTCAAATGCTCCGCCTGCCGCAGATGCGAAACGCCGGTGCTCGCAATATTTTTAACAAGCTCACCGCTTTTGACCGCAAGAATTTCAACCTGCTCTATCTTGCCCTGTCTTGCCAAGGTTATCTGACGAAGCAATAGCTCAATCAAATCCTGAATTTGCGATTCACAGAAATCCGTATTTTTTTGTGCTGCAGCCATCAACGCACCATCAGCCTTCATACAACCTCATCCTCACTGATTTTGAGATAAATTATGTTCCACTTCCTCGAGCAGGCTTCGCGCTTCTTTATTATCCGGTTCGAATACTAACAAATCGCAAAGAATCCTTTTCGACTGTTCGAATCGTTTGTCTTTTATATAAAGTGCCGCAAGAGTAAACATCACAGAAGTATCCGCCGGATGCATCTGCAAATAAAGCTCCAGATAATAAATTACTTTTCCAAATGTCCCCATCTGGCAAGAGCTTTGGAATAATCCGAGAAGAGCCGTCAGATTATCCGCGTCTATCTCGAGGCATTTAAGATAATAGTCAAAAGCTTTTTCATAATTACCCCGCTTTTGCTCAACCATCCCAAGCCCGCAATAAGCTTTGGCGCATTTACTATCGAGACGGCATGCAACTCGAAACGCAATATCAGCATCATCGAGAAGCTCGTTCTGAAAAGCTATTACGCCAAGCCCGACATAAGGCGCCGCATCATCTGGGGAAAGAAGTGCAGCTTTATCGTAACAGTTCTTGGCATCCTCGTATCTTCCGACGGTCGTATAGCAGTCGCCAAGTTCACGTATAATCTCATAATGCTGTTTGGGTCCGCCGTTTAAATTGTTACTTCGTTCAGTTTTTTCCATGCGATTGTCCTCGGTTCAAGTATCGACTCTGCACGTTCGAGCAGCTCGATGGCTTTGTCTATTTCGTTCTGCTTGTGCAGCAATTTCGCTTCAAGTAAAAGCATATCAACGGTAGGTTTAATTCCATTTACATAGCGGCTCAATTCAAGAGCTTTCTTATAATCACCCGAACGATAATAAGCTGATGCGGCAAAACCTTTCATCCAAAGCTCGTTCTTGTGATTGGCGGCTATGTATTCATATATTTTGGCCGCCAAAGCCCAGTTGCCTTCTTCTTGGTGCGAGCGGGCTTCGTAATACAACTGGTCGAATTGAAATGATATATCTTCCGGTCTCATTCGCTCGAGATTACACCCGACCTGAGTCAGCGAATCACGAATCGAAAGATGCCCGAATTTCTTACGGGCAAGTTTAAGAATATCCCTTCGTATAACTGCAGCCCAGCATTCGTCGGTCGATTGTTCAAGTAGAAAACCATGTCTTTTAGAATCACTGTTCATCAAAGCATAAAGAGGGTCTTCAATCCACATCTCCTCAATAGGAAATCCCCGCGGGACTATCGTGATATATTCACCCTGACATTTCTCAAGGACGGCATCCACCTGCTGCTGCTGGGAATAACCGTAGCTGACAGGAATAGAGATGATATTAGGCATCTGAGTCGTAATCTTGCCCAAATCATTTTGAGGTATAGGAAGATAAATTTCATATGGATAAAATGTATGCCGCCAGATTAAACCCATTGTTGTTCCGGCCTGCTGGTCGAATTTATCGCAGGTGAAAATAATAGAATTATCCTCGACTTTCGGCCAAGGTTTAGCAGGCCTTGTCGTACGAATTTTCATAACGTTTTGGGCATAATCGGATTTATCCCTCCGCTGTTTTACCGATATTCGGTCAAATTTATTAACCGGCGCATAAAATTCACCGGTTATTTCGTGAACATGATAAAAGTCTGTATAAAATACTAAGCGTTTTGTTAAATCCCAATCTATAAGGACACTAAGCTGCTCGTTATAAGGCCCTGCTTTTTCCAATAAGTCGCGTCGATGCATTAGGCTTACATGAAGTGCGTGATTAAAATAAAACATAAAGAAACGGTCGAAATCTCTGCTTATCTCGACTGTTTTGCTCAATGCCAGCCTCGTACCGTCCGCCTGAACCCGGCATGAAACTCTATATAAATCACTATAAGCTGCATGGCAATCAGGGTGCGCTTCAAGAGCATTAACAAGCGTACTAACATGATGCGGGTAAAAAATATCATCGTCATCAAGATAGCAAATGTACTTGCCCTGTGATTTAGATATAGCTTCGTTGAGCCTGTATGCTTTACCGCGATTTTCACTACCGTTAATGTAAGTTATTCTTGGGTCATGGAACGATTCGACTATATCGCTAACATCTTCTCCTCCATCGTTCATTACAAAAATTTCAAGATTAGGGTAATCCTGCTTAAATGCACTTTCTAAGGCAATCGGCAGAAACATATGCCTGTTGCATGTAGGCATTAAAACTGTAACCAGAGGCCCGTTTGTTTTTATATCATTTCGCTCCATCTTTTTCTCTTTTAAGCAGTTGCGCGCTCGAAATTAATAATACAGGGTTCTGTACGCTGAGAATCAATTTGCATTTCAATGTCTCTAAGCAGTTCGTTTATTTTTGCCATTTGTGATTTATGTGAATACGTTTGCTCAACGAATCTTCTGTACCGAGCCGGTTCATAATTACTCGATAATACTTGTTCACAGAACTGTTCGGATATATCGAATAAATATTCAGACGGGAAAATTTCACTCGCTCCGGGGAAATTATGTATAAGCGGCTTTAGCCCTGCTGCCATACCTTCGAGTATTCCCATCCCCTGACTTTCGGCAATGCTTACCGAAACAAGATAGTGTTTATCTTCAAGCCATCTCGATATATCATTCTGCCAGCCGTCAAAAAATACCGTATCCTGCAGCCCGAATTGTCTAATCATATGTTTAAGATACTGCTCGAGAGCGCCGTCCTGAAAAATTCCTGCAAAAAATAATTTATAACCCGGGTCCATATAGTGAAGCTTCTGCATGCACTGCAGAAGAAAAGCAGGATTCTTTCTCAAATTAATATAACCAACAAAGGCAAGATTCTTACCTCGCGACCTTTCGATAAACCTAATTTTCTCAAGTTCAACACCGTTAGCAATAGTTACTACCGAAGTCATTTCTTGGATTTGAGGAACCTGTGCAAACAACGCCTGTTTGACATAGCTGTTACCTACCGTAATCAAGTAATCGATGTTTTGCCAATTTACCTGCATCGGCCAATCTTGATATGCCTCATAACGATGAAGCCGGATTATCATCTTGCATACCTTATCAAACCTTGAACCAAGAACCGCGAGATTTGTACACCATTCGAACCAAGAAATATCGCTCCATTTCATAAGCTCATATAATTCTTGTTCGGTTTGACCTTCGAACACCCGCACTTCGAATCGTTTGCCGATGTAGTCAAGTATCGGATTTAAAAACATCTTTCCGTCACCGCCGCAAATAAACGCTATTTTCGGTCTTTTGCTTTTTACGACGGTAATCATATTTTCCAATATCTCCTGCTCCGGCCAAAGCCTAAGGGAATTTAGGAGTACTTCAATAAATCCGCCTTTGTCGCCCTTATCGAGGTACTGCTGCGCGGTGCGATTAACAACATCAGGATTCAATATTTTCATCTGTTCGGCTTGAGCGAATAATTGCTCAGCACATTCAGGTTTTCCTGCGGCAAGATAGGCTTCCATCAGATTCCAGACCACCTGCTGGCAGTCGTTTTTGAGTTCATTTGCACGAACAAGGTAATTAATCGCAGAATCACTCCGGCCAAGACAATGAAGTATAGCACCGGCATCATTGAGAGCTTGAACATCCTGCGGTTCCTTTTGCAGATAATTCTGCAGATAACTCCATGCCTGCTCGTAATTTCCGGATTCTGCAAGCTCAAGAGCTTTTTGATAATCGTTATAATGTTCTGATGTCATTGTTACCTATCCTTTCAAATAGTCTGTTTGCAATACCTCTGCAGTACATGCGCAGTAAAACTCAATAAAAAAACCGCAAATCCTGTGCCTTAATGGGAAATTTGCGTTTATTGGCTGATACCTCAAGTTGGGGGTAGATTGATGTATAAATATCAGACAATAATGTATTTATGAAAGGCAGCAAACCCGCCTAATTTGAACAAAAAGCCCATTTTTAGCGGCTAATTTAATGTTTTTGGCGAGTTAGCGGCCGATTTCTCATTACTCGCTTAGATATAATCGAGAATAGACATTGAGATGAGTCTGCTGGAAACCGCAAGCGACATCTGATACAAAACCTCACGCCTTGCCAAATCTATGGCAAGCTGGGCAATATCTGCTTCTTCTATACGAGCTTTTTCATCATCCGTACTATATTTGACATTTTGAAGATTACCTTTGAGGCTGTCTAAAAATCCGATTTTTGAACCAATCTCTACAGATTTTTGAATCAAAACTGTGTTTATCTCTTCTATAGCCTGATAAGCTTTGCTGCGAAGTTCCTCCATCTGACTGCTTGTCAGTCCTCCTTCGGTCTGAAGCTTGTCTCTTATATTAATCAAGGTATTAAAAATATCATGGGTCCCGGGAACCTGCACCCATTCGTTGCCGGTACTCATTGATGCCGGATCAGCATTAACATAAAGCACCTGACCTGTCCTCGAATCAGTTACCATCAGATTGCTGTCCCCTCCGACAGGAACAACTGTCTCGGTCAGCCCAGCATCTATCGATATCCTATAATTGCTTCCATCATGCGTAACTATCATCTGAACATCGCCTCGAACACTCGAAGTGCCGGAACCTGCCGATAGTCCCGTCTGACCTGTAAACACCGGTTCAGAGCGATTATTACTTCTAAACAAATCTTCGCCGACATAAAATCCCGAAGTATTCACTCCGGGCGAGACAGTAATATCTCTGTTCTGAAGGCTTCCTTGATAAGTGACGCTGGTAATAATTCCATTTTCTCGCGTCAATAAATACGGAGCGGTTCTTGTATTCGACCCGCCGAATATATATTTTCCGCTATGCTGAGTATTGGCTGCTGCCGCAATTCTTTCTATAACGTCGTTAATGCCCTCAATAGTAACATTGAGGGTAACCCCGCCGCTGACTCCTCCTGTAACATCGCCAAGCAGCCTCTTAGCGTCCGCCAAAGCCGTTTTCATTTCATCTATAGCCGTTGTAGCAAATTGCAGGACATCTGATACCTGACTGATATTTTCCATATAATTTTCTAAAGACCTTTGGCTGGACGAGAGATTAAGAACTCGATATGCTGCAGAAGGGTCATCTGAAGGACGATTAAGACGCGAACCGCTGGCTACCTGCTCCTGTAATCGGAATATTTCTCTGGAATTGATGTTAAGAGCCAAAAGTGTACTGTTGTATATTTTATCCAGTGTTCCGCTCATATATCTCCCTGATTACAAACCCGGCTAAACAATACTCATGATACTATCTAAAGTATTCTGAACCACACTCATATACTTAGCCATGCTTTGAAACATCTGCTGAAAAACAAGAAGCTGGGCCGCTTGTTCATTTATATCAACACCGCTGATTTCGCTTCGCTGATTTTGCAGATTTTTGACACTTGCTTCTATACTATCTTGTCTCACCTGTCTTATCGAAAGCTCCTGCCCGATATCTGTAACAAGTTTTCGGTAATAATCTCCGATTGTCAAATTACCCAGCTCGGCCAAAGACTCGCCGCTAAGCTGTGCAAAACGCGAGACATTGGCGTTATCATGCCCATCAGAACTCAGCGACGCCGCTACTCTTGCCGGATTATCAATAATATCAGAACATACCGTAATATCAGATGCGCCTGTTCCTTTGAAGAACGTGTTTACACCTGCCGCCGCCAGCAGACCCGACGTATCCGTACTGCTAAACGCATCGACTTCAAAATTATCATCCACACCGAAATCACCAACGCCTATCGAAATCCGGATACCATTGCCGACTTCAAGAATATCACCCGCAGCATAACCGCTTCCGATATTAAGCGTTTTTACAGCTTGCCCGTCGCTGTTAGTAACTACAAGTTCAAGTACGCCATTTCCAACAGTACCTGCACCTGAAACGGTAAACGTAAAAGTATCGTTCTCGGTTCCGGTATATACTCCCGAAACAGCGATATTAGGAACAGATGTTCCAGTCAAAGTACTATCTGTAGGTTCAGGCAATACTTCAGGTAAAAAATCAAACTTATAGTTCGCAGAAGAACGCTCCAGATGCAATCCGCTCGAATCAACCCAGCAGTTTAGTCCGGTAATATCGTTGATTTCAGCAGCAACATCCTCCAATGTCAGACCTACAGAGGGGTTTGAAGGCACGATCGCAGCCAGATTAATTTCTGTTCTCGAAATATCACCTGTAGATATATCGGTTACTCTTATGTTAATTTTCCCATCGGTAATAGGCGGCACCCAGTCTGCTAAAACCGTGGTACTTACAGCCCAGCCGTCTAATCTGTTAAACGAACCAGCCGAACCAATCCCTTGAACGTGATACTGATTTACCTGACTTATCACTGTCGTCGCAAGGGTGTCAACATTCTCTCGGATTCCACCGATAATGTTATTTTTGAGCGATATTAAGGCACCAATTCTTCCTCCATGAACATTGCTCGTGTAATTCGAAGCCCCTTGTATCGTGATACCAAGTCCGCCTTCTTCCATTATTCCTGCTTCAAGACTGCTATAGCTTGTTCCTATGACAACCGCAATTCCTCCTGCTTCGACATCAACAACCCCGTTTCTTCTTTCAATTGTTTGAACACCTATAATTTCAGACAGTTGCGTAATTAACTGGTCTCGATGGTCTCTAAGATTATTGGCTACACCGCCGGTTATCTCAATTCGCTCGATATCATCATTAAATTTGGCAATTTGCGTAATAAGCGTATTCGCCCGTTCAATCAGATGCTCGGATTCGAGAGTAATCTGCTGGTCTAATTTGCTTAATATATCCCCCATTGAACGAAATTGGCTGGCCATCATTTCTGCTTCTGCGACGACCTGCTGCTGCCAGATAATCTCCCCGACATGCCCTGTCAAATCAGCGAATGCATTGAACATTCTGTCAATAGCTGCATTAAGACCGCCGCTTCCGGCAAGCTCGCCAAAAGTGTTTTCAATAGTCTGCAAAGTCGTTCGTTCTTGGGCAATCTGAGTAAGTATAGAATTCTGCCTAAGAAGTTCCTTCTCGAGAAGATTATCAATCATCCGCGTTATACTTCTTGCGTCTACACCGCCTCCGATAATGGTCGCCGAATTATAAGCACAATAGGCGGGATTCAAATCCAGACGCTGTTTGTGATAACCGGGAGTAGCTGCATTGGCTATATTATTACCGATTATATCCAGTGACTTTTGTGCTGCGGTAAGACCGCTTATGCCTATTTCAAAATTTGCCATTTTAAACCCTGCTTAACAGCAAAATCTTATAATTCGAAACTCATAAAAGCCGCTTCAGAGTTCCTTCTCGGAATACCAGAGGCATTGTAAGTCAGGTTCTGCAGCTGCGACCTTTGAAAAATACTATCCAGAAGCACCCTGTTAAACCTTGCCAGCTCGGACATCAATGCCGCAGTGCTTTTATATTCCACAGTCAAACGGTTTACTAAATCGCTTAATTGCTCTTTAACCGAAGCAATCAGGCTTTGCTGTTCGCTCGGAGCGATTTTTTGCAGTTTTGAAAGAGTAATATTTTCAGTACCACAGTTAAAAAATTCCGCAAGCCGCTGCCTTGCGAGATTTCTATCGCTATTTTGTTTTTCATATTTTCCGGCTTGATAGCGTATTGCTTCGAGCATTGCCTCAAGAGCGGGATTATCATGTTTGACAACAAGCATTCTGAGCTTGGTCAAAATCGAAAGATTATATTCCATCTGCTCGATATCCCGTCTAAGCACATCGAGCAATTCACCTATTCTGTCGTTAAGTTCGACTGCTGCGAGATTCATATCTGGTTATCAAATTCTCCGGGCTGCTGAATTTCACTTTGGCTAATCTGCTTGAAAGATTCATAAATATCTTTCCACAATCCCATCCCGCCGTTCTTTCCGATATATTGGGAAAGACATAAATTAAAAAGCCCTTTTACCTGTTCGCCTGTTCCGTCTTCATCATATCCCATAGACCCGACTGTCCGCGTCATTTCATCGAGAAGCTTATTGACAAAAATCGACTCGAACTCCATAGCGAGCTGCTTCTTTTGTTCTTCGGGGGCGTTTTTGACAGCGTTTAAATTCGGTAATATATCGGGCCTATCAACGCTATGAGTAAATAGCGAGTTGCTGATTTCCATAATAAACTCCTACATTATTTCAAGTCTTGCTTGAAGCGCTCCGGCTTTCTTAAGGGCATTAAATATAGCTATCAAATCGGTCGGCGTCGCTCCGATTGCGTTTAAAGCGCTGGCCAGCTCGGCAACGGTAATAATTCTCGGAACAGGAATAAGATATCCTGTCTGCTCAGTTATCCCTATCATAGTTTCAGGAACTATCGCGGTCTGGCCGGCATCTGAGAACGGAGCAGTAGGCTGAGAAACTCTCGCAGTCTCTGATATTTTCACTACCAAACTTCCCTGCGAAATAGCCACTTCGGATATACCTACATTTTCGCCTACGACGATTGTTCCGGTTCTTTCGTTTATCACTACAATAGCAGGCATATCTACCTGCACAGTGGCGGACGTAGCTGTGTCAATAAAAGCTACAATCTCATCATTTCTAATTTGCTCTGGAATCACAAGCCTTACAGTCCCGGCATCGACAACATAAGCACATTCGGGATACATTTCATTTACAGCGACCCCTATTCTCTGTGCAGTCGTAAAATCATTATTTCGAAGATTCAGCGTTATATATCTGCGTCCTGCCAGAAATTCCACAAAAGTGGCTATTTCCTGTCTTTCAACGGTTGCTCCGCCCGGAATTCTTGCGACAGTCTGGTGATTTTTTGTTATAGAACCTTGGTCTCCCGCCGCTGTCCAGCCGCTGATTGAAAGAGGCCCTTGAGCAATAGCATACACCTGACCGTCCAGACCCGGCCCGTCGAGACCCTTTAAGGCTGTCGGTAAAAGTATGCCGCCCTTGAGGCTTTTGGCGTCGCCAATCGATGAAACATCTATATCTATACGCGAGCCTTCTCTGGCGAAAGGCCCAAGTTCACATGTAACCATTACCACCGCAATATTTCCGCCTTTAAGCTGGTCCGGCGATAAAACTACGCCGCTATCGCGAAATATCTTCGCGAGAAGCTGCTGTGAGGGCAGCGTGCTGTCGCCCGTAGCAGATAACCCGACAACAAGTCCTATCCCTGTAAGAGGGTTACCTCTTACTCCCTTAATATCGACTATGTCTTTTATCCGCTGGGCAAACGTAACCGAAATCAGGTTTACCAAAATCAGGATTAGTATTAATTGACGTTTTTTCATTGTTGTATCTCTTAATAAAATTCCCAATACCTTTTTCTTAAAACAGCCATATCTTATCGAATATCCTGCCGAGCCAATTCGGCTGTGTATAAGGTGTCGAAATTCCGTCGTTCTTGGTGAATATCTGGAAATTCGCTACACGTTTGCTATCTATGGTATTATCGAAGGCAATATCTTCAGTACGCACTATGCCGCTGATTTCAATCTTTTGTATGTCGCCGGCGATATTACGGTCTCTGGTACCGGCAACCACCAGATTTCCGTTGGGCATAATATCTATAATCACAACGGTAATATAATCCGTGAAGCTCCGTTCATCTTTATAATCTGCTTTGCCGTCAAGTTTATTTGAATACTGGTCTCCCGTTCCCAAGGTTACCGATGGCACATTCGGAATTATGTGGTCTATTCCTACTTTTCCGTTGAACTCGGCGGACCTTTGAGTTTTCTTTTCCAGAGTCCTCTTGGCTTTGTTGTCTATTTGGCTGCCTTCGTTAATCTTTATCGTTAAAATATCACCGATATTTCTGGCAACCTTATCAGCATACATATCTTTCATTTTTGTGTCGCGTCTTGCCCAGATTGAATCGGCTTTTGCCGGTATAAATGCGGCAAATATAACAACGCTAAGAATTAAGATGGCTAATTTAGTTTTCATTTTAATCTTCCTTAAAGAACCGGTTCAACTGTTCCGTCACTATTAACCCTTGCGATAATATTCCGTGATGAATCCGATATATGCATTCGAACTTTTATAAAGTCACCCTCTCGCCCGTCCTCTAATGCCCTGCCAACCGATGTAATATATAAACCCGGTTTAGAAATAACTACTGAAACATGCCTGTTGCGCCTGACAAGAACTTCCGGTCTGGCCTGTCGAGCGGCTCTGGGTTCGGATTGCTGTGTTTGCCGCTGCCTTTGGAAAAGAACCTGCCGAGTTCCTATTTCTTTGTCATTTAATAAAACTGCTATTTCCACGCCGATTCTGTTGTCAGAGTCCTGCTGCATTAAACTGTAAGACAATTTCACATCATTTAGTGAACCGGGTACGGATAAATTATTAGGTGTTCTCACTAATGTATAGTTTCCTTCAAGTCCGCCTGTAATATTTTGGGCCAAAAACGCCTGTGCCGCTTCGACAAACTGACTGCCGGCTATAGCGCTGATTTGCGAGGTGATTTTTATTTCGTTTGCCCCTGAAAATTCAACAGACGAGGTGTCGATTTCACTGCAGCTAAGTCTGCCTAATATCATCGTCCTGCTTAAAACAATTTCTCTTTCTGAATCGTATATTTCGCCAAGGCCTATATCCGAGGCCTTATCAACCAAACTCTGAGGGCCTCTTATAATACTAACCTGCCCCAAAGTTATCGCTTGCTCGCTTATTTGAGCTTCTCGCGGCAAATGAATCCTAAGAGTATTATCCTGGCCTGCGAAAACCGCAAAACAAATCAGCATAACAGCAATTAAACTTATTATTTTATTATTCATAATTAATTACCTGACTATTTCATTAGCCGTGCGCAGCATATCATCGCCTGCACGTATGGCACGCGAATTGATTTCATAAGCCCGCTGGGCCGTTATCAGATTCACTAATTCAGTAACCATCTGAACATTTGACTTTTCAAGAAATCCCGCCTGAATAGAACCGAAGCCGTTCTCGCCCGGCGTTCCTGTTATAACCGTGCCGCTTGCTGCCGTCTCGGCAAGAAGATTATCGCCCTCGCTGGACAATCCCGCAGGGTTAGGAAATCTGGCAAGCTGAAGCGTACCTACGACCGAAATATTTCCCGAACCATCCATCACATTAACACTGCCGTCTTTTCCTATATCAATCGACATAGCATCTGTTGGTATGCTGATAGCCGGTTCAAGCTGAAACCCGGTGGTAGTTACAAGATTTCCCTCTCCATTGATTTGAAGAGCGCCGTCACGAGTATATTTAGTGCTTCCGTCCGGCATAGATACCTGCAAAAATCCCTCGCCGGCAATAGCTATATCGAGGGGCCGGCTGGTATTCTGAAGCTCGCCGGTCGTAAAAACTTTAACAGTAGAAGCCACTCGAACACCGCTGCCTATTTCAAGCCCGCTCGGAGCAGTCAGACCGGCAACAACTTCAGTTCCGGATTCTCTGAGCTTCAAATACAGCAAGTCTTGAAAATCTATCTGGCTGCGTTTAAAACCGTTCGTGTTGATGTTCGCAAGGTTGTTGGCGATAACATCAACCATGTTCTGCTGTGCGGCCATCCCTGTAGCAGATGTCGAAAAAGCTCTTAGCATGACGATTTACTCCTTTAAATCTTTCCCTTGCCTTTTTTATCCCATTGCTAAACTCATAAGGCTTTCACCAGCGTCTTTTCTTGCCGTTATAAATTTCATATTCGCTTGGTAAAGCCTGCTGACCATAATCATATCAACAAGCTCATCTATCATTTTAACGTTCGAAGATTCGAGATATCCCTGCCGAATGGCTGCATTTTCTTCTGCTAAAACCGCTAAATCGTTCGGCGCCCTGAAACAGTTATCACCCGCAGGGATAAGTTTATTTTCATTATCACCAAAACTGACTACTCTAAGCTGCCCCAGAGTCGTATCTCCGGCTTTGACGCTCCCGTCCGCTGCGATATTTACCTGTGATAATGCAATATCCGCCGGTATCGTTACAGGGCCTGCTTGTCCGGAAACTATTCTGCCCAATGAATCTGTAATTTGACCGTTCTGGTTTGCCCTGAACATTCCGTTTCGTGTATAAAGAGGCCCTTCGGCTGTTTCTATTACAAAAAATCCCTTGCCCTGCAGAGCCACATCGAGCGACCTGCCGGTTTCAATCATGCTCAAACCTTGCGAAAAATCTATTCCGACTTGCAGGTTGGCGGAGCTTATGTCGTTATCACCAAGCAAACTCTGCTGTCGAGCAAGAGTTTCTGCAAAAGAACTTACAAAGCGCTTGTATCCTGCGGTGCTGACATTGGCAAGATTATTCGTAATAGCGTTGAACTCGCTCTCAAGCGCCGCGATATTTAAGCTTACTTGTCTGGTTACGTCTATAGACATATCATTGACCTTTAACACTCGTCTGTTCAGCGTCTTTATTTTGATTTTCAGACGAAGAATCATCTTGTGTTTTGGTATTTGCCTTTACAGCTTCGGCGTTAGTCAATCTTACGAGCTTGTCAACATTAGAATCACTCAAACCTGTTAATTCGACCGCGACCGACCAGCCGTTTTCTATAGCTTTTACATGCCTGACTATTGCGATATCTTCCACAATCTCGGTGGTTTTGTTATTTAACGAACCGTCAGAATTATATGACCCTAAATCAAAAACAACGGCTACTCTTTGCCCGACTTTAAGCTCCAAAGCCGTTTCAATTCTAAGTCCCGGCCCGGCTAATTCAGTAACGGCTCCGGGTACGAATTGCGGTACAGCCGCTCCGCTTTCAAAAGCATCTTTAGCATCAGTCGAACCTTCAGCTTCCACTTGCCTTTCGAATGAAAAAGGAGCAAGTAAAGCTTTTCTGTAAACCGAAACACGAAGGAATCTTCGTCTGTTTATAAAACGGATAGAATCACTATGGCTAAGAGCCAGTGTATCACCATTGATATTCATTACAGAGACATCAAACTCCCAAACCGAAGCCCCGTAATAATATCTGACACGCCACAATTCTCCGGTTTTAGCATTAACCGGAACGGTTAATTTTACAGTAAGCTCTGTTTCTTCATTTTTAACAACCGCAGCCTCAACATCTTGAGATTTATCATTCACTCTCCGTGTCATTTGAAGCGTTTTTCCCTCCGGGATTGCGCGTGTGCTGGGTTTTTTCGACGTTCCCGCAGGTTCGGTTGGTGCAGAAACCGGCTTTTGAAAACCCAATTTTTCACGGAGATATGACAGTTCAAGTACAAGCTGTTTGACCTGCTGCGGCGTCATAGTAGCCGCGGAATTAGGCCCGGCAAGACGAGATGCGCCGATATCGAAAGCTTTGCTCATTGTAAAAATCGATTCGGCATGCTTGAGACCGGCCAAACGGGCAACATGCAAAAGTATCTGAGACTCGCGATAGCTCAAACCCCTTTTTCCGGCTTTATCTAAAAAATCAACATATACTTCTCTTTGGTTATGTTCACCGTGTTTGAGGTTTCTCACGACAAGTATTGTCAAAAGCACCCCGACAACCATCACCCCGAGCATAATAATCCACGGATTGAGCGTAAACTTAGTGCCAAAATCACCCGCAGCGTTTAATCGCTCTACCGGAGTTAAACCTTCAACCACACTCAAAACAATTTGTAAGCTCAGCTCATAATTCATAGAAAAAACTTAAATCTTCGATTATCTGATAAGGTTTGAAAGCTCGTTTAGAATGTCGTTCGCGACTTTAATTGTTCTGGCATTAGCCTGAAAACCGCTTTGAGCTTGAATCATATTAACAAATTCGCTGGCTACATCAGCGTTGGATTTTTCCAAGGAACCGCCCTTAATAGAACCCGCACCGCCGATTAAACCCTGCGTAGCAACCGCATCGCCGGAGTTAGCCGAAGGTATGAAGTAATTTCCGCCGACACTCTCAAGGCCCGAGGCATTCTGGAAAAGAGCAATTTGTAAAGTAGCCAGATCTTTCTTAATACCATTTGAAAACGAACCAATAACCACGCCTTCATTACTGACCGATACTGAGGCGAGCTTGCCGGATTCATAACCGTCCTGCTCTTTTGCTACTGCGGTGGAGTTACCGGAAAACTGAGTCAAACCGTCCCATCTGCCCTCAGTACCCATCTCGACAGATATTATCTGAACAGTCGTAGGGTCATAAGCCCACCTAATGCTTATTTCAGGCGTACCTGAAACACCATTAAAAGCTCCTTGGTTATCGAATGTTATTCCGGATATCCGCCTTTCGTCCATATCAACCGAATGAACATTGCCCGACACTGAATTGAGGATAAAAGCCCACTCGTTGATTGTATCCGTGCGGACAAAGGAACCGCTCAAAGAATGTTTGCCGCCGAGCGAATCGTAAATAGTAATATTCACATTTTTAACTTCATTGCCTCCTGTCGCAAGTACTTCGAAATAGCCCGGCGTTTGAAGGGTCGAATCTCCGGTACCATCGTCAGCATAAGACAAAGTAAGATCCGTATAGCTGTATCCCGTATTCGTATCTGTTACTCTTAGCTGACCATTCACCAGTGCAGCCGTAGCTCCACTTGTAGAAGCCCCGAAGCAGCTTGCCCCGTTTAATTCGTCAATCAAATCCTGCAAAGTCGTCGCACCATCAACGCTTAACGTATGACTAAAAGAAGCACCTCCTTCGGGCAGATAACCTGTTATAGTAATTTCACCACCGTTAAATGTAGCAGCACTGAATTGGTCAAGCTGGTCGATTTCAGTCGTTCCGGACGCCAAAGTCCCACTGGCAGTTGTATATATTAGAGAGGAACCTATTCGATGGGCCTGAGGCATATCGGAAACAGAGTCCGCACTTAGGTTTCCGGCTACCGTTAATGAGCCGGTCGCTCTGCCGGGCATTGCGACATCATAAGGAACTCTAATATCATTATCACCGGCCCGCTGGAAACCATCAGCCTCACCTGTAGAACCTATTCTCTGGACACGATAACCTGTAGAGGGGTCAACTAAATAAGTCGCTGCGTCAACCGCAAAAGCCCCTGCTCGAGTATAAATATTTTTTTCACCGTCGCTTACAACAAAATATCCTTGCCCTTCAAGAGCAAGGTCGAGAGGATTTCCCGTATTAACAATATTTCCTTGCGACATATTAGGGCTGATACCTGCTACGCCGACACCGCTGCCCATTTGCTGAGGGTTAATGCCGCCTACACTGCTGGTAGGTTGAGATGCTTTTTTAATCGTCTCAGCTAAAAGTTCCGCAAAAACTATTCGGCTTGCCTTAAAGGCGGTAGTATTAATATTGGCAAGATTATTACCTGCAACATCAAGCATTTTCTGATGTGCTTGCAATCCGGTTACTCCAGCTGACAATGCGAAACTCATGTTTTATCTCCTAATATTAAATTCCTTGTACTTTCTTTTAATTCTGAACTAAAACTATAGCACCTAAACTTAACGTATATTCCTGAATATCATTACCTGCTCCTGTTTTGACACCGAGCAGATTCTGACCGGTTTCGGGGTCGGTATAAACAGAATCAACTGTCCCTATCATCTGCTTTAGCTGACCGGAACCCTGTTCTTCTGCAAAAAAAGTCACCGTCTTTCCCAGAAGTGACGTAGCATAATTACGATTAGCCCCTTCCAGAGCAGCAGCAAAGCTCGATGAAACACCATTTAAGTTCGAATTTACAAGCTCGAGCTGCTGAAGCTGCGAAAATTGGGCAAGCTGCGACGCCATATCATTATTATCTATCGGCTCCAAAGGATTCTGATTCCGAAGCTGCGTTATCAGCAGTTTCATATAATCCATCTGGATGTCACTTGCTGATACAATTTCCATAATTGACAATCTCCTTTATAACTTTCGTTATGTATAAATTGACTGCGCCACTCGATACTACTTAGCAATATCCGTGCCACATATAAGAAAAACTTTCGATTTCAACTTATATGTCTATGCTGGATAAAGATTTACGCAGATAATTAAACATAGAAACCTCTGTCCGGATGTGAAATGAAAAGTTTCTGAGTGAAAAAATTTCCGCACATTAAGAAATATATTCCGCATATTCGGAAAGAACCTTCTGTTTTTCAAGATTGAAATAATTAATTTCAGCTAAACGTCCTATAACGACCCAAAACAAAGTCCCATAACGATTAAATATTAAATTCATCATCGCAGATTTATTGTCCTATAACTGTAAATTTTAAAAAAAATACTTTAAATAAATGATTTAGGCAGTGACATTATTGGCCGGTCCCATAAAAGATTAAAGTTGTGATTCTCAAGTTGTCGATTTATTGGACATCCGCGTCAATATTTTCATACATTTAACGACGTATAATTTCGGCGGAAAAATTTTGAACAGAATTCTTATCATAACCAGACAGGAACATTTGCATAAGCTCGCATATAACTATGCGAAAGAAGTTCTTATTGCTGATGATTTGCGCGAAGCATCGGATATAATTCGAACCGTACAACCAGATCTTATTATCTTCGATGAGATGACAAGCTCCTCCGACATCAGCAGTTTCACTGCTATGACCGATAATCTTTACGGTGACATACCTGTTGTAATAGTAAACGATTCGATTGATTCGATAGATGAATCCATTAAATCATCAATCGAACATTCAGCCGGAGATACTGATTCAAAGCAGACTTCCGGACAAATCATTGAAACATCCCTCACCCCTGCTGCTAATACTGATAATAATAGAAATGATGACTTTTTCCTGAACGAACAGGCTGCTTCGGCAGCTTTAGCCGGTCAAAGCCAAGCCGCCAAAAACCTGCTGGAAATGATTGAAATGATAGGTTCGAGCAGATGCAACCCTGTCCTTGTCGTCGGAGAAACAGGGACCGGAAAAGAGGTAGTAGCTCAAGCTATACATAATATCAGGTCCCCGGAGGAGCAGTTTGTAGCTATTAATTGTGCTGCTTTGACTGCTAATTTGCTCGAAAGCGAACTGTTCGGCCATGTCAAAGGTTCATTTACCGGTGCCGACAGGGATAAGACCGGTCTTTTGGAATTGGCCGGAAAGGGAACACTGTTTCTTGATGAAATATCCGAAATGCCCTTAGAGCTTCAGGCAAAACTTCTGCGTGTGCTGCAGGAAAAAACCTTTAGAAAGGTAGGCGGCACTACGACTTTGACTTGCAATGCTCTTATTATCGCATCGAGCAACCGAAACCTTCTTGATGAGGTTGAAAACAAAAGATTCAGGCGGGATTTGTATTATAGGCTCAGCGTATGTCCGATAAATATTCAGCCTTTACGCTCAGATGAAAGAAAACAGGACATTAGAGTTCTTGCCGAGTATTTCCTGCAAAACTCCGATATTTGCCCGGGTAAAAACAAAAAAATCAAATCTTTGACCCCGATGGCGATAGAAGCCTTGGAAAAACACGATTGGCCCGGAAATGTCAGAGAGCTGAAAAATGTTATAGACCGAGCCATACTTTTCGAACAAAAAGACAGAATCGGCCTCGGAAGCATCATTATCGAACGCAGTAAAACAGTTTTGAAGACATCACAATCGTCTAATCAAATTACTGATTTTTCGCTCGCCAAAGCCGAGCACAAACTTATCGCCCGCGCACTTCAGGAAAGCGGCTGGCAAAAAACCAAAGCCGCATCGCTTCTGGGAATTACAAGAGCAACCTTATACGCCAAGGTTAAACAGTATAATATCCAGCAGTCCTCACCGGAGAATCAACTGCCGGAAAACTCCGAAGAGCTTTGCTCAAATACAGCATTCGCAGTAGTTTAGGAAAATATCACAGTTTTAGCATCATCTGTCAGAAAATCGTCCAAGTGTATAGAATCCTGACGAAGCTTTATCTCTCGAAATCGCTGCAATCTTCATTCAAACATAGCTTATCAGGCGATAATACGCCAAAAAACTTCTCATTCGGCCTTCGAATCAATTTTGGCACACTGTTTGCTACATTATTGCAGGAAGAGCTGTATACTGCGCCCAAAAAGGGCGCTTTAACAGCCTAAAAACGGTGGAATTGATTATGGCAGACGAAGAAAATAAAGCTAATTCGGGCAACACAGAACCTTCGCAAAACGAGGAACCTAAACAGCCCGAATCAAATCCGGTTGCCGGCGAAAATTCGGTTGCCCAAGATGAGGATTTTCTGAAAATTCTCGATAAAGCCGAACAGGCAGCATCAGAAGATTCTTTTATTCCTGCACACGAACTTTCGAATGCTCACTTTGTTCAATTAAGTCATAATAAAATATTTTCTCCTCAAACGGCCCTCATTGCTCTGGTAATACTGGTAATGGTGATTTTCGCCGTTCCGTTATATAAAATGGCTATGTTTCAGCCCATTGTAATTACCCAAACCGCACAGCCGTCCGAATTTGGTGAACTGCCAAGACAGCAGGATGCAAGCAGAGATACACAGACAGCACGGGCTCAAATTTCCGACAAAACCAGCCAGCCGCTTTCGCTGGGTTTGGCAAACAACTATTTCGTTACAAACGATTACCATAATGCTATGGCGGCTTATACAAGACTATATCAAGCATTACCAAAAGATAATAAAGAACCACTCGTTGATGAATTCTTAAGATTCAGAATCGCTGTCTGTCTGTGGGAAACCGGACAAGTCAGACAAGCTGAAAATATGTTTCGTTCGCTGACGGCAAGCAGCTCTATGACAATAAGAATGCTTGCCAATTACTACCAAGCCAGAGTCGAGCTGCGAAGAAACCAATACCTCGAAGCCAGAACATACGCTTATAGAGCAATGGCAATCGCTCCTGCGATAACAGCCGACAGCCATCTTAGTACTACTATTCAAAAAGACTGCTCGTTTATCATAGGCCAAGCAATGACACGGCATGCTCTGGCATTAGGCGACTCAGACGCGGATATACCAGATATGCTCTGGCGGCTGCCTATCCCGCCCGACCCATTCAGCACTCTAAACAAAAATCAGCTCGCTGAGCTTCTGGATTCTGGAACAACACAGTTTAACAGCGCACTGCTAGGCCCAAGAATTGTCAAACTGGTATCTGATACTACTAACCGTTATTCTGTCGTTAGCTTTGCCGCACCTCTTGAAGAGTTAATAGCCAGATTCGCTGCACACACAAACATAGAAATAAAATATAATCTTCAGCCCCATTCGAGAGACTTAATAAAACGACCCTTGAATCTTTATCAGCCGGATGTAACTGAACCCGAATTGGTAATAACGGCGGTCGGATGTATGGGGTTAATTGCTCAGATTGAAAACACACCGGAAAAAACTGTTTTCATAATTGAAAATCCCGCGGATTATACAAAACTTTCGGAGCACAGCCGTTTACTTACAAATGCATCTATCTCCTTATGGCAGCAATACTTAATCAAATTTAACGAAGACAGGTCTGTTGCTAACGCAAACTTTGCAATGGCATTGCTTTTGGCTCAAAGCGGCCAGATACAAGAAGCAATAGAACAGTTCAAATTCGTGGCCAATCGGTTTTCATGGTCACGCCTGTCACCTTATGCATTGTTTTACTCAAGCAGACTAAAGGCTGACTTGCAGGATTATATCGGTTCCAGAGCAGACCTCGAACAGCTCGTTATACAGCATGATGATATGGGTTTAACCCCTAAGGCATATTTATATCTCGCTCAGGTCAGCGCTAATGCCGGGCTGTATCGTCAGGCGACTGAAATCTATAATAAAATGTATAATCTTGATTTCTCCATTGACTCCAAAGCTGCGGCGGCTTTAGGTGCAGCGCAGTGCATGTATCAGGTTAAGGATTATTCCGCGGCTCAGACATGGCTTGTTCGATATATCAATCTTGCGAAAGACAGCAAATTTGAAAACCTCGACACTGCATATTTGCTTCTCGGGAAAACCCAGCTTGCTATGGGCGATTCAGAAAACGCATGCAATGCGTTTACACTGGCTATTTCCGGAAGAATCAGTGACGAAGATAGAATAGAAATCGTAAAGGTCCTGCTTGATAATCAAAAAGAAAAAAGCGATTTGATTCGGGCTTTGGACGTTCTCGAAGCTATCAATCCCAACCAGCTTTCGCATGAACAATCTACGAATCTTCTGCTTCTGAAAAGCCGTATTATGCGAAAAATGGGACTTGCAGATAAAGCCAGAGAATTATTAAGAAACAAAATTAATTATATTTTCAAAGCGACCCTTCAAGCAAGAACTTATGTCGAGCTTGCCCATTGCTGCGTTGAAACAGGCCAGCTTCAGGCAGCCCATGACCACCTGACAACAGCTTTGACTTTGGCCGAACCGGGCTTTGAGGCAAATATAGCAAGATTCGAACTGGCGAATGTTTCCCTAATGCTCGGAAAAAGCGAACAAACAATATCACTGTGTTCGCAATTGCTCGGCCTATCCATTCCGGACGATATGAGAGCAGAAACGCTGAATCTTTTAGCTAAGGCTTACAAAGAACAGCAGCAGTATGAAAAAGCCTTAAAAACCCTGATAGTTCAGTCGAAAGATGCCGAGACTTTAGAAAAAAAATTAGCTGTGATGAAATCAGAATGAAATAAAGGGATAACTGAAAGTGACTAAAAAAATTAATCTCTCAAAATCACTTTTCGGAAATTCGCTGTCATATCTGCGAAGTTTTCGCAGAATTTCGCGCAAAAAACTCCATACAGCCGGTCTTCGATATGATATTCGATTTTTATTAGTTTTAGCTGTCATTATTTCCGCTGTTTATGCACAACCCAAAAAAGATGCGATGGACCCGACAGATGTTCTTTTTACCGAAACAAGCAAACCTGCTCCGGCAAAAGTAAATCAAAAATCTGCTGCACCGCTTGCAACACGCTTGCCATCCGCTGCGGATATACCTTTATTAACATTTACCCATACCGAGAAACCTTCACCTAATACCGAAATAAACCTCGAAGAACAAAGGCAGCAGACTGCTTCGGCAAAACTTGAACTTCTAAGAGAACAATTCTCTGCTACGGTTCCGGAAGATAACCAAGAGAAAAGAAATAAACTCTCGGAAATAATCGAAAAAATACAAAGCGTAAGATTCAGAAACCACAGAATTAATCCGATGGACTTAATCGAAGAAAAAACTGAGCAGCCCGCCGAACCTCAAAAAACCGGCGTTATTGAAACTGCATCAGCGGTATCGGACCGACAAATTGCCGAGCCCGAATTTAAAAAGCCTGCTGCGGCAAAAATCCCGATTAATCAAGAAACACTTAATGATTTGGATTTCTTTATTGAAAATCCTTCATATGTACAAAACCCGACACTTCTGGCCGACATACTATCTGCCAGTGGTTATAAACAACAGGCGGCTGTTTTCTATGCCGAAGCGGTAAGGCAAGCCACGCAAGATGATAAAGAAATTTCGATTCATGACAAAGCTTGGCTGATGTTTCAAACCGCAAGCTGTCTAAAAACCAGCAACCATGAAAAAGCTTTACAGGCATATAAAGATGTAGTGAGCAGCTTCCCAAGTTCTACATGGGCGCCTGCGGCAAAAACCCAGAGCGATTTGATTGACTGGCTGCTAAGAGAAAATCCGTATGAGTTGTTAAAACAATGCAGAAGTGAATTAATTTTAACCGCTAATGACCGGAGAGCACAATAAAGTGTCAAGCATCGATACAGACATCCTGTTAACAAAAACGAAAAAATACTGTCAAGCTGATGTTCTAATTGTAGATAACGACCCGCAGTTCGAGCAGGTCATCCTTCAGGTTCTCGCACGAAAAGGAATCAGAGGAATCATTGCCGAGAGCACAAAAGCCGCTATCGAAAAGCTCGAAAAAGATACTTATCAGCTTATTTTTATTTCCGCTCAGGCTGTCTCCGCCGGAAATATTTCAGGTTATACAGGCCTGCTTAAAACGATAAAATCCATTAACCCTGAAACACCGGTAGTTCTCGTAACGCAGATTGACGAATTTAAGAAAAATAATCCCGCAGAACTGGCTGCTTATACGGTCGGCAATATTAAAGCGGGATTTTATGATATGCTTGTAAAGCCGGTCGAATCCAAAAAAATCGAAAATATTCTCGACAGGCTCATTCCAAACCACAACCTCAGCACATTGGCTGCTGCAAACGAGGATTCGAATGATTTTTACTGCATCGTCGGAAGAAGCGCAAAATTGACACAAACTATAAACCTCGCGCAATCAGTAGCTAAGACTTCGGCGCCGGTTTTAATCAGCGGCGAAAGCGGAACAGGCAAAGAGCTGATTTCTTACATGATTCACTACCAAAGCAAACGCTCAGAAGGCCCTTATATAAGAGTAAATTGCGCGGCACTGAGCGAATCGCTTTTGGAAAGCGAGTTGTTCGGACATGAAAAAGGTGCGTTTACCGGAGCCTATACCCAGCGAAAAGGAAGATTCGAAATGGCTCACGGCGGAACACTGCTGCTCGATGAAATTACGGAAACTCCGCCCAGATTCCAAGCCAAGCTGCTAAGAATGCTCGAGCAGCAGGATTTTCAGAGAGTCGGAGGAAACGATAATATTAAAGTCAACGTTAGAATTATAACCACAACAAACAAAATAATATCACAGGAAGTCGCCGAACAGCGTTTCCGTGCGGATTTGTATTATCGGTTAAGTACAGTCAGAATCATGCTGGCTCCTCTTCGCGAACGGACACAAGATATTCAGGACCTTGTCTGGTATTTCATTAATCTATACGCAGCCGAAGCAAACCGGAATATCAGAAGACTCGACCCGAATATGATGGAAATTTTCGCTAATTATTCGTGGCCTGGCAATGTCCGACAACTGAGAAATGTAATCAGAACCTCACTGATACTCGGCTCAGGAGAAACATTATCTCTTGCCGATGTTTCGTGGCTTTTTGACGAACTTCAGCCAAAAATCCAGCAACACAACACTATATCGGAACTAATCGAACAAAACGATGACTGCTACACATTGGTAGGCGGCATACCTCTGGAGCAAGTCGAGAAAAGAGCAATACTCCAAACGCTTCGTCAGACTGACGGCAACCAGACAAAAGCCGCGAAAGTTCTCGGAATCAGTGACCGGACTCTAAGATGTAAAATTAAAAAATATAAACAAGAAGGTGTTTTGCAGGCTGTTTAAAACCGGCCCTATAAACAAAAAGGAAATTATATATGCCTGAAGAAAAAGAAGCTCAAAATACTCAGGAAGAAACCAAAAAAGACGCTCAGGAAAAACCGCAGCAGGAGGCAAAGGCTGAACCTGCTAAGCAAAGCGGCGGTTTCAAACAGATGCTAATCCCAGCTGCGGTAGTTCTGGTTATGACCGTGATAGGGTTTCTGCTCGGACGGTTTTTAGGTTATTCAGGCGGCCCGTCTAAAGCACAGGCAGCCACAGAAGAGCAAAAACCGGCTAAAACAGATTCGGCAGATTTACTGTTGAATACCGCTTCGAATGAAAGAGTATGGTATTACGACCTTGAGCCGGTAGCTACAAATTTAAACGAGCCGGGAGCAACACGTTATGTTAGGGCGCTTTTAACTTTTGAAATGTCAGGACAATCCGACCAGCCAAAAGGCATCGCATATCTAAACGAACGAATGCCGATAATGATTAATCTGCTTAATATCTATTTCGCCGGTTTGGGAATCGAAGATATAAACAGTGATAAGCAAATGAAACGTATCCAGTCTGAGTTACTCGATATTTTCAATGAAAACCTTTACCCCGGCTCAAAGCCTCTTATAAAACGGGTGTTATTTAAGGAGTTCGGAATACAGTGAGCATAGACGCATTAACATCTTTGACGAGGGAAAAAATTCTGCAGCTTCTCGCTGAGGTCGGTAAAAATATACCCAAAACCGAGCAGGAGATACCGGCAGAAGACTATAATTGGAAAGAGCCGCACTTTTTCAATAAGCAGCAGCTTGAAAAACTCGACGCTTTTATAAAATCCGCTTCCGAAGCAGTCGCCGCTAAATTCACACGCTTCTTTCAGACCGAATTTAAAGCCGATGCAGTATCTGCCAAACAATACTATGCGGCATATTTCGTAAACCGAAATATCGAACAGGACCAAAAACTTTATTATCTAATACTAAAGAACGCACAAAATAATCCTTACGGTCTTGTCGCAATACCGGCAGCAACTGCAAATAAATGGCTGACTCTTCTGCTTGGCGATTCGGAAACAAGAGAAGGCGCCGCCGCGGAGCTTTCGAAGCTGGAATCTTCACTGCTAACTGATATCGCAAAATCAATCTCAGAAGCAATAACAACATGCAGCGGCAAAATTAACCTGACTGCTGAAAAAAATATCACGGCAAATCATTTTTCGCTCGATATCTCGGACAGCGAAGAGATTTTAGAAATAACTTTCGATATTTATAAAAACGAGTCGGAAGATAAAAATAAGGCAAGTTTTATCCTGCCTTGCAGAATGCTTCAGGAAATAACCGGCAAAACAGATAACTCTAAATCCAATGCTCCGAAAGACACGCAAAACGCCATACTGGAACATCTAAAAGATATACCTGTAAAAATCACGGCTAAGCTTGCCTCTACCGACCTGACTTTCGAGCAAATTTTTACCCTGCAGCAAGACGACATCATGCTACTCGACAAAAAAATAAATGAGTCGATTACTCTTATTATAGAAGGACAAGAACGATTTCTGGGCCGGCTTGTAAAATCCAACGGTAAACTTGCCGCGGTAGTAACTGCAGCATGTCCGGTTCCAGCCGTTAATAAACAGTAATTCATTAATTTCGGGGAAATAAAAATGAGTGATGCAAATCAGGCAGTTGAAGAAAAACAAGACCAGCAGCAAAACTCCGAACAGGACAGCCAAAAAACACAGGTTCAAAACGTTGACCTTCCGGAGGCTTCGGATTCCCCTTCGGGTTCTCCGCTTGGAAGCATAGATATTCTGCTCGATATGAATGTTCCGGTTACGGTCATGATAGGTCAAACGGAAATTCCTGTTAAGCGGCTGCTGCAAATGGCGCCGGGGTCGGTAATCCAACTGAATAAACCTATTGATGCCCCTGCTGATTTGTATCTGAAGGATACCAAGTTCGCAACCGGAACAGTTGTCGTCGTCGAAGACAGATTCGCTATAAGAATTAATCAGATTCTCGGAGTGGCCGCAGCCGCTGCAAGTGTTAAGAAAAGCTAACCTCGCTTGTCGTAACAGCAAGGAGAATAAAATATAATGTCTTCAGATTTGAAAAATGAGCCGCTGGGCAATTCGAACGAAACCTACAGCAATATTATCCTTGCCGTAGGCTTGGTTACTATTCTGGCAACTTTGCTGATTAGATTACCCTCTCCGATACTCGATATTCTTCTGGCCTGCAGTATTTCTCTCGCGGTTGCAGTACTGATAATCACACTTTCCTCGAAAGAATCACTCGAGCTTTCTACTTTCCCTTCTTTACTGCTTTTTACAACCCTTTTCAGGCTCTCACTAAATGTTGCCTCGACCAAACTCATTCTTCTTGAAGGAAGCGCCGGAAAAATTATTCAAACTTTCGGAGACTTCGTCGCGGGCGGAAGTTTTGTGGTAGGACTTGTTATCTTCCTGATTCTTGTGGTCGTTCAGTTCATAGTCATAACAAAAGGCGCAGAAAGAATAAGTGAAGTTTCCGCGCGATTTACACTCGACGCGATGCCCGGTAAACAAATGGCTATTGACGCTGACCTCAATGCAGGCCTGATAACGGAAGCACAGGCAAAGGACAGAAGAACTAAAATTGTCAAGGAAAGCGAATTTTACGGTGCGATGGACGGAGCCAGTAAATTCATACGCGGTGACGCCAAAGCCGGACTTATAATCACGGCTATCAATATCATCGGCGGAATCTCGATGGGATATTCCAGAGGAATGGATATCGGCACTGCAATTAAAACTTACTCGGTCCTGTCAATCGGTGACGGCCTTGTCAGCCAGATACCTTCTATAATAATTTCCGTCAGTTCCGGTTTTTTGGTGACGAAAATTTCTTCTCAAAACAGTCTCGGACAAGACCTGAACAGACAATTTCTTAAAACCGGACAGCCTCTAATGATTGCTTCAGGAATAATTGCCGCGATGGCACTTGTACCCGGACTGCCCAAAATTCCTTTTTTACTTCTTGGACTTGGGGCAGCCTGTCTCGGACGATTCGTTGGAAAAACTCAAAAAGCCGTTTCTGATACCGAACAAACAGACAGCGACCAGCAGAAAAAACCCGACAAACAGCCGGTTGAAGAAATGCTCGATATCGACCGTATCTGCGTACAGGTCGGAGTCAGATTGATAACAATGGTTGACCCCAGAAAGGCAAGCACAATCTTCGACCGAATCGGAGCATTACGCAGAAAATTCGCACAGCAGCTCGGCATGGTAATACCGCTTGTCAGATTGAGAGACAATATAAACCTCGAGCCGACAACCTATGAAATCAGGATATTTGACCATGTCGTAGCAACCGGAAGACTCGAACCGGAAATGTTTCTGGCTATGGATTCCGGAAATATCCAGTCCAAGGTTCACGGAATTGAAACAACCGAACCGGTCTATGGTCTGCCGGCTTTGTGGGTAGCTCCGGCGAATAAAGAACAAGCAGAGCTAAACGGTTATACCGTAATAGACCCGGAATCGGTTTTTATAACTCATCTTTCTGAAACTTTGAAAAAACATGCTTATGAACTTCTGACACGCGAGGATGTTCAGATATTAATCGAAAGATTAAGAAAAACTCAGCCTTCGCTGGTCGGAGAAATTGTCGGCGAGCATGTTTCAATGACAACGCTGCATCGCGTACTTAGAAACCTGCTGGCCGACTCTATACCTATCCGCCAGTTAGGGACAATACTCGAAGCTTTGGCTGAAAGCATCACAAAAACCAAAAATCCGCAGATACTTACCGAAATGGTAAGAAAATCGCTAAACAGAACAATTACCGAGCAATACAAAGATGACAACGGCAAGATAACAGCTATAACTCTCGAGCCCGCACTGGAACATCATATGTCTGCATCGATACAAACCGATGCCGAAGGTCTCAGTTTGGCGCTTCCGAGCGAGCTGACAATGGAAATAAGCAATTCAATCGCCAAAGCGTGGAAACACGCGATGGACAAAGGAAAAGATAAAGTAGTTATGCTGTGCGACTCAAGATTAAGGCTGCCTCTGGCGAATCTTATAGCCAGAACAGTACCGCCGCTTTCGGTAATAGCTTATGACGAAATACTTATTGGTGCGGATGTGGAATCAATTGGGACTATTATTCTGCCCAAGTCATATGCTTCTGAAGCGAACCAGCAGCAATTAATGTCTTCAGGAACAAGATAAATTTATTTAAGGAAAGGATAAAAAATGCCGTTCAGTGTCCGTCCGATAGCCGTAACAGCATCTATAGTCGTTTTCTTCGCTATAGCCGCTATCGGAGCATATCAAGGCCACTGCCAATTCACAATCTGCAAGAGAGCTTTTACGGCGGTATTAATCACGTATTTTGCAGCGTCGGTACTTGTGAGAATTTTAAACGCGATTGTCGTGGACGCAATGATAACAAGACAAGTTAATAAAAGAATCAACAGCAAACAGAAGTAAAATATATGGCTTTAGCTGCCAAAGAAAATAATGTTCTTCAAAATAAAGATGCCCAAAAGCATCTTCAGGCAACTGCGCTGCGTACCTATCGAGGTAATCAGCGCCGGAGCGTCAGCAACAACCAGATTATAGAAATGCTCCCGCTGGTCCCCAAAATTGCATGGAAAACAATAGCTTATCTTAAACCGCCTCTGACATTCGAAGATTTGGTAGCCGCAGGAACAGTCGGATTAGTCAAAGCCGCTCAGGATTACGACCCGTCCCATAAGGCTGAATTTAAAACTTATGCTTATATCCGAATCAGAGGAGCGATACTCGATGAATTGAAAAAATGGAATTTCGGCCCTTATGAAAGTGAGAAAAAAATAACAGCCGTCTTCAACACGGCAAAAACCTTCAAAGAGCAGACCGGATTCGAACCTTCTGACGAACAATTGGCTGAACTTTTAGGAACAAATATCGACGGACTTTATGAAATTTTGGAAAAAGCACGGGCAAAGCAGTTCTTGTCACTGAACAGCGTTAATGAAGAATCGGGCGGATTGTTCAACCTGCTGTCCGAGAGAAACGGCTGCTCGCCCGACGAACAGCTCGAAAAAACCGAATTGGCCGAACAGCTTGCTGCAGCTATGCAGCAGCTTCCGGAAAAGAAAAGACAGGTTGTTTTACTTTATTATCAACAGGAACTTACAATGAAAGAAATCGCAGAGGTTCTGCAGATAACAGAATCCCGTGTTAGCCAGATACACGCGTCTGCATTATTTACTTTATCAGAAAAATTAAGGCAGTGGAAAGATGGCAGAGGATAACTACAATTTAATAAATCCCGTAGAAGCCCTGCACAATGTGTCACAGCTTAATCAGGTATCACAGCGTCAGCATAGAAAACGCAAAGACAACTGGGACCAGAAGCATGAAAAAAAAGACGAACAAACACAGCCGGACAGTCAAGACGAGCAGATTTCCGAAAAACCGAACAGATTCGATGCTGACAAAAAGACAATAGACTACAGAGCTTAAAAGCAGCTTAAGGATTTTTTAACAAGACAGGATACAGCCAATGGAAAAGACAGTTAAACGGATTATTAGAAGCAGTGACGTGGAACTTAAAGGACAAATTCGTCTGGATACGTTGTCTCAAGCGGGCAGCGGCAATAATGCAAATAGACCGCAAAATACCGATATGATGCCTGCGAGCGCTAAAATCGTCGAGAATAATACCGAATATGCAGTTATCGAATTAACATGTTCTTGCGGTCAAAAAACACAAATTAAATGTCAATACGCCGCTCAGAACGGCTGATTATTTACGAACTAAATTAAAAAGGAGATTAAAAATGAATACACGAAAAAGAGTTTGGGTCACGACAATTACTTTCGCCGTTTCAATAATAATCGGAGGATGCACGTCTTCCGAAAACCCGGCTAAAATGTTCTCGCCGCCCGATGTAGACAGAGCGCCGCAGCAGGTCGTCGTCAGCGAAAACAGATTCGTAGAGCAAAGGTCCTCGACTACCGCTTTGGAATCGGCTGTCCAGCTGTCGGAAAAATACGCTATTCTTTCCGCAGAGGCGTCGGAACTCAGGCAGCAAAACAATAACCTTCAGGAAACTAATAAGCGGCTCAACAACGAGCTTGCGCAGGTAAAAAACCAGCTTATTCAGGCAAAAAAAGAACTCTCCGAAGCTAACCATCTTTTACTGGAAACAAGAGTTGAAATGAACAACTGGAAAACCGACATACTCGGTTTCAGAGATGAAATGCGTCAAGCCGAAATAGCGCAGCTTCAGACGCTGAAAAAAATACTCGAAGTCCTCGGCGGAGAAATGCCCGAAAAATTAGCGTCAGCCGACTGATAATTACAGGCAGAACTCATTATGAATCCAAAAACAGCTCAGCAAAAAGTGAGATGCAATATGATGAAAAAAATACTTATCGTTTCATCAGTACTGATTTTCTGCAGCGGATGCGGAATGTACAATTCACACGTACCGACAGCCGATTATTTTTATTTGAACCCGGACAAGAACTTGGCTAATTACGGAAAAGTGGTTTTAGTTCAACTCGACAATCACTCAAGCTATCCGGAAATCTCCGCTGACGTTACCAGTTCACTGTTCGAAGAGCTGCAAAAAAAACAAATCTTCAGTATCAGACTGGTCCCCCAAACAGACCCTGTATGGCGAAGTTTGCAGCTTGATTTAAATTCAGCCTATACAATCGAACAACTGGTAACCGCCCGCAAGGCTCTGGGATGCGATGCCGTTTTGGTCGGAACGGTTACGCGATACTCGCCATATCCGCATATGATGATAGGGTTAAGGTTAAAAATGATAGGTCTGGATGACGGACATTTAATTTGGGCATTTGAGCAAATATGGGATGCCTCCGATAAAAAAACTGAATATCGAATTAAAAAATATCTCGAAAGCCAAACCACTGTCCGCTCAGATACGCTTGGCCAGCGATTAGTTACGATGAGCCCGTTAAAATTTCTGAAATTCGTCTCGTATGAAGTCGCAAGAACGTTATAAATTTGATTTTTTGAAAAAAAATTGAAAAAACTGAAAAAATTAAACAATATTTCTAAAGTTTTTTTAAGATTCCGCGAAAATAAAGGCGGTAGAATACAATCAGGATTTACGGTATGATAGGTAAAATAGATAAAACACATATTTCTGAACTAATGGCAGAACTTACTTCGAAACAACCTCGTTCGGCTGATAAGACCGATAAAAACAGCCTTGACGCATCTGTTCAAATTGATTACGCCTCACTTATCAAAAAAGCTACCGAAATACCCGAATCCAACATTGATAAGATAGAAACAGCCCGTCAGCTAATCAACTCAGGACTGCTCGAATCGGCTGAGAATTATAAACAAGCAGCAAATAATATGCTTGTTTTTGGAATATAAGCTCTTTCACCAATGAAACCAGAGGTATGGCCAAGGACGGCTAATACAACCTCATGGCAACGGACTGCGAAATCAGGCGAGGCGATACGGCTGCTGGTGACCCCAAAGCTACTAACCTCGCCACTTTTTTAGGTTATTAAACATTGAGCCCGACCGAAAAAAACACTGCTCAGAAATCGGATATTAAAACCAAGTTCATTGTCTTTTGGCCTTATTATCTGCTCCAAAGCGCTTTAGCTTCCATCGCCTTTTTAATTATAGTATTTCTCATAGGCGACTCGTCTAAAATGGTCGTTATAAGCTCCATGGGAGCTACCAGTTTTATTGTTTTCGCGCTTCCCAAAGCCTATTCGGCTCAGACAAGAAATGTCATCGGCGGTCATTTTGTCGGCATGCTCTGCGGAGCCTTGTTTTATCTTTTTATACCTGCCCCTTACTGGCTGGAATATCCGCTCGTCGTCGGGATTGCGATTTTTTTAATGGTCGCCCTTGATTTCGAACATCCCCCTGCTGTCGGAACAGCTTTGGCCGTTGTTATTAACGAAATCAACCTTCAGATTTTCGCGATTATTATCGTCAGCACAATCGTCCTGTCCCAAGTTCGCTTCTATGTCAGAAAATATCTTAAAAATTTGATATAGATACACTCTGCAACAGCTTGCAAACGGACAAGTCTAAAATTTGCACTTACCCCGAGAAACCTGTCTTCTGCCTATAAGTCCTTATGTTGCCGGAGTTTCTCGGCTGTGCTATAATAAACGCAATTGTCCGCAATATTTAATCGGCAGAAGTTCAAGCAATTGCTATCTGAACTAACAAACTGTCTCAATAATTAAAGGATTTTTTATAAAATGAAAAATGCTTACGAAGTCAAAAATCCTGACTTTAATTTAAGTCAATATACAGGGATGACAAAAAAGCACTATATCGAATGTGCTAAATATATTCTGGAAAGAGCTTTTAAGCACGTTAAGTCCTTTGAAACTCCCTTGGGCTTTACCTCTGTTCCGGGCAAAACTTATCCTCAGCCAAATTCGCCCGTATGGCGATACCGTTCTTTGGAATTCGAGGCATTGGAACGAACATTCACTCTTGCAGGGCCGCTAATCCATATCGACCCAGAAACAAAAATTAAGAACATCAAAATAAAAGATTATTATTCTCTTCACTTATATAATGCACTGACCCCCGGACATATTAATTCTTTGCCTATGCCGGAAGATTTGCCCGATTCGACCTATCAGTTCATCTGTGAATTCGGCGGAATGTTTAAAACTCTGCTGCTGATGCCCGAAACTATTTGGTCGGACTATAGCCAAAAACAAAAAGACGAAATGGCTGTTACTATTTCAAAATGGGCACACCATAGAACAACTCAGAACAACTGGAGAATTTTTAATATCGTCGCGCTTTCGTTCCTTAAAAAATACGGCTATGAGATTGACGAAGATTTGCTCAAAAGTCATCTTCTATGGGTCGCCTCCTATCATTCAGGAGACGGCTGGTACCTCGAACAAACATATAATTATTACACCATAAGCCTTTTTATTGTTTACGGTATAATCTGGTGCCGAGCTTTCGGCGACGAACACTACCCTGAGATTGCACAAACCATAGAAAAATCCGCGCAGCAATTAATGAAAACATACTGTAATTTCTTTGCCAGAGACGGCTATATTAATATGTGGGCTAGAAGCATCTGCTACAGAACGTGGATTTCGGGAGGATTTGCGGTTTCATTCATGCTCAAAAACAAATCGCCGCTAGATGCGGGCTGGGCAAGAAGACTTTGTTCAGGGTCAATCCTTCAGTTTGTTACGAGGGAAGAATTCTACGAAAATGATATTCCGAGTCTGGGATTTTACGGACACAGGGAATATGTGCTGCAAAACTACAGCTGCCCGGCAAGCCCGTTTATTATGTTTTTACCGTTTATTTGTCTGGCACTGCCGGATAATTGCCCGTTCTGGACCGCTAAGGAAAACGAAGGAATATGGGAAAAACTCCGCAATAAATCTAATAGAGTTGTTCTGGATAAGCCGGGTCTTGTGCTTGTTAATCACGGCAAAACCGGAACTTCAGAAATAATTTCAGGCAAGGTTTATTATGACGACCATAATTATTCCAAGCTTGCTTATAACACCCATTTTCCATGGGAGGACCATAACCCTCAGGGCGGAACGTCAATGGAATATAGTTTTCGCAGCCTCGACCCCAGAGACCTCAGAGGTGATGATATCAATTTCTATCTGACCGGACAGACTATAAACAATGATTCGGTTAAAAACACTTCATACACAACTTCTCAAAGTATACTTTATAACGGCGTACGAAACGGTGTTTTGTACAGGCAGGCAATTATGAGAAAACCGCCGAATAACGGAGTTGGTTATATAATCGACCTTGCTGAAATTACGATTCCCGGAGGTGTTATAAGAGTAGACCGCTCGCGTCTGGCATTCGAGCACGAATTAACACTCGGACATTTCGGTATGCCTCATATCAAAGGCCAAAAAGCTGTTATTAACCAATTCGAAGAAGCTGACAAAAAAGTTATCACCGCATCTATCGCAGGACGAAAGCTTGCGATGATTACATATAACGGTTGGGACAAAATCGACTTTTTAGTTCATAAAGGCCGAAACGCCGAAGCCGATGAAAGCACTGTTTTATACGCACACAAAAAAAGAACAGCCAAAAATCCCCCTATGGAATTAATGATTACGGTTATGCTGCACAAAACCGACGACAGCGAATGGACTCAGGAGGAACTGTGCGTCATAAAAGAAATTAAAATCATGGATATTACGCCTTCTTATTCGGCTCTGGGAGCAAATATAACCCTGTCCAATAAAGAAAAATATGAGATTGATTTTAAAGATATAGACGGGCTTCGAGCCTGCTAAACTTGCACTGCACAGACGGATTTGACTCTGCAAAAACTACTGCCGAAGGAGGGAGTCGAACCCTCACCCCCTTGCGGGGACGGGATTTTGAATCCCGCGCGTCTGCCAGTTCCGCCACTTCGGCTGTAACACGGCCATCTTGGCCGTGTCTGTACGGGCTGAAAGCCCGTGATGCAGATTATTGACTATGAAACGCCTTTTGTCAATTGCTCAATCTAAAATTGATTTTTGAGCAATTTTTAGCAAACAAATGTCCTTGTTTGTACCAGCAAATGTGTACGTATGAGATGTTTCATTTATATTGCTCAAATACTGAGTTAATTAAGATGAGTTTTTTAATCATCTTAATAAGTGAAAAAAGACATTTCGGCAGGCTGTCACTGTTAAATATGCTTAAAAATATTAAGATTTTGTATTTTTTTATTTTTTGTCAAACACCTAATTCATTTTTCAGACGTATACATTACTGAAGACAATTGATAATTTTAAAATGGTTTCGGAGTAGAGGTTACTTCAAGGAAAGGTTCCGGCCATGGAAAAAGTAAATGAATTGGCAAATATAATATTAAATCTCTGCGGCAGCACAAATCGACAGAGTCTGTCTAAACAAAAACGAGACCTTTTGGCTTCAGCAAATTGTCGTGAAATCGCTCATGCACAGGAAAAAGTTCTCCAAGCAGGGCTTGATATAGATGAATTGTTTGTAATGTGGCAGCAGAATAAACGGCTTTTGCCTGACCAGGTCGAAAAACTCCGTCGGGAGCTTCCGGATAATCATATTATTCAGCGGATACTTGCTGAGCACGATATGATAATGTGTTTCATCGCTGACTTGGAAGATATTAATATCGAGATACAGCAGCTTAGTTACGCATCAAGCTCGAGTTCTGAAATAAGACGATTCGAACATATAGCTTCGCATCTTAGTATTGCCTCACAGCATCCCGAACGCGAAGATAATATTCTTTTCCCCGAGCTGAAAAGACGCGGATTTCCGGGGCCGTCTGAGATTATAAGCCTGCAGCACAATCAGCTTTCAGCCAGAATATCGGAGTTAAGACAATTGGCATGGCTAATAGAAAGTATTCCATTTGATGAGTTCAAGCTGCAGCTGCAATATCTGACAGATTACATAGTACCTGCTATGCGCAGACATATTTTTATAGAGAACAATCTGGTACTGCCTTTAGCAATCGAACTGATAGATGACCCGTCGGCATGGGTTCGCATCAAGAATATCTGCGATGAAATCGGTTATTGCGGATTCGATGCCAGATAGCGGCTGTACAATGCAAATTCAGCCTGAGAAAAACCGCTTTGTGTAAAGATATATCCGCAAGCTTGTAGTTTGCGGTTGGTATCTGTTTTGTTCAATTGCGCACTTCCGAAAATATTTAATTCTTGCCATATCACTTTCATTTATTATACTAAACAGCAGAAGTCGAATTATTAAGCGAATATATAGATTTGTTATGTCTCGATTAATAATAACAGCCAACAGACTTCCTGTAAACACAGGCAGGACTACTGAAGGATTTGTTCTTAATCCAAGCGCGGGAGGACTTGCTACGGGTCTATCGGCTTTACCTAAGAACATTGAAAAACTTTGGGTAGGCTGGCCCGGCGGCGCAAAAGAAAAATTTAACCGTTCAAATACAAAACTTCTCGAAAAAACACTGAAAAACAGTGATTATTATCCTGTATTTCTCACCAGAAAACAGATTGCTGATTATTACGAAGGTTTTTCAAACACAACAATTTGGCCGCTGTTTCATTATTTTGTCGCTCGAACGGTTTATGAAGACAGATTTTATAACAGCTACAAACATGTTAACGAACTTTTCTGCAATGAAATTTTAAAATACGCCAAAGAAGATGACAGTATATGGGTTCACGATTATCACCTTATGCTTCTGCCTAAAATGCTTCGTGAAAAGCTGCCCAAAGCAGCTATAAGTTATTTTTTGCATATACCTTTTCCTTCGTTTGAGTTATTCCGCCTGCTGCCTTGGAGAAAAGAATTGCTCGAAGGGCTCTTGGGCGCAGATTTAATCGGTTTTCATACCTATGACTACGCCCGCCATTTTTTGAGCAGCGCATGCAGGCTTTTGGGGCTCGAGCAAAATCTCGGCTGCTTGAATCTGCAAGATAGAATTGTTCGCGTCGATGCTTTTCCGATGGGCATCGATTATGAAAAATACGCACAGGCTAATACTCAGGCTGCAGTAAAAAAGGAAATCGGAAAAATGCGGAAGACTGTCGGTGAGCGTAAAATCATTGTTTCAATCGACCGACTTGATTACACAAAAGGCATTGTGCAAAGATTGCAGGCCTTCGATTTATTTCTGAGTGAAAATCCGCAATACAAAGGCAAGGTTACCATGATACTCGTAGCCGTGCCTTCCCGAACAAACGTCGACCATTATCGTCAATTAAGGCTTGAGTTGGAACAGCTTGTCGGCAGAGTCAATGGCGAACATGCCACGATGGGCTGGATACCCGTTTGGTATTGGTACAAATCACTAAACTTTGAAACTATCACAGCACTATACAATATTTCCGATGTGGCTCTTGTTACACCGGTGCGAGACGGCATGAACTTAATCGCAAAAGAATACGTTGCCTGTAAAAACGGGAATACCGGAGTGCTGATTCTTAGTGAAATGGCCGGTGCCGCCAGTGAATGCGGGGAAGCCTTGATTGTCAATCCTAATAACAAACACGAAGTTGTTCAAGCAATTAAACAATCTCTCGATATGCCTCAATCCGAACAACTGCGCCGTTTAAAACCTATGCAGGAAAGGCTTAAAAGATACAGCGTGGCAAGATGGGCAAATGATTTTCTACAAACATTGGCAAACGTGCGAATAAAACAGCAGAGTGTTTTTAAGAAAATTTTGACAGAAAAAAAATCGAAACAAATCAGCAAAGCCTTCAAAGCATCCGAAAAACGACTAATAATGCTCGATTATGACGGTACACTTGTAAAATTTCATGCCAAACCTGAAGAAGCAAGACCTGACCAAGAGGTTCTCGAATTACTCACGAATTTGGCTTCAGATTCCAAAAATGAGCTGATTGTAATATCCGGAAGAAACAAAGAGACATTGGAACAGTGGCTTGGTTCGCTCGATGCTGCCCTTATAGCCGAACATGGCGCTTGGATTAAATGGAAAAACCGGCAATGGGAATCTCAAATTACAGCGGTTAATCCGAGCTGGAAAGAAATGATAAAACCGATTCTCCAGTTATATGCCGACCGTACGCCCGGAGCTAAAGTGGAAGAAAAAGAGTTTGCGCTTGTATGGCACTATCGCATGTCCGAACCCGAGCTGGCAGACATCAGGGCAAAAGAAATGAAAGATACACTCGTTGATTTAACCGCAAATCTGCAGGTCGGAGTTTTCGAGGGAAGCAAAATTATCGAAGTCAGACAGCACAATATAGGTAAAGGTCATGCCGCAGAATCGGCCATAAGAAAATTTAATCCGGATTTTATTCTTGCCGCAGGCGACGACTATACTGACGAGGATATGTTCGCTGCCATACCGCAGGATGCTTATTCAATAAAAGTCGGAACAGGAGCTTCTCAGGCTAAATTATATGTCGAGTCCGTAGAAAAAATCAGAATGCTTTTGACTGATTTGATTGGAGAAAAACCATGCTGAGATTGGAAGATTATCGTAAAATCGTACCTGATGAGACTTTAGCGGAAATATATAAACGGGCGAGAAAACTTTATAACAAGCATATAATTCACGTAAATGCCACATATCAAGGAGGTGGTGTAGCAGAAATTCTGTATTCGCTTGTTCTTCTGATGAATGATGTAGGAATAGACGCCGGCTGGCGAATCCTGCACGGCAGTCAGGAATTTTTCGAAATAACCAAGAGCTTTCACAACGCGCTTCAGGGAGCTAAAATTACTCTGACAAACAGAAAAAAGAAACTCTATCTCGACGTCAACGAAACTTTTTCTAAATTTACTCATTTGGACCACGATTGCGTCGTGATACATGACCCTCAGCCGCTTTCGATGATACGCTCATACCGCAAACACCAGCCGTGGATTTGGCGATGTCATATTGATTTGAGCAATCCGCATCAAGAGCTTTGGGATTTTCTTAAAGGTTTCCTGCTTAAATATGACCAAGTTGTTTTTTCCAGCGAAAAGTACTTCAAGAAAGATTTACCGGTTGACCATAGGCTCATGTTTCCGGCTATCAATCCTCTAAGCCCTAAAAACAGAGATTTTCCTGAACATGTACTCCGTGAATATCTTGCCAAAGCCAATATTCCTAACGATAAACCTGTTATTACGCAGGTATCAAGACTGGACCCATGGAAAGATCCTGAAGGTGTTATCGATGTCTTTAAAATAGTTAAAGAGAAAGTCGATTGTCGACTAATGTTCTGCTACAATGTCGCCAGTGACGACCCCGAAGGCATGAGAATGTACGAAAAGGTTTACAAAAAAGCCGGAAAGTATGTAAAAACAGGCGATATTTTATTCGTAATTGGAAATAACGAAATGCTTGTAAATGCCGTTCAAAGATACTCGGACATCATTATTCAAAAATCAAGCAAAGAAGGTTTTTGTCTTGCTGTTACCGAAGCAATGTGGAAAAGCACTCCGGTTGTAGCTTCTAATGTCGGAGGCATACCCGTGCAGATACAGAATGGTGAAAACGGCTATCTGCTTGAACCGAATGATAACGAGGGTTTTGCCGACCGTATTATTCATTTGCTGAAAAATCCCAAGGAAAAAGAACTTCTCGGTAAACAGGCAAAAGAGACCGTCAGAAATAATTTCCTGATAACACGCCTGCTGTCGGATTATTTATATATGCTCAATGCTGTTATGTTCCCAAAAGATTGAGTAAAAACCATATAAAAACAGGGGAATATTTATGAATAATGTAATTTGGTATTATCTCGGAGCTTTTGTCGTAGGGCTTTTTGGCCATTTTGTCCTGTATAAAATTCTATGGCTGAAAACGCGGTACACCAAAACCCCCATAGATAATCTTTTTGTCAAACATTGTTTTAGGCCTTTATTATGGCTGATAATTATTGTGGCGGTTCGTTTTATACTGCCCGATATTCACTATGACTACGAGATGGCAATTGAACGGAGTCTTTTCGGCGTAGCGATTATATTTTTTGTCTGCTTGCTTGTGGTAAAATCTGTTTATGTCCTTGAGGAGACTTTGCTGCATCGTTTCGATATCAATCAAAAAGATAATCTAAAAGCACGTAAAATAATCACACAGTTTCGCGTGCTGAAAAGAATCGTAATTATAGTAGTAGGTATAATCGCGCTGGGAATGATATTAATGTCTTTCGAGAAGGTTCGCCAGCTTGGAACGACAATTCTTGCCTCGGCCGGTATCATCGGTATCGTTGTCGGTATGGCTGCACAAAGGACAATTGGAACGTTTATAGCCGGTATTCAGCTTGCGTTTACCCAACCGATTCGCATCGATGATGTGGTCATCGTTGAAAATGAATGGGGACGAATCGAAGAAATTACTCTGACTTATGTTGTCGTAAGAATTTGGGACCAGAGACGGCTGATTGTGCCTATAACATATTTTATCGAACAGCCGTTCCAAAATTGGACCCGCCAGACGGCAGAGATACTCGGAACTGTTTTTATTTATACCGATTACACAATACCAATCGATGCTATCCGTGAAGAACTTCAAAACATACTGAAAACTTCACAGGATTGGGACGGCAAAGTTTGCGTTCTTCAAGTAACCAACGCCACCGAGAGAACTATTGAACTTCGAGCATTAACCAGTGCCGCCGATGCTTCTGCGGCGTGGACACTTCGGTGTTATGTCCGCGAAAAACTGATAAAATTCATTCAGGAGAAATACCCTCAAAGCCTGCCGAAAACACGAGCGGAACTAAAACAGCTTCCTTGCGACTAATCTTCGCGAAGCACTACATCGTCATATTCAATCTCGAATCGGAGCTTATGTTTGGCTTCTTCCTGAGCAAGCCACATAAACATATTAGTCAGCTCTTCACTTTGAGCGATAGACGCCAAATCCAAATATAATCTATACGCCGCTTTTTCCTTTTTCATTGCCAGCACAAGAGCATCTTTATAATCCATATCGGCTGTCGGTTCGACATCGACAACATAATCAGCTATGCCGAGCTCCTGCACTTGCTCATTTTCGGCAGAGGACGATGAAAATGCGGTTTTGCTTTTCAAAGCTTCGAGTTTGGCCCGATGACCCTGTTCTTCCTTTGCAAAACTTTCGAAGACTTCTTTCATAGCGGCAATCCCGGATTTTTTCGCCAAATCCAGATAAAACATATTTGCCCCGATTTCCTGCTCTATCGCAAAATCAAGTGCCGCATCAATCGAATCGAACTTATCCATTATCTATTCCTTAAATACAATAACATCAGGAAAATTATTCCGTTTTGTCGGTCTGCTGAAAACCGGATTGTTTTTCTCTTGAGAATTTTGTGCCTCGTCCTTTTATTAACAAATGCTCTTCTCTTATAAATTCTACATGCTGCAGCAAAGCCCACGCAGTATTATGCCACCTCATCTGATAGCCGCGCTGCTGGGTCTGTTTTTCCATAATCAGCCGTCTGTCTTGATTAAAAATAAGGTAGTCGATTGCCTTGGCTATCTGCTCTATCGAAGGCTCGCCCGGGTCCACCAAGATTCCGCGAGCATACCGTCCTATGACAAGACCCTTGGGGCACTGCTTATTGGAATATATCAATTCCAGAGCATATCTGAATTTCGTTGTTATAGCTACTCTGCCCGAGCCGACCGTATCAGCCAAAATACCGCTCGAAATCTGCTGCATGTTCAAATACGGCAGAATCATTGCGTTAGTCGCCCCGTAAAGTTTTAAAAGAGTAGCCTCATCGAGAAATGTTTCAAGAAAAACCACATCGTAATTTTCAAAGTCAACCCCTGCCAGTTGTTTTGTTTTACACCATTTAAGTTTAGAGTTTGCAAGGGTATCATCAAGCATCTGCTTATATTTGCGGTAATCGACTCCGCCGCCGCTGCAGACAAAATCAGGATGGCATTCGCCCGCAATAAGATAGACAACTTGTTTTCTCTGATGTTCGGTGCAGGACTCCTTCAAGAACCGTCCGTAACCGGCAATTCCATACTGAATACCTTTGTCAGGCGATAATAACCCGAGAGTCGAAACGAGAAATTTACCTTTTAAACCGAATTCTTCCTTAATGTTCAGCCGGTCATACTGCGAGGGATTCTGCATCCTTATGCCGTGGTCAATATGTTTAAGTTTAGAATGCTTTACACCGTACAAATCCGACTCAAGTATATCCACCGCGCTTTCGGTGGTAACAATAACACCATCGCTATACTCGGCCAAATCCTGAATCACTTTTTTCTGGTGGCCGTCAGGTTTGTCTAATACCGTGTGCAGATAAACTAAAGTTATAAGCCCTTTTTCTTTAAAGGCTTTGGCCATATTTACGAAATTATTACCTTGTCCGTCCTCGCCTTTTTCATCAGGGTCAAGACCGTATTCATGCTGAAGCAATACAGCCGTCGGATTCGAGCTTTCGCCTGCCCGGGTAATAATATCTTTAATACCATTTTCCCAGCTTTTAGGGTTATACTGTTCAATAACCAAATCGACCGGAATACTGTAAGGTAAATTTTCGCGGTCAACCGCCGATATTCTGATACTGCCTACTTCGCTGGTAAAATGCTCGAGGGCATTGGATAAATCCCGTGAAAATGTTCCAATCCCGCATCTTCTTGGCGGAAATGTGGTTACTATTCTAATATTATAAGGCATACACAACTCCTAAAGCACATCAAAACATTGCTAATCATCACTTAATAATAGATTATTAGACCCGTCCGAACAAGTACATAGTTCCATTGTTATTTTAGTTGTGCTATAAAGATGTTATGAGATTACAGTTTATTTTATGTAAGGTAATGTACCGCGAAGCTGAATTTTGCATCCGCAGGTCAAATAATACGCTCGACATTGTTCTATTGCCTCAAGGCCTGCACAATGAACCGCAGAAATTGCGAGCTGAGGTTCAAAAAGCCCTCGACCGAATATGCGACAGAAATAATCAGCCTTATGACGCTTCTCTGCTCGGGTACGGTCTGTGCAGTAACGGGATTGTGGGGCTGTCAGCTAAGATTCCGATTGTGGTGCCAAGAGGCCACGATTGTATTACGCTGCTGCTCGGTTCGCGGCAAAAGTATAAAGAATACTTCGAATCTCACAAAGGTACATATTGGTACAGCTCCGGCTGGATTGAAACAAATATGATGCCCGGAAAAGAACGCTGCGAAAACCAGCTAAACGAGTACAAAAAAAAGTACGGTTCTGACAATGCCGAATATCTGATGAATATTGAACAGCAGTGGATACGACAGTATCAGCGGGCAACTTATATCGACTGGGGTTTTGAGGATTCCGCAAAGCAAAAAGAATTTACAAAAAAATGCGCGGAATTTCTCGGCTGGAAATACGACGAAATTAAAGGCAGCCCTTCACTTATGCAGAGACTTGTCGACGGCCAATGGGACGAAAAAGATTTTCTCGTTGTCCCGCCGGGCCGCAAAATTACAGAAAATCTGACAACAGATGAAATCATAGATACTCAACCGGTGCAGCCTCACCAGCCGCTATAAATCATCTCGGCAGATTGAAAAAATTTAGCGTAGTAGCGGTAACACTGTTAGCAAAATCTTCCAAGGGCATATTTTTTAATTCGGCTATGAATTTAGCCGTATGAATCATCAAAGCCGGTTCGTTTACTCTTTGTTTTCGCATCGGTTCGGGGGACATATACGGACAATCCGTTTCAATCATCAATCGCTCTACAGGCACTAATTTAGCAGCCTCTTGAGTTTTTACCGCGTTTTTGAATGTTACCACGCCGGTCAGCGAAATATGCCAGCCTTTATCTAATATTACTTTTGCCTGTTCGACCGAGCCGGAATAACAATGAAATACGACTTTTTTTACGGTCTCGGCGAATTTATCAAGTATCTTTACCGTATCATCGAAAGCTTCCCGCGAATGAATAATAACCGCCAGGCCTGTCTCCGATGCCATTTCAAGATGCCGCTCGAAGCAATCTTTCTGCTGCTGAGGAGTTGAAAAATCATAATGAAAATCCAGACCCGTTTCGCCGATTGCGACTGCCTTATTGTTGTTGGCAAGTTCTTTTAATTTATTGAAGGTATTCTTATCAGCCGATTTTGCTTCGTGCGGATGAATTGCAACTGTCGCAAAAACATTCCCAAACCGGTTTGCCAGTTCAACGGCTTTTGTGCTTTGCGATAAATCGGTGCCGATTGTTATCCAGCCGTCTATACCGGCGTCGATGCTTCTTTTAAGCACAGCCTCGATATCGGCATATTGCGCGAATGTCAAATGGCAATGAGAATCAATTAGTCTGTATCGTGAACTCATCATTATGGTCTTTTTCAGGGAACAAAAGCATTTTCGTAGTGTTTTAACGTTTCTTTTGCGTTTTGGTCAAGGACAATCGCAACAAAATCGAATCTGAAGGGACGCTCTGTAATATTGTTTGTTTCCAGAAAATATCGAGCCGCCCGCCAAAGGCTCTCTTTTTTCGGTTTGGTCAAAACGTTTTCAATAAGCGTAAAGTCTTCGCCCGTTCTGGTCTTAACCTCAACAAAGACAATTGTTCCGTCTTTGTCGGCCATAACCAAATCAAGCTCGCCGCGATTACACAAAAAATTTCTTGCCAAGGTTTTAAAGCCTTTATTTTTCAGATGCTTTTCGGCATGCTTTTCCCCCCAATGCCCCAGAGCTTTGCGGTCGGTCAGTAACTTTTTTTTATTGAAGAATAATCCAAGCATTTTTCACAACGCGCAAACCGAAACCGCATAAAGGTTTCGGGAAATTCAATGCGGATAATTATCACTTACTTGCTGACAGTATGCTCAGTATGACGTTCCGAAAGTTTTACTCTTTTGCCGCTGCGCTGCCGGAGATAATAAAGTTTTGCACGTTTGCTTTTTCCGCTTCTAACCGGACGAACATCCACAACATTAGGACAATGCAGCGGGAAGATACGTTCGACACCTTCGTTATTGACTATTCGGCGAACCGTAAACATCGAATTTACGCCGCGGCCTTTACGGGCAATCACCGTACCGGAGAAAACCTGTATACGTTCTTTATTGCCTTCGTGTATCTTGCAGTGTACATCGACCGTATCGCCTATTTCAAAATGCGGCAGTTTTTCTTTAAGGCTCTTTGTTTCAACAGCATCTAATAATTTCGTTTTCACTATATATCTCCTTGTACGCCAAGCTCAATCTCAAGATAAACAAAAGATTATAACTGCATCGACCCAAATTGACAAGTCCTTTTTTGCCTTATTTACCAAGAAGGTCGGGCCGGTGTTTTTTTGTCCGTTCCAACGCCATTTCCTGCCGCCATTTGGCTATTTTACCATGGTCTCCGCTTAGCAGAACTTCGGGAACTTTCATCCCCCTAAAATCTTCAGGACGGGTATATTGTGGGTATTCCAGCAGGCCTTGGCTGAAAGTTTCATCCTTGGCCGAATCCTCATCACCCAAAACCCCTTCCTGAAGCCTTACAACAGCGTCTATAATAACCATAGCTGCAAGCTCACCACCGCTTAAAATATAATCACCTATGGATACCTGCTCGGCACCCAAACCTGTAATAATCCGTTCGTCAAAACCCTCATATCGACCTGAAACAAGGATAATCCGTTTTTGTTCAGCCAATTCTAAAGCCATTTTTTGGTCGAATTTCCGGCCTTGCGGGGTTAATAATAAGGTTTTACCGGGTTCGGGACTTAATTTTTGAACATGTTCGAAACAGTCGAAAACCGGTTGGCAAAGCATTACCATCCCGGCCCCGCCTCCATAGGGCTTGTCATCGGTTTTAAAATGAGGCGCTGGCGCAAAATCACGGATATTTGTCAGTACAACCTCAAGAAGCCCCTTATCCTTAGCCCGTTTAAGTATGGAATGATTAAGCGGGGATTCGAACATTTCCGGGAATAATGTCAAAACATCTATTCGCATTTTGATTAAAATCCTGCAAAAAATTCAATTTTGGCGGATTATAACTAATTTTTTCACAAAAATTAACCGAAAATTCTATTGACAGGTTATGGGCGTATGCTCATAATATATAGGTAGTACATTTTGCTCTACAGCAAGCAGCACTGAAGCAAAAAATGCCGGAACTTTAACTGACTATTAAGAAAGAACTTATGAAAACATATTTAGACTGCATCCCTTGTTTTGTTCGGCAGGCACTGGATGCTGCAAGACATGCTACCGAAGACAGTTATATTCACGAAGAGGTCGTTCGCGGGGTGCTCGCTTTGTCAAAAGATTTAGATATGAGGCAATCTCCACCGGCAACAGGACAGCAAATACATAAACTCATTCGTGAATTGGTAAAAGTGAACGACCCTTACCACGGTGTCAAACAGCGGTTTAATGATGCAGCACTGAAGCTTTATCCTAAAATGCGTCGTTTAGTTGTCGAATCGAAAGACCCGTTTAAAACAGCGGTTTGTTTGGCAATAGCCGGTAATATCATTGATTTCGGAGTCAAAAGCCAATTACAGGAAATCGAATTAGAAGAAACGATAGAACAGTGTCTTGCTAAAGAGTTTTCCGGTACTCATCTGGAAGATTTTCGAAGAGCTATAGAACAGGCAGAATCTATTCTTTATCTGGCTGATAATGCCGGAGAAATTGTTTTTGACCGTTTGTTAATCGAGCAGCTTCCTATAGAAAAAGTGACAGTAACTGTCAAAGGTTCTCCTGTAATAAATGATGCGACAATGGAAGATGCTGTAATTGCCGGTCTACCTGAAATTGTAGATGTAATTGACAACGGTTCTGATGCTCCGGGTACTATTTTACAAAGCTGTTCTCAATACTTCAGAGATTATTTTGACAAAGCTGATTTAATTATAGCCAAGGGACAAGGCAATTATGAAACATTAAATGACATAAATAAAAATATATTTTTCATACTCAAAGCTAAGTGCCCTGTAATTTCAAGAAATATTGGTTGTGAAATTGGTGAGATGATTCTGCAGAAAACAAAAGCATTTAAAGGAGAAAAGGAAAATGCCGAGATTTGACGGCACAGGCCCGCAAGGCAAAGGCCCTATGACAGGCAAGGGCATGGGTTTTTGCGTTTTAAAAGAATCGAATAAAGATACCGGCACTCTTAAGGGTTTTGCAGGCATTAATGGCCGGCCTGTTACAAAACAACATCAGTCTCTGTTTTATAAATATCTTTACCATTATTTTTTGTTAGACCGTTTTTACAGATTTTTCCGGCTAATTAATTTTAGACGAAATCCAAAACGGAATTATGATTAATTTTCAATAAAGAATTTTTAAAAGGAGAATAACTATGCCGGGTGGAGACAGAACAGGGCCGACAGGTCAGGGTCCCGGAAGAAGTCGGGGCAGAGGTTTAGGCCGCGGAATGGGCAAAGGCTTGCGGGGCGGACCTTTTGCCGCAGGCCCGGGCGGAAGTTGTGTGTGTCCTGCCTGCGGTGAAGTAGTCCCTCATATTTTAGGACAGCCTTGCAATCAGATAAGTTGTCCTAAATGCGGAACCAAAATGACTCGTGTTGTATAAATTTTCGTTAAATATTGCAAAATGTTAACAATTTATTTGAAAGGAGAATAATTATGCCGGGTGGAGACGGAACAGGGCCTGCGGGAATGGGGCCGATGACAGGCAGAGCAGTTGGATATTGTGCCGGTTACGGTATGCCGGGGTATATGAATCCGGGTTTCGGACGTGGTTTTTATGGAAGAGGCAGAGGCGGACGCGGTTTTGGAGGTCGCGGCGGAGGTCGAGGATGGCGGAATTGGTTCTATGCAACCGGTATTCCCGGTTGGCAAAGAGCACAATACGGTTATCCTGTAATGCCTTATGAACCTACACCGGAACAGGAATTATCTATGCTCAAAGAACAAGCACAGGATATGCAGAACGCTCTTGAAGAAATTAACGAGCGAATTAAGGAAATCGATGCCGAAAAAAGCGGCAAGCAGAAATAAAAAGAACAGAAAATCGCTATCGAAAACTTTCTGTTCTTTACAGGGATGCTCTATAAAGATATAAAAAGGGTTTGTCTGATTGTAAATTTCTATAGATAATTAAAAAACTTATGGCAAAAAAAGTATTAATCATAGGCGGCGTAGCAGGCGGAGCATCTGCAGCTGCACGGCTGCGCCGTCTCGATGAACAGGTCCACATAGTTATTTTCGAACGAGGCAAATACATTTCATTTGCTAATTGCGGTCTCCCTTACTATGTCGGACAAACTATTAAAAAACGTGACAACCTGCTTCTTCAGACACCGGAAAATTTCAAAGCTCGTTTCAACGTGGATGTCAGAGTAGAAAATGAGGTTTTACATATCGACAGAAAAGCAAAAAAAGTCGAAGTATTAGACCTGAAAACCGAAAAAAAGTATTTTGAAAATTACGATAAGCTAATTTTATCTCCGGGAGCTAAACCATTCAAACCTCCGATTCCGGGTATAGACAATGAGCGTATCTTCATGCTTCGTGATGTACCTGATGCGGATTTAATCAATAATTTTATCGATGCAAACAAACCAAAACGTGCCGTTATCGTCGGAGCAGGATACATCGGTCTTGAAATGGCTGAAAATCTCAGACACAGAGGCCTGCTTGTCGCGATGGTAGAAATGGCTGAGCAGGTTATGCCGGTCATGGACAGGGAAATGGCAAACCTTTTGAATCAGCATCTTCATGAACAAAGCACTGCACTATGGTTAAACGACGCAGTTTCCGGTTTTCGCCCTATAAATTCAAAGCTGATGGTTAACCTAAAATCCGGCATGGAATTGGCCTGCGATTTCGCAATACTATCTATTGGAGTAAAACCGGAAATAAAGATTGCTCAGGAATCAGGACTGGAGACAGGAATATCCGGAGGAATAAAAGTTAACGAGTACCTGCAAACAAGCGACCCTGATATTTATGCAGCAGGTGATGCTATCGAAGTTACAGATTTTGTGCTAGATAAACCGGTATTGATACCTCTGGCAGGCCCGGCTAACAGGCAGGGACGAATCATAGCCGACAACATCTGCGGCAGAAAACAAATATATAAGAAAACTCAGGGGACAGCTATCTTAAAAGTATTCCATTTAACGGCTGCTATGACCGGGGCAAGTGAAAAAGCTCTTAAGAAAATGAATGTTAAATACGAAAAATTATACATTCATCCGGCTCATCATGTCGGATATTATCCCGGTGCCAAGCAGATGCATATCAAGTTTATATTTACTAAACCTGAAGGGAAAATTTTAGGTGCACAAATTATCGGCACTGAAGGAGTTGATAAAAGAATAGATATTTTTGCCACAGCTATTCGTGCAGGTATGACCGTTTTTGATCTTTCGGAATTAGAGCTTGCGTATGCCCCTCCGTACGGCAGCGGCAAAGATGCTGTTAATATGGCCGGTTTCGTTGCGGCAAATATTATAGATGAAACGCTTAAAATCACTCATTGTGATGATCTTAAAAAAGATGATTTTATTCTTGATGTTCGCGACCCGAAAGAGCTTACACAAGGTATGATACCTAATTCGGTCAATATTCCGCTCGATGAGCTTCGCCAAAGACTTAGCGAACTGCCGAAGGATAAAACCATTCACACATATTGCGATGTCGGTATCCGTAGCTATATAGCAGCCAGAATACTTGAGCAGCACGGTTTTGATTCTAAAAATATATCAGGCGGCTATAGTACGTTTCTTGCATATACCGCCGAGAAATTATTCGAGGCCCAATCGGTAAAGCAACTAAGAGAGCAATTCTGTACAGGGCTGTAAAAAATTATAAGAAAGGACATAAAATGAAAATCGCAGTAACATCAACCGGACAGACTTTGGACTCTCAGGTTGACCCTCGATTCGGAAGAGCCGCATACTTTATTATCATCGATACAGAAACGATGCAGTTTGAAGCTTTTGTAAACGATAACGTTCAGGCAGGCGGCGGTGCAGGAATAAGTTCTGCTCAGAATATCGCACAGGCCGGAGCTTCGGCTGTATTGACAGGGAATTGCGGCCCCAATGCCGAAAGGACATTAGCAGCTGCAAATATCAAGCTGTATATAGGCGTTTCAGGAACTGCTCAACAGGCTGTCGAGGATTTTAAACAAGGCAAACTTACACAAACAGCCGGGCCGAATGTCCAATCGCATTTTGGAACGGGCAGTTAAATGAATGATGGCTTGGTTATAGCAGTAGCAAGCGGTAAAGGCGGAACAGGAAAGACAACGATAGCAACTAATCTTGCTCTTTGTCTTTCAGATTCCGGACGGTCTGTACGGTATCTCGACTGCGACGTCGAAGAACCTAACGGCCATATATTTCTTAAACCGCAAATCAATGAGAAAATTATCGTTACCGCACCTGTCCCGCAGGTTGATAAAAATAAATGTATCGGCTGCGGAAAATGCGGCAAAGTATGTCAATACGGCGCGATAGTGCATCTTGGCGATACAAACGTTCTTACATTCGAGCAGCTTTGCCATTCCTGTGCTGGTTGCTGGCTGCTATGTCCGGTTGAGGCTATAAGTCAAAAACAAATCGAAGTCGGCGAAATTGAGATGGGGCAATCACAAAAGGTGCGTTTTGATCACGGACGGCTGAAAATCGGCAATGTCCGCAGCCCATATTTAATAAAACAGCTCAAAAAAAATATCGATAAAAACGCGGTCAACATATTAGATGTTCCGCCGGGCACATCCTGTCCGGTTGTAGAGTCTTTAAAAGGCTGTGATTTCGTACTTTTGGTAAGCGAGCCGACACCCTTTGGCCTGAATGATTTAAAACTTGCAGTTGATTTGGTAAGACAAATGTCACTGCCCTTTGCTGTTGCGATAAATCGAAATGGCTGCGGAGACGAACAGCTCGAAGAATACTGCATAAATGAAAGTATCAATATTATAATGAAACTGCCTCATGACAGAAAAATCGCAGAAGCTTATTCGTCAGGGCAGATGATAGTAGAGACTTTAAGCGAATACAAAAAAGAATTTGAAAGTTTGAGCGAGAACATCCTTCAAAGACTTAAAAGTTAAAATAATGAGAACAAATGACGACCAATTTATGCAAAGGGCAAGCCGCGACCTTAAAGCTCGGTCTATGGCCTGTAAAGTTCTCGGTGTAACGGAAACAGCCAGCGAAGAACAGCTGAAAAAAGCTTACAGACTGGCTGTTATAAAGTTTCATCCGGATAAAAATCTGAATGACCCTGATGCGGTTAAAAAATTTACGCTGGTCAAATGTGCGTACGAGCTTTTGGCGGAAAATAAAGAATGTCCCGAGATGTTAAAAAAGGTCAATTCGTGGTCTGGTGTTCCTGAAGACGATAAATACAACCTTGATAATTCATGGGGTCATTTTTTGTGGTGGCGGGAAAAATTCTTCGGGTAGATGGTATGGAAAATTATTTACAGTCGTGCAAATCGGAGTTTTGGCAGAATGTCTTTAAGGCGGAGTTGGATTATATTGCTGACAAATTGAAGGGAACAAAAGATATTTTGAGCGTCGGCTGCGGCCCTGCAATTATAGAGGCAGGCTTGGCGAAGAATGGTTTTAATGTTACAGGTCTGGATATTTCCGAAGAGGCTTTAGAAGCAGCTTCCGACAATATTAGAAAATTTGCGGGTTCCGCAGAAAAGATGGACTTTGCAGATTGCAGTTTTGACGCGGTTATTTATGTCGCTTCAATGCAGTTTATAGAAAGATACAAGCAGGCTGTTAAAGAAACTGCTCGCGTTCTCAGGCCGGACGGAAAGATTCTCGCTATGCTGCTTAATCCTGATTCCGAGTTCTTTAAGCAAAAGTTTAAAAAAGCAGAATCATACATAAATAAGATTAGGCATACTGACTTGAATGAGATTGAAAAATCAATCGCAGAGTATTTTTCCGTTGATGCTGAATATTTTTTGGGAATCCATGGGCAAAATATTTTTGAAACCAATAATCCCGCTTTAGCAAGTCTTTACGTTATAAGTGGAAAGAAATAAAGGGAAAGATAAATTGAAAGAAATTGTTGTCATTAGCGGCAAAGGCGGAACAGGCAAAACCAGTCTGGTTGCTTCATTTGCAGCCTTGGCAAAAAATGCGGTTTTCGCCGATTGCGATGTCGATGCCGCCGATTTGCATCTGATATTGAAACCCGAGATTAAAGAAACGCACGATTTTAGCGGCGGTAAAAAGGCTTCCATAATTACCGAAAAATGTATCGATTGCGGTAAATGCGAACAGATATGCGTATTTGATGCTGTTGTTGCATCGGGGCAGAAGAAATATAAAATCAACTCCTCTTCCTGTGAGGGCTGCGGGGTATGTGTGCATTTTTGTCCGGTCGCCGCGATAAATTTTGAGCCGGCTGTTAACGGTCAGTGGTTTTTATCGGATACCCGATTCGGCCCGATGGTTCACGCAAAATTAGGTATCGGTGAAGAAAACAGCGGGAAATTAGTAAGCCTTATCAGAAAAGAGGCAAAAAAAATAGCCGAACAAAAAAACAAAGATTTCCTGATTATCGATGGTTCGCCCGGTATCGGCTGTCCTGTTATAGCCTCGATAACAGCCGCGGATTTTGTTCTGGTGGTTACCGAGCCGACAATGTCCGGCGAGCACGATTTGGCAAGAGTTGTCAAGCTGGCGGAGCATTTTAAAGTTCCTGTTGCTGTCTGTATTAATAAATATGATATAAATCAACAGATTGCAGACAGGATTAAAAAAAATTCTGAAAATTCTAATGTTCCTGTGCTTGGAATGATTCCGTATGATAATAAGGTTACGCAGGCTCAGATAAAAGCCAACGCAATCGTTGAATTTGCTAACGGCAGGTTAAAAGAATCAGTAGAATTAGTTTGGCAAAAAACAATAGAAATTTTAAATAAAAAGGAAAGCTGAGAAATGGTCAACATCGAACACAGCATTTTGGTTTTGAGCGGCAAAGGCGGAGTCGGCAAAAGCAGCATAGCGGTTAATCTTGCGGTATGGCTTAGTCTCAACGGAAAAAAGACAGGTCTGCTCGATGTCGATATTCACGGGCCTTCTGTACCAAAGCTGCTCGGCCTTGAAGAACACAAGTTAGTGCAAAGTGAAAATACAATCGAACCGATTCAGTACAACGAAAATCTAAGTGTGATGAGCATGGCTTTTGCCCTCCCCAGTTCGAGCGATGCGGTTATCTGGCGAGGGCCGATGAAACACAATGCTATAAATCAATTCATAAAAGAAGTTAACTGGGGCAATCTTGATTATTTGATTGTTGATTGTCCGCCCGGTACCGGCGATGAGCCGCTTTCAGTGGTGCAGGTTTTGGGCAAAACTGACGGGGCAGTTATTGTTACAACGCCTCAGCAGCTTGCAGTTAACGATGTGAAAAAATGCATAACATTCTGCCGACAGTTAAATATTCGTATTTTAGGAGTGGTCGAAAATATGAGCGGTTTTATTTGTCCGCATTGCAGCCAAAGGACAAATATTTTCAGTGACAGCGGGGGCAGAAAAATGGCTGCCGAGTTTGGCGTGTCGTTCGCCGGTGATATTCCGCTCGATGCCGATATGGTCAGGGTGGCTGATATGGGTGAACCGTTTATTCAGCATATTTCAGATGGTCCCGCCAGAGAGGCTATGGAAAAAGCCTTTAGTGCAATTATAAAAACCAAAACTTCGAGTATTGTGAATCAGGAGCATAATAAAATGAGAATCGCGATACCTTTAACTGGTGGTAAATTATCAGCCCATTTCGGGCATTGTGAACAGTTTGCGGTTATTGATGTTGATGAAAACAAAAAGATTAAAGAAAAAACACTTGTCAATCCGCCCCAGCACGAGCCGGGGGTATTGCCGAAATGGCTCGCCGGTATGCAGGTAAATCTTATTATTGCAGGCGGCATCGGAAGCAGAGCGCAGCAACTATTTCAGGAAAACAAAATTAATGTTCTATGCGGAGCGCCAAGCGATATACCTGAAAATATCGTCGATGCTTATATCAATAATAATCTTTTAACAGGGGATAATGTCTGTGACCACTAAGCAATCAGTTTTTACAAGATGCCCTATATGCAAAAGCGTACATCCGAACTGCATCGTGTGCAGTTTGAGCAATACAAAAGGTTTACAGCTTAAGTTTGAAATTGCCGATGATAAAACTGTTAAAGCATCATTCGAGTGTGATGAAACTTACGAGGGGTATTCAGGAATTCTGCACGGAGGAATAATATCGTCGATATTAGATGGAGCCATGGGCAATTGTCTTTTTGCCAGAGGTCAAACTGCCGTTACAGTTGAAATGAACACAAAATTTAAACTCCCCGTCCAAATTCACAAGCAGGCGACAGTTACTGCTTGGATTGAAAAAATATGCCATCCTCTTTATTTCCTGCATGCTGAAATTATTCAGGACGGACAAACCAAGGCTGTTGCAAAAGCTAAGTTTTTTGATAAACCTGAAATGGCAGATAAATTAGGGGCATATTAATGTCGACGGCTGTTCGAATAACAATTTTGGTTGACAATAATTCGACAAGAGACGACCTCGAAACCGAACACGGTTTAGCTTTATGGATTGAAAACAAGGATAAAAAAATTCTGTTCGATACCGGCCAGAGTGATTTATTATTACAAAATGCTGAAAAACTTGGCGTTAATTTAGCTCAAGCAAATACCATAGTATTAAGCCATGGTCATTATGACCATTCCGGCGGCTTAACGGCTGCCGCCGAACTTGCTCCAGAGGCGGCTATCTACGCCCATCCGGATGTAACAAAACCACGATATAGCTGCGGTACAAAAGAACCGCGTTTTGTTGGTATTTCAGAATCGGCAAAAAAAACAATTGAAGAACGCAAAGCTATCTGGACAGAGAAACCATTACAGCTATGCTCAGAAACCGCATTAACAGGCCGGATTCCTCGGACAAATGATTTCGAAGACGTCGGCGGCGCATTCTTTACTGATGAAAATTGCCGTAATCCTGACAGCCTTATAGATGACCAAGCTATGTTTATTGAGGCTTCCGGATTGATTGTTATCCTTGGTTGTTCACACTCAGGAGTTGTAAACACACTCGATTATATCAGTAAATTGACTGGACACAAAAAAATAGATACTGTTATCGGCGGTATGCATCTTGTAAATGCCGATAAAATTCGAATTGAAAATACGATAGAAACTTTTAAAAAATACGGGATTGAAAAAATTATACCGATGCATTGTACCGGCCAAAAAGCTGTAAAAGATTTTAAAGCTGCTTTTGGCAGCAAATGCTTATTTTCAGGAGTCGGCGGACAAATTACTTTAGGAAATTAATCTGCTAAAATTTTGGAGATTGCCATGGATAGCTTGGTTCCGACAAAAGTTTTTTTGACAAAAGGTGTAGGTACTCATAAATATCAGCTGAAATCTTTTGAGGATGCGTTAAGACAGGCCGGTGTTGCCCAGCAGAATCTTGTACAAGTATCTTCGATACTGCCGCCGGGCTGCAAAATTATCAGCCGCGAAAACGGTTTATCTAAACTGATTCCGGGGCAGATATCATATTGTGTAATGGCTAGAGCGGATACAAACGAATATGCCCGTTTTATTGCCTCGGCTGTTGGTATTGCCGTTCCCAAAGACCAAAATCAATGGGGCTATATCAGCGAAGTTCACGGTAAAGGACTCAATGAAAAAGAGGCTTCTGATAGAGCCGAAGATTTAGCTGCCGATATGCTTGGTACTACACTCGGACTCGAAGTTGACCCGAATCAGGCATGGTCTGAAAAAGAGCAGGAATATAAAACCAGCGGATTAATTATCAGAACGTCAAATATCACTCAAACCGCAAAAGGACAAAAAGATCTCTGGACAACAACCGTTGCGATGGCAATATTTTTATTTGACTAAAAAGATTGGGAGCTGATATGCCAAGACCATTTAATTACAGACGAATCGGACAAATGCCTGCTTGCACCTATTACAAACCGCAGGGTATTCCTCTGTCCACCTTAGAGCAGGTAAATCTTACGGTCGATGAGCTTGAGGCTATTCGGCTGGCAGATTTGGAAGGGCTTCAGCAGTCCCAATCCGCAGAAAAAATGAATATCTCCCGTCAGACTTTCGGAAGAATATTAGAATCGGCACATAAGAAAATTGCCGAAGCTCTTGTCAAAGGCAAAGCGCTTTCGATACAAGGCGGGCCTGTAGAATTCGTACAAAACGTACAACAACCGTTCGGCGGACAGGGACACCGCCATCGCCGAGGCGGAAGAGGTTTTGGGCGAGGGTTTAACAGGTAAAACAAGCCTTTATTTAAGAACTCAAAGCCGACGAAAAAATTATTGCTGGGGTTTTTCCTCAGCGGCTTTAGCATCTGCTTCAGCTTTGGCTTTAGCCTCAGCCTCAGCTTTTTTCTTTGCTTCTTCAGCGGCTTTGGCATCTGCTTCGGCTTTGGCTTTAGCTTCTTCGGCAGCTTTGGCGGCTGCGATTCTTTCTGCTTTGTTAAAAGGCTTGCCTTTGGCACGTGCTTGTTTTCTGGCATTGGCCAGACGGGCTGATTTTTCTTCGGCGTATTTTGATTTAATACCTTGTTTGAGGAAAAGCTGGGATACTGTATCCGAAGGTACAGCTCCTTTTTCGAGCCAGTACTTAACTCTTTCAATATTTAGAATGAGCTGCTTAGATTCGTCCTTTTCGATGGGGTCGTAATGCCCTAATTTCTCGAGAATTCTGCCGTCACGGGGCATTTTTGACTCAATTGCGTTGATTCTGAAGAACGGTCTGTGCCGCCTTCCCATTCTTGTCATTCTGATTTTTACTGCCATTTTTTGCTCCTTTTTACATTTATATTCAATATTCGGCCCATTTTTACTGCTGCGGGCACGAATCACGTTTACAGCTTAAGGCATAGCCGTTCATAAAAATGGCCAAGTTCGCCGGGTCAACTCCGGCATCAAAAGCTATTCTTTGTATCTGTTCATCACTCAAATTGCAAGCATTTTGTTTCTCATTTTTTGTCATAATCGCTACGGCTTTTTTAAGCTCAGCCAGCTCTTTTTTGGTCGGGCAGGCCAGCATTCCCAGCTCGCTGCTGCCGTTTATGTCCTTAAATTGCTCCCGAATCATCTGGCCGAACTGATTATCAACGAAAGTTGCCACTTTTTGCAGATATTCTTCAATCGTCATATCTTGCCTATCTTCTCTGGATTTTTCCACGGCGCACAATTTTCTGTTTTCGTCTGGAGCGCTGCTTGATTTTTTTGCCCGAACTCATCGCAGAGCCCAGAGCGTTCATATCGAATCCACCGCTGAACAGTGACTTCAATCCGCCCAGCTTGCCGCCGCTGAAGGTTTTGAGCATATCCCTGCTGCGTTTGAAGGTTTTAACAAGCGACGAGACATCGTTAGGCTCAACTCCGGCGCCGGATGCGATTCTTCGTCTTCTGGATGAATCGATTAGGTCGGGGTCGCCGCGTTCTTTTTTTGTCATCGAATGGACAATGCCTTCCATGCGATGCATTTCTTTGTCATCGAAATCCATATCGCCAAGCTGGCTGCCGACTCCGGGAAGCATTTTAAGCATATCCTTCATGCCGCCCATTTTTTTGACTGCGGACATCTGCTGGAGAAAATCATCGAAATCGAATTTGCCCTTGGCCATTTTGGCCTGCATTTTTTCGGCTTGCTCGGCGTCGAATTGTTCCTGTGCCCGCTCGACCAGCGTTACAACGTCGCCCATTCCTAAAATCCGGCTTGCCATTCGGTCCGGATGAAATTCTTCTAATTTATCTAACTTTTCGCCAACCCCGATAAATTTTATGGGCTTGCCTGTAACGGCTTTAACGCTAAGAGCGGCGCCGCCTCGAGCGTCACCGTCTAATTTTGTCAGGATTATCCCGTCTAATTCCAGCCGTTCGTTAAATTCCTTGGCTGAGTTAACCGCATCCTGACCTGTCATTGCGTCGCAGACCAAATATATTTGCTGAGGATTGACAGCCTTGGCAACGTTTGCAACTTCGGTCATCATCTGCTCATCGATATGCAGACGTCCGGCTGTGTCTAAAACCACCACGTCAAAACCGTTTTCTTTAGCGTTCTTTACGGCGTTTTTGGCGACTTTGACAGCATCTTTACTGTCTTCGGTATAAACCGGAATGCTTAATTGTTCGCCAAGTATCTTTAACTGTTCTATAGCTGCGGGTCTCTGCAAATCATCTGCTACTAACAAAGGTTTCTTGCCTTTGGAAACAAGATATTTACCAAGCTTTGCAGCGGTAGTCGTTTTTCCACACCCCTGAAGACCTGCTAATAAAATTATCGTTGGTCCGGGTGAAACGAAATATATGCGAGTATCGACCGGCCCCATCAGTTTGGTCAGTTCGTCATTAACGATTTTGACCATTACCTGACCGGGATGAAGGCTTTTTATAACCTCCGAACCTAAAGCCGAAGCGGTAACATCTTTGCAGAACTGCTTTACGACGTGGTAATTGACGTCCGCTTCTAAAAGGGCTTTGCGCACAGCATGCATCGCATCGGATATGTTGGCTTCGGTGATTCTGCCTCGACCCGAAAGCGAGCGAAATACACTGTTGAATTTTTCCGTCAGCGACTCGAACACAGCTTAAAATTTCTCCACGAAATTATAAAACTAAGATTATAAACAACTTAGGCCCCAACTTCAAGAGCTATAACAATAAGTCTTTCGCACCTTTCAGGGAAAACAAACCCAATAGAACTGAACAAAAGCATTTTTTCAACCTGCAAATCAGAAGGTAGATTATCCGGAGAAGGTTGGGTATAATGTCAAATTCGTAAAAATAAGCAAATATGATTTTCCGGCTTTGGACAGGAGGTTCAGGCAATGACCAAGTACATAACATTAATAGCGGTAATAATGTTAATCTGCGGCTGTGAAGGCAATAAGCCCAAATATACCGAGGAGGAACTGGCTCAGCTTCCTCATCCCAAGCGCACCGGACTGCCCCGCCCCAGCGGCGGGTTCGCTCTGGCAGTAGGCAGCGATGCGATAACCGCAGAGGAAGTTATTGCTCCGCTGCGGGAAAATTTAACACCTCTGGCGCAAAGCAGAAATTTCGAGGATTTCGCAAATCAGGCAGGACCTTGGATAAGTCAGTCGCTAATGAATAAAATTTCCGAGATTCTTCTTTATCAAAAAGCAAAAAATCAGGCTCCTGATGATATCGACGAGAGACTGGACAAAGCCGTTGAGGCGGAAACCAGAAAATTTATTATGGGTTTCGAAGGCAATTATGCCAGAGCCGAAGAATTTTTGAGAGACCGGTACGGAATGGATTGGAAAGCATTCCGGCAATATCAAAAAAGGATGATACTTTCGACAAGTTATCTTCACGGAATGCTGCCGGATGAAGCACCTATAACTTACAGCGATATGATAGAAAAATATAACCAGCAGAAAGATAAATACAGCGTAGATGCCACCATAACTATTCGTGTTATTGAAATCATAAAAAATCGAGTCGAAACTGCTGACCCTAATATCAGCAAAGATGAACAGGCAATGGCACTGACAAATGAACTTATAAACCGAATAAACGCAGGGGAAGATTTTGCCGAGCTTGCAAAACAGTATTCTCACGGATATAGGGCAAACCTCGGCGGGCTTTGGCCTGCGGTTAAACCGGATTCCCTTGCAGAACCTTATGATGTGCTGGCAGATAAGGCAATGAATATGCATATCGGCGAAATTACGGGGCCTATAGACGCGGGTGATAATATATTTATAGTCAAACTCGAAGACAAACAGACCCAAGCTACGGTTCCTTTTGAGAAGGTTCAAAGAGAAATAGCACAGGAAATAAGAATGGACCGCAAAAACGCGGCTTTTAATAATGCGATGAATAAAATCTTCCAAGAGGCATCTATAACCGGAATTGACGAGTTTGTTATTTTTTGCTTAGAGAGACTTTATACTGAGGCAAATCTTGGACGTTCATGAAGATAATCGCACACGGAATAGATCTGGTGGATTTTCCACGAATAGCAGAGATGCTGCAGCGGCACGGTGAGCGGTTCAGCGACAGGGTTTTTACCAAAGCCGAACAGCAATATGCCAACAGCAATAAAAATAAGATGGAAAAATTCGCGGGCCGTTTCGCAGCCAAAGAGGCTGTTTTAAAATTAATAGGTACCGGCTGGCGGGGTAAAATAGCATGGACGGATATTGAGGTTATAAATAACGCTATGGGTCAGCCGGAAGTAACGTTGACAGGTGAGGTGGAAAAAATAGCAAAGAAAATGGGAATTGAGCATATAAGCGTCAGTATTACTCACACCGCGAATTTCGCGATAGCTTCGGCTGTGGCGCTTTCAGAAAAACCTTAACCGCAGAGTTCGCAAAGACTCAATATAAATGTATTTATATTCACGAACGTTTTAACTTAATAGTTAATCATTGATTTCAAATTGAGTTCTTAAAAAGTCAATTGTCGGCTTGTGCCTCAATTTACATACGATATTTTGATTTGCAAAGACACCCTTAAAAGTACGGGCATCATTTCTATTAAAAGTTTTTTTCCAGTTAACACCAACGGCCCATTCGCTAAGTTCAGGATCATCGCAATTTTCAGAAACATTAGGTGCTTTCAGCGGTAAATCGAGAAGCGTTTTCCCGCTTTCATTAATAACAAAATCCTTAACCATTTGGGCAGGCTTATAAACAACACCAAATCCAACATATCCAAGACCTGCCATATATGCGAAGATATTATCACCTTCTTTGAGTTTTTGAAGAGGGTCAGAATACTTCGAATTTTGCCCTGCCCCTATATAACCGTATTTGACATTATCTTCCCAATTACGATGTCGACCTTCTCCAACATTAACAAACCAAAACCCTGTCCAAGGAGCTTGTTTTCGAGACTCCGCTTTTTCTTGAACATTTTCTGGATCCATCAACCATGCTCGTCCTATGAATTTCTCTTTGTTATCAGAAAAAACACTGAAAAAAACAGCATTTATGTTAACTTGGTATTCTTCAGATAAATATTCTACGATTCTTTGAGATGAATCATCAAACTCCGAGGCTACAATAAGCATCTTATGGTTAACATTAATATTTAATGGGATCGCTTCGTCAAAATATTCTATGAAGCAAGATGAAAGATCTTTTTTTAAGTAATTTATTGTGATCGCATCTAAATCTTTATATGTCAGATCTCGAATCCAACTTGCATAATCAAGAACTTGTGCAACAATTTCGCGAGGGGTTTTGTCTCGCTTGAGTTCAATAATCGTAATATCTCCTTGTCTATCGATAGCAAGAAGATCAACTCTTCCACCAAACTTAGTTGTGGCTTGGCGACCAATTATTAGAAGTTCCATCCCAAGCAATGAAGGATCTTTGGCTATCCAATCTTCAAGAATAGACTCTGCCTCCAAAGAAGATTCCGGTAATTCCTTTAAAGATGTATCCTGATTAACACACCAGAGTTTCATATTAATAGCCATGATTATTTCCTAATTAACTTAATTCTTCTTTCCATTTCAGCGTTGCTTATGGTTCTACCTTCATTGGAGTCTTTGAGTCCTCGTTCAACCATCCTGCGAAACGCCAGCTCTCTCAGAATTTCATCGTAAGTGCTGTCATCAGGCAATTCGTTTATTATTTCAGCCATTTTTTCTTTGGTGGTCATTTTCTGTTTCCCTTATTCTTGATGATGACATAACTTTTATAATACACCATTATGAAAAAAACCGGTCTATTGTCAAGATTGAATAAAAAGCTCGATAAGGTATACTGGCTTAATGTTCAGAGGAGAATATGTCAGATAGAATAAAAAGAAACAAATTTGACTGCATTGTGATTGGTGCAGGGCATGCCGGAATTGAAGCCGCTCACGCGGCTGCGAAAATAGGGGCTAAAACAGCACTTATAACAATCAGCAAAAATACAATCGGAGCTATGAGCTGCAATCCGGCTATCGGCGGACTTGCAAAGGGGCAGATTGTGCGCGAAGTCGATGCCCTTGGCGGATTGATGGGACTTGCGACTGATGCGACTGGGATTCAATTTCGCATTTTAAACCGCTCTAAGGGACCGGCTGTTCAATCACCTCGCGCTCAGGCGGATAAATATAAATATGTCGAATGGATGAAAGACGCTCTCGAACAGACCGAAAATCTTACAATCCTCGAAGATTTGGCGACTGATATTATTGTCGAAGAAAACGCTGTTAAGGCTGTCGGCTGTGCAAGCGGAAATGTTTATCAAACCCGAACAGCCATCGCAGCTGCCGGAACATTTCTTCGCGGGCTGATGCACATCGGACCGGAGCAATTCAAAGGCGGCAGAATAAACGAACCTGCCAGTGACGCCCTTTCAGAATCACTCGAACGAATAGGACTTCAAGTTAGAAGATTAAAAACAGGTACACCCGCCAGACTCGACCCTAAGACAATCGATTATGATAAATGCCAAAGGCAAGACGGCGATGATGAACCGCAACCGTTTTCGTTTTTGAATGACCGCATAGACAGGCCCAAAATCCCCTGCTGGATAACATATACCAACGAGAAAATACACAAGCTTCTAAGTGACAATATAGCCAGATCGCCGCTTTATACCGGCCAAATAAAATCGACCGGCCCGCGATACTGCCCGAGTATCGAAGTTAAAATAATGAGATTCCCTGAGAGGAAGCGCCATCAAGTTTTTTTGGAACCTGAAGACCAAGCAAATACCAGCATTTACTGCAACGGAATCAGTACAAGCTTGCCGAAGGATATTCAGGAAGAAATGCTAAGGCTGATGCACGGAACAGAGCAGGCTAAAATTCTGCGGTACGGCTACGCTATCGAATACGATTACTGTCCGCCGGTTCAGCTTACGAATTCTTTAGAGACAAAGAAAATATCCGGATTATTTTTAGCGGGCCAGATAAACGGAACCAGCGGATACGAAGAAGCCGCCGGCCAGGGAATTATCGCAGGTATCAACGCAGCCAGAAAATGGGCAGGGGCCGAGCCGATTGTACTCCGCCGAGACCAAGCGTATATCGGTGTAATGATAGATGATTTGAGGACACGCGGGATTGACGAGCCTTACCGGATGTTTACCTCAAGAGCCGAATATCGGCTTAGCTTAAGGTCTGATAACGCAGACAGAAGATTGACGCAAATCGGCAAAATGGTCGGACTTGTCGATAAAAATCGTTGGAACCGCTATCAACATAAAACTGCAAGTATCAACAAATTAAAGAGTTATCTAAAAAATACTGTCTATAACGGAGACTCTCTTTGGGAGCAATTGCGCAGGCCGGATAATAATTTATCCTTAACATTGTCCGATAACGAATTTGTGAAAAAAGAAAATTTTGACAAAACGGTTGTCGAGGCAGTGGTTATTGATGCTAAGTATGAGGGCTATTTGGATAAGCAGCAAAGATTGGTTTCGCATTTTTCTAATCTCGACAAGGTCAAAATCCCTTCTGATTTGGACTACAGGAAAATCGAGCATCTTCGAGCCGAGGCCCGCGAGAAATTAATAAACTTCAAGCCCGAAACTTTTGGTCAGGCCGGCCGAATCAGCGGAATCACCCCTGCTGATATTACGGTTATCCAGATTCATATGAAAAAATATTTCTCCGAAAACAATAATGACAGAGCTAAGCGATAATAAATATAACCGCAGCCTAACAAGAGATGACGTCAAGTTTAAAATTTGGCGTAACGCGGGATTGCTGCTGACTTATAAATGCAGCGCAGCTTGCGAGTTCTGCTACTATTGCTGCACTCCTGAAAAAGGCGGTTTAATGACCGTTGATACAGCTATCGGCGCTTGGCAGTCGTTAAAAAAACTCTCTGGCGATTCGGCACCTGCGGTGAGCAAGGTCGAACCGAAGGTGCATCTTACAGGCGGAGAGCCTTTTTTGTATTTCGAAAGATTATGTGAGATTCTAAAAGCCGCAAAGAAAGAAAAACTTGGGTCTGCTGACTTAATCGAGACAAACGGTTTTTGGGCAGCCGATGATTCGATAATAGAACAAAGATTAAAAACCCTTGATGCGATTGGAATGAACAAACTAAAAATAAGCTGTGATGTTTTTCATCAGGAATATGTCGATATCGAATCTGTTAAAAGATTAACTGCACTGGCAAAAAATATTCTCGGCGAAAACAGAGTTATGGTGCGATGGGAAAAATATCTGGATAACCCCGTTTTAAATAAAAATTTATCACAGGAACAAAAAAATAATAATTATAAGCAGTCGCTGCGAGAATATCCCTGCCGAATGACCGGCAGAGCCGCCGGTAAAATAGCGGAGCTTTTCACATCGAAAACAATCGAGCATCTAAAAGAAAATTGCTCAAAAGCATTTCTTGGAGCAAAAGGGATTCATATAGACCCTTCGGGAAATGTATTCAGCGGAACATGCAGCGGGATAATTATCGGCAATTTAAACGAAAAACCGCTCGATGAAATATGGCGTGATTTCGAGCCTGATAATATAATACTAAAAACGCTCTTCGAATCAGGGCCTGCCGGGCTGCTTGATGAGGCTGTAAGAGAAGGTTATAAACCAAAACCGCTTTATGCAGGAAAATGTCACCTTTGTACAAGTATCAGAAATTTTTTTAATGAAAAAAACCTGTATACAGAAATTGTTGGGCCTAAAGATTGTTACGAAACATAAAAAAAACGAAAGGAAGTCCTCGATGGGTAAAAAGGTAAAAATTATGCCGTGTCTGGATATGCGAAACGGCAGAGTCGTAAAAGGTGTTCATTTTGTAGATATTCGCGACGCGGGCGACCCTGTCGAATGTGCCAAGGCATACTGCGCCGCAGGAGCCGACGAGCTTGCTCTTTTGGATATTACCGCAACCGTTGAAAATCGGCCTACGATGCTGAATGTCGTTAAAAATGTAGCTCAGGTAACAACTGTTCCGTTCACGGTCGGCGGAGGTATATCAGATGTTAAAAGCGCGGCCGATGTTCTAAATGCCGGAGCAAATAAGATAAGCACAAGCAGCGCAGCTTTTAGAAAACCTCAGGTTATCTCCGAAATGGTGAAAGAATTCGGGGCAGATAAGGTTACGGTTGCTATCGATGTCGATGTTAATGAAAAAATGCCGTCCGGATATGAAGTCTATATTGACGGCGGAAGAACGGCTACCGGGACTGACGCTATTGAATGGGCAAAAAGGGTCGATGGATATGGAGTCCCCGTAATACTGCCGACGAGCAAAGCAGGTGACGGAGCAAAAACAGGGTATGATTTGCCGGTGATTAAGGCTATGGCCAAAGCTGTATCGGCACAAATCGTAGCTTCGGGCGGAGCGGGAAAATTAGAACATTTTTACGAGGCTGTCGAGGCGGGAGCAACGATACTTTTGGCGGCTTCGGTCTTTCATTTTAATACGATTAAGATACCGGAATTGAAAGCATATCTAAAAAGCCGCGGTATCGAAACATATTAAAAACTAAGTTTTCAAACCAGTGCAAGTAAACTACTACGGGTTTCACCCGTAGTATTGCGGTGGAAGAATAAAATCGGGCGTATCTGTTAAAAATACGCCCGATGTATTTATCACTCAATCGAATCTTTAAATTTAGATGTAGCTGTTAAATATATTTTCGAGAAGCTCCTGTTTTCCGCTTTGGAGTTCGGGTTCGCCGTGTTCGAGAATATATGCTTCAAGTTCTTCGAATCCGACCTTTTTGGCATCGATTTTCTTGCCGAGGTCGCCCTGCCAGCCTTTATAACGTTCTTTGACAGCGTTTTCAAAGACTTTGTCTTCAATCATCTTAGCTGCGATTTTCAGTCCTCTTGCGAAGACATCCATCGCTCCTATATGAGCATGGAACAAATCTTCAGGGTCGATTGACTGACGTCTTACGTGTGCGTCGAAGTTTAGGCCGCCCGTTGTAAATCCGCCGGCTTTGAGAATAATGTACATAGCCTGTGCGGTTTCATAAATATTGTTCGGGAACTGGTCTGTATCCCAACCGAGAAGCAGGTCGCCGCGGTTGGCATCGACAGAACCTAAAATACCGTTTACCGCCGAAAATTCCAGCTCATGACAGAAATCATGGGCGGCTAATGTGGCATGATTGGCCTCGATATTCATCTTGAAGTGGTCTACAAGATTGTATTTCTGTAGGAATGCAAAGCAGTTACCGGCATCGAAGTCATACTGATGCTTGGTCGGTTCTTTCGGTTTCGGTTCGATATAGAGCTGGCCCTTAAAGCCGATTTTCTTTTTGTAATCTACAGCCATCTGCAGGAACCCAGCCAAATGGTCAAGCTCAAGGCCAAGGTCAGTATTGAGCAGCGTATCATAACCTTCTCGTCCGCCCCAGAAAACATAGCCCTGTCCGCCAAGCTCTTTTGTAATTTCCATAGCTTTTTTGACCTGACTGGCAGCGTATGCGAAAACCTCAGGTGAAGGATTTGTGCTTGCACCAGCAAGGAAGCGGCGATGACTAAATGCATTAGTTGTACCCCATAACAGCTTCACACCGGTATCGGCCTGGAGCTTTTTGGCTTTTGCTACGATAGTGTCGAGGCGTTTGTTGGTCTCGGCAAGATTGTCAGCTTCAGGAGCAATGTCTCTGTCATGGAAACACCAGAATCCAACACCAAGTTTTGTGAAAAATTCGAATGCGGCTTCCATCGTAGCTTCTGCGCGTTTCATCGGGTCTTTAGATTCATCGTAGCTTCGGATAATTGTCGGACCGCCGAACTGGTCAGAACCAAGGCCTTTGAATGTGTGCCAATAACAAACGGCAAATCTAAGGTGTTCGGCCATCGTCTTACCTAAGACTTTTACATTTGGGTCGTAATGCTTAAAGGCAAATGGATTCTTCGAATCCGGCCCTTCGTACTTGATTTTTTTAACCGTTGGAAAATATTCTGTCATTTTTACTTACTCCTTATTTTAAAAAAAACAAATTTATGTTAGCGGGAATCAGGACAACTGCCGCTTTAGATTACCAAGCCAATTCTTATATGCAATTTGATACTGCGCTGCCAGTTTTTTGTTAGGGTCTATCTTTTTCACAGGAGCAAGACCGGCAAAGGCGTCTTTTGTGCCTTTGTAAATACCGGCTCCGACACCGGCTCCGCGTGCAGCTCCCTGCGAACCGTCTGTATTGTAAAGTTCCACTGTTGATTGAGTTACAGTCGCAAAAGCCTCACTGAAAAGCGAACTCATAAACATATTAGCGTATCCGGCTTTTACGGTTTTTGCCTTTACGCCTAATTTTTTCATTATTTCAACACCGTAATTCAGGGCAAAAACAATGCCTTCTTGGGCGGCTCTGAGCAGATGCGCCCTGTTGTGAACATTAAAATTCAGACCATGAATAGAAGCGCCGATGTTTTGATTTTCCAATGTACGCTCGGCTCCGTTTCCGTATGGAAGAATTACAAGGCCGTCTGAGCCGACCGGAATACTGCCGGCCATCGTATCCATTTCCTTATAACCGTTATTTCCGGTGTTATGTTTTAGCCAGCTATTAAGGATACCTGTACCGTTAAGACAAAGAAGCACGCCGTATCTGGCTTTTTTGGCTTCATGATTTACGTGGACAAATGTGTTGACTCTCGATTTCGTATCGTATTTCGCTTTGTCGGTAATACCGTAAACAACGCCGCTTGTTCCGGCAGTCGTTGCTATTTCGCCGGGATTAAGAACATTCAAAGACAATGCGTTATTGGGCTGATCGCCGCCCCTGTAAGAAACGACCGTTCCGACACTTAACCCTAACTCGCCGGCGGCCTGTTCTGTAAGCTGCCCCTGAACTGAAAAAGTCGGAACAATATCAGCAACCATCTCTGCAGGGATTTTGTAATGTTTAATAACCATTTCGGCAAGCTGCTGTTTCTTGAAATCCCACATAATTCCTTCTGAAAGCCCCGATACCGTCGTCTGAATTTCTCCGGTCATCTTCATAGCGATATAATCACCGGGCAGCATCATCTTATGTATTTTGGCAAAAATTTTCGGTTCGTTATCTTTGACCCATTTGAGTTTTGAAGCAGTAAAATTACCGGGTGAGTTCAGAAGGCTGGCGAGGCATTTCTTTTCGCCGATGCTTTTCATGGCTTTTTTGCCGATTTCAACGGCTCGGCTGTCGCACCATATTATAGCAGGTCTTAGTACCTGCTGTTTTTTATCGACAAGAACAAGCCCGTGCATCTGATAGCTTATTCCGATAGCTTTTACATCTGAGGGATTAAAATTATATTTAGCTTTGATTTTTTGAATCGAGGCAACAACATGCTCCCACCATGTTTGCGGATGCTGTTCGGCCCATCCGCTTTTTTTAGCAATGATTTCAAGTTCTTTATCCGGCGAACCTGCAGAGGCAAGAACCTGACCTGACTGTGCGTCTAATAATGTGGCCTTAACAGAAGAGCTTCCTACGTCAAACCCGAGCAACATCGACATTCGTAATCCTTTCTTAAATAAACGGTTTTTTCACCCTTCAATGGGTTTAAGGCTTTAACAGCCAAGCCTTATAGTCAACGAAAAGCGGCGTATTATAGGCCAAAGACTGCAATCTGGCAAGAGTTAAAAAGAAAGTTTTTGACACAAATTTTTGTTCATATTTTTTGGAGGGCACGAAAAATAGGTTATACTTTAAATGGACTTGGGGGCGTAAAAACGACATTAATCCGTAACCGGATTTGATACAAAATAGATTCTCTCCTCCTCTTCGCGTAGGAGACGAGCTGGCCGGCCTGCATATAAAATTTGGGGGGGTCACCGTCTCCTTTTTTATGCGCATTTCTAAGAATTTCAGTTATCGGCTTTGAGTTAAAGCTTCTAAAACTTCCAGCTGCTGCGATTCGCAAGGTCTTTCGGCAAACCCTTGCGAACCAAATTCGAATACTGTTACATCAGGACCAAGAGGCCTATAAACAATCGGATTTGTCGGGCCAAATAATGCAAATGTCTTTATTCCCAAAGCCGCCGCCAAATGAGTTATTCCGCTATCATTTCCGATAAAAACATCGGAACAGCTTAGCACCGCAAGAACCTGCTGCAGCGACAAATCGGTCAAACATAGACAGGTTTCCTTCATGGCAGCCAATTCTTGAGGTTTGAATCTTTCCATTTCCGCAGGGCCAAGAAGAAATAACACATTAAATCCGTATAATTTTAGCTGCTTGGCTATGCTGATAAAATTAGCAAGATTCCAGCATTTATTAATACCGCCGCTTCCGGGGCCAATTACAATAATATCCTCTTGTGTTTTAAATCCTGCGGACAGCAATAATTCTCTGCCTATGTTAGTGTCAGAACAAAGCGGTTTTATAAGTGCTTGGTACGAATTAATTTCTACACTGGTGAGCTTGGCCGAACACTGGCTGGAAAACCGGCTTATATAAAACTGTGTAATATGACGATTCAGCGTATCATCCGGTTTTAGCGGCAACGTAACAACTTCGGCGCTTCGGCTGGAGTTAACAGTATAAATCAGGTTTTTTTCGAAGTCGCTTCCCGAATGGCCGAGAAAACTGATTATGCACGAATAATCACAAAACACCTCCGCCAAACAATCACGCCCGGAAAGCTCAAAATCAGATGAATTCGCAAAAAGCCTGTGAAGTTCAATCGAATCAAGAGAGCGAACACTATCTACGCAGGTTCTTCCGGGGAAAATACCGATATAATCTGTCCTGCCGAAAAAATCTACCGCTCCCAAATCCAGGGATTCTTTTATATAACAAGCCAGCGGCAAGGTCAGTATGCAATCTCCGATTGCCCCGCCCTGAAGTATTAAAGCCCTTCTGGCTCGTTTCGAAGCTTTGGATGACTGCTCATCGAGCAATTCAAGAATATTATTATCTGCCGGCATTTCAAAAACACCCCATTTGCGCCGAATATTGTACTGTCAAAAACAATCGCAATAAGTATTATATAGCCTTTTCAATATAATTTGTCTACCAGCAAAGATTATTGCCGTATGATTGGCGCTTGTATCGAACAGCCAAGAAAGTTATAATCACAGCCGTCTTTCAAAAAGGTTTTTGGCATAGAATGGAGTCAAAAATGAAAAAAGGAAATTTATTGGCTGCTATAGGGTGGGTATTAATAAGTTTTTTGACCGGATGCACGGATAAACAGACTTCATATATCGACAGGGTATGCCTTAGCAGGATTACTCAACAAACCGCGGTCGATACGGCAGAAAACGTTTTAACCGCTATGCATTTTACAATAAGCAAGTCCGACGCTGAATACGGCTATATAAGCACTCAGCCTTTACGCGGAGCACAATCATTTGAGTTCTGGCGGAAGGACAATGTAGGCAGCTTTAATTCAGCCCAGTCAAATCTTCATACAATCCGAAGAACTGTTGAAATGAACGTTTCGCAGCAAACGGGGCAAATCTGTATTGACTGCATCGCGAGAGTTGAAAGATTGTCATTGCCTGAGCGCCAAGCCGTAAGCCCCAGCAGAGCGGCGAGTATGTTCACAAAAAGTTCACCTTCAGCACAGCGTCTTGCGATTAATCCCGACCAAGCTAAGGGAATGAGATGGATAGACCTCGGCAGAGATACTGCATTGGAAACTGAAATATTAAATCGATTCAAGCAGCAAGTATCAAACCAATAAACGAGAAACACCCATGAATGTACTGGTTGCCGGCGGAGCCGGTTACATCGGAAGCAATATGACGGCGATGCTGGCCGAATCAGGCCATAAACCGCTGGTCTTCGATAATTTCAGCAAAGGCCACAAAAAAGCAATAAAAAACACCGAATTCATCGAGGGAGATTTATCCGATTACGAATTGCTTCTAAAAACTCTCAAAGAAAACAAAATAGAAGCTGTGATGCATTTCGCAGCTCTTATAGAAGTTGGCGAATCCGTTCAGCAGCCTTTGAGATATTACCAAAATAATGTTTCTAATACTCAGAATCTGCTAACGGCTATGGAGCAAGCCGGAGTTGAAAAATTTGTTTTCAGCAGCAGCGCGGCTGTTTACGGAATGCCGAATGAAATACCCATAACGGAAAATTGCCCCACTGTTCCTATTAATCCTTATGGTGAAACAAAATTAGCTGTTGAAAAAATGTGCCGTTATCAAAGCAAAACGGGCAGGCTCAGATACGCGGCTCTTAGATATTTCAACGCCGCAGGAGCAGGAAAAAACGGAGAACTTGGCGAAGACCATAAACCCGAATCACATCTGATACCGCTGATAATCGCCGCCGCTATGGGAAAACGCCAAAGCATTCAGGTTTACGGAACCGATTATGAAACACCGGACGGAACCTGTATTCGGGATTACATTCATATAGAAGATTTATGCAGAGCACATCTTTTAGCTCTTGCCAAGTTAGAAAAATCAACCGAGCTTATTTACAATCTGGGCAACGGCAAAGGTTATTCGGTAAAAGAGGTCATCAATACCGTTAAACAAGTATCAGGTAAAAATTTTACTATAATAGAAGGGCCTCGAAGAGCAGGCGACCCGGCCATTCTCACAGCCGATTCTGTAAAAGCAAAGAATGAACTGGGGTGGGAACCGCAATTCGGGGAATTGGAAACGATAGTCGAAACCGCATGGAAATGGCATAGCAATAATCCGGACGGCTATTTGGATTAAAAATTAACCACGAATGAACACGAATGAACACAAATTATTAAATAAAATAACCAGCTTTTTGAAATCCTATTCGATGAATTTTGAAGATATCGATATGGAAATCTGCTGCGAGGATTTTTTAGCTCAGATGCAGGCCGGATTGTCCGGGCAAAACAGCTCGCTTGCAATGATACCGACTTATATCGAAATACAAACAGAGCTGCCGAAAAATAAGCCTGTTATCGTAATCGACGCGGGCGGAACAAACTTCAGGTCGGCTGTAGTATATTTTGACGAAAACGCAAAACCGATAATTAAAAAGCTCCACAAGAAAACTATGCCCGGCATAGAAAAAGAGGTTTCGAAAGACGAGTTTTTCGATACTTTGGCAGGCTATATTAAAGACATTTCAAAAGAAAGCGATAGAATCGGTTTTTGCTTTTCTTATCCGTGCGAAATCACGCCTGACAAAGACGGAAAATTGCTTTTGTTTTCTAAGGAGATAAAAGCTCCGCAGGTAATCGGGCAAATGATAGGCAAGAATCTAAACGACGCAATAAATCGTATCGGTTCTGCAGCAGTTGAACACCATATTGTAATTTTGAACGATACCGTGACCACTTTGTTAGCGGCAATGGCCGGTTTCGAAAACAAAAATTATGAAAGTTATGTCGGATTTATTCTCGGAACAGGAACAAACACCTGCTACATCGAAAAAAACGGCAATATCGGTAAAGTTAAAAATCTCGACCCGCAAAAACATCAGATAATTAATATTGAATCTGGCGGTTTTAATAAAGCCCGCCGAGGTAAAATCGATATCGATTTTGACAATTCGACAAATAATCCCGGCGTGAATATTTTTGAAAAAATGGTTTCAGGGGCGTACATGGGGCCTTTGTGCCTGAAAGTCATTCAAACGGCTGTCGACGACAAACTGTTTTCTTCACAAGCGGCGGAAAATCTATCGCTTATAAAAAGCCTCAGCACAAAACAGCTAAGTGATTTCCTAACCGAACCCACAGCCCCCTTCCACCCGCTTGGCAAGGCGATATTCGAGTCCGGCAATTATGATAAAAATCTGCTTTATTTGCTGGCCGAAACATTAGTGGAACGCGCCGCCAAATTAACGGCTGTTAATCTTGCGGCTGTGGTGATAAAAAGCAATAAAGGCAAGAACCCGGAAAAGCCGGTCTGCATAGTTGCCGAAGGTACTACTTTTTACAGCTTGGCAGGATTAAAGGAAAAAACCGAACGGTATCTCAAGGACTTTTTGGTAAAGCAAAAAGGCTTTAATTATGAAATTACTCACATTGAAAACGCAACTCTCATCGGGGCGGCAATCGCAGGATTGACTAACTGATATCCCTCTGTAGGGATGTCATTCTGAGTCCGCCTATGTGGCGGACGAAGAATCTACTAACAGCCAAAGAGAGCACAGAGCACACAGAAGAAATGTTTGTAAGGTTAAGTAGCGGTTATTACACATTAACTTTTTGAGTAAGATATCGACTTTTCTAAAAGCTTATTAAAATCATGGGGCACCATCATAGCCTTTATCTCCATAAACCCTGTAATAGAGTTCCTCCCTTAAATGCTCTTTTGCCCAGATTTGTTTTACTTCTTTCTCGGTTGCATTTGGAAATCGCATTCTAATTCCCGCCATAGCAAGCTGCTGCCCGGTGCTATACGCATCGAAAACCATCTCAACCTTTTTCGCCGGACTCATCCTGCGATATAAATCGTATTGGACATCAAGAACCTCTTTCGGCGTGTCAGTTATCATATCTTCTTAACTCAGGACTAAAAACCTAAAACTAAAAACTAACAAAGCCGATGATGGGATTTGAACCCATAACCCCGGCTTTACGAAAGCCGTGCTCTACCGTTGAGCTACATCGGCGGGAAAAGACATCATAACAACAAGGCCCGATTCTGTAAACCGCCTGTTTAAGAACTGAAAATCCGAAGCACTAAACACAAAATCCTAAACAAATTAAAATTCTCAAAGAACAGACGGCCAAAACGATGACATATTAACCGGCTGATTGCACAGATAGGGGCTATAACTATTTGTCAAAAACGCACTTAAAGTATTTGACAGAACACAGCTTATGATTATACTAATTTGTTTATTAATTTCGGCACTGTGCCGCGATACCGCTAAGTTCGGTGAAAATTTAATATCAGGGGGAGTAAATAAGAGAAAAAAGGAGCTTAGTAATGGAAATTAAGATTCAGCTTAAAGAAAGTGATATCCCAAAACAATGGTATAACCTTGCGGCTGATTTGCCCACGCCGATGCTTCCGCCGCTTGGCCCGGACGGCAAGCCCGTATCTCCGGATATGCTGGCGCCGGTATTTCCGATGAACCTGATTGAGCAGGAAGTCAGCACGCAAAGATGGATAGATATACCCGGTGAAATACTTGATTTGCTGTATCGCTGGAGACCAAGCCCTCTTAGACGGGCTGTATATCTCGAAAAATATTTACAGACCCCTGCCAAAATTTATTACAAAGATGAAAGCGTCAGCCCTCCCGGCAGCCATAAGCCTAATACCGCAGTCGCACAGGCTTGGTATAACAAACAGTTCGGTATCAAACGATTAACCACAGAAACAGGTGCAGGTCAATGGGGCAGTGCCTTGGCGTTTGCCTGCAAACTAATCGGTTTGGAATGCAAGGTATTCATGGTACGAATCAGCTTCGACCAGAAACCCTTCCGCAAAATGATGATGGGTACGTGGGGCGCCAACTGCGTAGCAAGCCCAAGCACAGAAACAAATGCCGGACGAACAATATTAGAAAAAACCCCGGATACACCCGGAAGCTTAGGAATAGCAATCAGCGAAGCGATTGAACAGGCTGTAACTGATAAAACAGGGAAAACACGTTATTCACTTGGAAGCGTTCTTAATCATGTAATGCTTCATCAAACCATAATCGGCCTCGAGGCCAAGAAACAGCTCAAATCAGTCGGCGAAAAACTACCGGATGTCGTAATCGGCTGTGCAGGCGGCGGAAGCAACTTCGCGGGTTTATCTTTCCCGTTCGCCCAAGATAAAATAAATGGCGCAAATATTGAAATTATTCCGGTCGAGCCTGAATCCTGTCCGACAATGACAAAAGGCCCATTCGCTTATGACTTCGGCGATACAGCCTGCACGACACCGCTTTTGGCTATGTACACGCTCGGACATGCTTTCGTACCTCCGCCGATTCACGCCGGCGGGCTTCGTTATCATGGTATGGCTCCGCTGGTTTGTCAGGCGATTGTCGAAGGACTTATGAAACCCCGTGCAGTTCATCAGATAGAATGTTACGAAGCTGCTATGACTTGGGCCGCAACTGAAGGAACTATTTGTGCACCGGAAACCAGCCATGCGATTGCTGCAACAATTCAGGAAGCTAAAAAAGCTAAAGAAGAAGGCAAAGAGAAGGTAATTCTGTTCAATTACAGCGGACACGGTCTGATGGATTTGAGCGGTTATGACGCGTATCTTGCCGGCAAGCTCAGCGATTATTCTCTTCCGGAAGAAAAGATAAAAGAGTACACAATCCCGCTCAAGCAGTTCCCCAAAGCCGAAATGCATAAAAGCGGAAAGTGGTAATAACAAATCTGCCCGGATTCAATAACAAACAGGGCTGTTCGCAAAGGACAGCCCTGAAATTTATAGCCGGAGGTATATGTCATTTTGTACGGTAATTAATTGCATGGACGGCAGAGTGCAGCTGCCGATTATAGAATATTTGAAAAGTCATTACGGAATTGACTATGTCGATTCTATAACCGAGCCCGGCCCTGTCCGAATATTATCCGATGAACAAAACGGCAAATATTCCGAGCTGATTATAAATAAACTCGAATTGTCTCTTATGAGACACGCATCCAGGCTTATCGCCATATCGGCCCATTACGACTGCTGCGGTAATCCCGCCGATGAAACAACCCAGAAAAAGCAGCTCGAATCGGCTGTAAAATTCATTTCGTCGAAATACCCGGATACGCCGGTTTTAGGGTTGTGGGTCGATTCGGACTGGAAAGTATATCAGGTTTGCTCCAATGGAAAATAATTCTATAAATCTGTCAGAACGCGTAACTCATATAAAAGTCGGCGATAAGGACGTTTATATCGTCGGAACAGCGCATGTATCTCAGGAAAGCGTCGATGATGTTCGAAACACAATTCAATCCGTAAAACCGGATGCCGTGTGCATCGAGCTTTGTCAGGGACGATACGATTCTATGACACAAAAAGATATCTGGCAAAAGATGGACATATTTAAAATTGTACGTCAGAAAAAGGCTGCGTTTCTGCTTGCACAGCTTGTTATAGGCGCGTTTTATCGCCGCCTCGGAGAAAAACTCGGAGTTACACCCGGAGCGGAAATGCTCGAAGGGATAAATCAGGCAAATGAAATCGGGGCAAAACTTGTTATGGCCGACAGGCCGATTGAAATAACATTAAAACGGGTCTGGCGGTATCTGAGATTCTGGGATAAGCTCAAATTGATGTTCAGCATAATAGGCAATGTCTGCGCCCCCGAAGAAATCGATGCTGATTTAATAGATAAAATGAAACAGCAGGACCAGCTTGAAACAATATTAGCCGAGTTCGCGGGCAAATTTCCCGAAATTAAGCGAAGACTTATAGATGAGAGGGATATTTTTCTTTCACAGCAAATCCGCAGTGCGCCCGGCCAAAAAATCGTAGCAGTCGTCGGAGCCGGACATACCCTCGGTATAGCTAAGCACATTCAGCAGGATGAACCTATTGACGAACTGCTGGAAATCCCCCCTGCTTCTATCGCTCCGCAAATTTTCAAATGGGGCGTCCCAGCTGCCATTATCGTACTGATTATTTACGGTTTCTTTAAAGAAGGCGCTGCCCATTCCGTCCAGAACATATATATTTGGATACTCGTCAACGGTTTATTATCCGCTGCCGGCGCGGCGATAGCTATGGGCCATCCCCTTACGGTATTTTCAGCTTTTATCGTAGCTCCGCTGACCAGCTTGAATCCGCTTGTCGCCGCCGGATGGGTCGCCGGTTTAATTCAGGCATGGATAAAGACGCCGACGGTCGCTGACTTTGAAATGCTTGCCGAATCGACCGGAACTTTCAAAGGTTGGCGCACAAATCCGGTGCTAAAGGTTTTGCTCGTAACAGCTTTGGCAAATCTCGGCAGCGTGCTGGGAACATATATCGCCGGAACATGGATAGCCGCAAGGTCGTTTTAGCTATTCCGACCAATAAGGGGTTTGCATTTTATAAAAATTTGAAAATGTTTCTCTTGACAAAACATACTAAATTTGCTCTAATGTTGCCAATATGAGAACGAATTATCGCAATACGCTTGGTTGGTGGTGGCCTGCTGAATAAATATCAGCGGGTATGCGATAATTTACCGTAGAAAATCCGATAAAAAACCCTAACGCAGCCTGCTGATAAAGCAGGCTGTTTTTTTTGTTTGAATTCCAAGGTAATACAGGCTAAAAATTAGGTGATTTCAAAATATGGAAGACTATAAACAAATAATAAATAACGCAAAACCCGGCCAGATAATACCGATTGTCAGGCAAATCGATATGGCTGACCCGATGGACTTTTTCGCCAAAGTAAGCGATTACGGACGTGCGAAAAACTGCTGTCTTTTAGAATCCAGAGAGTATCTGGCAGGCACTTCGGCTCTGAGCTTCGGTACAGCCAGACCCGCTTTATATCTAAGCGGCAAAGGTCAGGATTTCACAATAAAGGCTCTGGGTAAAACAGGTAAAAGAATGTTAGGATACTTGGCAGAGCATAAAGAAAGATTCGAATTCTGCGAATCAGTCAATTTCACAGATGAGCAAATTACAGGCACAATAAAACCGAACGACCAAATCGTAGATGAGCAAAAGCGTCTGACGGCTGTTAATCAGATGGATGTTCTTAGGGCTGTCGCTTTCGCCTTCAAGCTCGCAAGCAAGCCATTTCGTGTCACCTGCGGTTTGCTGGGCGCGCTGAGTTACGATTTTATCGACCATTTCGAAAAACTGCCAAAAAATGAAAAGGACCTCTTGGGCAATCCTGACTACGAGCTTTACTTTGCCGATAATATCTTTCTGATGGACCACGAACATAATGCCGGATATGTGGTAGTCAATGTAATTATAACAAACGGCGACAGAGAAGCAGCGATAAAAGAAGCTCAGGACTGCTTCGATTATTATGAAAACATCGCCCGCTTCGATACTCCGACGGCCAATCAATATCAATCGCCTGTTCTTAAAGAAAACACTGATACAAGTCAGGCTGATTTCGAACAAATGGTCATTCAAGCCAAAAAACATATTATTGACGGCGATATTTTTCAGGTGGTTCTTTCAAGAACAAAAATGACGCACTGTGATGAAGAGCCTCTCGATATTTATAAGCGGCTTAGAGAACTCAATCCTTCGCCTTATATGTTTTATATCAATACGCCTAATACGACTCTTTTGGGGTCAAGCCCTGAACTGAATCTGCGCGTCAGCGGAACGGAAAAACGCAGCGTCGAGATACGTCCCATAGCCGGTACAAAGCCGAGAGGCCGAATCGCTGGCAAGGTAGACCCCGACATTGATTTCAGGTATGAAGCCGAATTGAAACTCGACCCCAAAGAATTAGCCGAGCATATTATGCTTGTAGATTTGGCAAGAAACGATATCGCAAGGGTAGCCGAATCCGGCAGCCGAGTAGTAACCGAGCTTTTAATAACAGAAAAATACGAATCGGTTCAGCATTTGGTAAGCAACGTAAAGGGGACTCTTAGAAGCGATTTAGACGCTCTCAGCGCGTATTTGGCAACGATGAATATGGGAACTTTGACAGGCGCACCGAAAATAGAGGCTATGAAAATAATCCGCCGGCTTGAAAAAACCAAACGCGGCTATTACGGCGGAGCGGTAATGTATCTGACCGTTGACGGACAATTCGACAGTTGTATCACTATAAGGTCTTTGCAGATAAAAGACCAAATTGCCTATATTCGTGTCGGAGCGGGAATAGTTCACGACAGCGTACCGAAAACCGAATTCGAAGAAACAGAACACAAGGCAGGTTCTTGTATGCGTGCCCTTGTGAAAAAAATAGCGGGAATTTCCAAATGAGCGACACAAAAATAAAAGTACTGTTCATCGATAACTTCGATTCGTTCACATATAATCTTGTAGATGATTTTTGCAAACGAAATTGTGACGCGAGAGTATATCGTTCGGATATAAACATCGAAGAGCTAAAAAAAATAGCCGAAGATTTCAATCCTGCTCTACTGGTAATCTCTCCCGGTCCCGGCACACCCGATACAGCCGGAGTAACACTGCGAGCGATAGATTATTTCAAAGATAAGCTGCCGATATTCGGGGTTTGCTTGGGTCATCAGGCGATTGTTCAATATTTCGGCGGTAAAATTACTCACGCCCCGTCTCCGATGCACGGAAAAGGTTCGCGAGTTACCCATAACGGTCAAGGAATTTTTCAAGGTGTGGAAAATCCGCTTCAGGCAGGCCGCTATCACAGTTTATGCTCGGCTTGTGCGAATCTTCCCGAATGTATCGAGCAAACCGCCGAATTCGAAGGAATTGTAATGGGAATAAAACACAAAAATCTGCCGATTTTCGGGGTGCAGTTTCATCCTGAAAGCATACTGACTCCGGCTGGCGGAAAAATAATCGAGAATATTTTGAGAATCGCAAAATCATAAAAAATTAAGGAAGCTGAGAAATGGCCAAAATAACAAAATATCTGGATATCCTTCTCGAAGGCAACGACTTGTCGTTCGAAGAATCGAAATCGCTTTTGGATACCGTATTCGAAGGCGAAGTACCCGAAGTTCAGATAGCGGCATTTTTAGCGATGATGAGAATGAAGCGAGCCACTTCCGATGAATTCGCCGGTTTGGCAAGCTCGCTGCGTGACCACGCCGTTGCGGTAAAGGTCGAATTCGAAAATATGATTGATACCTGCGGTACAGGCGGAGCAACAATAAAAACTTTCAACGTATCCACCGCCGCTGCCCTTGTCGCTGCCGGAGCGGGCTGTTATGTAGCTAAACACGGCAACAGAGGAATTACAAGCATATGCGGTTCAGCCGATGTGCTGGTTGAACTCGGCGTGAAAATCGATCCGGGACCGGAAATTGTCGCAGAATGTATCAAACAGGCTCATATAGGCTTTATGTTTGCTCCGATGTTCCATCCGGCAATGAAGTTCGTTCAGCCGATTCGTAAAAGTCTCGATTTTAGAACGGCTTTCAATATTCTCGGTCCGTTGGCCAATCCGGCGAGGGTAAAAAGACAAGTGATGGGCGTGCCGAGTGAAGATTTGATGGAAAGAATTATTCAGACACTTCAGAAGCTTGGCTCCGACAGGGCTATGGTCGTTCACGGTCAGGGAATGGATGAAATAAGCACACTCGGAAAAACAAAAATATATAAACTGATGAACGGAAAAATCAGTTTTACTGAACTTGACCCAGCCGCACTTGGAATAGCAGGGACAAATATCGACGAGTTGAGAACCGGCGACGCGGCGTATAACGCATCGGTAATTAAAGATATTCTCGAAAGCAAAGACAAAGGCCCTCGAAAAGATATAGTCATTCTAAATGCCGCGGCGGGTATAATTGCAGCCGGCTTGGCTGATGATTTTCCTGAGGCAATGAAAATTGCTGAAGAATCAATAAAAACCGGAAAAGCAAAACAATGTCTGATGAAACTTATCGAAGTCTCTAACAGTTAAAGAAAATTGAAAAATGCTGATTCCTAAAGTAAAAATCTGCGGAATAACCAATCTCGAAGATGCCGAAGCCGCAATGAACTTCGGAGCGGACCTTCTCGGATTCAATTTTTATCCGCAAAGCCCAAGGTATATCAAGCCCGCCCAAGCAGAAAAAATAATCGGCAAACTTCCGGCTTTCATACGTATTGTGGGGCTTTTTATAAATGAAAAAGTCGAACACATACGAAGCGTTATGGATGAATGCTACATGAACAGTCTTCAGTTTCACGGGGACGAAACACCTGAATTCTGCGCATCTTTTTCAGATTTGAATGTCAGAACCATCAAGGCAATTCGGGTTAGAGATTATAAAGACATCAAAGCTGCGGAAAAATATTACACCGATGCGGTGCTTCTCGATGCGTTTGACCAGAATAAATACGGCGGAACAGGTTTGAAATTCGACTGGAATATAATAGGACATATGGATAAAAGGATTTTTCTGGCAGGAGGTATAACACCCCAAAACGTAGTGGATGCCGTAAAGCTCGGTGTTTACGGAATCGATATCTGCAGCGGTATCGAATCTTCGCCGGGCAAAAAAGACCATAAAAAAATGAAAGAATTATTCGATAATATCAGACACTACAGGGCTTAAGAATTTCTGATATAAAACAAAAAACAATTAACCATTTACTAAATAGAGGACATGATGATAAATAAAGGCAGATTCGGTAAATACGGCGGCTATTATGTGCCCGAAGTATTAATCCCACCTCTCGAAGAGCTTGAGCGGGCATTTTATCAGTACTACCAAGACCCGAAATTTGTCGGAGAACTTGATGATTTACTGAAAAATTACGCAGGCAGGCCGACTCCGTTATATTTCACCCGAAGATTCAGTGAACATGTCGGATTTAATGTTTATTTGAAACGCGAAGACCTTGTTCACGGCGGCGCGCACAAGCTTAACAATACTCTCGGACAGGGACTTTTGGCGAAATATATGGGCAAAACAAAAATCATCGCCGAGACAGGGGCAGGCCAGCACGGCCTTGCGACAGCAATGGTCGGAGCGCTGTTTGGAATGGAAACTAAAATTTTTATGGGTATTACGGATATCGAAAGACAATCTGTAAATGTTCATAAAATGAAACTCTGCGGAGCTCAGGTAATACCGGTCGAAGGCGGAACAGGAACGCTCAAAGATGCGATTAACGACGCTTTGCGATACTGGACAGCTAATGTTACAGATACTTTTTATATTTTCGGTTCGACTTGCGGACCTCATCCGTATCCTGTCGCGGTCAGGCATTTTCAAAGCATAATCGGCAAAGAAGCTCGCCGGCAGTGTCTCGAACAAATCGGCAGATTGCCGGATTTGGTTACAGCCTGCGTCGGAGGCGGAAGCAATGCCTTGGGTATTTTTTCAGGCTTTCTCGACGACAAAGATGTTCGCATAGTAGGTGTTGAGGCAGGCGGCAAAGGAGTCCAAACCGGAAAACACGCAGCTACCTTAGTCGCCGGACGAGTCGGAATTTTACATGGAGCCAAAGCCTATTTACTGCAGGACGAATTCGGACAGGTTCTTGAAACTGAATCGGTAAGCGCCGGATTAGATTATCCTTCTGTAGGGCCGGAACACTGCTATCTGAAAGACATCGGCAGAGCACAATACGTCGCCGCGGAAGATGATGATGTTCTCGATGCCTTCGAACTGCTGAGCAAAAAAGAAGGTATTCTGCCGGCATTGGAAAGCTCGCATGCATTGGCGTATCTGATGAGTCAGAAAGGAAAATTACCCAAGCAAACAATAGCGGTCTGCAATTTATCCGGCCGCGGAGATAAAGACGTTTCTATAGTAGAACAGCATCGCCCCATTAAATGAAAGTTTGAAAAATGAAAACATATAAAAAACTATTCAGCGAATTAGACCGAGCCGCATTAATACCTTTTTTTGTTATAGGCGACCCGGATTTCGATACAAGTTTGGAATTAGTCAAAACCGCTATAGACAGCGGCGCAGATATATTAGAACTGGGAATACCCTTCTCGGACCCGATAGCCGACGGCCCTACTATTCAGAAAGCCGATATAAGAGCGTTAAACAGCGGAATGAATGTCAAAAAAGCTTTGCAATTTATAAGCGAAATTAAAGCTTGCAAAGATATACCGATAGGGTTGTTGATGTACTACAACCTCATCTTCCAATACGGCATCGAAAAATTTTTCGCAGATTCTTACAAAGCCGGCGTTAACAGCATACTCATTGCGGATTTGAATATCGATGACGCGGAAGAAGTATTGGAACCCGCCCGCCGAGTCGGCCTTGATACGGTTTTTATGGTAACACCAAATACCGATACCGAACGAATTAAGAATATTACTTCCAAGATAAGCGGTTTTGTTTATACCGTATCGGTTCTGGGTGTTACCGGAAGCAGAGACAGCCTTTCAGGAACGGTCGAAGAATTAGTCAAAAAATTAAAAAGCATAACTGATGAACCGATTTGCGTTGGGTTCGGGATAAGTAAACCGGAACACGCCGCTGCCGTCACAAAAGCCGGAGCGGACGGTGTTATAATCGGTTCGAAAATTGTTCAAATCATAGAGACAAACCTAAATAATAAAGCAGAGATGCTCAGGCAGCTTGGTGAATTTATAAAGCAGATAAAAGCGGCGATTGCGAAGAAGTAAATAATCAGCCTTTGATAAGCATTAAAGCTCTTATAAGTTCAGCCACACTCCACGCTTGGGCAAAACAGCCTCTCGGCTCATGCGGCAGGTCGCCGTCGAAAATTTCCGATACGCTGCCTATGCACGCATCGTCATTGAAATGTTTAACCAAAGGTTCAAGAAATTGCTGAGCGGTTAGGCGGCTTGGCATACTGAAATCATTAACCTTAAGATATGCCTGAACAAAATGCCCTATCAGATATGCCCAAACCGTTCCTTGGTGATAACTGCGGTCGCGTTCTTTCTGGCTGCCGATGCATTTTCCTATATACCTTGGGTCATCCGGACTAAGCGACCGTAAACCGTAAGGCGTTAGAAGTTTCTGCTGAACCACCGCTACGACCTTTTGCTGCTGTTCTGCCGATAAAGGTGAAAAATCCAGCGAAACAGCGAATATCTGGTTAGGCCTGCAGCTCGTATCAGGCTTGGAATCAGGGTAAACACAATCGTTGAGATAACCTAACTGCTCGTTCCAAAACAATCTGCGGTAATTTTCCTTTACTTCTTCAGACATTAATTTGAAGTGCCGTGATTTATTCTCGTCGAGCCGCTCATAAAATTTACCAAGACTGCATAACGCGTTATACCATAGAGCGTTAACTTCGACCGCTTTTCCGTAACGAGGAGTAAAAACAACACCGTCAAATTTGGCGTCCATCCATGTAAGCTGCGTCTGCTCATTACCGGCGGTTATAAGCCCGTCCGAATCAGCGTGAATTTCAAAACGAGTGCCCTTCTGGTATGAATCAATTATCCGGCAGATAGTCTCAAGCAGATGATTATTAAAAGTGTCACTGTCATTCGTAATTTTTAAATACTGAAATGCCGCATCGATAAACCATAACGAGGCATCGACGCTGTTAAAATGCGCGGTGTCACTGTAATCATCGAATCTGTTCGGAATCATACCTTCATCGGAAGCCGCCGCAAATGTTGTCAAAACAGACTTGGCGTCTTCAAATCTCCCTGTCTGCAATAACAATCCCGGCAGCGAAATAAAAGCATCACGCCCCCAATCAAAAAACCAAGGATAACCTGCTAAGATTGTTGCTCGCTGCCCTTGTTTCGATTTTCTCCGGCAGATAAACTGGTCAGCACCAGCAGCAAGTTTTTTTAGTGTTTTGTCTTTGGTTTTTATCTTGGAAAGAATATCCTGCTCGGCATCAGAAAGCTCGTCCAGAAGTTCTTGCAGAGTTATTTCTGATAGCATCTTCGCGTCATCAGCACTCGATAAACAGGCTTTGAAGATAACCTCGCAAGGCTCATTAACCGAATATTTATAAAAACCCGGAGTCCATAAATCTTCGAGAAAATCCTGTCCTCGGTCTCTATCCTGCCTGTAAAGAAAACTGAACCACCACTGAATATCTTTTTCAAAAACCATACCCGGACTGTTCAGAAGCAGTTCACAGCTTTGCGGAACATCGTGGCGAATATGCAAACAGTCATCAACTTCAGCCAAACACAACCGAGCATGTGATTTTTGAAGCGAATGGAAATCACGCAGTCCCACAAAAGGACGCAATACCAGTTCGCATGGACCGGGAATCTTAATAAATTTATACCGAACCAGTACTAAATCCTTGTTTCTGGCCAGATATATCGACCGAGTCAGCTCGAATCCGTCGATTTGATAATTAAAATGAACCCCTAAATCCCGCCTGAAAGTTGTGATTTCATTAAAACCGGAGGGGTTGCATTTATCGATAAATTCGAACGTGGAAAGATTTAAGACTTTACCTTGGCTTATGATTGATTCGAGAATATTCGACAATGCCATAATGCGGTCGGCAGGAGGATTCAGTGTTCCTATCAGCAAACCATGGTAGCGTCTTGCGTTACAGCCTATAACCGTTGAAGAAGAATATCCGCCGCGAGTATTAGCAAGAAGCCATTCCTTATTAAGCAATTCATCGAGCTTCTTGCCGTGCATCGAAATAGAAGCAATCTGATTAGCACCGCTTTTTGATTTTGTCAGCAAGGTTGGCATGGCCGCTTTTAACATCGAAAGAAAACAAAATTTGCAGCGGTGTTTTTTTAACCCGGTAAATAAGCCCCGGATTGTTCACCGCTAAATGCTTTATCCTGTTTCTGTGTACCGGCAATTTTCGGCGGGGTACAACGCTTCTTCATATTATCCAGCACATTCATAAAGTTGATATAGGAATCGTAAGGCGAGTCGTAAGGATTAAAATATTTATGAACATCGCCGTCAGAGAAATACTTAGTACACATATAGTAAAAATGGTCCGAAGTCTGAAGTCTGCGCCAATCCTGAACCAGAGTGCTGTCGCCAAGAGCTTTAATCTGACGCTCAAGCCTGTAAAGTTCATGAATCGCGTTAGATTGCATGGCATTGCCCAGCCAAGCGGAAAGGTCTCGCTCCATATCAGCCCAGCTTATCAAATGCGGTACATCAATTGTATCGACAGCTTCGTAGCAAGCAGCCGCTTCGCTGGGTGTCTTGAAATTATTATCCGGATGCCTCAAAATCTCTTCCGGCAGATGTCTCATAAACTCGAAGATTCCGGTATCTTCCCACTGATGCTCGCCGAAGGTCTCGTAGTCCATGAACAAATTTACCACATAGCCGTTTCCATTTACACGGTTTACCCATTGGCTGAATTTTCCGGCTGTCAAAGGCCATTCCGTCCAGCCGCGGTTGGAAAATCTAAAGGCAATATCATCACTAAGAGCGTAATTCTTAAGCAGTAATTTCAGCTTGCTGCAGCCTCTGGGCCTATAAACGTAATTCGGGCTTCTGTACCCGAGTATCCTGTCAGCGCCTTCGCAGAGAATAGCGTCGAAATGACCTAAAGACTCGATAAAATTCGCTAAATCATTGTTGTAAATCAACTCGGTATTGCGGAAAATTTTCGGTTTTTGACCGAAAAGCCTCTGCATCATTTCCGAATGTTTGTATATCTGTTCAGCGAACTCCTGCCTCGAATAGAGAAAACTAAGGCTGTGGTAATATGTTTCAGCCAAAAACTCGACACAGCCCGTCTCCGCCAGAGCATGAAAAGTGCTTAAAACCTCAGGGCTGTAACGTTCGAGCTGTTCGAGAAGCGTTCCGGTAATGCTATAAGCAATCTTGAATCGCCCTTCATGCCTGCGGATTAGTTCCAGCATCAATCTGTTTGCAGGAAGATAACACTTATTGGTAACCTTCTTGCAGATAGCAGAGTTTTTGTGGTCGTCAAAATAATGACTGCTCTTATCGAATACCGTGTAATGTCTCAACCGTTCAGGCTGATGGACTTGAAAATAAAAAACTAATGAAGCCATGAATCCCTTCTCACAAAATTACCACTATATTCGTCAGACACTTACAAGCATCTGTTCATATATCTTGGCACACTTATTGGCAGAATCCTCCCACCGAAGCCTTCGCGCCTCATAGTTGCCATAATCTCGCAGCGTAATATTTAACGGCGGGTAACGCAAGACGGCAATTATCTTATTGGCAATCTCATCTGTATCCCAGAAATCAACTTTCAGTGCATGGGTCAGAACTTCAGAGACACCGCTTTGTTTGCTTATAATAACCGGAACATCGTGGCCCAGCGCTTCAAGCGGGGCAATTCCGAAAGGTTCCGATACCGACGGCATAACATATAAATCGGCCATTCTGAAAATTTGCCGAACCTGTTCCCCTCTTAAGAAACCGGTGAAAAGCACTTTTTGGCCGATACCCAAACCGGCTGCCATCTCAATCATTCGATGCATCATATCGCCGGAACCAGCCATTACAAATTTCACATCATCCATGACCTCAAGGACTTTTTTGGCAGCCTGCAAAAAGTATTCCGGCCCTTTCTGCATCGTGATTCGGCCAAGAAATAGAACTATTTTTTCGTCTTTCTTTATCCCGCTGTCGGCAAGAGTCCATTCGCCGTTATCTCGCTCGACACCGTTATAAACAACCTCGACCTTTTCAGCGGGAACTCCGTATCGGCTGATGATTATATTTCGGGTCATATGGCTGACCGCGATTATAACATCAGCGGCATGGAAACCGCTGCGCTCGATATCGTATATCATTTGGTTTACATTCTCTCCGCTGCGGTCGAATTCCGTCGAATGAACGTGAACCACAAGCGGTTTGCCTGTCAAAGCCGAAACGGCTATTCCGGCTGGATAAGTCATCCAGTCATGAGCGTGAACTATGTCGAAATCTTCGTTAAGCCCTAATTCGGCAGCTACGGCGGCATAACGGTGAACTTCTGTGTACATATCACCGGAATAATGCCCGCCGCAGGTCAGCTGCTCCAGATTAAGCCCTTTTGTGATGGAAACATGCTGTTTTTGAGCTAAAGCCCATTCGATTCGCTGTTTATATACTTCGGCACTATCGTAAGGTGATAGAGGTGAATCAATCGTATGAAATTTAATATTACTGAATAACCTCGACTGCGTTTTTAGTATATCTTTGATGCCCTCAGGACTTAATAATTTTACATGCGTGGTATTCTGGTCTGTTACAACACTCGGAAGGACAAACGTAACTTTCACGCCGAGTTTATCTAATGCCTTGGTAAGCCCATAGCAAGCCGTACCGAGACCGCCGGTGATGAACGGAGGAAACTCCCAACCCAGCATGAAAACTCTCATCGTTAGCGTCCTTTGTGATTGCTATAAAAATAAAATAAGTATTATAAAACGACTTACGATACAAAAGCGATTCAGGTCGAATAATTTTTGCCGAATCACAGTTCAGTGACCTGAGAAATCCAATTTGACGACAAGGGCAATTATCGACCGCATACCGCTTACCCTTTACTACTAAAAATTAGAAAAACCCTTATTTATCGTTTTCCCTGTTAAATTAATCGGTTTTTTAAACCGTTTCAGTCCAGAAATTCCGATAAAAAACCCAAATTTTGACACTGATAAAGCATATTTTAACACAAAAGGATAATATGCAAAAGTTTTTTCAGGGCTAAATATAATCAACCGCAAAAAACGCTATGCTCGCTTTAGCCAGCCAAATCCAAATCCAATACTTTATACTATAATTGCTGCAATAAAACAAATAAAAAAAACCGCTTTGCCTTTAAGGACAAAGCGGTCATATTTGCTAATATCTTAGCTTACTTAAACCATTAATTATAAAGGACTTAGCAAATTTTTACAGGTCTTGCGGTTTGACCGTGCTGCGGCGATTGGCTTTTGTTCTATCTGTTGCCGCATCAAGCAGAGCATAAATCTTTTCGTTAAGAGCGCCCAAAGCATCCGATGAAGTCATCATCTTTTTGCTCTTAATGTAACCCTTCACTTTGCTGGCTACGACCAGCATCTCTCTTGTTTTCTTGGCCATTAATGGTCCTCCATGAAAAAAGTTTAATAAAAAATCCTTAATTAAAATGCAGTTATTACACAATCTGCGTATTTAATGCAACAAAAAAATTGGCTAAAACTGCAAATTTTTGCGGTCTCCGGCCATTTTGGCAAAAATCACAAAAAATCGAATAATCTAATTTACGTAAAAAATCAACTGAACTCAAGCAGTAAAACATGCTTTTCTTACAGCAATCGTATAAACTTTTCGATTTTCTTTAATGTATTTTCTCTCATAATTTGTCCCCGCAAATTCCGATTCGCAGGCACCCGCCGAAGGAATAAAATCTATTTGTTCGAGCACTTCATGCTTTTCCGCAAAACAAATTTTCATTTGTTCGAAATAATCCAAATGGTCCGTTGCTATCTGTATAATGCCTGCGTTTACAAGACAGCGTATCATCTGCTCGATATTCGCCGGACATATAAAACGTCTTTTATGGTGACGTTTTTTAGGCCATGGGTCCGGAAAATAAATATGGAAACAGTCCACGCTCGAATCAGGTATATAATCAGAAATAAAAACTGCTGCGTCAGTACGAATAATCCTTACGTTTTTCAACCCCCAGCGTCCTATGCGGTCCACTGCGTATTTATAATATTTATTCGCCCACTCGATTCCTAAAAAATCAATCTCCGGCAGGCTCTGAGCTTGATTAAGCAGAAAAGTTCCGTTTCCCGAACCAATCTCAACATGGACATGTCCCTGACGTCCGAAAATCTGCTTAAAGTCTATCGGCCCGGTGATGGTCTGGGGATTTACAGATATTTCAGGATAATCTCTTAAAACCCTTCTCATAATTACAATAAAACCCTTAATTGTTATATAAAAGCCTTATCAGTCTATTATAAAACCAGAGAATAAACGAAAATCCCACGATTATCAAATAATACAACCATTTTTGGCTGCTAAAGCAACCCCTAAAAACTTCCGATAAGAGTTTTCGAACCGCCCTAAAACAGATACGTACTTTATTTTAGGCGATTTAGGCAAAGCCATTTATAAACGGACAAAAGTACGAACGGAAAACTTATGATTCGCCAATTGATTAAAACCCGCCGAAAACAGGTTTTGATTGATATAAGCACCCAGAAAGATTTCTTTCTTGCTAACGGGAAAGCCTGCATAAGAAATCATCGCCGTGTACTTGTAAATCTCCGTCGTGTTATGGCTTGGGCAAGACATAATAATCTTCCTATTATATCCACCTGCCAAGTCTATCCGAATAATAACGGATGCAGCGAAGTCAGCTATTGTCTGGACGGGACCGAAGGTCAGCGTAAAATAAGGTACACACTCGTGGATAATCATATAAGTTTTCCGGCAGACGGCAGTACCGATTTACCCATCGATTTATTAAAAAAATATCATCAGATAATTCTGAATAAAAGATGTGCTGACCCCTTCGATGAACCGAGAATCGAGAGGCTTCTTTCAGATATAAAAGCCAATGAATTCATACTCATCGGAGCCAATGCCGAAGATGCAGTGCTTGCTACCGCGCTGGGTCTGCTGCAGCGGAATAAAAACGTTACCGTAATTGCCGATGCAATCGGCTGTCAGAATAGAAATGAAGCAGACCTTGCATTTCGTAAAATACAAGCTAAAGGCGCCCAAATAATTGAAACGAAAAAATTAGCGGGCATCAGCCACCTTCGAACTATAGGAATCTGTGATTGCGATTTGTGCCGAAGTTTCGCCGAAAGAGCCTTCAGCCATTCCTCGCCGAATTAACTTTCCTGAAAGCTTGGTCTTAAATCAATACATCAATAAAACTCTAACCGATTGTAGATTCGTCCATTTTAAATTAGAATGTCTTTTGTGAATCCGGGGGCTGATAAAGTAGTTAGCGAAATAGTCGCTCGGCTTGAAAACACAAAGGTGGTCGTTAAAGCCGAAGGGACGTGGGGGTCTTTTGCGCCTTTATTGGCAGCGCATATTTCAAAAAAGCTTCATAGGCCTATTTTATACATTCGGCCTCACATCGACGACGCAGACAAAGCCGCAGATGATTTATCAGCATTCGGGGCGGAAAATATTATTCCTCTGCCGGCTTGGGAAGGCGAAGAAGAATTAGCCGATGCGACCGATGAAATCAGAACCGAACGCGCTAAACTTGTGGCCCGTATATCATCGAGGGCAGTTAGTACCGCTAAAAACTTAATTATCACAACCTCCGTTCAGGCATTACAGCAGCCGGTACCAAGTCCAAAAGTTTTGCAGCAAAGCAGCTTGAATCTGGCAGCAGGGACGGAAAAATCACCGCAGGAAATAGTAAAATGGCTCGTCGATAACGAATTCGAGAGGGTTGACAAAATAGACTTGCCCGGGCAGTTTGCTCAGCGAGGCGGGATTGTCGATATATTCGCGCCGCTGATAGAAGATGAAAATAATCAAGCACCCGCTGCGATAAGATTAGATTTTTTCGGTGACAGTATCGAGAGTATCCGCAGAATTGATTTGGACACCCAACGTTCCACTAAACAAATTAGTACTGTCAGAATTATTTCGGCAGTCTGCGGAGCCGCCGAAAACGAAAAAGAGCTTTTCACTAATATCTTGCCCGATGAAACTTTAATCGTCTTGGAAGAACCGAGCGACATTCAGGAAGTAGCGGCTGTATATATCGACCGAGCAGAAAAATCGGCGAGACTTTATCGCTGGCCCGAACTTTATCAATCTCTAAATCGATTCGGACAGCTTTGGATTTGCCGATTTGCACCGGAAGACACGCAGAATTATTTCAAGCTTAATATAAAATCCGTTCAGCAATTTCAGCACAAAACGACAGCGTGGTCAGGCCATAAGCAAGCTCTCGGCGAATTAGTAAACAGCGCACAAAGCGGCAAAAAAGTATTGCTTTATTGCGAATCCGAAGCCGAGATAAAACGGGTTATCGAAATCATCGAACAAGACAAGGAAGAAGTTCCTAAAAATTTCGCGCTGCTCAAAGGATTCGTCAATCAAGGTTTTATTATCGAATCTCTGAACACGATTATAATTAGTCATCACGAGCTTTTCGGACAATTTGCGCTTCGCAGAAGAATTCGCCCAATCGGAACTACCGCTCCGGTCGATACGCTGGAAGATTTACAGGCTGGGGATTATGTAGTACATGCATCATACGGAATCGGCAGGTTTCGCGGAATAACCACAATAAAAGAAAAGGATTCCGCCGGTGAATACCTAACGCTCGAATACGCAAATCAGGTAAAAATACAGGTATCCGTAAGCAATATACACCTTGTCCAAAAATATATCGGAACAAGCCCCAAACGCCCTGCTTTGAGCAAAGTCGGCTCGAAAAAATGGCTCAAGCAAAAACAAAAGGTCGAAGAATCTGTTCGCGATATGGCCGCTGAACTGCTGGAGTTTCAGGCAAAACGCCAAGCTTTGGGCGGAATAGAATATCGTCTTGACTCGAACTGGCAAAAGGAATTCGAAGAATCATTTTCTTACCAGGAAACGGCTGACCAGACAACCGTAACCGGACAGATTAAAACAGATATGCAGCAGCCGACTGCAATGGACAGACTTTTATGCGGCGATGTCGGTTACGGCAAAACCGAAATTGCGATGCGGGCTGCTTTTAAAGCCGTAGAAAACGGCAAACAAGTCGCTGTCTTAGTGCCGACTACGGTTTTATGCGTGCAGCACGGCAGAACTTTTGCCGAACGGTTCGCGGATTTTCCGGTCTGCGTCGAAGTGCTAAACAGATTCAAAACAACCAAGCAATCACAGGACATCATAAACCGGACAAGACAAGGCAAAGTCGATATTTTAATCGGAACTCACCGATTGCTCAGCGGCGACGTCGACTTTAAGGATTTGGGACTTCTAATCATAGATGAAGAGCAGCGGTTCGGCGTAAAACACAAAGAAAAACTAAAAAAGATGCGAGTCAACATTGATATTCTGACAATGACAGCCACGCCGATTCCGCGAACACTTCATATGTCGCTATTAGGCTTGAGGGATATAAGCTCACTCGGCACCCCGCCGTTAGACCGCCGTGCCATAGTAACACAAGTTGCGCGATACGATACGAATATGATTAAGCGGGCGATATATCGCGAATTGAATCGCCAAGGCCAAGTATTTTTTTTGCATAATCGCGTAAAAACAATCGAAAAAAAGGCATGGGAACTGCGGAAACTGTTCGACGACAGCGATATAAAATTTTCTATCGCGCACGGCCAAATGACAAAGAGCGAGCTGGAAAAAGCTATGATAGATTTCGTTCTCGGAAAGACTAACGTTTTGGTCTGCACTACGATTATCGAGTCGGGTCTTGATATCCCAAACGCAAATACGATTTTCATCGACGAAGCCGACCGATTCGGATTGGCAGAGCTTCATCAGCTCAGAGGCCGGGTCGGAAGATATAAACACAGAGCCTATGCTTATATGCTTTTGCCTAAAAACCGTTCTATATCTCCGGTTGCGGCTCGGCGGCTAAAGGCTATCGAAGAATATTCTCATCTCGGCGCCGGCTTTAAAATCGCACTGAGAGATTTGGAAATCCGCGGTGCAGGCAATATTTTAGGAGCTGAGCAGTCAGGCCATATTCAGATGGTCGGATATCAGATGTATTGCATGATGTTGGCACAGGCGGTCAGAAAACTTAGAAACGAACCCGTCGAAGAAATACCATCAGCCAATATTGATTTGGGCATTTCCGGTTATATCCCGAAAAATTATATTCCCGCCGACAGAAGCAGAATGGAGGCGTACCGTAAAATCGCTGTTTCTAAAAATACCGGCGAACTAAAAGAAATACAAGCCGAACTCACCGATGTTTACGGCCCGATTCCGGAAGATGTAAAATTGCTTTTGGAACTTGCTGAATTTCGAATCGCAGCCGCTAAATTCGATATTAAAAGTATCATCGCATCAGGCAATAATCTGATATTCTCATTCACTAAAAAGGCCAAGCCGAATATTAAAAAACTTTTTGCGGATATTAACGGCAAGGCGGATATAATAGAACCGACGACAATCTATCTGCGATTACACAAAAGCTACTTCGAACCGAAAACACTTTTGATGATTTTGCGTAAAATTCTTATGAAAGAATAAGATAACAGGGAAAGGCCGAAACAATGAGCCAAGAGGAAAATAAATCTGAAAAAACTATAACCCCAACAAATAAAAAATTGCTGCTGATAGCCGGATGTTTATTACTATTCGGCGTTTTACTTGGCGTTCTAATACCGTTCTCAGCTAAACAGGAATCTCTCGCAGACGAAACAATCAAAGCTGAGACCGAACAAAAACAAACTAATATTGAGGAGGAGCAAATGATTAGGTTAAAAACCGGTGATAAGGCGCCTAATTTTAAACTTTTAGACCAAGATAATAATGAGGTTCAACTGACTGATTTTACCGGCAAAAAGATACTGTTGTATTTTTATCCGAAAGCCGATACCCCCGGCTGTACCGCCCAAGCTTGCAGCGTGCGGGATTCCGCCGAGCCGCTTCAAGAACTGGGCGTTGTAACATTAGGAATAAGCCCCGATGAGCCGGACGCACAAAAGGAATTCGATGAAAAATATAATCTTGGATTTCGGCTTTTGAGCGATTCTGACCACAAAGCATCTAAAGCATACGGCGTTTGGGGCGAAAAAACAATATACGGCAAAAAATATATGGGCATAACACGCTCATCGTTTTTAATCGACGAGCAGGGCAAGATTATTCAGGCATGGTATAACGTCAGCCCTGCCGATACGGTACCTAATGCTCTGTATGCATTAAAGTAAAAATAGAATCTGAGTATAATTTTGAAATACATTATACTGTAAGAAAAACAGAGGTGCATTATGTCAAAACTTCTGCCGTGGCATTACGACGAATTAAATTGTTTCGCAGTAGATTACAACGATACGAAAGTAGCGGCAAAATACGACAAAGACCACGAAGGAATACGAAACTTCGAGCAAGAAGCACAAGTTATTATGGATTCTCTCGGCTTGGACAATAATGCCGCAGTAATGGATATTGGATGCGGTACAGGTGCTTTCTCGCTCTATGCCGCTCGAAAATACAAAAAGGTATATGCTGTTGATGTTTCAGAAGCGATGCTTGATTGCTGCAGACAAAAAGCCGAATCAGCTCAAGTAAAAAATATCGAATTCCACATCGGCGGTTTTTTAAGTTATGAACATTCTGGGCCGCCTGTTGATGCCGTTGTCTCAAGTATAGCGTTACATCACTTGCCGGACTTTTGGAAATTGGTCGGCCTGAGAAATATCGCTAAAATGATAAAACCAAAAGGCAAGCTTTATCTTGTCGATACTGTATATTCTTTCGACATCGATGATTATATCAATTCTTTAAACGGCTGGGTCGAATCTTTAAGCAAACAAGCAAACCTTGAGTTTACCAAAGATATTGAAACAGCTATACGAAGCGAGTATGCGACGCTGGACTGGATTATGGAAGGTATTTTGCAAAGAGCCGGTTTCAAAATCGATACGACAAAATATCACGATTGCTTCGTTGCAAGTTATCTTTGCACAAAACAAAGCTGATTCAAAACTTTGGTCTAAAAAAATCTTATTATTCGGAGAAACATAAAATGGCAAAGCTAAGAGCATTCGTACTAAGCGGGTTATTGTTAAATCTAATCCTCCTTGGCGGTTGCAAACAAAAAGACTCTCAACAGGTCAAATCTTTCGACGGCGTTAAAATCAGTTATGCGATTCAGGGTCAGGGCGAGCCGGCACTTGTATTTGTGCATGGCTGGAGCTGCGATAAAACCGTCTGGGAAAATCAAATACCGTATTTTTCAAAAAACTATAAGGTAGTAACAATTGATTTCGGCGGACACGGCCAATCCGGAACAGACCGAAAAGAATGGACGGTAGAGGCTTACGGGCAAGATGTCGCGGCTGTTATTAAAAAGCTCGGGATAAAAAAAGCGATTCTCATCGGCCATTCGATGGGCGGTTCTGTCATAGCCGAAGCCGCCCTGCTGATACCCGACAGAGTGATTTGTCTTGTCGGAGCTGATACTTTTCACGACATAGAGAATGGTTATACCCAAGGTATGGACGAAATAATAGCGGGATTAAAACCCGATTTTCAAATGCAGGCAAAAGGATTTGCCAGATTTATGTTTCCGGAAACTGCCGACCCGAATCTCGTCAAACAAATGGTCGAGAAAATATCTTCCGCAAATCCGGCGGTAGCTATAAATACTTTGGAAAATCTCGGAAAACACGATTTAAAAAGCACTTTCAAAAATATTACCGTGCCGGTTTACAGCATAAGTTCTGATTTTTGGCCGACAAATTTCGAGGCCAATAAAAATATTGTAAAATCTTTCGAGGTCAAAATCATTCCGGACATCGGACATTTTGTCATGTTAGAAGATGCCGCGAAATTCAATAAATATCTCGATGAAATTATAGAAGAGGTTGGCAGCAAGTAAAAAAGCTGCTTAATCGTTTTCGCCGTTGCAGATTTTAGATAAAGGTATGTCGAGCTTTTCAATCAGACGGTTCAGACTTCGCCGCTCGATACCAAGTATCTTAGCCGCCGCGAGTTTTTTTCCGTCGGTGTATTCGAGAGTCTGAATCACAATCTTGCGTTTTACTTCGTCCAGAGTAGGTAATTCATGTTTGGGATACTGGCTGGCTTGAGAAATAACAAGCTCAACCGGCAAAGCCGCTGGCCGAATTTCTTCGCTCATAGTCAGAACATAAGCACGCTCCATCGCGTTAGCAAGCTCGCGGACATTTCCGGGCCAATCGTATTTCAGTAATAAATCCTTGGCGGATGAGTTTAAAGTTTTTTGGGGTTCATTATAAAAAGCCGCCTGATTCGCAAGAAAATACTCCGCCAGCGGCAGTATATCTTCTCTTCGCTGTCTCAGAGGAGGCACTTCTAAAGTAACAACATTAAGCCGATAATATAAGTCAGCGCGGAATTTGTTTTCTTTAACCATTTCGCGAAGATCACGGTTTGTCGCACAAAGAACACGAATATCAATCGGGAAGGATTTTGTCGAACCCAAAGGCGTAACTCTATTTTCCTGAAGAACACGCAAAAGCTTAGCCTGAAGCTCTAACGGTATTTCGCTGATTTCATCAAGGAAAATCGTTCCGCCGTCGGCAGCTCTGAAAAAACCGAGCGTGCTGTCAACCGCGCCGGTAAAAGCTCCTTTGTTATGACCGAACAACTGGCTTTCGAATAACTGGCCTGTCAATGTGGTGCAGTCAACCGGAACAAATATTTTATTGGCTCTGTCGCTGGTTAAGTGAATCTGGCGGGCTACCATTTCTTTTCCGACGCCAGTCTCACCGGTAATAATCACCGGACAGCGGCGGGCGGAAATAGCATCCACCATATCGATAATGGAATTAAAAGCCGAGCTTTTGCCTATGAAGCTATCTCTAAACCTACCCCCAGAGCTGCTAAGCCCCCCTTCAGGCTGAACCCTTAGACCTTCACCACAGCGGCCTACCGCTCGCTGCCTAAAATCAAACCCCTCATACGACATTTTACCTTCTTCGCCGGGTCAGAAAATCGACCGTAAAACAAATTTTTGACGTGGGATTTGCCCCCGTAGGCACAATTCTACTGCTCGTCCCACTCCTCATCTTCTTCGCGTAGGATTTTATACGATTTTTTCATATAAATCAAGAAAAATATTATCGGAACTTTACTAAATTCTCCCAAATACCCCATATTGTACAAATCAGTCATCCTTACTAAGCCTATAACCCTATAGGCAAAAAGGGGTTATATATTAACGTATTAGTGCAAAAAAGGCTTTCCCTTACGCCAAAATCTTATGGACTTTTGAAAAAATACTACCAAAAAAGTGTTAATAGTACATCTAAAGTGCAAAAAAGTAAGCTTTTGAAACACAATTGAACAGCTTTTGTTTAAGGATTTAGCAGCCATAGTGACATATTTAGAACGGCTGCGAAGCTAACCCAGAAAAGATAAGGCAGCATTAGAATTGCCGCAGGAAGTGAAATTTTTTTGAATGATATAATTGTAATAAGTATCGCCGCCCAAAGCAGAATTATTTCCAAAAAGGCTATAAAAATCTGCTGCAATCCGAAGAAAAGCGGCGTCCAGAGACCATTCAAAATAAGCTGTATTAAAAATAAGCCCAGTGCGGTCTTGACTTTTTTATCCTGAAAACCCCTCTGCCAGACAAGAAACGCGGCTGCTGCCATCAAAATATAAAGTATTGTCCATACCGGCCCGAACAGCCAGCCCGGCGGCATAAAAAAAGGCTTGTTCAGCTGATTATACCAATCCCATGTCGCCTCAGAACGCATAGCCATAGCCGACAAAGCGCTGACAGAAAACACCGCTGCAAGTGACACAACAAACCTAATGACAGTTTTGTGCCTCATAGCAAAGCTCCGGCCTATTAATAATACGATATTAATTTCAGGCTAAATCGAACGGAGAAACGTAATCTCCTTTTTGCTGCCTTAGCTTTTCAAGTCTCTTTCGCTGTGCATCAAGCACCTCGAATATTTCAGGGACCTGCCCGCCGCCGTTTTCATGATGGAATTTTTCTATCCGCTGAATTTTGGCAAGGTTTTCCGGAACACGAATAGTAAACTGGGCAACATAATCTTCTTTGGTATAATCTTTATTCAGCAGCTTTTTGAAAAGCGGCGCAATATCTTCATATTTAGGTATTAAACCAGTCGGTGATTCAATAGCTTCTGCGTCATTATGAACACGAAGCTCCATCCATTTAACCCAAACGTGCTTGTCGCGCACTCCATTAACAAATCGGCCTTGTTTATCGCGTAAGAAATAATTAACGCCGAAAACCAGAGGCGGATTTTTGATGCCCTGAGCAAAACGGATATTATTCTGGACATATTTGCCAAGAGGTATAGCTACGAAATCCTGAATGCTCATAAGATTGATTTCCGGTACGCCTTCTTTTCCGATTGTGGCAAAAGTCGTTTCGGTTTCAAGTGACGCACCATAAGCTACGATACCGTGATTCCAATCGAAAGCCTGCTGAACCGGAACATAACCTTTAGCATCTCGACCGCCGTACATAATACCGCCCAGTACAACACCTTCAGGATTATCGATTTCCGAATCGCTGTTAGCCAAAGCTTTAAGAGCAACGGTATATCTTGCATTTTTATGAGCGGGAGAAATCTCATTGCCGGCTGAGTCTTTTTTACCCTTGAACCACTCGCCTGCAAAATTGACGCCTTTATCGGGCAAATCCATTCCCATACCCGGCCAATAGGGCTTACCGTCATTGATAAGGATATTCGAGAATATTACCTCTCCGGGCTTTGTAAGAGCTTCCCATATCGCAGGGTCGTCTTTGGAATTAACATTTTGAATAATTCCGAAAATGCCTGCTTCGGCGTTAACGGCTCTGAACTCGCCGTTGATTTTTCTGAAATATGCAATATCGTCACCTAAAATGGTTTCTCCGGGCAGCATCGCAGTCGAAGTTTTTCCGCAGGCACTTGGAAAAGCTCCGGCAAAATAGGTATTGCGGCCTTTAGGCCCTTTGACTCCCATAAGGAACATATGTTCGGCCAGCCAGCCTTCACGGTCAGCCTGTCGGATAGTCAGTCTTAACGCAAGTTTCTTCAAGCCGATTGTATTTCCGCCGTACTGGGTATTTACGCTGTAAACTCTGTCTTGAGTGTAATCAATATAAATTCTTTTATTATCTTCGTCAGCACTTACATTAGATTCATTCAGCACACCTGCCGAATGAAGAAACCTAAAACAATTAGCTTGTTCGGACATCTTTACGAATTGTGCATATGCGCATCGATAAAGTAAATCTTCGCTGTGGGCAACATACCAAGAATCTGTGGCCTGAACGCATGGAACGCTAAAAACCGAACCTGCCGGGCCGAGCGACAGGAACCGAACAATCATAACCCTGTCTTTCATAGAGTTTTTCAAAAGACCTCTAACTTCGTCTAAGCCCTGCTGGCGTTCGGTTTGGTTAAGAGCTTTGCTTAACGAATCACCTTTTGGAACAAGATATTTGGTAACTTCTCTATCCCGCCCCTGATCATTATAGCCGTCGAAATGATAGGTATGACCGTCCATCTTCAAAGCTTTTTCTTCAGCTTTTTCAACTGCCATGCGGCGAATATAAGCTATATCTTCAGCGGTATCAGCACAGACAAATACCGATTTTGGATTAGTCAGCTCTATCGCATCGGCTACAAACTCGTGAACTTTGAGATTCTTAATTGCCGACAATCGGGCATAGCTGTCTTTGGTCAGTCTTTCTTTTAGTATTTTGTTTAAATCTGTCATTTCTACGGCCTCCTTAAAATTTAGGCTTAAAAAAAATCGCCGGATTCTAATCCGGCGGGCATATCTTGTCAACCTGATTTTAATTTTTTTAGATATTAGCTTTTTAATTAAATTTTAAGCCGCTTTATATGCCATTCAGCATCACTGCCATAAAACGGCCTATTTTACTCCTGCATAATTTCGTCGCTTTTGGCTTTAATAGTTTGGTCGATTTTCTCAGTATATTCCTTGGTCATATCATCGATTTGCTTTTTGCCTTTTTCTAAATCATCTTCGGTAATAGCTTTGGCCTTTTCCTGCTGTTCGAGGTGTTTTATGGCGTCGCGGCGGATATTGCGAATCGTAACCTTGCTCTGTTCGCCTGCCTGCTTAGCCTGATTAACCAACTGCCTGCGGCGTTCTTCGCTCAAAGGCGGGATATTAAGCCTTATGACCTTACCATCAATAACCGGAGCTATGCTCAAATCACTGTTTTTTATGGCTTTTTCAATATCCTTTAAAGAACCGGCGTCAAAAGGCTTTATAACAATCATATCCGCAGCCGGAGCCGCTAAAGTAGCAAGCTGTTTCATTGCGGTCGGATTTCCGTAATAATCGACTCTGATATTTTCAACAAGACCCGTAGATGCCCTTCCGGTACGCAGACCCTTTAGTTCATCGTGCAAATGCTCGATTGCTTTTTTCATCTTGTTTTCATTATCAGTAACAATTTGCTTTGTAAGCATTGACGAACCTCCAAAAATCAGTTAATCAATGTGCCGACTTTTTCGCCGCATATAGCTTTTGTAATATTTCCGTCCTCGAAAATATTCAGCACAATAATCGGGATTTGGCTATCGCGGCACAAAGTTATAGCCGAGTGGTCCATCACTCGGAGATTTTTTTCTAAGACTTGGGAATATGAAAGGTGCTCAAATAATGTCGCATCAGGATTAGAATCAGGGTCCTCACTATAAACACCTTTGACGTTGGTTGCTTTTATTACCAAATCGGCTTCGAGTTCCGAAGCTCGCAGTGCCGCACAGGTATCAGTCGTAAAAAACGGATTTCCCGTTCCACCGGCAAGAATAACTATTCTTCCTTTTTCGAGATGATGAAGTGCTCTTCGTCTAATGAACTTTTCGCATATAGCGGATACTTCAATAGCACTTAGAACTCGTGTCGGTTTGCCCATTTTTTCGAGGGTTTCCTGTAGCGCACAGGCATTGATAATCGTCGCAAGCATTCCCATATAATCGGCTGTATTTCGGGGTATGCTGCTTTTTTTGGAAAACCTCTCGCCGCGGATGAAATTTCCTGCTCCGTTTACAACGGCTACTTCGGCACCAAGCTCCATAAGCTTGCTGACTCGCAAGGCGATTGATTCGAGCTGGTCGCCTTCAATTCCAAAACCTCCCGGTTTACAGAAGCTTTCGCCGGATATTTTTAGCAGAACTCGTTTATAATTCGATTTAGCCATACCAGCAACCCGTCGCAAGTAAATATTGACTTTTTAAGAAATGGATAAAAATTACCCGACTGCGAAACGTACGAACCGTTTTATAACAGCAGTTCCTCCGGCACTTTTGGCGGCTTCATCAAGAACCTGCTTAACAGATTTCTTGTCGTCTTTTACGAACGGCTGCTCTATCAGACAGTTTTCAGCAAAGAATTTTTTCATTTTGCCTTCGACAATTTTACCAACCATCTCGGCAGGTTTATCTTTAACCTGGTCGGCGTAAATAGCTTTTTCTTTTTCGATGGTATCAGCGTCAATGCCGTCTTTATCTAAAGCAAGCGGTTTAGTAGCTGTAATATGCATCGCAATATCATTCGCGATGGTTTTTAAAGCCTGCGAAACAGCGACTTTGTCATCGCTGGTCTCGATTTGAAGCATCGTACCGACTTTTCTGTTGAAGTGAACATATATGGCAATTAGACCGGAGCCGGTCAGCTTAAATCTTGCATAATCGCCGAGCTGTGTTTTTTCACCGGTCTTACTGACAAGCTCGGTTATCAAATCATTAAGGCTTTGTCCGTTTACCTCAGTAGCTAAAATGGCTTCTCTGGACTGGTCATCCGGACAGGCAAGAGCATAATCTGCAAGTTTATCGGTAACAGCCACAAAATCATCGCTCTTTGCGACAAAATCGGTCTCAGAACACAATGTAATCAGCACACCAGTTTTTCCGTCATCGGTAAGTTTACTTATAACTCTTCCTTCAGATGTTTCACGTTCTGCCCTTTTTGCGAGCGTGGCAAGTCCTTTTTTACGAAGTATCTGCATAGCCTGATCCATATCACCGTTTGCTTCGGTAAGAGCCTGCTTGCAGTCCATCATACCCTGACCGCTTAATTTTCTTAATTTTACTACGGTTGCTGCTGAGATTTCTGCCATCTTATGCTCCTAATTTTTTAAATCACTTGAGAGTCGCTGATTGAACCGATTTTGACGGTTAGACCGAATCAAACAGTCAATCAGAAGTAAATAAAGGTTTCGATTTATTCGCTTGTTGCCGGTGACTCGGAAACAGCTTCGGGCTGCGATGGTTTTTCTGCAGCCATTGCCGGTTCTTCATCTTCAGCACGAGCAAGTGCCGAACGGCTGACACGCGCCCGCCTTGGTTTCTTTATAGAGAAACGCTCCGAAGGAGTCTGAGTCTTTCCGACTGCGACAGCATCAGCTAATTCGTTCAGTAACAAACTGATACCTCGAATCGAATCATCGTTTGCCGGAATCGGCACATCGACCGTATCAGGGTCGGAATCAGTATCAAGTATAGCAATAGTCGGAATACCGAGCTTTTTAGCTTCTCTGAGAGGGATATATTCCTTTTTGGCATCTATGACCACAACCACACCGGGAAGCTGGGACATTTTTCTGATGCCGTCAAGGTTCGATTTGATTTTTTTCAATTCTCGTTTGAGACGTGCGGCTTGTTTTTTGCTTTCGCTGTCTATTGTCCCGTCAGCAGTCATAGCTTCAAGCTGTTCGAGTCTCTGAAGCCGGGAACGAATTGTTCTGAAATTAGTGAGAGTCCCGCCAAGCCATCTTTGAGAGACGTAATGCATCGAGCATTTCTGAGCAGCCGTTTCCACGGCTTTTTGAGCCTGTCTCTTGGTACCCACAAAAATAACGTCCTTGCCGGATGCTACTACTTCGGCAAGTAATTTCTTGGCTATCAAAAGCCCTTTCAGTGTTTTTTTGATGTCGATGATATGTATTCTGCCGCGTTTGGCAAAAATGTAAGGTCCCATTTTGGGATTCCAGCGGCTGACACCATGCCCGAAATGGGCGCCTGCATTAATAAGCTGCTTCGCTAATTCGTTGGCCACAAATAACCTCCAAAGCTCAAACTATAATTAATACTACTCCGCACAAATATCGGTTAAACTATGGAAAGTACCTTAAAATGCATAAACTGTCAAGATATTTTGATAAAATCCAAGAAATAACAAAAAACGCGTTTTTTGCTCGAAATGCGTCTCGGAACGCAGCATTTTGAGTCAATTGTCAATTTTTACTGAATTTTCAGCCAAAAAATCAATACCAAACGGTAATAATTAAGTTAGGTTCGGTTTTTTTAGCGGCTATTTCGCCAACTACCGCATTGGTGCGTTTAATATGAACATCAGGATTTTGCTTAAGCCACTCGGTTATTTGCTCGCTAAGAAAATCAATCGCACCGGCATGAAGTTTGGTAAAAAATATTTTAATGCCGGTAATTTTTTCGTTAGCTGCAGCATTGTCCACAGCAGGCTGTACTACCGGAGCGGCCGGTCTTCTTGCAGAAGCCGGCGGCTTAGGAGCTGGCGGAACTGGCGGTGCAGAGTCGCCGCCTAAATCCAGCGGAGCATGAGATATATGATTATTCTCGCTTGATTCGTCAGCCTCAAACGGATTGAGATTCGCATCCGGTTTGGCTGGCCCTTGGTCAGAGTTGAAACTATCGAGATTAAATTCGGCCATTTTTATTTTTCCTCCGAAATAAATTCATTGCTCGATACTATTTCAATTTTCTAATATTATACTATAATTAAGGTTGGTTTCCAAGTACTGTCTTTAAAGAATACTTTGTGTGAGTTGTGAGTCTGTAATACGGCTGCGATGAAGAGAAAAATCGATGTAATGCCAGAACCGCCGCAAGCATATAGCGTCGGTTTTGTTTCGCTGGGCTGTCCTAAAAATGTCGTCGACAGCGAAAAAATGCTTGCCCATATTGCCCAAGCGGGCATGGTCATATCAGAAAACGCTTTTGAAGCCGACGCAGTAGTTATCAATACTTGCGGTTTTATCGCACCTGCCAAAGCCGAAGCAATTTCGGTAATTGAGGAAGCTATGGCTTGGAAGCGAAGAGGCTTGGTTAAAAAAATCATAGTTGCAGGTTGTCTGGCTCAGAGAATGAATCAGGACCTTTTCAAAGAAACAGAGGGTATTGATACAATTGTAGGGTTGGCTCACCGCGACCAGATAGCAAACATAATAAAACAGACTATGACCACCAAGCAGAAAATGGCTTTTTTAGGTGAACCGCTGAACGAACCCCCCAAAGATAATATCAGACTGTTAACCGGCACCAAACATTGGGCATATCTGAGAATCAGCGAAGGCTGTGACCATAAATGTTCGTTCTGTACCATACCTTCAATCAGAGGTAAATTTCACAGCAAACCTATCGAACAAATTCTGGGCGAGGCAACCGAACTTACCGATGCGGGCGTTGTGGAATTAAATATCATCGGACAGGACACTTCCTGCTATGGAAGGGATTTAGGAATAAAAGAGGGCCTTGCAAAACTCATCGAAAAATTGAATGACATAAATAAAACACAATGGATTCGATTAATGTATCTGTATCCTACCGGTATCAGCGAAAGACTGATTAATACGATAGCCGAGAACAGCAAAATTATTAATTATCTTGATATACCGCTTCAGCACATTAATGATGAGATACTATCTTCGATGCGCAGACCTGATAAAAGTAAACAGATACGCTCTTTGATTGAAAAATTACGGAAAAATATAAGCGGAATAGTCTTAAGAACAACGTTTATCGTAGGTTTTCCCCGTGAAACAGACAAGCAGTTCGAAGAGCTTCTGGAGTTTGTAAAATGGGCCAAATTCGATGCAATGGGCTGCTTCAAATACTATCCTGAAAAAGGGACAACCGCCGCCGAGCTGCCTAACCAGATTCCCGAAAAAATTAAAAAACAAAGACTCGAACAATTAATGCTCGCTCAGCAGGAAATCGCTTTCGAGAAAAACAAAAACCGCAAAGGCAGTATTCTAAAAATTCTGGTTGATACCGTAACCGAAGATGGTCGCGCCGAAGGACGTTTCTACGGTCAAGCACCGGAGATAGACAGTCTCTGCATAATAAACAAAAACTCCTCAAAAACCGGTCAGTTTATAAAAGCTAAAGTTACAGGTTGGCACGAGTATGATTTAATCGTCGAGCAAAATGGTCTTCCGGCAGGAAAGATTTAATATTGTTTTTGATATGAAATTTGATTAGACTTATCGGCTATGCTGAAACAACTTCCAAATATTCTGACTTTAGGGCGATTTTTTCTGACGGTTATTTTTCTTGCGATGGTACTTATATCACGTAAAATTTCTCCTGAAAATTACACTCTATTTATAGATTCGGCATTTGTCTTGTTTATAATCGCCGGAATTACAGACCTTATCGACGGGCCTATTGCCAGGAAAATGCAGGTTACCAGCAAGTTCGGGCGAATAGTTGACCCCCTTGCGGATAAGATTTTGGTGTGCGGAGCATTTGTGTGTTTTGCGATTATCGGCCAACCTGAACTTTTCGGCTGGAGCGATTCGGTTCAGGCAATTATTCAGTGGGGCTTTGCGGCAATTATAATTCTGCGCGAAGCTTATGTAACAATACTTCGCCATATCGCCGAATCGAAAGGCGTCAATTTTGCAGCGGTTTTTTCCGGTAAACTTAAAATGCTTGTTCAGTCATTTGCCATAGGAACTGTTATGGTAAAAATGGGACACGTCCAAACCGCCCAATGGGGTTACTGGTTTACGACGATTACCTATATTGTGACTATTATCATAACAGTCGTGTCCGGTCTTCACGCTACACAGCGAAAAAGCTGGCAGCAAGTTCTAAAACATTAAATAAAATTTGCCGCCAGCTTCGAATCTTCTAACATCTGGAAATTTTATTAATAATGTACGTTCCAGCGTTTCCAAATAGCCTTCAAGAATACAATATCATAAATCGCAGCTAAGCCGACCAAGACGTACACAATTCTGGCCAAAGGCGTCATTGCTCCAAAAATAAAAGCGACTAAGTCAAACTGCAGCAGCCCGACCAGTCCCCAATTCAAAGCCCCTATAAGCAAAAGGGCATAAACGATAATGTCTACAGTCTTCAAACCTTTCGTATCCATTTTTAATCTCCTTAAAGTTACTATTTTTTTTATTAATATATTATGAAATACGAAAAGTGTTGTGCTGTTTTTAGCATTTGGATGAAAAAACATCAAAATCAGCAAAAAGCTGATAGACCAGAAAGGACAATTGCTGATAGATTCATAAGGAACTATATGTAAATTTAACCTTTATCGGTAATGCAGCCCGAATTTTGCTAATCTGATTTTAAAGCAGCATCGACTAATCCCAAAAACATCGGCTGAGGATTAAGCGGCCGCGAAGTAAGGCACGGATGTGCCTGCGTAGCGATAAAATACGGATGGCCGGGTAATTCTAATATCTGCATAATCAGCTGATTGGGGGCTTTACCGGAAAAAATCAAACCACAGGATTCGAGTTTATCGATATACTGCGGGTCAACTTCGTACCGATGGCGAAAACGCATACGGACAGATTTAGCATTGTCAAAAAGTGCGGCTGCTTTGGTATTCGGTTTTATTTCGATATCTTTTCCGCCTAGTCTCATATTACCTCCGAGACCCTCAATTTTTTTCTGTTCGGGTAAAATATCTATAACCGGCTCGGAACAATCAGGTTCGATTTCGGTTGTATTGGCTTTCTTGAGCCCGCAAACATTTCTGGCAAATTCAAGAACAGCCATTTGAAAACCGTAACAGATTCCCAGATATGGAAGATTATTTTCGCGGGCATATTTGATACAGGCGATTTTGCCCTCTGTCCCGCGTGTTCCGAAACCTCCGGGAACGATAATCCCGTCAACTTGCTTAAGATGTTCGGCTGCGTTCGAATCTTTGATAATAGAAACATCTATCCATTTAATATCAACCTTGGCCCCGACAGCAATTCCGGCATGCTCTAAGGCATTAATTATCGAAGCATAGCTGTCACGAACCGATGTATATTTGCCGGTAATCCCTATGGTTACCTGCTTTTTCAGAGATTCAATCTTGTCGGTAAAATCACACCATTTAGACCACGACTTGCGTTCGGCAGCCAGATTGATTCTGTCTTCGATTTTCAAAAGCCTTAAAACTTCGAAGTCCAGTTTTCGTTCCCGAAGCATCGCAGGTATCATATATATACTGGCCGAATCGTGAACACTAACCACACGCTCAAGGGGAACATTGCTGTAAACGCTGATTTTTTGGCGAACCGTTTCGGTAACAGGACTGACTGCCCGGCAGGCGATAATATCCGGCTGAACACCTAATTGCATTAACTGTTTTATGCCGAGCTGAGCGGCCTTTGATTTTTGTTCGCCCAAAGTCTTCGGCTCCAAAATATATGTCAAAGCAACGAAGCAGCTGCTGTTCGGCCCCTCTTCATAAGCCAGCTCGCGCATAGCCTCGATGAAATATGCGTTTTCCAAATCTCCGACCGTGCCGCCGATTTCCACAAAGACAATATCAGCGTCGGAATCCATAGCAAGCTGGCGAAGTTTCAATTTGACCTCGCCGGTAACATGAGGAATCATTTGGACATCTCTGCCTAAGTACTCGCCTTTGCGTTCTTTATAAAGTACCGAACTATATATCTGACCGCTCGTTGCAAAATTGGCGCGGCTTAGGTTTTGGTCGAGCATCCGCTCATACGTGCCTAAATCCATATCGGTTTCCATACCGTCGTCGAGCACAAATACCTCTCCGTGCCGGAACGGATTAAGAGTGCCCGAATCGATGTTCAGGTAACCTTCGAGCTTTATAGGGGCGACCTTCAACCCCTTATCCTGCATAAGCTTGGCTAAACAAGACGAAAATATCCCCTTGCCCAGCCCGCTCATCACAGTACCCATTACAAAGACATAGCGGCATTTACCTTTTTTATAACCTTTCGGTATAGGTGAGAAAAATTCACTTTCAGTCGATGTATCACTTACCGAAGCCAATAAATCCTTTTCTTTTGCCATATAATTCCTTTTTATTCCTTAGCCACAGATTTCACAGATTTACACTGATTTTTAACTAACCACGAATTAACACGAACAAACACCATTAGTTATTCAATTTGCCACAGAGTTTTTAAATCATTTATTTAAGCCACAGAGAACACAGAGAAACATTTTTTATTAATAGAACTATTGTCACTGCAAAGTTTCGTATTTTCTTTGCCAATGTTTTCTTTTTAGGGCAGCCAGCACAAAGTTCATCTTGATTGAACCTTTTTCTGCCTTTACTTTGCAACGAAGGATACATAAACAAAAAATAATCTTCTGTGTTATGGTATTTGGTAAATATCTTTTTGCATTTTGAACATATATTAACATCTCCATTTGTAGTATCGTTATGCAAAGCAAGAAATGCCTCATGTTCCATGTTACTCAAAGTACTCCATAAACGTTCTGGAGAACTTGTTAAGAGGTCACTACGAGGCTTATACACAAGCAAATTTCGTTTTTTGGGTTTTGTTTTATATGGAACATTATATTCTTGAAACAAGAAGCATTTGCTTGACTCAAAATTCGTCGATTCATAATCCTTTAATTTTTTTTTGGCTTCCTCGGAAAGTACAAACCCGATCCAGTCTTGATCTTCAGATAGACTATACGCGTTTATAAGCGCGGAACCAAAAAAAATGCCATTCTTTTCATCAGCATAAAATCTACCTACATTTAAACATCCTCGCATTGGGAAATGTGGTATCTTACTTTTGGCAAACATTATCATGAAGAAAAATGCTGAGACTTCCCATATTTTTTTAAACGAGTCCATAGAATCATTTTCTGTATAAAAAATGAAACTGTCGGAGAAAAATTTGAATCTACAGATTGCATTAAACTGTTCACCTTCCTTCTGAGCTTCCCTTAGTTTTTCTCGAACAAATTCAACAGGAAAACTTTCTACCATACTGCTAAAACCAAGTATATCGAAATATGCGACCCAGCAATTGCCGTTTATTATCTCTTTGTCTTCCATTTTAATTTTTTCTCTGTGTTCTCTGTGCCCTCTGTGGCTAAAAAATTATCTTTTATCTCTGCGGCTATCACGCTTGACAAATTTAGCGTGCTGCTGCGAATATCTCGAATCCGCTGAAGAAGTTCTTCAAAATATCTTGACCGGCCCCCCTGCTGTTTTAAACGCTCATCATCAAGTGTAAATCCTTTAATGATATATTCACGCAGCCGCTGTGTCGCCCAAACACGAAATTGCGTTCCACGAAGGGATTTGACCCGATATCCGACAGAAATAATAACATCAAGATTATAGTAATTAGTCGGTTTGGTAGAAAATTCGGAAATTCCGAATTTTCTCATAGTTTGCTCTTCGGAAAGCTCTTTTTCCTTATAAACGTTCTGGATATGCTCATTGATGGTCGATTTGGATTTATCGAAAAGCTCCGCCATCTGGTCTTGCGTAAGCCAGACTGTTTCATCTTCAATTTTGACCTGAAGTTTCGCTTGACCATCTTCAGTGGTATAAATAACGACTTCAGAATTTTTAACTGATTTGGCGTTATTCATCACCACCATGCTCCCTATACCGCTTGACAAATTCTTTATGCTGCTGGGGCGTGTCGATGCCGTCGCAGGTATGTTTGACTTTCGCGGCCAGAATCGAATAGCCGTTTTCGATTACCCGCAATTGCTCCAATTTTTCAATTTTTTCAAGAGGGCTTTGCGGCAGCTTTGTAATATTCAATAGAAATTCTTTTCTGTAAGCATAAATCCCAAGATGTCTCAAATAATTGCTTTTATCACCGATGCCGCTCTTCTCTCTGTCGTAAGGAATTGCGGAACGGGAAAAATATATCGCCCTTCGGGCTTCGATACTCGATGCTCGATTCTCGATATTAGTAATAACTTTGACAATATTAGGATTACTTATTTGTTCTGCGGATTCAAATTCTGCCAAGAGCGTCGCCATCGGCGATTCCGGGTTATCGATTAACAATCTTGCAAGAATATCGATATTTTCAGGGTCGATTTCCGGCTCGTCGGCTTGTACGTTAATTATTATATCCGTATCTATATCAGTAGCAGCTTGTGCGATTCGGTCGGTTCCGCTTGCACAATCTTTGCTTGTCATAACGCAATCCGCCCCGAACGAGCGGGCTGCTTGGATGATTTTCTCATCGTCGGCTGCGATTATAACCTTTTGGGGCAGTTTTGCCTTGCAGGCCTGTTCATAGGTATGCTGGATGAGGTATTTGCCCGTTTCTTTAGCGAGAACCTTACCGGGAAATCTCGTAGAATCGTAACGAGCAGGAATTACAACTATGATTTTTGTATTGAGCGCCATCAGTAGTTTTTTTTCCAAACTACTGTGGGATTATGATACTCGATTTAAAACCAATTGTCAACAGCAGCCGAAAATTTTTCGGCTTTTACCCAAAGAATACCTGATACGACACAAGCTGCATTTCACGTTACTTTTGTTTATTGGCATTGTTCTACTTCTGCTGCTTCACCGACAAGAACCGGTTTTTTACGTTTTCGTTTGATTGTTCTTTTTTCGGGGTCGAATTTTTGCTCGCTGACAGCCATTTTCAGTGCTTCGGCGGCATTAGGGGCAAACATATCCGCGCCTATTTCTTCCCATAAACCTTCGGCCCTGTTAAATAAACCGCCGGAAACCATGATTCTCATATCGGGCCAGGCATTAACCTGCCGGACGGTATCTATCAGGCTTCGTATAGACGGGGCCTGAGCCGGGCTGGCACCGTATATTATCAATAACTGAGGCGAGTTTTCATTTATATAAGCAAGAACATCATCGTTGGTCAGCCCGCCCCCGAGAAATTTGACTTCCCAGCCGTCGCTTTCAAATAAATCTGCCATCATCTGAGCACCCAATTCCTGCAATTCTTCTTGTGCACAGCAAATTATAACTCTATGGCCCCGTTGCTGGTGACGCGGCAGTTTGTTTTGAAGCTGGTCGACTATGGTACGATTAATTCTTGTAGCCAAATGCTCTTGGACGAGACTAATTTTGTCTTCGCGAACCATTTTTTCTATTCCGGCCATTACAGGCCATATCAAGTTCACATAAACATTATGGGCCGTAACACCGTGCTGGAGTAATTCCTCAATAACCGCCCTGCTTTTTGCTCTATCACCTTTAATTAAACCTTTCAGATATTGTTCAAAGGTCGCTTCTGTTATCATCTTGCACTCCAATCAATCTCAAAAAGTTTCCTATAATTCCCATTTTTACACTCATTTTGTTTTTTACACACCATTTGTTAAAATGGATAAAATAAGAATCGGGCAGGTACATTGAAAATCTTTAGTTAATTTGGGCAATATAATAAAAATAGGAAATTTATAATTCTACAACAATACAATTGCTATAATTTAAGAGAAAATGATTTAGTCCTATAATCTATTCAGGACGTGTTTTTATCGGGGAAAATCGCAGGAATATCCGCAAATTATCGAAATTATAATAACAGTACGGTTTTAATGTTTTGAATTGCCCTCCGGGGCACTTGACATTTTAGAATAATGAACTTTTTCGCCTTTTCTTAACTCAACACAATCTTTTTCTATGCATGAAACAGTGTAGCCGCGAATAACATCTCCTTGCTTAACAATCTGGCCATTTATAAATGCCACCGGATTGTCCTCGTTATACATTATTCCGGTCACTTGTAATGAACCAAAAACAACCCCGCCCTTAAAATGTTTTTTTATTGAAGGCCTCCAAAGCAGGTAGGAACAATATAAAGTTACAGCCAATAATATAAACAAAAATAACAATTTTATTGTATAATTTGACTTTGACGGGGCTGATTGAGCCACCGTGCATCCCAAGCCAGCCTCCTGTGATATTCCCGTGCTTGTTTTAAGATACTCTAAAGCCATAACATTTACACCTGATTTTAAAAACCTCAAATCCTTCGATACAGCAGCCTTTATAATATTCCTAACTCGCCATAATATCGGCATTTAATACGCTCTTAAAAAGCATTCAACCACAATTTTAGTAAATAAACTTAAAAAACAGCCTTAACTTATGGTCCGGTAAACAATTAATTAAAGAAAAGAATTGTTATTGCTTGTGATTTTGCCCTATTTAAATGCCGATACCTAATCAGAATATAAGTACTTAAAAGCGGAACAGCCAAGCTGTTCGGCAGTTTTACTTGTTAATAATTGGAGAGTTGTGGTTAACTTTAAAAAACAAGTAATTTCCCAATATCCGATTAAAAAATTATAGCGAAATATCAAATCTCTTCTTTAAGAAGATTAGACAGAATTTAGGAGAACCAAGAATGGAAGAGTCAAAATCTGCAGTAGTGTTACTGGTGGAAGACGATCCCGGTGATCAGAAACTGATTAAGTATGCTCTTGGTACGCAGCATCTTAACCATGGCCTGAGAATTGTCGGGACAGGAGAAGAAGCTCTGGAGTATCTTGCAAACTGCCAAAAGGCAATGGCAGGATACGAATGGCCGGATTTGATACTGCTTGATTTGAATATGCCGGGCATGGGCGGAAAAGAATTTCTGCGATGTATAAAAGCAGACCCGCAGCTTTGCGAGCTTCCGGTTGTTATTGTCTCGACATCCGACGCAGAAAGTGACATCGAGGAAACGTATAAGCTCCACGCAGCCGGTTACGTACAAAAATCCGCCAGTCCTGACGAGCTTAAGCGGGTAATCCAGAAGCTGGTTAAATACTGGTTCGCAACTTCGTCGCTGGTAGCAAAACAATAAATAATAACTGACAAATACAACTTCTCAAATGAGGTTTATTGTCAGATATTTAAGTAAAGGAGAATGACAGAATGAACATTTACAAAGCAGCTGTAATTTTGTTGATTGAGGATGATGTGGGTGACCAGAAGCTTATCAAGCAATCTTTAAAAAGCAGTAAAATTGCGAACGAACTGCATATTTGTGACGGTGCGGAAGACGCTCTGGAGTATTTACAAAAGAGCAAAACCAACGAACCGGGATATCCGACACCTGATTTGGTGCTTCTGGATTTGAATCTGCCGGGAATGGGCGGCAAGGAATTTCTCAAAATCCTAAAAGAAGACCCCCAAATGGATATTATCCCAGTGGTCGTATTGACAACTTCGGACTCGGATAAAGATGTTCTTGAAAGCTTCAAACTTCAGGCAGCCGGTTACGTCAAAAAACCGGTCAACTTGGAAGAATTCAGTCAGGTCATTCAAGACCTTACTGATTATTGGTTCGTAATATGCAAACGCATAGACCATAGCCTGGAACAAAAATATGCAAGCAATACGTGTTTTGTTAATTGATGATGACGCGCAGGACCGAAGATTAGTCAAAAAAGCGTTATCAGAAGTATGCGGCAATACTCCGATTTCTTCGGCGGAGGCGGAGAATCTGCAGGCTGCGGAGGAACTTCTGAAAATTAACAGCTATGATGTTGTTTTGCTTGACTTGAATCTTGTTGAAACTCGCGGAACAGAAACAGTACAGAATTTTCGGCGTATCAACTCCGAGGTTCCGGTTGTTGTTCTAACCGGCCTTGAAGATGAGGATATGGCAATCGAGGCAATTAAGGCCGGAGCTGACGATTATGTAGCCAAAGGCAATCTCTCGAATGATTTGCTGCCGAGGTCCATACGTTATTCGATTGAACGTAAAAAAACTGAAATCAAATTACGCCAAGCCAAAAAGGAAGCAGAAAGACTGCAAGCCGAAACAGAGCTCGCAAATAAACACCTTCAGGTTTCCATTGAGCGGGCAAACCTGATGACAAAAGAAGCTATGCTTTCAAATCAGGCAAAGGGTGAATTTCTGGCAAATATGAGTCATGAAATCAGGACACCGATGAATGGAATCATAGGATTTACAGATATTCTTATGGATGAACAGCTAAGCACCCAACAGAGGGAATATGTAGGCATTATCAAAACAGCCGCAAATAATCTACTGTCACTCGTCAATGACATACTCGATTTTTCTAAAGTCGAAGCCGGAAAACTCGATACTCAGATTAAAAAGTTTAATATCAAACCGTTTCTCGATGATATTGTTCAGCTTATTCGGCTTGAGGCGGACAAGAAAAAACTTGAATTTAAATTGGAATTCGACAATAGCATTGCCGATTCCATTTCGACTGATTCTTCAAGATTGAGGCAATGCCTTTTCAACCTGCTCAGTAATGCCATTAAATTTACAGATAAAGGTCATATTATTCTCAGGGTAACCCCTGAAACCAAAGATAGCAAAAATTATATTCGTTTCGACGTCGAAGACACGGGGATAGGAATTCCTCAAGATAAGCAGGAATTCGTATTCGAGGCATTTTCACAGGTAGACAGCAGTTTCACCAGAGAACACGGAGGAACAGGATTAGGACTGGCTATCACTAAACAGCTTTCCGAACTGCTCGGCGGAACATTAACATTGACAAGCGAGCAGGGAAAAGGCTCGACATTTTCCATATGCATACCTGCCAGCCCGCCAGAAAACGGAAATATCTTAGAAGATAAAACCCAAGGCGAATTATCACAAGAAAATTCCTTTTCAGCGGATATACCACAAAGCATCTGCAATGCTCTGGTAGTCGAAGATAATAGAACGAATCTGCTTCTGATTACACTGCTGCTACAAAAACTCGGAGTCAAAGCTGTTCCCGTAGATAATGCTCCTGAAGCCATTCAGAGAGCCTCACAAGAGAATTTCGATATGATATTTATGGACATCCAAATGCCTCAAATTGACGGATATGAAGCCACAAAAAAGCTTAGAACACAAGGCATAACAACACCTATTATCGCGATTACGGCACACGCAATGCAGGCAGACAGAGAAAAATGTTTCGAGGCAGGATGTAACGATTATGTCTCCAAACCTATTAGCCGCGTCAAGCTGCAGCAAATTATTTCAAAATATGTTCCGGCAGTTAAAAACGCCGCTGAAAATCATATGGAATCATTTAGTTCATAGCCGTTCAATCCGCAGAATAAATCCTCATCCCATAAAAACACACAATGCTTTTCTTCGATTCTCCTGAACAAGTCAAAAAGACCGAACAACAGCAAATTTAATTTTCAACTGCCTGTTCACGTTTACGCACACCAAGAAGAATAATATCTCTAAGGGCATGCTCGCTTTTGGCTGTCAGCCACTTTTTTTCAAAAGATGGGTCCTGCACAATTTGGGCAATAGCCGAAAGAGCCTTAAGGTGAAAATTCCGCTCATCTTTAGTGCCCGCCAAAAGAAATACGGTATTTATACGCGGATATTCTTTCGAAAATTCTATCCCTTTTCGGCATCGCACCAGCATTATATCGAAAGCTTTCTCTCCTTCTATAACAACATGCGGTATAGCTAAATCGGAATTAATAGCTGTACTTGCCTGTTCTTCTCTGCGGATAAATAAATTACTCAGGACTTTAGGATTAATATTCAGCCGCTTGGACAAAGCATCTGCACAGCGAGCGAAAAATTCTTCAAGCGAAAGATGTTCGGATATATCAAGCACCAGACAATGTTCGGCTATATGGTCGAATCTGTCTTTGGTAATATCATCTCTTTCTCTTATAATTTCACGAAGCTCGGATTCGAGCATATTGCTTGTCAGATCTTTTTTGGTTAATCTTTCAATCAAATGAAGCAATGCGTATTCCCTGCTTGCCCTGATTCGTCCGTAAAACCAGTAAACAAAAACGGCACTGACGATAAGAACAAAGCTTATTACCAGGGCTTCATAACCCATTTCAACAATCAAAAAAACAAATCCTATGATTCCGGCTATCTGAAGCCACGGATAAAGCGGCGTTCGAAATTTAGGCTGATAGTTATGAAGACGACTTTCTCTTAGAATGATAACAGAAACACATGTAAGCAAATTAGTAAGGATTAGAACTACCGAAGCGGCCTCTATAAGTACATCGAGCTTTAAAAACAGAGACAGCATAATAAACACAACTGTTACAATAAGAGCGTTATGCGGCGTTCTAAATCTCTTATTAATATTGCTGAAAAACTCAGGTATAAGCCCGTCGCGGCTTAACGGAATCAGGGACCTCGCCGCGGTCATAATACCGGCATTGGCAGTTGACAAAAACGCAAGAATAGCAGCGACTCCCAGTGCCATCTTGCCCGGATACCCCATAAAAACCCATGCTCCTGTCGATATCGGAGTCAGTGAATTTCTTAAAACATCGGCTTCGAGCACTCCGACCGTAACAAAAACCATAAAAGTGTATAAGACACTTACAACAATCAGGGAAAGAATCATTCCAAGAGGAATGTCTTTGGCGGGGTTTTTTATCTCCTCTGCAACGCTTGCGATTTTAAGCAGGCCTGCGTAAGAAACATAAACAAATCCGGCAGTACAAAACAAAGAAGCCAGCCCGTTCGGCATAAACGGAGAAAACCTTTCGACCGCAATTACAGGAACCCCCATAATGATATACAAAATCATCAATCCAATGAGTCCGGCTACTAAAATAACTTGTGTTATTCCGGCTTCTTTAATCCCGAACAAATTAATACAAAGAAATAAAAGGCAGAAAAATACGGCTATTATATGAATATCAATCTTGACCAGCATAATTGTAAAAACACTCATTCCGATAAGAGCAAAAGCGCTTTTCATAGAAAGTGAAAACCAGCTAAGCAGCCCTGCCACAGTTCCGACTCCGGGGCCGAGACTGCGGATGATAGTGAAACAATCCCCTCCGGCTCTGGGCATGGCGGTAGTCATTTCGGCCAGACTAAGCATTCCCGGAAGCGACAAAAGCCCTGCAAGAAAATACGCCAAAATCAGTGAGGGCCCGGCCTTGGCATAGGCAAGTCCCGGAAGTATAAACAAACCGGAGCTTATCATCGCACCGCTGGCAATACAAAAAACGTGCAGCAATCCCAGATTTTTCTTTAAATCCATAAATGCCTCTGCCAATCAGACTGTGCAGATTGTAAACTTTTTTCTTGATAAAAAAAACTATATTCCCGCAAGAAATCTTGCTTTGCGTACGGGATATTTGTCTGCATTTAGGGGCAATCAAGCTAAAAGGACTTATTCAGAAAAACGTTTTTTCAGTACCTCGGCTATTTCCTGAGAAACAGACGGCCCAAATTCATCGATTTTAGATACAGCGCTTTCGTATAAACATCTTGCCAAAGTCGAAAGTGTTTTAAGATGCTGCTCAGGAGATTGGTCGCGAGGACTTATAAGGGCAAGTATGACGTTTACCTCAGAACGGTAATTCGGCAAAGCCCATTTTCGGTTTGCCGAGCCTATTAATATAGTTGTGGTTTGCACCTCAGAACTGTGGGCATGAACAAGAATTATTCCGGGTATCATTTCTACCGGATAAGCTCGAACTGAATCGGCTAACAGTGAATAACAAGAGCTTCGCTGCCCAATACTCCAGTTTTCCATGCTGAAGACCATTTTTTGCAGGGCCTGTTCAGCAATTTCGGCATCTTCAAGATAACTCGCCGGCACGATTTTAACCAAAACTTCTTTACCTTCCGTTTCAGGCGATAAAAACATCTGTTCACTGTAAATCGCCGGATATGCCGCTAACAGATTAATCTCTGGAAAACGAGAAGCTACGGCTTCATGCAAACGATCCATACTGGGCGACCAGAGGGCGCTTTGCCGACGTTCAAGCGGAAGGTATATCATATCTCCTTCTTTAACAGTTTCGAACAGCCGCGAACGCGCTGCAAGCCAGTTATCTAAAACAACAATATTAGTTGGAACAGCGGGGCTGAGTTTATTCAGGAAGCCTGATATATTATTTTCTAATGACGGGTCGCTAATATATACCATAAGTTCTGCGCCAATTCGCTTGGTGAAAAATTTTACATCGCGAAGAATCTGCGACATATCGCCTCGATTACAGAACATAGGATGAATAAGCAAAAGTACTCTTTTAGTAGTATTCAGCGGTTTTACAAGACGGCAAAGCATAACCTTAGATGGGCACTCTTCGAGAATGTTCTGCATCATCGTTCCAAAAATTCGTATTGAAGACATCCAACTGTCGCCCCAGCCGATTAAAGTCGTTTCTGCTCTAAGCTCCTTCGCTGCTCGAACTATCCCGTCACTGATATTCATACTAACGCGAACTCCGGGCTCAATCCGCATATCCGCCGATGCCGCATGAGTCAGACATTTTACAAGCAGCTGCTCTGCATTGGCTACCGCTTCTGTCGTTTCACCCTCTTCATTTACTATCGCTATCGGATTGATTACTCCCGGAATAGCAGCATTGCGAAGTACAAACGAAAGGTCAAGCAATTGAGGAACTGATTGCGGTTTTGCTATAAATACTAAAAGCCGCTGTTCCTCACTCGGACGAACAGGCCTTTCGACTTCTTGGGCTGCCATTTTTCTGCCGTAACGGTCAACAACCCATGAACCTAAAGGACATGTAACAAATATCATTGCTATTGTTCCGTTTAGAATGCTTTCATCAAATATTTTCAACTCATACCCAACAAGCACCGCCGCAAGAGTAGCCGCCGCCTGAACCACGCTTAGACCAAACATCACACAGCCTTCTTCCTTGCGATAACCAAACCAATTCCGCGCAAGATCAGACGCCAGCCACTTGGTCCCTATGACACCGGCAATCATTGTTATAGCAACCAGCCAGTGATGAGGATTTCTTATTAATACCACAGGGTCAACAAGCATTCCGACAGATATCAAAAAAAACGGAATAAACAGGTTATTGCCTACAAATTCTATCCTGTTCATCAAAGGGCTTTGCTCGTGTATAAGACGATTAAATGCCGCTCCCGCCAAAAACGCGCCGATAATAGGCTCTATTCTGGCGAAATGAGACAAATACGAGCATGCACAAACAATCACAATCACAAATAGAAACTGCGATCCGCCTTTCTCTGAGACCTTATTGAAAAACCATCGAGTAAGAAATGGAATGCCAAAGAACGCAGCAAGAACCAGTAAACCCATTCCGGTTGCTATACCCAGCCAGAACCATAAATTTATACTGACCCCTTTAGCGGAATCAGCGATAACAGCCAATACAAGCAGTGCAAGTGTATCGGTAATAATCGTAGCGCCGACTGTAACAGAAACCGGCTCGCGCCTCGCGATGCCCAGACGGCTGGCAATTGGATATGCCAAAAGCGTATGAGAGGCAAACATACTTGCGAATAAAATCGATGACATAAGGCTAAGCGATAACACATAATACCCAAGCAGCGTTCCCAAAATCTGAGGTATGATAAATGTCAGCAAACCGAATTTTATAGTTTTTCCGCGAGTACGCGAAAAGCGATAAAGGTCGATTTCAAGCCCTGCCAGAAACATGATATATAATAAACCGATAGAACTGAGCAAACCGATACCGGAATCTCTGCTCAAAACATTAAAACCATGCGGGCCAAGCGCAGTACCTGCAAGCAAAAGCATTACAAGGTCAGGAATCCTAAAACGCTCGGCAATCAAAGGCGCGATAAGAATAATCAATGCGAGTATTGTAAATATTAGAATCGGGTCGGTTAGCGGCATTATAAATTCTCTTATCAAGTAATATTCTTCGCCGGATTCGCCGTTTTAACTATTTTGTCACTTCTTTTTATAACTTCGTTTCCATTTAGAAAGATTTTAAGCTTTTTTCTTAATAATAAAACTATATTCCCAAAATTAGTTTGGCTGTGGTGAAATAAATCAGTAAACCCGAAATATCCACCATCGTCGTCAGTGCCGGACTGGCCACAACTGCCGGGTCTTTTTTAAATCGGGCGGCTATAATAGGTAAAACCGAACCGATGAGCGTAGATGTAATAACCTGAATGCTCAAAGCTATAGTTATAGCTAACGCGATACGAATTAAAGAAAGACCCTCTGGAATAACCACCCCGCGCGAAAGAAACATTACCCTGATAAAAGCAAGCACCCCAAGAGTAAATGCCAGCATAATTGAGACTTTGAATTCTTTAAAAAATATCTTCAAAAAATCCTTAGGTCGAATCTGTCCCAACGCCAAAGCGCGAATCACCACCGTCGCCGACTGACTGCCGGTATTGCCGCCTGTATCGGCTATCATCGGCATATAAAACGCAAGTATGATAAGACTCATTAAGGTTGATTCGAAACTATGTATAATCGCGCCCGGAATAAAACCGAAAATCGCAAGAGCCATTACCCATATTGCACGCTTGGAGAAATGCTGCCAAGAAGTGGTTTTCAGGTAATCACCGACCTCATGCTTGCCTGCGATACCCATAAATTTTTCCATATCTTCGGTATGTTCCTGCCTGATAATATCCAAAGCATCGTCGTAAGTAACAATGCCGACCAAAATATTGTTCTCATCGACAATAGGAATCGCAATGAGGTCATACTTTTCTATCTTCTTGGCGACAACCTCCTGGTCATCGTTGAGAGCCGAACATATAACGTCCTCGTGCATTATATCTTTTATTTTTTGGCTGGGCTTGGCCGTAATAATATCTTTAAGAGAAACAAAACCGATAAGTTTTCTGGATTCATCTACGACATAAATATAATAAATCGTTTCTTTCCCCGGTGCCTGAATCCTCAACTGCTCGACAGCGTTTGCTATTTCCGTATCAGGATTAAGAACGGCGTAATCGGTATTCATTACCGCTCCGGCCGTTCCCTGCTCATAAGACAAGAGCTTGCGTATATCTTCCCGTTCGGCTTTTGCGATTAAAGGAAGAATTTCTTCGGTAACTTTCTCGTCTAATTTCTGAACAAGGTCGACACGGTCATCAGGCGGCATTTCTTCGATAAGACGTGCCATATCTTTTCTGTTTTGCCCGCTGACAAGCTCAACCTGCTTATCAAGGTCGAAACAGCAAAATATCTCAGCCTGAAGGGGGATATCCAACATACTCAAAAACTTCCAGATTTCGGCTGTTTCGAGACCTTCTATCAGTTCTGCAACTGTCGCAGGATGTGTCTCCTGACAAAACTCCCTGATGGTCTCTGAGTCATTGGACGCGATTAATTCCTGAAGTTCCGGAATAATAATTGGATTTAACATAATACACCTCCGTGAAGCTGCGGTGTTATTTCGAGAGAATTTTAAGAATTGCCCGCCTGTTTATAGCGGTATGCGAATATTTGAACCTGCTCGATTGTTATCAGTCCGTCTTTTATCATTTTATCAAGCTCAGGCAGCAACGCCTCTATCTTTTCGGATGCGTCAACAATTTCAATAACGATAGGCAGGTCTTCCGAAAGCCGAAGTATTTTCGCCGTACGGATTCGGCTGTCAGCTCCGAATCCCATCAGACCGCGAATAACCGTAGCTCCTGCCATACCCTTGCTGCGGGCAAGTTTTACGATAGCTTCATATAGAGGCTTGCCTTCGAATTTATCCGCCTCACCGATAAAAACCCGCAATTGTTTTGCTTCTGACGGCAGCTGCATAAAGACCTCCGTTCTATCAGAGCGATTTTCCTATTGATAAACCGCCTATCATTCCAACCAATCCGAGTATATCTTGCAAGACAATATTTTCCAATGCCCATAACCATTGCGAATCATCCAGCAGGCGGCTGTTCTCATACATAAAAGTTGAGAATGTTGTAAAAGCTCCGAAAAACCCCACAAAAATTATGATTCGCGTTTGGCCGCTAATCGAAAATCTGCTTTCCATAAATGCCCAGAGCAGACCGAACACAAAACAGCCGATTATATTAACCGCCGCCGTGCCGATGGGAAATTCAACCGTTATCATTCTTTGAACGAATCCGGACAGCCAGTATCTGGCTATTGTTCCCGCCGCCCCTGCTATCGAAAGATATAGTATTTTCTGAAACATATTTCACTCTCATCTATTAGTAAAAATAAGCCGGTAAAATTATACTCAACAACAGCCCTATTACAATAAAGAAAACAAAAGTGAACAATGCCGCCTTAAAAGATTCTTTTAAAACCTCTTTCCTGCTTTTGTAATGCCGAGCGTATTCTTCATAAACAATCAAAAAGGCCATAGTCGCCACCATAAAACTTAATATGACCGAAACAGCGAATATGGCCTTAGTTAGTCCCATCTGAACCATTTATTAAGCCAAAGGATTGCTAAAAACCGCTGAATCACCTAATTCGGACTCGATTTCCAGTAATCTGTTATATTTCGCAATTCTTTCGCTTCGGCAGGCTGAACCTGTTTTAATCTGCCCGCCGCTCATTGCCACCGCAAAATCAGCCATAAAGGCATCCTCTGTCTCGCCGCTTCGGTGCGAAATCACATAGCCCCAGCCCGCTTTGCGGCAAAGGTCAATCGCTTCTATAGTTTCCGTAACAGTGCCTATCTGATTAAGTTTGATAAGAACAGCGTTGGTGCTTTTTTCCTTAACTCCGCGGGCGATAAATTTTGTATTAGTGACATAAATATCATCGCCGACTATCTGTATCTTATCACCAAGCTCAGCCGTATGAGATTTGAAACCGTCCCAGTCGTTTTCCGCCAAACCGTCTTCAATAGAAACTATCGGATATTTCGAAATCCATTGCTTATACAGATTAGTCATTTCGCCGCTGGTTTTTTTACCCTGACCGGATTTTGAAAGATTATATATGCCGTCCTCATAAAATGAACTGGCTGCGGGGTCCAGAGCTATCGCTATATCTTTTCCGGGCTTATATCCGGCGGCCTCAATCGCAGCAACGATTACTTCGCATGCCTCATCATTGCTTTTTAGATTAGGCGCAAAACCGCCTTCATCGCCGACGCTTGTGGCATAACCTTTCTTCTTTAAAATTGTTTTGAGCGAATGGAAGGTTTCCGCTCCGTATCGCAAAGCTTCTGCGAAATTCGGTGCGCCGACAGGCATAATCATAAATTCCTGCAAATCAACGCTGTTGTCGGCGTGTTTGCCGCCGTTTAGAATATTCATCATCGGAACCGGTATTCGAACAGCTCCGACTCCGCCCAAATAAGCGTATAACGGCAATCCGGCATCCATTGATGCCGCCCTTGCGACAGCCATCGACACGCCAAGAATAGCGTTCGCTCCGAGCTTGCCCTTGTTTTCCGTGCCGTCAAGCTCAATCATAAGCTTATCAATTCGCGACTGTTCTGCCGGATTCATCCCGACAATTTTAGGAGCAATTGTTTTATTGACATTTTGAACAGCGTTTAAAGTGCCTTTGCCGCCGTAACGTTTTTTATCCCCATCACGAAGCTCAACAGCCTCATTTTCGCCGGTTGAGGCGCCCGAAGGAACTGAAGCCGACGCACAAATACCATTATCCAGCTTACAAAAGACGCGAACGGTCGGATTGCCGCGAGAGTCAAGTATTTCCAGAGCTGATAGAGCATTTATTTTAGCTGCCATGTTTTGATTCCTTTCTTTATAGTAAAAAAATTCATACTCGTTATTTTGACAAGTTTATTCGTTCGATAATCATCCGCATTTCTTCATCTGTCTTAGCGGACTTGGTATCTATCTGACTGACGTACTTTCTGGCCTCGTCATAAGAACCCATTTTATATAAACACCACGCCAAATGACATACGAACCTGCCTTCGAAAGGATTCAGCCAAACCGCCCGGCGAAACTGCCCTTCTGCCAGTGTGTATGCTTGGCGGGAAAGAAAATACATACCTAAATTATCACGCTCATACCCCAAATAACGACTGGGACGAAGTAATTCTTCCCGTCGGTCGTTTTTATCCTTTGTTAAAAGTTTCAACTTTCTGACCATATAAGCTTATTCTTCACTGCTATGAATCAGAGATTCTTGTATATTCGTTAAATTCGCGAGGGACTTTTCAAATTCAATTATATCAGCCGCAATCGTTTCCGAATGCTCCTTGCGTTTTTTTAATGCCGCCTGAATGGCCCCTTGCGTTGCAATCAATGTCTGGTCGAATCTCTTCTGTAATTCCGAATCAAAGCGAATAAAACTCTTGTCAATATTCTGATAAACAGCCCATCGCAGATTTTCGACATTCTGCATTACAAGTTCGTCTATCTGCTCGGCTGCTCTCTTGTTTAACTGGCTTTTGCGCAGCCCCGAAGGCAATAAATTATCCAAGAAACTTCGGGCTATCCGCTGAAAAGAACGCGCCCACTGATGACTTACCCAGTACGGACGTTTTACAATTTCAAAATCCTCTGCCGAGCGAACCTGCTGATAAGGAATATCAAACAGCTCGGCGGCAGTTTGACGAATAGCTTCAACAAGCCGATTAAGCTTCAGGCGATGAGGGCCGAGTACCTGCTGCATTTTTTCCTGAAAAATTTCTGTGCTTAAACCCATTTGATGTTCGAAAAAAGCGGGTATAACTTCGGCAAGCGATTGTTCTATTACATCTTCTTTAAGCTGCTCCGGTTCCAGATGTAAAAATACCTCCTTAACAACGCCTTTAAGATAAGTTTTGCTTTTCTGACGCAGCTTTTCCGCATATTCCTCGAGAAATTCGTGCATCCTTTTTTTATCGCCTTCGAGAATATCCATCTCTGACAATTTGGACTGCTGCAGTTCCGTCAGTTTTTCAGTAAAAACATTCAGTCTTTTTTCAAGGTCGTCGAGAGGCATCTGCAGCGATTTTACGGAAATCTGAATCTGCATTAATGACTCCCCGATAATATCGACAGCCTTTTTTCTTACAGCCTGCTGCAATGCCTCGGTTTTTTCATTAGCAAGAAAATTAATAAGATAAGACTCGATGCTTATAAGGCCGCTTTTCTCCCAGAGGTCTTTGTCATTAGCTTCTCTGGCCTGCAAACCCAGCCTCGCTGACACACCGAAAATTCTAACATCTTCTTCGATTCCCACCTTCTCAATGAGAGTACTTCTTACGAACGATAAAATTTCTTCCTTTTCCTGTACGGTCAAATAATCAATCTTGTTGAGAATGAAAAATAATCGTGGAACTTTCTTCCGTACTTTTTTAAGAAATTCAATCTCGACATCTGTAATAGGCGGGTCAGCCGAAACCAAAAACAAGGCCGCGTCGCACTGCGGCAAAAAATTTAATGTTGCTTCCGTGTTGTGTTTATAAGTGGAACCTATGCCGGGAGTATCTATCATTACGACGCCGCTATAAAGAATCCGGGAAGGATGAAATACTTCCACTTCTCTAACGTTAAGCTGATTAGCCGGATTATTCCCTTCGGCTACATACTGCGAAATGAATTGTTTTACCTGACCGGCTGCTCCGGCATATTCGGCAATAGGTCTCTCGTCGTCAAAAAATACTTTGGCCGAAACCGGTTCGCCGGCCCGTATAAAAGTAGGAATAGCTGTCAGCGGTATAACCGAACTGGGAAGAATATCTTCGCCAAGAAGCGCGTTTAAAAAAGTGCTTTTACCGCGTTTGAACTGCCCGAGAACAGCTAAATGAAAACGCCCTTCTAAAAGACGTTTTTTAAGCTCACCCAGAGACTTGATTTCTTCGGAAAAACCGTTTTGAAGCAGATTAAGCTGCTCAATTGACTGGTCTAACAGTTTTTGAACGTCATTTTTGGGTAAACTGCTCATAAAAACTCCTTCTATTTGGTTTTAGAGGGAGTTTTTTGTTTTCTTATTTTAACTCCTGCTAAAACCAAGTTTCGAGTAGGAGTTATTAGCTTTTTTAGCGGTTATACGGGGAACTCCATCCCCGAAACATATTTTAAACATAATAAAATAAATAATCAAGTACTCTATTTTTATACCGCCACCCCTTAAGCAACAGGTGAAAATTGGGTAATATTTCTTAAAAGATGTAATAGCTTATAAAGCACAGAAAACAGCGGTCCGGCTGTAAGTTATGTTTATGACGGCGATCAGATAATAGCTGAGTACAATGGAAGCAATACGCTTTTGCGTAAATTCGTTTACGGGCCGGGTATTGATGAGCCGATATGTATGATAGACGTTACGGATAACAATAAGATTTATTACTATCATTTTGACGGATTGGGAACCGTGGTAGCACTTTCAGATTCTAACGCTGTTATAGTTGAGCAATACTCATATGATGTTTTTGGCAAACCAAATAGGACAAGCAGCATAAATAATCCGTATTTCTTTACGGGCAGGCAATATGATGAAGAGACAGGTCTGTATTACTACCGTGCGAGATATTATGATTGTGTAACTGGAAGATTTCTGCAGACAGACCCTGTAGGCTATACATCTGGATTAAATTTGTATGCTTATGTTCAAAATAATCCTATAAGCTGGATAGATCCATTTGGATTATTAAATAAACATCATGATGTCTACCAAACTAGAATAGAAATGAATAGAGCAAAGAATACCTTAAACCCGTTAGCTCATATAGTATCTTCTGAAGTTGGCGGGCTTGACTACAAATATACGGGAGATAGTTTCAATGCTCCTTTAATAATAGGTACAATACATATGGAAGATTCTGAATTTGGTAATATGATAGCTGGTTATAGGAATAGTTACAATCAGGGACCTCTAGGAACTATAGCAGCTTATAGTGCAGGTATCATATTTGCATCTTCAGAATGGTGGGAAAGCAACACTGAGAATTCAGGTTTAATCAAAAAGGCAGCCTATCTACTCCCATCAATCCCTGTGGGAGTTTGGATGGAATTAACTGACGGAAGTACTTTGAATATTACTCGAGGGGTTATTCAGGGATATGCTGAAGTTGGTACTGATGCGGTTGGAACTGTCAAGGATGTTTTTGGAGCTTGTTGGGGGCAGGCAAAAATGGCATGGGATGATTTTAGAAAGGATTTTAAGAAAGGAACTCAATGAAAAAAAACCTAATAATTGTAGCTTTGCTGTGCCTTATAGTAATTATGTTCATTCTTTTTGTCGTTATACCCACTAATAAGGAAAGGAATGAGCGGAAAGAGCGAAATACAGTAATTCCTAAGCTAAACATCTTAAGCGAGATAATACATAACTATACTCGAGATAATAATTCTTTATTGCCTACCGCTGATAATTGGTGTGATGTATTAATACAGTATGACAAAAATCTTTCGAAAGAAATATTCATGCATCCCAGACTGGAAGGAGTTGCAATAGCCTTTAATAAAAAACTTAGCGGGCTATCTCTGGAAGTAATTCCTAAAGATACAGTACTTCTCTTTGAAGCTCAAGGCGGCCTCAATCTATCTGGAGGAAAAGAATTAGTCAAGACGCCCAACCTAAATTATTCTACAGTATATATATTATTAATAAACGGCAAAATCGAACAGTATTGGGTAAACTATATTGATGGTCAAATGTCTTACAAGAAAACTGTTGACTCTCTTCGCTGGGAACCATAAACGTTACTGATAATAACAAGGTCTATTACTATAACTTTGACGGATTGGGAAGCGTGGTCGCATTAAGTGATTCCAGTGCTGATATTGTTGAGAGATACAGCTACGATGTTTTTGGTGAGCCGAACACTACCAGCAGAATTGACGTGTACTAAGCATTAACTTTTTTCGGGAGTGATGATGAGAACAAATAGTCTGATTTGTGTTATCTTTTTTACAATCTGCTTGGCAGCCTGTGCAGATGAGCCGCTTTTTGTAACACATTGGCAGTTTCAGGCTGTACATGCCGACGGTAGCAGCTTGTTTGACGATAGTGCACGAAATAAAGGTGTCCGGTACATTTATTAGTTGACAAGCTATTTGGGCAGAATCTGGGGACACCATACTAATTTCCTAAATAATACTAAATCCGCCCTCCAAAATCCGCCTAACTCTATAAGAATCCAGAATATGCTATAATCTGTTGGATACCTGCCTTTTCAGGTATGACAACTCGAATCGGCAGGTATAGGTGGGCTATGAAATGGCTTGTAGTTACAGAAGCAAAAAGGGCGCATTTTTACTGAAAAAATGACTTGCAAGCTCAATTTTAAGGCTTATAATTAAGTTTTGTTGACAATGCGGGTGTAGCTCAGTTGGTAGAGCGTCACGTTGCCAACGTGGCTGTCGTGAGTTCGAGTCTCATCACCCGCTTTTGTAAAGTTTGCTTTAGCAAAGGAATGCATCAATATAACGCCAGTAAGATACCGGCTAATTGTAGTTAGGCGTTGGTTGCTGGCGTGTTAAAACTCGGGAATACGGCTAAGGGTCAAATGACTCGATGCCTTTTTTATTTGTCCGCAGCGGCGGATTTATCTGGAGGACGATAAGCCTCAAGGAGCACTATTTATGGCCGAAGAAAAAACTGAAAATCAAGAATTAAAAAACACCGTAAAAATCGAGGATACCGGCCCATGCAAAAAGAAGGTATCTGTCGAAATACCCGTCGAGACAATCAAAAAGCACATCGACGAGCAGTACGAAAGTCTGCGTAAAGATGTAGTTCTTCCGGGTTTTAGAAAAGGAAGAGCCCCCCGCCGGCTTTTGGAAAAACGATTCGGCAAAGACGCTTCGGAGCAGGTCAAATTAAAGCTTCTGGCGGATGCAAGCCAATCGGCAATAAAAGATAATGAGCTTGAAATTATCGGCGAGCCTGATATTAACTATGAGAAGGTAGAGCTTTCTGAAGATAAGCCGATGCAATTCGAATTCGAGGTCGAGGTTCGCCCTGAGTTCGACTTGCCCAAGCTCGAAGGAATCGAGATTGAAAAACCGAAACTCGATGTAACAGAAGAATTAATCGATGCCGAAATAGCACAGCTAAGAAGATGGGCTGGTGTATGGTCGCCGCGTGAAGAAGGTGCGGTCGAGCTGGACGACCAGGTTATCGCCGACGCCGTTCTAAAAATCGAAGGAATCGAAGAGCCGGAAAAACTCGATAACACGGCTATGACCGTAAGAGCAAACGGTTTTGTCGGAGAAGTTCCCGTACCTGAGCTTGACAAGGTATTAATCGGGGCAAAAACCGGCGATACAAAAGAAACCACTGTAGAAGTACCTAAAACCTACTTCCGCGAACAGTACCGCGGCAAAAAAATCGAAATCGCTATTACAATCAAAGAAATCAAATATCTAAAACCAGCTGAGATTAACGAATCATTCCTGCAGCGTTTCGGCATGGAAACTGAAGACGAGCTTAGAAACAGCATACATGACAGTTTGCAGGTAAGACTCGAACGTCAGGTCAAAAGTCAGATGGCCGAGCAGGTTTATAAACACTTAGTCGAAAAAACCAAATTCGACCTGCCCGCTGCGGTAGTAGCCGATTATTCGATTAATTTACTAAGGCGCCAGTACGCCAATCTTCTTATGCAGGGTTTGCAGCGGGAACAAATCGAACAGCACCTCGAAGAACTCAAAGCCAGCAGCGAGCAAAACGCTCAGCAGCAGCTTAAGATTTTCTTCATTATGGACAAGGTCTGCAAAGAGCTCGGCGTGGAAATCAGCGAAGACCAAGTCAACGGCCAGATAGCCCAGTTGGCAATGCAGCAGAATCAGCGGCCTGAGCGTATGCGAGAGCAAATGGAAAAAGACGGTTCGCTCGATTCCTTAAGACTGCAGATTCGAGATGAAAAAGCGGTAGAAAAAATCCTCGAATCGGCCAAAATAACCGAAGTAGAACCTAAAAAAGCTGCCAAAAAAGCAGAAAAAAAGGCTGTAAAACCAAAAGAAACGGCCAAAAAGGAAGAAAAACCGGCCAAAAAACCTGTAAAAGAAAAACCTGAGGAAAAACCGAAAAAGGCCGATAAAAAGACAACTAAAACTGCGAAAAAAACATCTAAAAAGAAAAGCAGTAAGTAAAATTGCCGATATAAACATATTGTCCGATTTATCAGATTTTAAGCGGTTAACGGCAGTTACAGTTAATTAGGAAAGACCATAAAATGGAGTATTTTGACAAAAGAAATCTTCCGGAAACTTTACAAAACAAAAATATGGGTATCTACAATGATGTTCGGACGTCTCAATATCAGCGGACTCGCGAGATGACGCTGGACGATATGCTTCTGGACAATCGGATTGTCTTTTTAATCGGGGAGATTAACTACGCACGGGCCGCCGAAGTAATAATGAAGCTGCTGTATTTAGACAATCTTAAACGGGAAAGCGAAATAAGCTTATATATTAACTCTCCCGGCGGAAGCGTCGATGATACTATGGCGATTTACGATACTATGCGTTTTATAGGTTCACCGGTGGCGACATTTTGCATAGGCAGAGCCGAATCAGGCGGGGCAATAATTCTTGCGGCAGGAACCAAAGGCAAACGTCATGCCCTGCCGCACGCAAAGGTTATGCTGCATCAGCCGTGGGGCGGAGTAACAGGCCAAGCAGCGGATATTAAAATTCAGGCTGAAGAAATCCTCAAGGCCAAAAAAATAATTAATGAGATTCTTTCCAAACATACCGGTCAGCCCATCGAAAAAATACAGCTTGAAACCGAGCGTGACAGGTATATGACCGCCGATGAAGCCAAAGAATACGGGTTAATTGACGAAGTTCTCCATGAAGATGAAAAAAAGGAAGATAAAAAGTAAGTTTAATTATCGAGAGGTAAAATGAGTCTCAACCAAAATTTAGTTCCGATAGTTATTGAAAAAAGCGGACGGTCCGAACGAGCTTATGATATTTTTTCAAGACTGCTCAAAGACCGAATAATATTTCTCGGCGGGCCTGTCGACGACGACTCTGCGAATCTTATAATCGCACAGATGCTTTTTTTGAGCAACGAGGACACAAAAACGGACATTCATTTTTATATAAACTCACCCGGCGGCTCGATTACCGCAGGATTGGCGATTTACGATACGATGCAGTTTTTAAGATGCGATGTCGCTACTTACTGCGTCGGTCAGGCTGCGAGTATGGCTGCGGTTTTAATGGCCGGCGGACAAACGGGCAAAAGATTCTTATTGAATAACAGCCGTATATTGCTTCATCAGCCTCTAATTTCGGGCGTTCTTACCGGCCCGGCTACCGACCTCGATATCGAAGCTAAAGAGATATTGCGGCTTAGGTCAAGACTTTATAATATACTTTCGCAGCATACAGGCCAATCGCCCGAAAAAATCGAAAAGGATTGCGACAGAAATCTTTGGCTCGAACCGCAGGAAGCAATCGAATACGGGTTGGTCGACAGAATACTGCAAAAAGCGCCGGTTATTGTCTCTGAAGATAAAAAATCGCAGGACGAAGATACAACTGAAAATCCCTGATAATCGGATTCCAGCCGAAAGCTGCCGTAATGAAATAAACAGGAAGGTTTTTCAAGACAAAGGAATGCAAAGTGAGAATATTATACTTCTTCATCGCTGCTCTTTTGATAACCGCCTCAGGCTGCGAAAAAGACACCCATGTTAAGGGTCTCGAGCAGAAAAATTTAGAACTCACCAGAACCAACAGAGAACTCGAAAATCAAATCAGAGAAGTAAACAAAAAAAACCAGCAGCTTCAGAAACAAGTCGAGACGCTCGCTAAACTCGACAGCGGTACAAGATTCGCGGGTCTGTACGAATTAAAAAGCGTAAGAATCACCCGGCACACGAATTTCTATGATAGAACCAAAGACGGCATCAAAGAAAAACTCATCGTTTACCTTCAGCCGATGGATGCTCAGGGCGATTTAATAAAGGCCTCCGGCTCGGTCGATGTGGAGCTTTGGGATTTAAGCCGAACGGACAATAGTGCCCTTCTGGCAAAATGGCATGTTTCGGCTGACGAATTAAAGCAAATGTGGTTCGCCACCGTCGTAACAAGCAATTATCGCTTGATGTTCTATATAGATAAGATTGTAAAATCGTTCGACAGACCTTATACCGTAAAAGTGGAATTCACCGATTATGTCAGCGGCAAAGTCTTTATCGAACAATATGTAATACAATAAAAAACTTTCAAAAATGTGCTCCGAGCCTATAGAAAATTTACCGAACGAGTACGAATTTAACCCTCTGCAAGCCCAACCCTCACAAGGCGAATCAGAACCCCAGATTATATCGATAGACTGCGTTAAAACTAAAAAACCGTATGAGGCTTACGGTGATTTGCATATTACCCCCGATGGTTTTTATTTTTTGCATTTTTGCAAGCCTGAGTCTTGGAAACAAGCTATTTATGCTAATTTAGGGCTTATAGGAGCATGGCTTGAGCATCAGGCATCTAAAAAACGCAAGCAGCAAATGGTTGTCTGGAGAACGGCTCACGAGGGAAAATATTTAGATGAACTTATCCGGACTTATCAAGGTTCGATGTTCATACCGATTAGTTATATCAAGCTGATAAAATCTTCCTTTATCAGCACGGGCGTAGTTATCGAACACGCGGATAATGAAAAATTCGTCATCGAAACACCGTCCAAAGAAGTTAAACAAATTTTAGCCTTCGCACGAAGTCAAAACTGGCCTGTCAAATAAAAGATAGCTTCCGCTTGTATTTCCTTCCACTTGCGCTAAAATAACGGTATGGACAGACTTATTAATAAAATTATATGCGGCGACTGCATTGAGATACTAAAGGATGCTGAAGAACCTTTCGCGGATTTGATTTTCGCCGACCCCCCTTTCAACAAATGAATAACTATCACTTCTTTCTGCGCACCCTAGGAAGATTTCCTTGTTTACGCAGGCGTAAGAGCAATTGCATAATCCTTTCACCTGAAACTTGCACTCCTGTCTCTTCTTGAAAAACCTTGCTTAATTGCTCTATCAAGGTCGGTTGCATCAAAAGTTTATCTGTAGGTATTCCGATTTTTTGATATGTATCTTTCAAAACTTTAATCTGTTCTTCCGTAAAAGGCTTCCGATCATCACGGATTTGTTCTATGAGTTTGTCAACATTGGAAACATCATATACTAAATACTGTGAAAAATAGAACGGAACATGATATTTGCCTTTTTCAGTAGTTAAAATATATGTCGGCTTTTGCCAAGCAGACGCTGCTCCTATTTCTACTGCAACATTCGGAGAAATCTTTTCTGGTTTCAGGAGAACCACAACTGCCCAACTTCCTGCTAAAGCATCCCAAGTCTCTTTCACTATATTTTGACCGGGTTGCACTTCAGATGGCTCAAAAACAGAAAAGCCAGCGTCGTTAAGTTTCTTCTTTAACAACTCGGCTATGTTAGCCACATCTAAAGAGTAACTTAAAAACAAATCATATGTTTTACTGTGCTGAACCATCGTCTTTATTCGCAACCCGCTTAGCAACTTCGTTTAAATACGTGTCAAACTCATTTAATTTAACGGCTTTTTTAGACTTAATTATTTCTGGTATTGGATCAATATCAACGTGTTCAAGTATTGCAACAATTCTAAATCCCTTCCTCCATCCCCAAGCAGCCCCTACTTCAAGTAATACCCATTGGCGTCCAACTGATGATGGTGTTAGAAGAACCAAGAATTCCTGCGAACGTTTAATCTGTTGGCGAATTTCCTCGGGTATATCATCACCACCGTTTATATCGCGGTCGTCTCGGAAAGTAATGGCTCCTTGCTCTTCAATCTTTTCACAGATAGTTTTGGCTAACCATTTATCAGTAGTAGCATGACTCACAAAAACCTTGTATTGGGATAAACTCTTAGGCTTTTTTGTATGCTTTCCTGCTTTTTTTAGTTGGTTTCTTCCCATATATGAATCTAAATACCAACTCTTTGATATACTTTAAATAACTTAACAAACCATCATCCTAATCCTTGAAAACTTTCCATTAGTCTGTAATATACACTTATGAAAATCTTGTGCAACAAAATAATATGCGGCGACTGCGTTGAAATACTTGAGCAGGTTAAAAAACCGTTCGCGGATTTGATTTTCGCCGACCCCCCGTTTAACATTGGTTATAAATACGATAAATACAAGGACGAAGTTGAGCGTAGTCAATACCTCAAATGGACACAGAAATGGATGACGGCCTGCAAAAAGGTCTTAAAACCAAATGGTTCATTTTATATAGCTATCGGTGATGACTATGCAGCCAATGTAAAAATTATCGCTGACGAAATAGGATTATTTATGCGGAACTGGATTATATGGCACTATACTTTCGGCCAGCAGACAAAAGATAAATTTGCCCGCTCACACACACATATATTCTATTTTGTCAACGACCCTAAGGATTTTATATTCAATGACGATGCTGTCCGAGTTATTTCAGACAGACAAAAGATTTACAGAGATAAACGCGCCAATCCTGAAGGCAAGATGCCGGATGATGTCTGGGATGAATACCCGCGACTTTGCGGTACTTTCGATGAACGAATCAATTTCCCCTGCCAAATGCCCGAAAGCCTACTTGCACGTATAATCAGGACAAGCTCAAAGAAAGATTATTGGGTACTCGATCCATTTTCCGGATCAGGAACCACTGCTGTTGTCGCTCATAAGCTGAATCGTAAATATACCGGCATTGAGATATCACCCAAATACGTAAAAGAATCAATCGGTCGAATCAAACAATCGGAAGGTGTGCCTGTAGAAGGTGAGGGAATGCGAAAATGGACTGATCATCTTGATTCCGAACTGAAATGGCTCTATCATGAAAATAAAATTCCTAGCGACAGTCTTATAGAAGACCCCTACTTGCTAAGTTTATTCACGGATAAGTTTAATAAGAAAATCGGCGAGCATCAAAACTTCTTTCAACCGCAGGATGTCCGAAAGCATCTCATTCAATTAAGGAAGAGTGCAAAACTTGGACCTTTACGCGCCAATATCGAAACGCTTAATCCTTCGAAAAATTCAACTGCACGTACAAAATCAGAAGAAAAAGTCAAAAAATCAGAAAATTAGAGCCACAATGCAAGATTTAGAAAAAAAACAAATTGCATCCTTACAGTTTTTCTCCATTCTAAATTCTAAGTTTTTAATTCCATTGGTTTTCTTATCTGCGAGCGCCTTGCTTCTAACAGTAATTCAGCCGCCGTTTGGTCTGGCGTATTTTGCGTGGTTGGCGTATGTGCCGCTTATTCTTGTTTCGATAAAAAAATCAAAAGGCATTTTTCTCTGTTCGTATATCATCGCTTTGGTTTACTGGCTCGGCAATATCTACTGGATGGGATTCATAACCATCGCCGGATGGATTGCTTTTTGTGCTTATACCGCCCTGCTATGGCCGCTGCTGATTGCGTCAATCCGGTACTTATATGAGAAAAAGGTTCCTCTGCTCATAGCCGCCCCGGCTATGATTGTCGGAATCGAGCATTTGCAGGGTTTTCTGCTCGGCGGGTTTTACTGGAGACATCTATCCCACAGCCAGTACGCAAATCTCAGCTTAATTCAAATATCCGATATCTTCGGAGCCGCCGGAGTATCGTTTCTTATCGCGATGGTAAACGGTCTAATCTCGCAGTTAATATTAACAGTGAGGAATTCAGAAAAAAAATCTTACCTATTTTCTATTTACTGCTCAATTCTTAATTCTAAATTCTCAATTCTAATAGTTGCGGTTTTAATAATATCAACCATCCTATACGGCAAATGGCGTATCCGGAAGTCCGAACAAACTATTACCCAAGGCCCTGTTGTCGGAGTCGTTCAGTCAAATGTCCCTCAATCCGTCAAAGATTCCGACGAATCCGAAATAACCAGAGAAGTATTTGCGTCTCTTTTGGAGCTTAGTGAAAAATGCAGACAATCAGAGGCAGAACTTATCATCTGGCCCGAAACAATAGTCCCTGCGATAATGAATAAGCAGGTATGGCCTTTTCTTTACGATGCCAACGACAATCTCTTTTTCCATAAATCGCTGTCCGAACACTCCTCGCAGGGTATTTATGTTCTTATAGGTTCTCCCGGCGGCAAAATACGTTTCAAAAATCAATTCGAGCCGTATCTTGAAAAATATAATACGGCGACTTTATATACGCCTGCGGGCGATCAGGCATCGACCAAATACAATAAAATTCATCTTGTTCCGTTCGGCGAAGCCATACCTTTCAAATACAGTTTCCCGCCGTTATATAATTTCCTTATGATGTTCAGCCCTTATGATTTCGATTATAACCTCACCCCCGGCAGCGAATTTACCGTATTCGAAATTCAGGATTCTAACGATTCGCAGCAAAAATACCGCTTTGGTGTTATTATCTGCTACGAGGGCGTAGTTCCTCATATCGCAAGAAAATTTGCATTAGATAATAATAAAACCAAACAAATCGATTGGCTGGTTAATATAAGTAATGACGGCTGGTTTGTCCGTTTCAAAGATAAACAAATCAAAGCCAGCACCGAGCTTGCTCAGCATACAATTTCCTGTGTCTTCAGGGCAATTGAAAATAGGCTTTCGGTTGTACGCAGTGTAAATACGGGAATTAGCTGTATTATTGACCCAATCGGGCATATAAAAGATGGTTATTTAGAAGGAAATCTGCCCTATAAGGCGATGGATAGACAGGCTGTCGGCGGCTGGTTCGTCCATAAAGTCCCGATTGACAGCCGAATTACTATTTTCAGCCGGTTTGGGAACTGGCTGGGCCGGTTATGTAAAATTATCGTTATGGGGGTATTAATTTTGCTGATAATTGAGCGTTTTGTCCGAAAAAATATGTATGGAAGGCCTAAAAATGTTAAAAACTCTAAATAAATATAGCGTTTTCGCAAAAAAACGCTCATTAATCGCGTTTTTTGCGATTTTATTCCTTATTTTCAGCGCAGGATGTAAAGAAAAAGCAAATTCACTGGAACCCGCACGCAAATCAAGGCAGGGCAGCATCAAAAACAATGCGGAAAGAATCATCAAAGACGCCCTTTCCGACCCCAGTCCACAGATTCGAGCTAAAGCCGCCGAAGCTGTCGCTGAAGTCCGCTTGAGACAATTAATGCCTGAGGTTCAGAAACTTCTTAGAGACGATTTTGTGCCGGTACGATTTGCAGCCGCTTTGGCGATTGGTAATATGGAGTATTATCTTGCCAGAAGCAATCTTGAACGTTTATTGGTTATCGGGGATGAAAACACACAACTCGCCGCTGCATATGGATTATATAAACTCGGATACAAGCAATACCTCGAAAATATTAAAACCGCTGTTACCAGCAGTGACCAGACCCTTCGTGCAAATGCTGTTGTACTGCTGGGTAAAACGGGTGACAAGAGTGTTTTGAGCCTTTTATATTGGGCAAAAGACGATGATTTTTCCGAACCTCGGGTTAGGTATCAGGCTACAGAGGCTATCGCCAAACTGGGCGATGAAACAATAGTTCCAAAGCTTTGGACTATGCTTATAAGCAAATTTGTCGATAATAAAATAATAGGGGTCAGGGCTATGGGAGCTCTGGGAACCCGTGAAGCAATAGAAGTTCTGCTGACCAAATTAGACGACGATATTCTTGAGGTTCAGTTAGCCGCCGCCGAACAACTCGGCATGTTGGGCGATGATGCGGGTCAGGAAATCGTCATAAGTGTGTTCGAAAAACCGGTTATTGACCCGACCGATAAGGACGCTCGGGAACGGGTTATGGTTTTAGCTGCCCTTGCAATCGGCCGAATAGATAATCAGGCGGTTACCGGATACCTGCCAAGGCTCATAGAAGATGAATCTAAGCTTGTGCGTTTGGCGGCTGCTCAGGCGGCTTTGATTAGCAAGACCGTCCGATAAAATTTAATATTGCTATTTAGCTAATTATCCCTTTTTCGCGGCTTACTTATTTTAACAAAATTAACTTGACGTTTAGAGAATAAAACCTTAAAATATGTGGACCAGATGGCTTAAGGCCACTAAAATGGGTAGGTTAGGTAACACGATCTGATTGAACTTTTCGAAAGGAGTTTGACTTGAGTCCGCTCACGAAGATTCTGATAGTATTGCTGACTGTTTCTGCAATTTTACTATGCGGTGTTGTTGTCGCGTATGTTGGAAGTGCCACAGATTATAAACAAAAAAGCGAGGAGTATTCAAGAGACCTCCAATCCGCAAGACAAAGGCAAAACAGTGCTAATGAGGAACTGAAACTGAAAAAGGGACAGTTCGAACAGGCCGAGTTAAGGCTGGAACAGCAAATCGCTTCTCTTAAATCCGAATTAACAAAGGTTCAAGCTGATTTGGCCGCTGCCGAGCGAGCAAGGACAAGCCTTCAGGACGAAATAGCCCGTGCTCAGGCAACCTCAACCGCGGCAAATCAAACTTATGCCGAACAAGGCAGACTTCTTGAAAGCACCCTTGCCGAACTGGATAAAGCAAGAACAGACTCGGTAAAATTGAAAAAAGAGCTCGACGAGACTTCTAATACGCTCATTCAGAAAATGGCTGTTCTCGATACCCTCGAAAAGAAAATCAGAGGCTTCGAACAGGAAATAGCAGAACTTCAGGGCAGATTAAGCACCCCGCTGATTGGAATGGGCAAACAACCCGCTCCGGCGACAACCGTAGTACCTGCGACATCTACCACAGCGGTAAGGCAAACCTTGCCGGTTAGAAGTATAGATTTAAACGGACTTGTAACCGCGGTTGATATAAAAAACTCTATGGCCAGCATATCTTTAGGTTCCGTTGACGGAGTCAGAGAAGGCATGAGATTCCATGTTACCCGTGCGGATAAGTTTATCTGCGATATACTGATTATCAGCGTTGATGTCGAAGAATCGGTCGGAGTCCTCGAATTAGTCGAGTATCAGCCTCAAGTAGGCGACCATGCTACGACAAATCTTTAATGACAGCCGGTTCAATAATTTGTATAATACTGAAATACGAAAAAGTTAAGTTTTCTGAGGCATGATATGAGTCCCGAAATACAGCCGGGTAAACCCAAAGTAACACCTCAAAATAATCTTTACACTGTAATACTTGCCTTCGCTTTTGGTATTGTGCTGGTGACAGCAGGTTTTGTCGCTTACATGAGCTATACCCAATACGAAAGGATTCTTCCGTAGCGGATTGACTATTGACAACCGGCGGATTTGGTATATAAATTAGTCAATTGCGTTTTGAGAAGGGAGTCTTAAGTGTTCCTGGACACTATTCTAGGGCTGTTTAGTACAGACATGGGTATAGATTTAGGTACCTCCACGACACTGGTCTGTGTTCGTGACAAAGGTGTTGTTCTAAATGAACCCTCCGTAGTAGCAGTCCGAAAAGGTACTAATATTGTTCTAAATAACGGCGAGGCGGTTGGTCTGGTCGCAAGAGAGATGATTGGAAAGACCCCCGGCTCGATAAGTGCGATACGCCCTCTCAAAGACGGTGTTATCAGCGATTTCGAAGTTACTGAGCAAATGCTCGGTTATTTCATCCGCAAAGTTCACGGCCGAAGCGGCAAATTAGTCAGACCTCGGATAGTCATAGCCGTCCCAAGCGGCATTACCGCTGTGGAAAGACGGGCGGTAATTGACAGCGCCGAGCGGGCAGGAGCCAGAAAAGTCTATTTGGTCGATGAACCCATGGCCGCCGGAATGGGAGCAGGACTGCCAATAATTGACCCTACTGCCTCGATGATTGTGGATATCGGCGGCGGAACCACGGAAGTGGCGATTATGAGCCTTGGAGATATTGCCGCCTGCGAATCAATTCGAGTCGCCGGTGATGATATGGACGAAGCCATAATTAATCACCTCAAAAAGACTTACAATCTTCTCATCGGCGAAGCAAGGGCTGAAAAAGTCAAAATACAGATAGGTTCGGCGTCGCCGCTGGAAGAAGAATTAACTATAGAAGTAGCCGGCAGGGATACGATTTCAGGATTGCCGAGGAAAATAGTGATTACCAGCGAGGAAATCCGTGAAGCGTTAAAAGAGCCGATTGCGGCTATAATTGACGCTGTTACCAAAACGCTGGAAAAAGCGGCGCCGGAACTGGCTGCGGACTTGATAGATAACGGAATACATATTTGCGGCGGCGGTTCGCTGCTTCGAGGTATGGATACTGTATTGGCAAACGCGACAGGACTTCGCGTTGAAAGAGTGGAGGACCCGCTCACTTCGGTAGCTCGAGGAACAAGCATATATCTTGAAAATCTTGAGCTGCTCAAAGAGACGATGGACCACAGCGATTACGGGTGGGAATAAAGCGTAACTGTTTTTTACATGGGTTGATGAAAAATACGGCGTCTGCAGAAGTTAAAATCAGGCGCATTTGACATGGACGGCTGTTAATGGCAAGGAAGCAACACAGAATCTCTAACCGCATGCTGCTGGTGTGGTTCACTCTGGCAGGTTTTATATTTCTGCTTGCGCCCGGAGGATTCACAAGCCGGTTTCAGGGGGCTTTCGCACAATTATTCAGACTTCCGTTGCGGATGGGCAGAACAATGTCTCTTTCAGCTCAGATTGTCGATTCGCCTCATCACGAATTAAATCGAACCCAAGCACAATATGAAAATCATATCACAAACCTTAATGCCCAGATAGAAGAAAAAACAAAGCAGCTTCAGATTGTCAGCGGACTTCGGCAGAGAAAATACGGGCTCGAAGGCGCCGCCCTGCTGCAATCCGATGTTATCAGCGTTTCTATAGAAGGCCCCCGCAACGAACTTATTATCAATCGGGGTAAAAATGACGGTCTGCAGCAAGGGCAATTCGTACTGGGTGATAACAGTGTAATCGGTGTCATTTCAGATGTATGGTCGCGAACCGCCAAAGTACAATTAATCACGGATATAAACACCAAACTTACTGTAACGATTAGAGGTTTGGATAAATCAGTTTGGATGTTCGGCAGCGGCGACGGGCAGGCAAAGGTGCTCTGGGCAAAGCAAAGAATACCGGCCGGAACAAATGTTATGGCAGAAAAGCAGCCCGGCAGGCTGGACAGCTCTATTGTCATCGGCAAAGTAGTCGGCTGCGAAAGAAATAACCAAAACGCCTTACTTTGGGATATTACTATTAAACCGGCATGCGATATTGTTATGCTTCGCTCGGTTACAGTAATAGTAATGAATCCCGAACAATGATCGGGGCCTATAAATGCACTGGTTCAGGTTTGCCGTCTTATTGATTCTGGCCACAGTGCTGCAAGCCAGCTTAATCGACGTGATAAGCGTTTCCGGCACCAAGCCGGACTTATTGTTGATATTGCTTGCTTTTTTTTCCATTAACCGCGATATGGATAACGCAATTATCACGTCTTTCGCAATCGGATTTGCTCACGATATAATAGGGACTTCGATAGGGCCGGGGTTTCTCAGCATGGGCTTGCTTGGAACGGCATTGTGTTATTTTAAACAATTTATAACTATCAAAACTATGCCTATGCAGGCATTTACAATTTTTGTTCTCGGCTTTATCACGGCTTACTCGTCGGCGATTCTAAGCCGTTTCCAAGCCGATATCCCGATACAGCATATATACGGAAGTTTTTTAGGAACGCCTCTTTATTCGGCAGTTGTCGGACCCTTTTTATTCCTTCCGACCGCATGGTGGATGAATATACAAACACAGCGCAAACGAATAAGGACAAAACGATAAAACAATATGTTTAGAACCAGAGCAAGAATATTTTTGATTATCATAGGTTTTTTTTTCGCTATCTGCATTTTGCGCCTTGCCCAAATGCAGCTTGTACAAAACCCGTCTCTCGATGAAAAAATAGAAAGACTCAAGCTCCAGCAGAGCAAGATGCTGACTACGGCAAGAGGAAAAATAATCGACCGCAAAGGTCGAAACTTAGCAATTGACGAGCCCTATTTTGAACTTCAACTCGATTATCTATTGTCTCGATGGATAGACCAGCGAATCGAAACCGCAATGACAGCCCAAGCTACTGCCAGAAGTGAATCCGCGGCAGCTATTAGAAGAGTTCAGGAGCAAGTTGAAGCAGGCAAGGCGAATCTTGAACACATCCTACAAAAAGCTGAAAAATTCGGTATTAATCAGAAGCGAGCTTTGGAACTTATTGAAAAACATAATAACGACATTTGGCGGCTTCGGGAACATTTGGCGTGGAAAAGAAATTTTCCGGACAGTAACGATTTCAACAGCGCCGAGCCTGATATAAACGAACGGCTGAGATTAATTCTCCGTGTAGATATAGCCGAAATGCACGAAGGTTTTCCGTTAATCGAGCTTCACAGCGACGATGAAGTATTCGCCGCACAGAAGGAATTTGCGCATATTAAAGAAGTAAAAATTGTTCCAAAAAACAAAAGAGTCTATCCTTACAATTCCACCGCCTGCCAGACAATCGGCTGGGTCGGGCCGGAACAGCAAAGAACTCTTTTTAGTGACGACCCTTTTTCCAGCTACCTCGAAGGTGAGATTTCAGGCCGTCCCCCCGGCGTAGAGTATGTTTGTGAAACAATTTTACGCGGAAGAAGAGGTATCATCGTTTACGATATTGACCGAGAGCTGGTCATGGAATCCGAGACTCAGCTCGGCGAGGACGTGATACTAACTATCGACATAGAGCTTCAGCGTAAGATAGAAAACCTTATACTTAACTGTGATAAAAATTCTAACTGTCAGGCTCCGACATCGATAGTTGTTATTGATATTCCCAGCGGCGATATTTTAGCTTTAGTATCGACGCCGACATATAACCTTAACTTGACTCGATTCGAATATGGAGACCTTATATCTAATAAAGATGAACCGTTACGCAATCGGGCATTAAATGCACATTATCCCCCCGGCTCGGTAGCAAAACCATTGATACTTATAGCCGGACTCGAAACCGGAAAAATATCGACCGGTGAAGTTATAAGTTGTCCAGCGGCGCCGGCACCACAGGGCTGGCCTAACTGCTGGATTTACAATCGATATCGGACAGGACACGACGGTTCGTGGTCAAATTACGCCAGAAACGCCATTAAAGGAAGCTGCAACATTTATTTCTCGCGGTTAGCTCACAGAATAGAGCCATCTGTACTGCAAAAATGGCTTTGGCAGCTCGGCTTCGGACACGAATACCAACTCGAACCAATCGAAGTTCTCCAGCAGCAGCCAAGACGCTTTAGGCAAACCAGCGGAATAATTTCAAGCTCAACTCCGACAAGCAGTCCCAAAACTTTGAGTAATGTTATGCCTCTATCATCAAGAGAATTGCGGTTCTTCGCGATAGGCCAGGGTAATTTCCGAGCAACCCCCCTGCAAGTCGCAAATGCTATGGCAACCATCGGACGAAAGGGCCTTTATAAGGAACCAAGATTGATTTTAAGTCCTTCGGTCGGAACATCGAAAAATATATCTCTCAATTTTTCCCCTAATACTTCGTCTGTAATTTTCGAGGGTATGGCCGCGGTGGTGAACGAGAGCGGCGGAACAGCGTACAGAGAATTCAGGCCGATGCTCAATCATTTTTCAAAGCAAGGCGTTACGGTTTACGGTAAAACAGGCTCAACCCAAAGACCCGAACACGCTTGGTTCGGCGGCTTTGCGATGGACAAGGCCGGTCGCGGTGTAGCAATTGCCGTTCTTGTCGAAGGCGGCCAGCACGGTTCAGATGACGCAGCGCCGCTGACGCGCGATACAATCCAATTCTGCATTGAAGCCGGTTATTTAGGGGAATTTATACCCCTCGAATCACAAGATTAATTGTAATTGCGGCATGGAGAAATTCTTAATATACTTGTGCAGGATTAAAGATTATTTTCATTTCAGGGAGCAAGAAGAATGATATGTACAAAATGTAATATCGAGATAGCCGACGGAAGCAGCTTTTGCCCTCATTGCGGTGTTCAGATTTTTCAAAACTTCTCAGCAGTACAACCTATTGCCCCAAAAACCAGTGGGCTTGCCATCGCGGCGCTGGTTCTTGGAATACTTTCATTTTTCAGTTGCGGGCTCTTGATAATACCTGCGATGGTTTGCGGGATTATCGCGGCAGTGCAAATAAGCAACAGTCGAGGCCGATTAAAAGGAATGGGAATGGCGATTATGGGTATCGTGTCGCCAGCCATTGCTATTCCAATTATAGCATTATTAATGGGCATCCTTATGCCGGCATTGGTACAAGTAAGACTTCTTGCTCAAACAATGATGTGCGGCGAAAATCTGAAGGCTATCGGCAATGCGATGATTCTTTATGCCGATGAAAATAACGGTCAATTTCCTACACCTGAAAGATGGTGCGACCTGTTAATCCAAAATGCTGATATAGACCCAAAAAAATTTATTTGCCCATCTCATAGCGAAGGACCTTGCAGTTATGCGATGAATGTTAACGCAGCCCGGCTCGGCTCAAGTGCGCCGGAGGATATGGTGCTGGTTTTCGAATCTAAACCGGACTGGAATTTGGCCGGAGGTAAGGAATTATTGGCCGCAGAAAATCATCGGGACGGTGTCAATATTGTATTTGTTGACGGAACTGTTGAATTTGTTCGGATAGAAGATTTACCAAAACTAATCTGGGACGTTAAAGAAAGTCCTTAAAAATTTTAAATCGCAATCGGTATGGATAATTGTTTCAGCCGCTCGTTGAGAATATCAAAGAATTTTTCATTGTCAGGCCAAAGAATGCGGGGGTCATCGGGCATAGGTTTTTCAACCTCTGTCAAAAAGTCTTCTATGGCTTGTTCGCTTAATTCCTTGCGCGATAAACCCAAACCGAGTTTCTCAACATAATAAGCATTTACGATTTGTTCGTATTGACCGGCAATCGGAAACAAACACATTTTTTTACGAAAATGCATGCATTCGCTTATCAGTGAAAATCCGGCAGTGGCAGCGATACCTTTGGACGAGGCAGTATCTTTTAAGAAACCCTCAGTTGAACGCTCTTTGAAAGTAATGTTTACATTCTGCTGTGATTTATTAAAACCATAAACGCAGAATTTTACAGGCGCAAATTTCCTGAGCATTTTAACAAGGCTTTTCTCGCCTGCAGGATAAGTGGCATATACAACAATATGCTCACCGCGGCAAGGCCTAATCGCAGATGCTTGTTCTCTTATGACAGGCGGCGCCACTATGGCGCGGGCGATATTTTCCGGAGCTTTGAAAAAATTCAAAATAATATAACACGCTGCCCTGCTGTAATAGCACCTCGTTACAAAATAAGCATTAAATCTCGGCCATAAGTTTCCGGGCGGATATTGCGGAGTGCAGTGAGTCAGTAAATGCTGATGGTCGATACTGAAAAACGGAACTTTCTTAAATAACGCCCAAAATGCGCTGAAAGGTTCGAAATCGGTAATAATTAAATCAGGTTTAAATTTATCGAAACATTCACCGTAAAGTTTGCTGTTAATTTTTAAACCGCGATGACTGCGCCAGATATTGCTGCAGATTGTTTTTATTGCGCTGACACGGCCCTGATGATAAGAAAATTTAAGACCGAAAACTTCTTTTACACGGTCGCCGAAAAACGGTTTTAAATAAGCCAAAGATTTGTTCGAAGCGGCGAAAATAACATCGTGTCCCGAATCGATTAATTTCTGGCCGATTATATGAGAACGGCTGCTGTGCCCGAAACCTTCTCCCGCAACTGCATATACTATTCTTGCCATTTAATCTGAATAAGCTACATTCATTAAGTCTCTCTGTCCGTACAAATACGTCAACGTCTGCTCGATGATTTTCCCGACTACCGGCGAAGCCACCGCACCGCCTGTATAACCTTTTCCGAGACTTCTGTTGGGTTTGCGAATCGAAACCAGAACAATTATTTGGGGATTTTCGGCCGGAGCACCGGCTATGAACGATGCAACATAATCGCGATTCGAATAACCTCGCTGGTCGCTAAGCGCGATATTCGCCGTTCCGGTTTTCCCGAAGACCTGCCATTTTTTATTTTTAGCACGCCAGCCTGTCGCACCGTTGTCTTTTTCATTAACTGCGCCGACAAGAGCATCGGTTACAATCCAGTTTGCGATTTCGGGTTTTATTACATAACCGACCGGAGGCGGCGGACGGTTGAGCCTAATTATATTGCCGTCTTGGTCAACTACCGCTTTGACGACATAAGGGGTTACCGCATAACCGCCGTTTGCCAAGATGCAAAAAGCTCGAACCATCTGCATGCTTGTTACCGTAATTTCCTGACCGAAAGGTATTCGAGTTTCGCTGTAACCTGTCCATTGGCTCGGAGGCCTTAATAATCCTGTAGTTTCACCGGGCAAATCTATTCCGGTTCTTCTGCCGAAACCAAAAAGCGTCATCCCGTCGTACATTTTTTTGCGTTCGAGCCGCTGACCGATTTTGGCCATCCCGATATTGCTGGATTTGACTAAAATTTCACGCACAGTCAGATTGCCGTACTTGTGATAATCGTATTCCCCGATTCTGCCGAATCCTCTGCCGCTATAATGGCCGTTTTCGCAGAATATTTTTTCCTGTCTGTTAATCACTCCGGCATCGAGTCCGATAGCCGCAGCAATAGGTTTAATCATACTTCCCGGTTCGTATTGATCGCTAAGAGCCCGATTACGGAAAAAATTCGGGTCGCAATTACGGTCTTCAGGGTCAAAATCAGGCAGAGAAACCATCGCAAGTATTTCTCCTGTCTGAGGCCGGGCGACTATTGCAACCGCAGATTCGGCTTCGAATTCGAGAAACCTTTTTTCAAGCTCGGTACGCACAAAATGCTGAATTGCCGCGTCTAATGTAAGAATAACGCTATAACCGTCACGTACCTCATCGGAGTTTTTCAGCAGGCGTATAGAACGGCGGAATTTATCCGCAAAAAAATAATCCCTTCCGGGGGTTCCTGAAAGTTTGTCGTCATAGTAAAGTTCTATTCCGGTCAAGCCGACATCGTCGGCTCCGGAAAAACCTACCACATGGCTGAACAGCCGCGACATCGGATAATTTCTTTGCCACTGATCCTGAACTCCGATACCCCTGTCGATACGGCGTGCCGCTGCGCACTGGTCTAAAGGAGCGTCTATTTTTAATCTTGCAAAACCGGGATTTCTGCTTTGAGTAATACGGTTATAGATTTCTTCAGCCTCGATATCGAGAACCGCAGAAAGAGATTCTGCTACGCGTTCAGGCTCGTTTATTCTTCTTGGTTCGGCAAATATCGTCTGCAATCGGTTGCTGGCGGCCAATAATCTTCCTTTAGAATCGAGAATGGCTCCGCGCTGAGGTTTCTGGACACTCCATTTGTGCTGCTGTCTGGCTGCAACAGCGACATAATCCGCATTTTTGAAATACTGAAGATGGAAACACCGCACTGCCAAACTGCCGAATGCCAGCAGAAGCAAGACACAAATAATTATGGCGAGGCGGACTCTCTTCAAAATTATCTCCCGATTTAAAAAACAGTTTTACTATCCGGCACCGATAATTATTTCGCCATATGCGAAGTTATCACAGCCGGATTTAGCTGACTTTCAAGCTGCAGTTGTTTACGCCATAACTGCTGCTTCAATCGATTATGCTCTGTAGTAACTCGAGTGAATTTATAAAAGAATTGGTCGGTTCTTATGCGAATATACACAGCAAAAACCATTGAAGCTGTAACAAAAAAAATTATAAATACAAACTTAATGCGATTCATACTCAATTCTATCTTGCCGGAAGTCTCAAACGCATTCCCACAACAAGTTTATCCTCGTCTTTGAGAACATCTTTATTAAGTTTCGATATTTCAGTGTACCGGGTGCCGTTTCCAAGCTGCTCTGAAGATATTTTCCAAAGATGGTCGCCTTCTTTGACTACATAAAATCTTATCGAATCCTGCGAGACGGGCGGTGTTATAAGATTTGCCCTTGCAACCGACGAAACAGGCTGAAATTTATCCGCAGGAAGAACGCTTGCAGTCTGCTCAGGCGAAGAAGTTAACGGAGGAATTGTCAGCTTCTGCCCGACATATATCTGGTCAGGTGAGCGTAAAACACTGCGATTCGCCTGAAAAATTCTATCTACATTTACACGCCTGTTGCCTTCTTCGGGGCCATAGACACTTTTGGCAATATCAGCAAGATTATCCCCTTCTTTAACTATATACGTAGCAGGCTGGGGATTTTCTCTGTCGCGCGGTTTGATGATTCTTTCAGCAGCCTGCACAGGTTCGGTCTGGACAAGCAACGCAGGTTCGGATGGCTGCTGAAAATTAGAGGACAGTTCGCTTAGATTGTTCGAAGTTACCGTTCCGGGCAATTCGGTTTGAAACCTAACCTGCTGTTCGGCAGCAGCCGGCTGGGGCTGAATAATTACAGGGCTTGCTGCAGGAGTTTGAACAACCGGTTCGATACGCTCGATTACTTCACGATTAACTCTTCGCGCGGTAGTACCAATCCCCGGAGGACTTTGATGAGGCTTGGCCATATTTCGCGTCAATTCGTTATTATCGGGCTGATGCTTGAAACTCGGAAGCCCGTTGATGATAAAAGCGATTATAAAAATAAAGGCGAGTCCCAAAAGCAATCCTACTTTTGCGTCAGAGGTCATCGTTGAAACTCCATTCTCAATTATCAACTATCTTGCGGGCTATCCGCAGCTTAGCGCTTCTGGCCCTTGGGTTACGTTCTATTTCTTCATCGGTCGGCGATATGGGTTTTTTTGTCAAAATCTCATATTTACCGGCCTTTTCATTATTCTTAAAATCAAACTTCACCAGCCTGTCTTCGAGGCTGTGAAAACTTATTACAGCAAAATATCCGCCGCCGCTCAGTAAATCCGGCACAACTTCAAGCAGTCTTTCGAGATTTCCAAGCTCATCGTTGACTGCGATTCTTAGAGCCTGAAAAGTCCTTGTAGCCGGATGTATTCGTTCTCTTTTTTTGTTTTTAGGCCTGTAAAGAGCCCTGCTGACAATATTTGCCAGTTGAGCGGTCGTACGTATCGGTTCAGTTTGCCTTTGTTTTACGATAAACCTTGCGATACGGCGAGAAGCTCTATCCTGCCCAAATTTATAAATTAAATCCGCCAATGATTTTTCATCAGCTCTATTAATTATGTCGGCAGCTGTGGTCTGAATTCTTCTGTCAATTCTCATGTCAAGAGGCATATCTTTAAGAAAACTTAAACCTTTTTCAGAATCCTCCAGCTGTCTCGAACATAAACCCAAATCCGCCAGCACAAAATTAACTTTTTTAAGACTGTTTTCGGAAATTTTTTGGTCGATTTCGGTAAAATTGCATTGTTCCAAAATCACCCTGCATGTGAGGTCTTTCAGGAAAGATTGGGCCCTTGAGATTGATTTTTCGTCAAGGTCCAGGCCGAGAATCGTGCCCTCAGGGCCCAATGTTCGGCCGAACAGCAAACTATGACCTCCATGTCCAACGGTCGCATCGACCATCACCCCGTCCCGGGGCAAGCTTATCCGCTCGGCTAAGATATCCGCCAAAACCGGTATATGTTCTACCGGCAGATTTTCAATTGATTCACCGCAAATATCGAACTCCGCCAAAAAATTAGAGATAGTGCGAACAAGTTTCAGCCGACAGTTACCAGACCTCTATGCCGTAACAATTTTTTCATATCGGAAGAGAATCCAACCGAGCCGAATTTACCTCCAAGACTCCTGACTCGCTCAAGACGATCCTGAAGTATCGCTGCGGCAGATAAAGTTTGTTCGTCAACTTCCCTGCGACGGGTAACTGCGTCTTTTATAATTTGAAACTCACTCGCACACATTTCCACTATGCCTCCATTCATAGAACTATATTTCCTGACTTTGTTTTTGAAGCACTGTTTTTCGTGCCTCTGACATCTGTTTTTGATATTGAGGCATATGAGCCTCAAGATATTTTTCCCACGTCTGACTATTCCATAGTTCGATGTGGTCTCTTACGCCGACAAGAGTAATATTATTGCTAAGACCCGCCCTGCTTTTGAGTTTTTCATTTATAAGCAGACGGCCCTGATTATCCAGCTCGACTTTACTTGCCAAAGCAAACGCCATTCGTTCAAAAGCAACCGTCTCATCTGCGGGGCTTGGCTGAGGAGCCATCGCGAGAACTATCTGCTCGAAATATTTTTCAGGGTAAAGACAAAGTATTCCGTTGGCTCCGAGAACTAAGTAGAAATTGCTTCCATGTTCATCAACATCAATCTGGCTGCGGAGTTTGTTCGAAACAAGCACTCGGCTTTTGTCGTCTAAGACGTGTTGATATTCACCTGTTAATAAAAGCATGGATTCAATCCCACTGCATAACCATTATGCCCCAATTATTACCATTTTCTCCCACAAGTCAACACTATTCTCTAAAATTTTCCATTTTTCTTAAAAAATTTCTTATAGGACGTTTTTTTACTTGGTCGAAAATCAAAGAAGTTCCGAGAATATCGCTGGTCTTGTTTTAAAAAGCGGCTTGTGACTGATTTTGGATTGTTTTAAAAAGTGATGTTCAAAAATATCATAAAAAAATAAGCGGGTGATGGGAATCGAACCCACGTGACCAGCTTGGAAGGCTGGAGCTTTACCATTAAGCTACACCCGC